>NZ_JBIWPL010000010.1:0-258909 GCF_044768255.1 Kitasatospora sp. NPDC101157 | reverse complement strand
CAAGGAACGGACGCTTCCTTCGGACCGCCTTCCAGCGGGCCCTCCGGGCGCTTCGTTCTTTCGTGTTTCCAGCTTATCAGATGTTTTCCGCTCCGTTTTCCGGGGCTTCCTCATCCAACTCGCCGGTGTCTTCCGGTGCTTGACGCCCCGTCCGACGTTCCAAACTCTAGCCGATCCCCGCTCCGAAAAGCGAATCCAGCCGAGTCCGGCCGCAATCCGATAAAACGCACACGCCGAATAAGCACCGAGCCGGGACGCGAAAAGCGAAACAGCCGGTGAGAACCGGAAGTGGTGTTTCAGAGGATTGGCCGCCCCGGGACCGTCCGCGCCGATGCGTGTCCGGTGCTCCCTGCCGAGCGACTAGTAAACACTACCCCCCTGCGGCGCCTGAGGCAAACCGGTTCCGGGGACGGTCCGGGTGCAGAGCACCCGGCCCTGCTTCACGTACTCGCCGTTGGGGTGGTCGTTGGCGGTGACCCAGTGCAGGGCGGTGGCCTCGTCTCGGCCCCCGTCGCGGTGGCGGCGGAGCAGGCGTTCGTGGCGGACGGTGTCCTCGGTGTCGACGTACCAGAGTTCGCGCAGCAGTCGGCGGGCGTCCGGCCAGGGCGTCTCGTCGGAGGCGAGGTAGTTGCCCTCGGTGATGACCAGCCGGGTGTGCGGGCGGACGACGTGGCGGGCGGCGACCGGCTCGTCCAGGGTGCGGTCGAAGTCGGGGACGTAGATGTCCTGGAAGCGGTCGGCGGCGACCCGGCGCAGCAGGGCGACGTAGCCGTGGGCGTCGAAGGTGGCCGGGGCGCCCTTGCGGTGGGTCAGACCGAGACGGTCGAGCTGGGCGGCCGAGAGGTGGAAGCCGTCGAGGGGGAGGTAGGCGGCCGTGCCGGGGCCTTCGACGCGTTCGACCTCGGCGACGAGGTGGCGGGCCAGGGTGGACTTGCCGGCTCCGGGCGGGCCGGCAAGTCCGAGGATCGTACGGGCGTTGCTGCCCGGGCCGCGGAGGAGTCCGAGGGCAAGGGCGGTGAGGCGGTCCTCGTTCATGGCGGCACCCTACTCACTCGCCCCGGCCCGACGGCCGGCTCAGCCGACCCGAGGAGCCGGGGCGGGAGCGGGGACGAGGCCGGGCAGGTCCAGGGTGAGGGTGCCGGCGTCGGCGTCGAGCAGGGCCGGGACGCCGAGCGGAACGGTGAGGGTGGACGGGCAGTGCCCGAAGCCCAGCTCCCAGATCACGGGCACACCGAGCCCGCCGAGGCGGTCGAGCATCACGTCCCGGACCCGTTCCGGCCGGCCGCAGCCCTCCCAGGAGCCGAGGGCTATCCCGGCCACACCGTCGAGGGCGCCGGAGCGCAGGAACTGGGTGAGCAGGCGGTCGAGCTGGTACGGGTGCTCGTTCACGTCTTCGAGGATCAGGATGCTGCCCGCGAAGGAGGGACGGGCGGCGGGCGTGCCGCGCTCTGCGGCCAGGACGTGGACGCAGCCTCCGGCGGTGATCCCGTGGGCGCGGCCGGGAACGAGGGCGGTGGCGGTGGGCGAGGTGAGGACGGTGGTGGCGGCGGGCTCGAAGAGGGTCCGGCGCAGGTGTTCGGCGGTGGGGCCGTCGTCCACGAAGGACGAGCCGGAGGCCAGCGGGCCGTACAGGGTGGCGAGGCCCAGGCGCTGGGCGAAGGCCTCGTGGAGGGAGCTGACGTCGCTGAAGCCGATGAAGGGCTTGGGCCGGGCGGCACGCATCGCGGTCCAGTCGAGCAGGTCGACGATGCGGTGGACGCCGTAGCCGCCACGGGCGCATATGACGGCGTCGACGGTCGGGTCGAGCCAGGCGCCCTGGAGGTCGGCGGCGCGGTCGGCGTCGGTGCCGGCCAGGTAGCCGAGGGTGGGGTGGGTGTCGAGGACGTGCGGGGCAACGGTGACGCGCAGGCCCCAGGAGCGGAGGATCGCGCAGCCGGCGGTGAGGCGCTCGGGGTCGATCGGGCCGCTGGGGGCGACGACGGCGATGTGGTCGCCGGGGCGCAGCTGCGGCGGGCGGGTCAGTCCCTGGCCGGGCGTGGTGGGTTGCTGGTCCATGGACCGGGCCTTTCGGGGGAGGGGCGGGCGGCGGGCGGCCTCAGACTGTGGTCGAGGCCGCCCGGTGAACGATATGCCCGCGGGTCGACCGGCCGATGTCCCCGGGTGGGCGGACTCCAGGAGGGTCCGGGCGGGTTGAGCGCCCTTCAGATCGCGCCCATCACGTCCCGCACCTCGGCGAGGGTGGCGTCGGCGATGGCGTTGGCCCGCTCGGCACCGGCGCGCAGCACCTGCCGCAGGTGGCCGCGGTCGGCGGCGAGTTCTGCGCGCCGTGCGCGCAGTGGGCGGAAGTACTCGTTGACGGACTCGGTGACGGTGCGCTTGAGGGCGGCCGCACCGCCGTCGCCGATCTCCTCGGCGATCGCCTCCGGGGCGCGGTCCTGGCAGAGCGCGGCGAGCAGGACGAGGCCGGAGACCTCGGGGCGGCCGGTCGGGTCGTAGGTGATGCGGCGGTCGGCGTCGGTCTTGGCGCCGCGGATCACCCGTGCGGTCTCGTCGTCGTCGGCTCCGAGGGCCACGGCGTTGCCGCGGCTCTTGCTCATCTTTCCGCCGTCGGTACCGAGCAGCATTGGGGCGTCGGAGAGCAGCGCCCGGGGACGGGGGAAGACGCCGCTGCCGTCGGCGTGCGGGTAGCGCTCGTTGAAGCGGCGGGCGACGGTGCGGGCGACCTCCAGGTGGGGCAGCTGGTCCTGGCCGACCGGGACGAGGTCGGCCTTGCAGAAGAGGATGTCGGCGGCCTGGTGCACGGGGTAGGTGAACATCAGTCCGTTGACGGCGGCCTGGCTGGAGTGGGCGATCTCGTCCTTGACGGTGGGGTTGCGGCTCAGTTCGGCGACGCTGACGAGGCTGAGGAAGGGCAGCAGCAGTTGGTTGAGGGCGGGGACAGCACTGTGCGCGAAGATCGTGGCCCGCTCGGGGTCGAGGCCGGCCGCGAGGTAGTCCAGGACCAGGTTCTCGGTGTGTTCGGCGAGCCGGTCGGCGAGGTCGCGGTCGGTGATGACCTGGTAGTCGGCGACCAGGACGAACATCTCGACGCCGTGGTCCTGGAGCCGGACCCGGTTCTGCAGGGTGCCGAAGTAGTGGCCGAGGTGGAGCGGTCCGGTGGGGCGGTCGCCGGTGAGGACGCGGTGGGCGCCCGGGTCGGTGCCCAGGTCGGCTGCCGTCAGGACGGCAGCGGCGGTCGGTTCGTCGGGGGCGGTCGGTTCGTCGGTGGTCGGTTTGACGGCGGTGGCGTGGGCGGTGACGGTCATCGGGTTTCTCCCTCGGTACGGCGGTGGTGGCGGCCGTCCGGGGCGCGGGCCCGTCCCGTGGGGAAACGCAACAGGGCCGTCCATCCCGGACGGCCCTGGTCAGGCAGGTGTGGTGGCCGTCCTAGGACGGCCACCAGCACAGGCCCACGAAGCGCTTCATGGCTCCAACGATAGCGTCAGTCCTCCATCACCAGGGCGGGGGTTTCCTTGCGCAGCGTCTCACCGCGGAAGAACTCCGGCCGTACCAGGCCGTACCAGGTCATCAGTCCGGCGCCGAGCAGCAGGATGCCGACGCCGATCACGAACACCGAGCCGATGCCGAACACCGCGCCGCTGCCGTAGTCGGGGGACCAGGCGTCGGTGAGGGTCTGCAGGAAGACGGCGCTCAGCAGGAGGCCGCCGGACAGCGGGGCGGCGCCCTTGAGCAGCAGATCGCGCAGGCTGCCGCGGAGCGAGCGGCGGAAGTACCAGACGCAGGAGAAGGCGGTCAGCGCGTAGTAGAAGCAGATCATCAGACCGAGCGCCAGGATGGTGTCCTGAACCACGTTCTCGCTGATCAGGCTCATGCCGACGTAGAAGACGGCAGTCGCCAGACCGGCCGCGACGGTGGCGTAGCCGGGTGTGCGGAAGCGCGGGTGGACGGCACCGAAGCGCGGCGGCACCGCGCGGTAGGCGCTCATCGCGAGCAGGGTGCGGGCGACCGGGATGAAGGTGGTCTGCAGGCTCGCGGCGGCGCTGGCGACGACGGCCAGGAAGAGCAGGACGCTCCACGGCGAGCCGAGCACCGGGCGGGCGAGCGCGGCGAAGACGTTGTCGGCGGTCGCCGGGTTGCCGAGGCCATTGCCGCTGCTGCCGACGCCGGCGAACATCTGGGCGGCGATCGCGACCAGCAGGTACGAGCCGACCAGGGTGACCATGGAGATCATCGCGGCCCGGCCCGGGGTCTTGGCGCTGCCGAGGGTCTCCTCGTTCATGGTGAGGCAGGTGTCCCACCCCCAGTACATGAAGATCGACAGCGACAGCCCGGCGGTGAACGCGCTGAACGAGCTGACATGGAGCGGGTCGAGCCAGGAGAGGGAGAAGCCGATCGAGTCGGGCAGGTCACCCGCGGCGGCCTTGCCGACGGCGATGGCCGAGAAGAGCAGCAACACCGCCAGCTGGAGGCCGACCAGGCCGTACTGGAACCACTTGGTGGCCGTCATCCCCCGATAGCTCATCGCGGTGGCGCCGGCGATCAGCAGGACGACGGTGAGCAGGTGGACGGCCTTGTTCTGGTCGAGCTCGCCGACCCAGCCGCTGCCGGTCACCTCACCGAGCATCAGGTAGAGGAAGTCCGTGGCCACCCCGGCCAGGTTGGAGAGCACGATGATGGTCGCGACGGTCAGTCCCCAGCCGGCCATCCAGCCGACCCGGGGGCCGAAGGCCTTGACCGTCCAGGTGAAGGACGTCCCGCAGTCGGGGAAGTCCCTGTTCAGCTCCTTGTAGGCGAACGCCACGAGCAGCATCGGCAGGAAGCCCGCCAGGAACACCGCCGGCATCTGGACACCGACCGCGGTGACCGTCGGTCCGAGCGTCGCCGTCAGGCAGTAGACCGGGGCGACCGTGGAGACGCCCAGCACCACGCTGCCCAGCAGGCCGACCGAGTTTCCCCGTAGGCCCTTGTCCCCCGCTCCCCCAGCCGCCCCCGGATCGGGAACGCCACCACTGGTGCCACTGACCGGGGCACCCTGCGGAGCGCCGGGCGCCGTTGCCCGGTCGCTGCTTGTGTGCTCTGAGAGCTGCTGATCAAACACCAGCGCACTCTAAGACGGATACAGAAGGTTGAATAGACCAACTCTTGGTGATTTTGTGCACTGGAGATAACTTTTGCACCCTTTGGCGATCACCCCTGCCCGGATGGCCCGATGACAGGCGAGATAGGTTTGCCTCACCTAACCTTGACTTCCGGCGCCGATCCCCTCGGTCGTCGGTCCCGACTCGTGAAGGAGCGTCGCGTGGCCCCCGACTCCGACGGCCAGACCCCCACCGCCCGCGCTGCTGCCAACGCCGGCCACGCCGGCCGCCGCCGCTTCCTCACGGCCGGCGTGGCCGGCGCCGCCGTGCTCGGGCTGGGCGGACTGCTCACCGCCTGCGGCAGCTCCGGAGGAGGCGGGAACGGAGGCGGAGGCGGTGGCGGTACGGGCGGCAGCGGCTCGAAGCCGGGTGGCGGCTCCTCCCCCGACCAGAAGTCGGTCAAGCAGGGCGGCGACGACTACGCCACCGTGATCGAGAAGATGAAGGGCTTCGGCACCGACGCCGCCCCCGGTGTCTACCCGCGCACCGTCAGGCACGCCATGGGCGAGACCGCCATCCCCGCCAGGCCCACCCGGGTCGTGGTGCTGGACACCGGCGAGCTCGACAACGTCGTCTCGCTCGGCATCCAGCCGGTCGGCGTCGTCCACACCGACGCCTCCAGGTCCCTGCCCTCCTATCTCAGGGACAAGGCGGGCAGCCCGGCCGCCGTCGGCACCATCAGCAGCCTCAATCTGGAGGCGGTCGCCGCGCTCAAGCCCGACCTGATCCTCGGCAGCCAACTGCGCGCCCAGGACCAGTACGCCCAGCTGTCGAAGATCGCGCCGACCGTCTTCTCACTGCGGCCCGGCTACCCCTGGAAGCAGAACTTCCTGCTCAACGCCAGCCCCTTCGGCCTGCAGGCCGAGGCCAAGGCGCAGCTGGACGCGTACCAGGCGGCCGCCGCCGCCATCGGCGCCGGGCTCGGCGACAAGCGGCCCACCATCACGCCGCTGCGCTTCATGCCCGGCCGGACCAGGCTCTACGCCGAGCTGTCCTTCATCGGCACCGTCCTCACCGACGTGCCGCTGCCGCAACCGAAGATCGAACAGGTCAAGGAACTCGCGGTGGAGGTCAGTCCGGAGCAGATCGACAAGGCGGACGCCGACTGGATCTTCTACGGCGTGTACGGCAGCCCCAGTTCGACCAGCCAGGACGCGGTGCTCGGCGGGGCGCTCTGGAAGACGCTCGGTGCGGTCAAGTCCGGTCAGGCCCGGCCGGTTTCGGACGAGACCTGGTTCCTGGGGCTCGGCGTCACGGCGGCCAACTCGGTACTCGCCGACCTCAAGGGCTTCGTGGCACCCAGGAGTTGAGCCGACGCGCCGGTCGGGGGATCCGTCGGCCTCCGTGGCGGGCGTGGTGAACCGACCGTACTCGCGGGCACACGCCCGGGAATGGCGCTTGGAGCTGGTCGCGCGGTGCGGGAGGATCATCGGGACCATCCCCCGAAGGGCCCGCCGATGACCTCGCTCCACCCCAGCTCCACCGACCCCGCCGTGCCCGGCCCGTCCGACCCGGTCGCTTCGGCGGGGTCGGCCTTGACAGTCGACCCGTCCGACCCGTCCGACCCGTCCGACCCGGTGGCTCCAGGGACGCCGATCTGCTCGATCGCGGTGGTGACCGAGGGCGGCCCGGCCGGACCGGCCGGTGCACCCGCCCGCCAGGACACGGTGCCGCAGCCGCGCACCCCGGAGGACGTCGAGGCGCAGCTCCGCCGTGCTCCGGCGGACGGCGGTGCGACGGCGCACGGCAGTGTGGCGGTGCACAGCAGTGTGGCGGTGGACCGGCTCCGGGCGGCGTTCGCCGACCGGCTGCGGGCCGCGCGCGCCGAAGGGCGCTCGCTCGCCGAGCTGGCCGCGGCGTGCCGCCGGTCGGTGGAGGAGGTACGGGCGCTGCTCGGTGAGCCTGGGGAGGAGGACGGGGACGGCGCCGCCGGTGCCCTCCTCGACGGGGGCGGGCCGGGGTTCGTCCGGCTCCAGCAGGCGGTGGCGTCCGAGGGCAACCGGCCTGCGCCGGTGCCGCGTTCGGCGAGCGAGTCGTCTCGTCAACCGCAGCACGAATCGGCGCGCGAATCGGCGCGCGAGGGGGTGCGGGGCCTGAGCTCGCGGCGCCCGTCCCCCTCCCGTCGACTGCGCCGGATGCACCCCCGGGCCGAGCGGACCGGGCAGGGGGCGGCCGCACGGGAGACGGCCGCCGCCGACCTGACCGGGGCGGAGGCGCGCGGTGCGGGGCGCTCGGGTGAACCGGCCGGTGCAACGCGGGAGGTCGCCGACCACACGCTTCCCGCGGCCGGTGCGGAGGCATGGACGGATGCGGACGCCTGGGCCCTGGTGGTCGGCGGGGCCGAGGAGCCCCGGGCCGTCCCGCCGCTCGGCATCCTGATCGGCGGGAGCCCGGTCCAGCCGGAGGCCGTCGGCCGCCCGGAGGAGCGGACGCCGGTCCGGGTGGCGGCGGAGCCGGTCCGGGTCGGGCGCGGGACCAGCCTGGTGGTGCTGCCGTCCTGGCGTCCCGCCATCGCCGTCTCGGTGTCGACCGAGCAGCTGGTCGAAGAGACCGGCCTCACCGTCGAGCAGCTGACCGGCGCCCGGCTGACGGTACGGATGAACCCGTGGGCCCTGCACGACCGGGAGTTGGACCTGCACGGCTGGGAGCCCGGCCCGACCGGTACGGCCGCCCCGACCGGGCGGCCACGGCGCGCCGGACGAGGCTAGGGCCCGGCGCGCCGTGGCCCGGCGCCCGGCCCGTCAGGGCGAGTTCGGGATGTAGCCGAGGTCGACGGGCACCGGCGGGCGTCCGTCGACCGCCCAGCCCGTGCGGACCGTGTCCAGCAACTCCGGGAGACTGGGCGGCCAGAGCGCGTCGGCGTTCCCGTCGGCGAGGTCGGCCGGGGTCCACCAGCGCCAGTCGAGGATCCGGTCCTCGGCGTGCACCGCGCTGACGTCGCCGACCGGACCGCGGTGCGGTCCGGTGGTCAGGTAGATGTGCTCGTGCTGGCGGACCGGGGTCCCGTGCCAGGTGAAGTCGTGTTCCCAGGTGCACAGCAGGGGGCCGGGTTCGAGGTCGGTCCAGCCGGTCTCCTCCCACAGTTCGCGCCTGGCACCGAGCTGAGGGGTCTCGCCCGGCTCCAGCCCGCCACCGGGCATGGTCCAGTGGACGCCGACCTCGTCGTTGTCCGAACGGAGCAGGAACACCGAGCCGTTCCGGTCCAGGACCACCGTACGGGCGGCCCGGCGGGGAACTCGTTTGCGCGGTCGCAGCAGTCTTCGCATCGGGACACTCTGGCAGCGCCCGACCGGGGCGTCGACCGGATTCCCGGCCCGGGCCCCGACTTGAGCCGCTTCCGGGCCCCCGGCCTGCGTCGATCCGCAGTCGCGGGCGGCCCGCTACCCGTACCCTGACCGCCATGCCCGTACCCTCGCTCCTCTTCCCCACAGATCCGCTCAACCCCCGTCGACCCGATCCGCACTTCGCCTGGGAAGCCAGGCTGGTACGGGAGTTGGGCGGCGAACTCGTCCTGGCCGACCACGACGCGCTGCTCGCCGGGCGCGCCGAGGAGGCGGTCCGGCGGGTGCCCCTGGGCACCGGACCGCTCTGGTACCGGGGCTGGATGCTCCCCTCCGTCCGGTACGCCGAGTTCGCCACCGCGCTCACCGCCCGCGGCGGCAACCTGCTGACCAGCCCGCCCGGTTACGCGGCGGCGCACGAACTGCCCGGCTGGTACGGGGTGTTCGAGGGAGCCACCCCTCCCAGTGTCTGGATCCCGACCGCCGGGGCGGTGCCGCCCACGCGGGCGGAACTGGCGGAGGCCGTGGCCCGGCTCGGCGGGAGCGGGCCGGCGATCGTCAAGGACTACGTGAAGTCGCGCAAGCACGAGTGGCACGAGGCCTGTTACGTACCCGAGTTGGCCGACCTGGCGGCCGTCGGCCGGGTGGTCGGGCGGTTCGTCGAGCTGCAGGGCGAGTTCCTGGCCGGCGGGGTGGTACTGCGCCGGTACGAGGAGTTCGCGCGGGCGGACGGTCCTGACGGTCCTGGCGGTCCCGACGGGCCTGACGGGCCTGACGGGCCTGATGAGGAGCGCGGCGATGCCGTGGCCGGCGTGGGCGAAGTGGCCGGCGTGGGCGGCGCAGGTGTCGTGGGCGGCGAGCGGCGGGCGGTGGAGGCACGGGTGTGGTGGCTGGACGGCCGGCCGGTCCTGGTCGGGCCGCACCCGGACGCCCCGCACGTCCACGTCGAGCCCGACCTCACCGAGGTGTCCGCGCTGGTACGAAGACTCGGCTGCCGCTTCGTCACCACGGACCTCGCCAGCCGGGCCGACGGGTCCGGCTGGCGGGTGGTGGAGGTCGGGGACGGCCAGGTGAGTGACCTGCCGCGCGGCATCGACGCCTCGGGGCTGCTGGCCTCGTTGATCGCCGCCTGACGGAGCGGCGCGGCGACCCGGCGGGTCGGCGGGGTCCGGCGGGCGGTCCGTCGTTCGACGCTCCGCCCGCCGGCCCGGCGGACCCTGCCCGGCAGCGGCCGGGGGCTACCCGGCGGCGACCGTCTCGGCCGGTGCGGGGTGGCCGTCCGCGATGAACGCCTGCCAGAGCCGGGTGTACGTACCGCCCAGGGCGAGCAGATCGGTGTGGGTACCGTCCTCGACCACCCGGCCGTGGTCCAGCACGACCACCCGGTCGGCGCGTTCGGCGGTGGTCAGACGGTGGGCGATGACCAGGGTGGTGCGACCGCCGCTGAGCCGGTCGGCGGCCTGGTTGACCGCGGCCTCGGTGGCCAGGTCGAGCGCCGCGGTGGCCTCGTCCAGCAGCAGGATGTCCGGGTCGACCAGTTCGGCCCGGGCCAGTGCGATCAGCTGGCGCTGGCCCGCCGAAAGGTTTCGCCCACGGCCCGCGACCTCGTGGTCGTACCCGCCCGACAGCCGGACGATCATGTCGTGCGCCCCGACCGCCCGGGCCGCTGCCTCCACCTCGGCCGCCGAGGCGTCCGGCCGGCCGTAAGCGATCGCATCGCGGACCGTGCCCGCGAACAGGTACGCCTCCTGGGGCACCACACCGAGGCGGTGGCGGTACTGGGCCAGGTCGTAGCGGGTGAGGTCCACGCCGTCCACCCGGACGGTGCCCTCGGTGGCGTCGTAGAACCGGGCGACCAGCTTGACCAGCGTCGACTTGCCCGCGCCGGTCTCACCGACCAGCGCCACCGTCTGACCGGCGGGTATCCGCAGGTCGATGCCGCTCAGCACGTCCGGGGCACCGTCCGCACCGCCGTTGTAGGCGAAGCCGACGCCCTCGAAGCTGATCTCTCCGCGCAGCGCCCCGGTCACCGGGACCGGCTCGGCCGCCTCCGCGGTGGTGGTCGGGGTGCGCAGCAGTTCGCGGATCCGGCCGAGGCCGACCGAGGCCTGCTGGTAGCCGTCGAACACCTGGGAGAGCTGGTTCACCGGGGCGAAGAACAGGTCGATGTAGAGCAGGTACGCAACCAGCGCGCCGACCGTCAGCGTTCCCGCGTCGACCCGGGAGGCGCCGACGATCAGCACCAGTGCGGCCGCCACGCTGGAGAGGAACTGGACGAACGGGAAGTACAGCGAGATGTAGAGCTGGGCGCGGACCCGGGCCTCGCGGTAGGCGATCCCGCGCGCCACGAAGCGGTCGGTGTTGGTGTCCAGACGGCGGAAGGCCTGGACGATCCGCATGCCGGCCACGTTCTCCTGCAGGTCGGCGTTGACCGTGCTGATCAGGTCCCGGGAGCGTTCGTACTGGTCCTTGGACTTCTTCCGGAACACCAGGGTCGCGATCACCAGCAGCGGCAGCACGGCGAAGACCACCAGCGCCAGGCCGGCGTCGATGATCAGCAGGGCCACGAAGATTCCGGCGAAGGTCAGCAGGCTGACCACGGCGGTGACCATGCCGGTCTGCAGGAAGGAGGTCAGCGAGTCCAGGTCGGTGGTCATCCGGGTCATGATCCGGCCGGTCAGCTCGCGCTCGTAGTAGTCCAGACCGAGCCGGTTGAGGTGGGCGAAGATCTTGAGCCGGAGGGTGTACAGCACGCGCTCACCGGTACGGCCGCTGACCCGGTTCTCGGCGCTCTGCACCAGCCAGTCCAGCAGGACGACGACCAGCGCGGCGATCGATGCCACCGCGACGCCGGACATCAGGCCCTTGCGGACGCCCTCGTCGATGCCGTGCCGGATCAGCACCGGAAGCACCAGCCCGGCGCCCGCGTCCAGGGTGACCAGCAGGAGGGCGATCAGCAGCGGGACGCGGAAGGGGCGCAGCAGCCGGCCGAGGCTGAAGTCGGGGTCACCGGCCTCGGCCTCGGCGCGGGGCACGGCGGGGGCGTCGGTGGCCGGCGGGAGGTCGGCGACCTTGGCCAGCAGGTCGGGGTCGGCGGTGCGGGCCGCCTTGGCGAGGGCGGGGGTGGGGAGCTCGGGGGTGCGCTGCCCGGGCTGTCCGTCCCGGACGGGCTCGTCGCCCGGCACGGGCTGGTCGCCTTGCGCGGACTGTTGAGCGGGTTGGGGCTCGGATTGCGGCGCGGATTGGGGCGCGGGCTGCGGCGCGGGCTGTTCGGCCGGCGGACTCTGCGGCTCGGAGGTCCGGCCGGCCTCGGGGTCGGTGATCAGGGCCCGGTACTGGGGACATCGGGCTTCGAGTTCCTCGTGCGTGCCGAGGTCCAGCAGCCGGCCGCGGTCCAGGACGGCGATCCGGTCGGCGAGCTGGAGGGTCGAGCGGCGGTGGGCGATCAGCAGGGTGGTGCGGCCGGTCATCACGGAGCGCAGCGCGTCGTGGATCTCCGCCTCCACCTGCGGGTCGACGGCCGAGGTGGCGTCGTCCAGGAGCAGGATCCGGGGGTCGGTGAGGATCGCCCGGGCCAGGGCGATGCGCTGGCGCTGACCGCCGGACAGGGTCAGGCCCTGCTCGCCGACCTTCGTCTCGTAACCGTCCGGCAGCGCGCGGACGAACTCGTCGGCCTGGGCGGCGCGCGCGGCGGCGACGATCTGCTCGTCGGTGGCGTCCGGACGGCCGTAGGCGATGTTGGTGCGGACCGACTCGGAGAAGAGGAAGCTCTCCTCGGGAACGATGCCGACCGCCGCGCGGACCGAGTCCAGGGTGAGGTCGCGCAGGTCGTGGCCGTAGAGGCGGACGGTGCCGGCCGCCGGGTCGTAGAAGCGTGGCACCAGCTGGGCCACCGTCGACTTTCCGGAGCCGGACGCGCCGACGAGAGCGAGGGTTTCGCCCGGGGCCAGCTTCAGGCTGAGGCCGTGCAGGACCGGGGCGGGGTGCTCGGGGTCGTAGCGGAACTCGACCTGGTCAAACTCCAGGGCGACGTCGGGGGTGCGAGGACCGGTCGAGCCGCCGCTCGGGGCGTCGGCGAAGGCGCTGCCGTCCTGGGTGAGGTCCAGGCTGAGGGCGTCCGGACGCTCCTGGACCAGCGGGCGCTCGTCGATCAGTTGCAGCACGCGCTCGACGCCCGCCCGGGCCTGCTGGCCGACCGTGATCACCATGGTCAGCATTCGCACCGGACCGGTCATCTGGGCGACGTAGGTGGAGAAGGCGACGAAGGTCCCGAGCGAGACCCGCCCGTCGACGGCCAGCCAGCCGCCGAAGGCCAGCACAGCGACCTGGGCGAGGGCCGGGATCGCCTGCATCGCCGGGTTGTAGCGGGCGTTCAGGCGTATCGACCGGAGCCGGGCGGCGAACAGGTTGTGGGAGGCCCGCTCCAGCTTGTCCTGCTCCTGCGCCTCCTGGCCGAAGCCCTTGACCACCCGGACGCCGCCGATCGCACCGTCCACCACGCCCGCGACAGCGGCGGCCTCCTGTTGGGCGGCCCAGGTGGCCGGGAACAGGCGCTTGCGGCTGAGCACGCTGACCCACCACAGCGCCGGGGCCATGACCAGGGCGATCAGGGTCAACGGCGCGGACAGCCAGACCATCACGCCGATCGACATCACGAACATCAGCAGGTAGCCGGTCATCATCGGCAGCATCGAGAGCAGGCCGTTGATCAACTGGAGGTCGGAGGTCGCACGCCCGACCACCTGCCCGGTGTCCAGGCGGTCCTGGCGGTGGCCGTCCAGTCGGCCGAGCGAGCGGAACAGGTCGCTGCGCATGTCGTGCTGGACGTCGAGGGCGAGCCGGCCGCCGTAGTAGCGACGGACCTGGGTGCTGCCGAAGACCACGACGGCGGCGAGCAGCAGCACCACGGCCCACGGGGTCAGCGAGCGGGTGTGGGCGACGATGACATCGTCGATGATCAGCTTGGTGACCAGCGGCACCAGCGCGGTGACGGCCATGCCGAGCAACGAGGCGCCGAAGGCGAGCAGCAGGCTGCGGCGGGACCGCCAGCTGTAGCCGATCAGGCGGCGCAGCCAGCCGTCGGCCTCGGCCTTCTCGGCCGGCTCCGCTCTCGTCGTCTGCTCCGCTCTCGCGGCCGGCTTCGCGTTCTCGCTCGGCTTCGCGTTCTCGTTCTGCTTCGCGTTCTCGTTCTGCTCGGGGCGCGCGTCAGTGGCCTGCGGGCTCTCGCCGGGGCCCTCCGGGTCGGGGCCGGGGGCCGGTGAGCCGCTCGGGGATTGCTCCACCATGGATCCGTGAGTCTCGGGCATATTTAGGGATGCTAACCATTTCGTCGGGTGGCCGCCATGGCTTTTCCGGCCGCCCGAGGCGGTCGGGGCTGGTTCCGGGGCGGCCCGGATCGTCCGGTCCGGCGGATGGGGCAACAGCCTGCCGCCTGCGGTGATTCCCAGTCGAACACAGCTACGACTCGGCGGCCCGCCCTGTCTCCAAGGGTCGCCGAACACTCGCCGCCTGCCCAACGGCCCGGGGGCGGGCCGACGCCGTCCTTTTGGCCTAGGGCCGCCGACGGGCCGGGCCGGTGCACTCGGGGCGTCCACGGCGATCGGAGCACTCCCCGCGATCGGGGCACTCCCCGCGGTCGGGGCACTCCCAGCGCTCGGGGCACTCCCAGCGCTCGGGGCACTCCCAGTGATCGGAGCGCCCGACACCCACGGCGATCGACCTCAGGCGGAGTCCGCAGCGGCCGGGCCGGTGGCCGCGGACTCGGTGGCCGCGGAGTCGGCGGCCGCCGCGAAGGCGCCGTGGGCGAGGGTGTGCAGCAGCGCGGCCATGCCGTCGCGCTGAAGTCCGGAGCGCTCACCGTGGGCCGGGTTCGGGCCGAGGCTGTGCGGGGTCGAGTTGATCAGGCCGAAGACCGCGTGCACGGCAGCCCGAGCCATCGGCTCGGCCGCGGGGGCGGCGAGCGACGGGTGGGCCTGCCGGACCACGTCCACCCACAGCTCCACGTAGCCGCGCTGGAGCCGGCGGACCGTGCGCCGGTCCTCCTCCTTGAGGTTCAGCAGTTCGCGGTCGTGCAGGGTGATCAGGTCGCGGTCGTTCAGGGCGAAGTCGACGTGACCGCTGATCAGCGCGTCCAGCGCGGCGGCCGGACCGTCACCGCCGCCCGCCCGGCGGCGCCCCTCCTCCAGCAGACGCTCACTGATACCGATCAGCAGGTCGGCCAGCATCGCGTCCTTGCCGGCGAAATGGCGATAGAGGCCGGGGCCGCTGATCCCGACGGCCTTGCCGATCTCGTCCACGCCCACACCGAGGAAGCCCCGGGCGGCGAACAGTCGCGCGGCCTCCCGGCGGATCTGGTCACGGCGTGGGAGCGCGGAGGCTGCGGGGACGTTCGGCATGCTGCCCATCGTAGACAGTCGGGTTATCGGCCGTTAACCTGGCCGCGTAAGTTAACGTTAATTAACGTGGGCATCACGGGCGAACCGCACTCGGCCCGCCCACCTGCTGCCGAGGGCAAGGGAGCTCTTGGGAATGGTCATCTCAACCACCGGCGCACCCACCGGCGCCCGGCTCAACGCAGTGACCGGCACGGCGACGGCACCCGGTGCCGCAGCGCCGGCAGCGGCCGCTCCGGCGCCCAGGCTCGGCACCTCCGCCGACCCGGGCTCGGCGGCCTACCGGGCCAACACCGAAGCGCACCAGGCGCTGGTCGCCGAACTGCGCGCCAAGCTCGACGCCGCCGCCCTCGGCGGGGGCGCCAAGGCTCGCGCCCGGCACACGTCGCGCGGCAAGCTCCTCCCCCGCGACCGGGTGGACACCCTGCTCGACCCGGCCTCGCCGTTCCTGGAGCTGGCCCCGCTGGCCGCCGACGGGATGTACGACGGGGCGGCGCCCGCGGCCGGGGTGATCGCCGGCATCGGCCGGGTCGCCGGACGCGAGGTGGTGGTGGTCGCCAACGACGCCACCGTCAAGGGCGGCACCTACTACCCGATGACGGTGAAGAAGCACCTGCGCGCCCAGGAGGTCGCGCTGGAGAACCGCCTCCCCTGCATCTACCTGGTGGACTCCGGCGGCGCCTTCCTCCCGATGCAGGACGAGGTCTTCCCGGACCGCGACCACTTCGGCCGGATCTTCTACAACCAGGCCCGGCTCTCGGCCGCGGGCATCCCGCAGATCGCCGCCGTGCTGGGCTCCTGCACGGCCGGCGGCGCGTACGTCCCGGCGATGAGCGACCAGGCGGTGATCGTCCGCAACCAGGGCACGATCTTCCTGGGCGGGCCGCCGCTGGTGAAGGCCGCCACCGGCGAGGTGGTCACCGCCGAGGAACTGGGCGGCGGCGAGCTGCACTCCCGCACCTCGGGTGTGACGGACCACCTGGCCGAGGACGACGCCCACGCCCTCTCCATCGTCCGCACCATCGTGTCCGAGCTCGGCCCGCGCGCGGCCAAGCCGTGGCCGCTCACCCCGGTCGAGCCGCCGACCGTCGACCCGGCCGGCCTGTACGGCGCCGTCCCGGTCGACCCGCGCACGCCCTACGACGTGCGCGAGGTGATCGCCCGGCTGGTCGACGGCAGCCGCTTCGCCGAGTTCAAGGCCGAGTACGGCGCGACCCTGGTCACCGGCTTCGCCCGGATCCACGGCCACCCCGTCGGCATCGTCGCCAACAACGGCGTGCTGTTCTCCGAGTCGGCCGTCAAGGGCGCCCACTTCATCGAGTTGTGCGACCAGCGCGGCATCCCCCTCCTCTTCCTGCAGAACATCACCGGTTTCATGGTCGGTCGGCAGTACGAGGCGGGCGGCATCGCCAAGCACGGCGCCAAGATGGTCAACGCCGTCGCCTGCACCCGGGTCCCGAAGCTGACCGTGGTGATCGGCGGCTCGTACGGAGCCGGCAACTACTCGATGTGCGGCCGGGCCTACTCACCTCGCTTCCTGTGGATGTGGCCGGGCGCCAAGATCTCCGTGATGGGCGGCGAGCAGGCGGCCTCCGTACTGGCCACCGTCCGCCGCGACCAGCTGGAGGCGCACGGCGAGGAGTGGCCGACCGAGGCGGAGGAGGAGTTCAAGCGCCCGGTCCGCGAGCAGTACGAGCGGCAGGGCAACGCCTACTACGCCACCGCACGGCTCTGGGACGACGGCGTGATCGACCCGATGGACACCCGCACCGTCGTCGGTCTCGCCCTCACCGCCTGTGCCAACGCCCCGCTGGCACCGCCCGCTCCGTACGGCGTCTTCCGCATGTGACGCCGCACGCCGGTCGTTGCCGACCGTCACCAGCTCCGCCCCGAGACAGCTCCGGCGCGACCCCGCTCCGTGACCCCTTTCTTCCGGGTGTGACTCCCGGGGTGCCGGTCCGAGGACCGGCACCCCGACCGCCCACCGCCACCGCCTTCTGGCGGCTCCCCTTTCTTACGGCTCCCCTCGACCCGGAGGAACGCCTCCCATGTTCGACACAGTTCTGGTCGCCAACCGCGGCGAGATCGCGCTGCGGGTGATCCGCACCCTGCGGCGGCTCGGTGTCCGCTCGGTCGCCGTGTTCAGCGACGCGGACGCCGACGCACCCCACGTCCGCGAGGCCGACGTGGCGGTCCGCCTCGGCCCGGCCGACCGCAGCGACAACTCGGCGGCCGAGACCTACCTGCGCACCGACCAGATCCTCGCCGCCGCCCGGCGCACCGGCGCCCAGGCCGTCCACCCCGGCTACGGCTTCCTCGCCGAGAACCCCGGCTTCGCCCGCGCCTGCGCCGACGCGGGCCTCGTCTTCATCGGACCACCTCCCGGTGCCGTCGAGCTGATGGGTGACAAGATCAACGCCAAGGAAGCCGTACGGGCCGCCGGCGTCCCGGTGGTCCCCGGCAGCCAGGCCACCGCGCCCACCGACGAGGAACTCGTCGCCGCCGCCGACGAGATCGGTTACCCCGTCCTGCTCAAGCCCTCCGCCGGTGGCGGCGGCAAGGGCATGCGCCTGGTGCGGGACCCCGCCGACCTGCCCACCGAGATCGGCGCCGCCCGCCGCGTCGCCCGGACCGCCTTCGGCGACGACACCCTGCTGCTGGAGCGCTGGGTCGACCGGCCGCGCCACATCGAGGTGCAGGTGCTCGCCGACGCCCACGGCACCACCGTCCACCTCGGCGAGCGCGAGTGCAGCCTCCAACGCCGCCACCAGAAACTGATCGAAGAGGCTCCCTCCGTTCTCCTCAATGCCGAGACCCGCGCCGCGATGGGCGCCGCGGCCGTCCGCGCCGCGGAGTCCTGCGGCTACACCGGGGCCGGCACCGTTGAGTTCATCGTCCCCGGCATCGACCCGGACGCCCCCGCCGCCGCTTCCGAGGGGGTGCGGGACTTCTTCTTCATGGAGATGAACACCCGCCTCCAGGTCGAACACCCCGTCACCGAACTCGCCGTCGCCGTCGGTCCGGAGGCGGCCCGACTGGACCTGGTCGAGTGGCAGCTGCGCGTCGCCGCGGGCGAGCCGCTCACCTTCACCCAGTCCGACATCTCCTTCCTGGGCCACGCCATCGAGGCCCGCATCTGTGCCGAGGACCCGGAACGGGACTTCCTGCCCACCGGCGGTCGCATCCTCACCCTGGACGAGCCCCGGGGCGAGGGCATCCGCGTCGATTCCGGGGTCGCCCCCGGAACCGTCGTCACCAGCGCCTACGACCCCATGCTCGCCAAGGTCATCGCGTACGGGCCCGACCGCCCGACCGCGCTGCGCCGGCTCCGCGCCGCGCTGGCGGACACCCGCATCCTGGGCGTCACCACCAACACCGGCTTCCTGCGCCGACTGCTCGCCCACCCCGACGTCGTCGCCGGCCGACTGGACACCGGCCTGGTGGAACAGACGGCCCAGCAGCAGCCGGCCCTGCTCGTCGCGCCCCACTCCCCGTCGAACGCGGCAGCATCGAACGCGGCACCGTCGCCGGCGCCCGCCACGGCCGGTGCCACGGACTCCGCGACACCCGTTGACGGGACGGAAGCCCCGACGACCGAACCCCCGTCACCGGCCCACCTCCTCTACTACGCGGCCGCGCTGGCACGGCACCTGGAACTCACTCCGGCCGCCGAGCCCGGCGGCTGGACCGACCCGTTCTCCTCCCCCTCCGGCTGGCGCCTTGGCGGCACCCCCGCCTGGACCACCCACCGACTCCGTACCCCCGGCCAGGATCCGGTCTCGGTGCGCATCCGTCCGATCACTGCGGGCAACGTAACCGAGGGCACTGACAATTCCCCCGAACCCACCCGCGAGGTGGAGCTCCGGCTCGACGCCGGCCCCGTGCACCGGGCTCGTGCGACCCTGGCGGCGGACCGGCTGCACCTGACCGTCGACGGCCTGCGGACCGCCTTCGCGCTGGCCACCGACGCCGCCCCCGGCCACGCGGCCGGTCCGGTGACCTGGCTCGGCATCGAGGGCGACGCCTGGCCGATGCACGCCTACGACCCGGTGGTCGAGAGCGCCGCCGGGGCCGCGGCCCACCACGGAGCCCTGACCGCCCCGATGCCGGGCACGGTCACGGTCGTCAAGACCACGGCGGGCGAGGCGGTCCGCAAGGGCCAGCCCCTGCTCGTGCTGGAGGCCATGAAGATGGAACACGTGATCGCCGCGCCGCACGACGGCGTGGTGGCCGAGCTGCGGACCACCGCCGGCGCCACCGTCGCGATGGAGGACCTGCTCGTCGTGGTCACCCCGGCCGCGGAGGCCGCCGAGCCCGCGGAGGTGCGGTCGTGACGTCCCAGGAGAGCACCGCCCCGACCACCGGCGCCCAGGAGGGCACCGTCCGCGAGCCCGACGCCCTCGACCTCGGGCTGCCCGCCCCGGTCCGCGCCCCCGGCCTCCCGGAGGAGGTCCGGATCCACGAGGTCGGGCCGCGCGACGGCCTGCAGAACGAAGGCGCCCTGGTGCCCGTCGAGGTCAAGGCCGAGTTCATCGGCCGGCTCGCCGCCGTCGGCCTGCGGACCGTCGAGGCGACCAGCTTCGTTCATCCGAAATGGGTACCCCAGCTCGCCGACGCCGAGGAGCTGATGCCCCGGCTCGCCGACCTGCCGGAACGCCACGCCGGGCTGCGGTTGCCGGTGCTGGTGCCCAACGAGCGCGGCCTCGACCGCGCGCTCGCCCACCACGCCACCGACATCGCGGTGTTCGCCAGCGCCACCGAGACCTTCGCCCGGCGCAACCTCAACCGCTCGGCGGACGAGGCCATGGAGATGTTCCGCCCGGTCGTCACCCGTGCCGCCGAGGCCGGGGTCGCGGTGCGCGGCTACCTGTCGATGTGCTTCGGCGACCCCTGGGAGGGGCCCGTGCCGGTCGACCAGGTGGTCCGGTACGGCGTCCAGCTGCTGGAGATGGGCTGTGCCGAGCTGAGCCTCGGCGACACCATCGGCGTGGCCACCCCCGGCCAGGTCGGCGACCTGCTGGCCGGCTTCGCCCGGGCCGGCGTGCCGGTCGGCAGGCTCGCCGTGCACTTCCACGACACCTACGGCCAGGCACTCAGCAACACCCTGGCGGCGCTGCGCGAGGGCGTCACCACGGTGGACGCCTCGGCGGGTGGCCTGGGCGGCTGCCCGTACGCGAAGAGCGCCACCGGAAACCTGGCCACCGAGGACCTGGTGTGGATGCTGCACGGGCTCGGCATCCGGACCGGCGTGGACCTGCGCGCACTGGTCGCGACCAGCGGCTGGATGGCCGAGCGCCTCGGCCGCCCCAGCCCCTCCCGCACCGTCCAGGCGCTGCTCGGCGCCCCAAGGGGCTGACCGGCTCCGCCCCGACCCACCGGCGTCGGCCGCCCGTTCGGTCCGGTCGGCGCCGCGCACCGCGTTCATCCGTCAACCACACCGTGCGACCGTCACACCCTCGGACGGACGCCGGTCATCCCGTTCATGCCCGCGGCCACCCCGGCCGGGCACCAGGAGGATCAGATGCTCGACCACCGGCTCAGCAGCGAGTACGAGGAACTGCGGCGCACCGTCGCCGAGTTCGCCCAGGACGTGGTGGCGCCGAAGATCGGCGAGTTCTACGAGCGGGAGGAGTTCCCGTACGAGATCGTCAGCGAGATGGGGCGGATGGGCCTGTTCGGCCTGCCCTTCCCGGAGGAGTACGGCGGCATGGGCGGCGACTACTTCGCCCTCGGCCTCGCCCTGGAGGAACTCGCCCGTGTGGACTCCTCGGTGGCGATCACCCTGGAGGCCGCCGTCTCGCTCGGCGCGATGCCGATCTACCGGTTCGGCACGGAGGAGCAGAAGCGGGAGTGGCTGCCCCGGCTGACCTCCGGCGAACTCCTCGGCGCCTTCGGTCTCACCGAGCCGGAGGGCGGCTCGGACGCCGGCGCCACCCGCACCACCGCGCGCTACGACGAGACCACCGACGAGTGGGTCATCAACGGGACGAAGTGCTTCATCACCAACTCGGGCACCGACATCACCGGACTGGTCACCGTCACCGCGCTCACCGAACCGATCGCTCGTTCGAGTGAAGAGGGCGAATTCCGCTCGCCCGTGCGGGAGATCTCGTCCATCATCGTGCCCACCGGGACCCCGGGGTTCCAGGTCTCGAAGAAGTACTCGAAGGTCGGGTGGAACGCATCCGACACCCGCGAACTGTCCTTTACCGACTGCCGCGTTCCCGCGGCCAACCTGCTGGGCGAGCGTGGCCGAGGCTACGCCCAGTTCCTGCGGATCCTCGACGAGGGCCGCATCGCGATCGCGGCCCTGGCCACCGGCCTGGCCCAGGGCTGCGTCGACGAGTCCGTCAAGTACGCCGGCACCCGGCGGGCCTTCGGCCGCCCGATCGGTGCCAACCAGGCCATCCAGTTCAAGCTTGCCGACATGGAGCTGCGCGCCCACACCTCCCGCCTGGCCTGGCGGGACGCCGCTTCCCGGCTGCTGCACGGCGAACCGTTCAAGAAGGAGGCCGCGATCGCGAAGCTGTACTCGTCCGAGGCCGCCGTCGACAACGCCCGCGAGGCGACCCAGATCCACGGCGGGTACGGCTTCATGAACGAATTCCCGGTCGCCCGTTTCTGGCGCGACTGCAAGATTCTCGAAATCGGGGAGGGCACGTCCGAAGTCCAGCGCATGCTCATCGCCCGGGAGCTCGGCGTAACGTCGTGACGATCACTTCCTGACGGTCACCTCCTGAGCCGGGCCCACCGGGCCAACTCACCGGCCCGCGGCCGAGGTTGCGGAGCGGAGACCCTCAAGGGATCACGATCACCGGGCGGTTGGCCCGTCGCGCCAGCCGCCCGGAGACCGAGCCGAAGATCTTGCCGAGCAGGCCGTGCGTCGTGCCGACGACGATCGCGTCGGCGGCGTACTCACGGCCGACCTCCTCGATCTCGTGGCAGATGTCACCGCCGCGCTCGATCAGGATCCACGGCACCCCCGCGAGGAAGTCCGCGCAGGCGAGTTCCAGTCCGAGGACCTCCGTCCGGTGGTCCGGGAGGTCGACGAAAACAGGAGGTTCGCAGCCCGCCCAGACCGTGGCGGGGAGCCGGTTGGCGACGTGCACGATCACCAGGCCGCACTGCGACCGGCGGGCCATGCCGACCGCGTAGGCGAGGGCGCGCTCGCTCGACAGCGAGCCGTCGAAGCCGACCACGACGCCGTGCTGGAACACCGGGTCGAGGGAGCGCCCGGGCGTCTCCTCCGCCGACGACTCGGTGTGCCCGCCGATCGAGCCGGCGTCCGTGTCCGGACGCTCGGCACCGGGGCCGGGACGGCCGCCCGTCACCGGAGGCTCCGCGGGGCCGGCCTGGTGCCCGTCACGCCGCTGGCGGGGCCCTGGGCGGTCGCGCCGGGAGAGGCTGCCGCGGCGGAGGCCGCGCAGAGCACGCGCGAAGTCACCGGCTCTGGGGTTCGTGCGGGCGCCATCTCCCTCGGGCCCTGGGCCCGCGTTGCCGGACGCATCCGGTTCGACCGGTCGGGAGGACTCAAAACCAGCCATGGCTCACGGCTCTTCGAGGGAGAGGGGCCGACAGGAGAGGACAACGCTGCCCGGGCAGCAGGCCCGCCCACGGGATGACGTCGGTCTGCGCCGCGCAGCACCGTATGTGACCTGTTCCTTTCAGAGTACGACGGGCGCGGAGCCCAGCCCAGCGGCGAAGCCCCGGAGCGACGTTGTTCCCGCGAAAGGGGGATGCGCACGCCGTGGCAGTGCGCCCTGTCCGCAGGCAGTCGCGCCCCCTCCAGAACGGAGGTTCTAAGGAGCTTGACTGAGCGGACCGGGTGGCGCAACAGGCCCACGGGACACCGTGACCGGACTGTCATGGATCGGCGACGATCCGTTGCGGGACGTCGCGAACCGTCACGCCCCGCGAGCCCCGACCTGCACTTCCGTCCCTCCGGTCCCACGCCGCCGATCCTTCGTCGGGGCCCTTTCAGCCACTTCGCGCGGCTTCGCGACGCGCTCTGGCATTTGCCAGGTGCATAGGCGTGGCCGCTGGCACCATGCTCGGCATGCCCCTGCTCCTGTTCGACCTCGACAACACGCTGCTTCCCCGGGACGCCGCCTTCCGGGCCTGGGCGCAGGACTTCCTGTCCGAACACCACCTACCGCCCGGCGACCTCGACTGGTTCGTCACCCTTGACGGCGGCGGCTACGTGCCGCGCAGCACCGTACTGTCCGCCGTCCGGCGCCGCTACGGTCTGGACGCGTCGGTCGACTT
Source organism: Kitasatospora sp. NPDC101157 (assembly GCF_044768255.1). NCBI lineage: Bacteria > Bacillati > Actinomycetota > Actinomycetes > Kitasatosporales > Streptomycetaceae > Kitasatospora > Kitasatospora sp. NPDC101157. Next base: position 235,833 of record NZ_JBIWPL010000010.1, on the reverse strand, counting down.
CCTGCTGGCGCACTTCCGACGCGGCATCAACTCCCACATCCACTGCCCGCCCCGCCACATCGAGGCGCTGCGGACGGCGCGGGCGGCCGGGTGGACCCTCGGGATCGTCTCCAACGGCGGCACCCGACCGCAGTTGGAGAAGATCCGGCGCACCGGGCTGGGGCCACTGGTCGACGGCTGGGTGATCTCGGAAGAGGCCGACTGCGTCAAGCCGGACCCGCTGATCTTCGAGATTGCCGCCCAGCGGTGCGGCATCCGACCGGTCGGGGACTGGGCGGCGCACACCTGGATGGTCGGGGACCACGCGCCCGCCGACATCGCCGGGGCCGAACTGACCGGGCTGCACAGCGTCTGGCTCCACCACGGCCGGCCGTGGGCGGAGAGCGGCTACCGGCCGACGCTGAAGGCTGCCGGCCTGCCGGAGGCCGTCGGCCTGGTGCTGGCCGCGCGCAACGCGCCGTCGGCCCGCCCCGGCGTCCGGCCGGGGGCCCTTCCGACGGTCCTCCCGGGAACCGTGACGGCGGTCCGGTCAGGGGCGCTCCCGGCGGTCCGCCCAGCGGTCCGCGCGGGCGGAACAGGTCGGCCACAGGCGACGGGGGCACCGGTGCGCGCGGCGGCGCCGCTCGGCGCGCGGTCCGGCGTACGTCCGGCGGCGGCCGCCCCGGAGAGCCCGAATGCGCCCGTTGCTCTGAATGCGGGGACGGCGGCCGCCTCGGCATCCGGAGCGGGGTTCGGTGTCCGAAACCGATCAGGCGAGTTTGCCGCGATCGCCGACGGCCTCCCGGCCGCAGGGGCGCGCAGGGAACCGGGGGCCGGGGCGGGCGGCGACCTGCGCACGGGCGACGCGGCGGGCCCGGGGACGGGCCCGGGCGTGAACGGCGGACCGGCGGTCGCGCCGGCGCCGCCAAGGCCCTTGCGAACAGCGGCCGGTGGGGCCGGCAGGGCCGGTGGCGCTGACGGGATCGACGGGGCCGGTCCTGCCAGGACCGTCTTCGTCACGGCACCGAGTACCGGCACGCCCCTCGCCGGGACACCCCTCCCCGCGACACCGCTCGCCGCAGCGGCCGCCCAGTAGCGTCCGGGCCGCCCGGGCCTCGGCGGGCCCCCCGGGCGGCCCGCGGCGCACGGCCTGCAGCCCGCGGCCCGGGCACGTCTCCGCTGGTCAGCCGCCCAGTGCGGTGCGACTCCACCAGCAGGTGGGGCCCTGCCCGGTGAACCCGAGCCGGCGATAGAGCGGTTCGCCGGCCGAGGTGGCGACCAGGGTGGCCGGGCGGTCCGGGTGGGCGTGGGCCAGGGCGGTCCGCAGCACCGCGCCGGCCACTCCCCGGCCGCGCTGGTCGGGCAGGGTGGCGACCCAGTACACCCCGGTGGCGACCCCGTCGTCGTAGGTGAGGCAGGCGCCCGCCGGTGAGCCGTCGACCCGGGCAAGCCAGGCCCGGCAGCCGGGTTGGCGCAGCAGTTGTTCGGGGAGCGCGTCGCCGCGGGTCCAGGGCTGCCGGGCGGGCAACGGGAAGCCGTCCACGATGATCCGCTCGACCAGCGCGAAGGTGTCGCCGTCCAACGCCTCACCGACCGTCAGGGGCCGCCGCCGCGCGCCGGTGAGACGGCGGACAGCCCGGTGGAGAGCCCGGTGGACAGTCCGGTGGGAAGCTCGGCGGGAAGCCCGGCGGACACGCCCTCGACCGGTCCGGGCTCCCTGGCCATCACCGGCATGATCGGCATCCGGACGGCGCCGAAGCGGGTCAGGTCGAGCCCCCCGTACGGGTCCTCCAAGGTGAAACGGATGGTCTCCCATGCAGTCGTCAGCGCGGCCAACTGCTTTTCCACGTCGGCTGGTTCGTTATAGGGCCGGGTGATCAGGAAGCGTTGGGAGTCGTCCGGTGTGCGGGCGCAGCGGACCGCGGTGAGGCCCGGTCGGACATCGGACTGCCAGCCGTGCGCGCGGGCTTGGGCGAGCCAGAAGGCGGCGGCGTTGTCGTTGGCCTGTTCGAGCCGGCTGTTGGTGTTCACGGCAGGACCGTAGCCCCGCAGCGGGAATGCCGGTCCGGGCGCCCCGACGCTGGCCGGATGAAGCCTGGGAGGCGCACGGCCGGCGCTCGTGCGCCCTCCTGTGCACCGCCGATTTTCGGTCAATTTCCTGCCGTTCCCTCCGCCTTGGGCAAAGCCGCAGCCCAGACCCACCGGCCGGGGGCCCAGAAGCCGGACGCCCCAGGAGCCGTCCCGCGACAACCAGCCACCGTCGCACCGGCCCTCTTCCCAGAAGGGTCGACGGGTGCCACGCTTCGTGATCGAATGCATCACGCCAAATTGCCATGTCGACATAGCGTCGGATGGTGAACTTGTCACAACGGCAACGGTCCACCCGATAGATTTCGATCTTGGCCAGCAGTGCCGCACCACCCACACCACACCACCGAGGGGGCTTGAGCGCCTTGAGCAGGGTGAGCAGGAGCGACGCGGGTCCTGACAGCGGCCAGGCGCCGACCGGCACCGCCGGCCGGTCCGCGAGAAGCACCGGCACCTCCGCGATCGCCGCCACCACCCGCACCTCCGGCACCCCGAGCACCTCGGGCCCGGCCCCGCACCCCTCCTATCCGGCCGTACCGTCCGCCGCCCCCGGCCATGCCCCGGGCGACCACGGCGGCCCCGTGCACGGCGGTCCGACGGCGTACGGCCCGACGGCCTACGGAGCGGCGCAGTCACCCCAGGGCGGGCACCCGAACCACCCCGGACAGCCCGTCAGCCGAGGCGCCGTCAGCCAGGCCCAGGGCTACGGCGGTCCGGTCCAGTCCTACGGCGGCGACCACCAGGGACACCAAGGACACCAGGGACACCAGGGACACCAGGGGCACCAAGGCCCCACGGGCCACTCGGGACACCCGGGCTACCCCGGCCACCCCGCCGCCGGCACGGCCCCGGGGCTGAACGGCGCCGGCCCCGGCCCGCTCGGCGGCCTCGCCCTGGGCACCGCCCCCGGCCACGGCCCGCTGGGCCACGGCGGCCCGGGCGGCGGCGGCTCCCCGTCCGCCCTGTCGACGGCCGGTGCCCCGCGCAAGCTGTCCGGCCGGCGCCGCCGGGAGACGGTCGCGGTCCTGATCTTCGGCGGAGCGCCGATCTTCGAGAGCTCCATTCCGCTCTCGGTCTTCGGCGTGGACCGCCAGGACGCCGGGGTCCCCCGCTACCGGCTGCTGGTCTGCGCCGGCGAGGAGGGCCCACTGGCCACCACCGGCGGCCTGACCCTCTCCGCGCCGTACGGACTGGAGGCCCTCGCCCGGGCCGGCACGATCGTCGTACCGGCCTGGCGCTCGATCTCCCAGCCGCCGCCGGTCGAGGCGATCACCGCCCTGCGCAAGGCTCACCACGAGGGCGCGCGGATCATCGGACTGTGCACCGGGGCCTTCGTGCTCGCCGCGGCCGGCCTGCTGGACGGCCGTCCGGCGACCACCCACTGGATGTACGCGCCCACCCTGGCCAAGCGCTACCCCCGGGTCCACGTCGACCCGCGCGAGCTCTTCGTGGACGACGGCGACGTGCTCACCTCGGCCGGGACGGCCGCCGGGATCGACCTGTGCCTGCACGTGGTGCGCAGCGACCACGGCGCCGAGGCGGCCAACGCGCTGGCCCGCCGCCTGGTGGTGCCCAGCCGCCGCAGCGGTGGCGGACAGGCCCAGTACATCGATCAGTCTTTACCGGAGGAGATCGGCAACGACCCGCTGGCCGAGGTGGTCACCTGGGCGCTGGAGAACCTCAACCAGCAGTTCGACGTCGAGGTGCTGGCGGCGCGTGCCTACATGAGCCGGCGCACCTTCGACCGCCGCTTCCGCACGCTCACCGGCAGTGCCCCGCTGCAGTGGCTGATCACCCAGCGGGTGCTCCAGGCGCAGCGGCTGCTGGAGACCTCGGAGCTGTCGGTGGACGACGTGGCGCGCCGGTGCGGGTTCCGTTCGCCGGTCGCGCTGCGCGGGCACTTCCGCCGTCAGCTCGGGGTATCCCCGGCCGCGTACCGGACCAGCTACCGGGCACGCCGCCCCGGGCAGTCGCCGACCCCGGCCGGGGCGCACGGCGGCGAGCTCCGGCTGCCCGGCGCGCTGCCGCACCCGGCGGCCGCCGCGGCCGCCTCGGCAGCGGGTGGCGGGCCGTACGGCGGCGCGGGTCACGGCGGTCCGCAGGCGCATCCGTTCCCGGCCGGTCCGGGGGCGCAGGTGCCGGTCGGCCAGCCGGGCCACGGACAGCCGGTCGGGCACGGACAGCCGGTGCCGCACGGGCAGGCCGGTCCGTACGGTCCGGGGCAGGCCGGGACGCCGGCCGCCCAGGGCTTCCACGCCCGCGCGGGCCAGCCGTACCCGCACCAGCAGGCCGCGCCGCAGCCGCACCCCGGGCAGCAGGGTGCGACGCGCGGGCCGGTGCGGTCGCCGCTGGTTCCGCCGCAGGCCGGTCCGGGTGCGGGGCGTCCGCCGCGCACCGCCGAGCACGCGGCGGCCGAGGACGGCCACCCCCAGCCGGGGGCGCGCGGTCAGGGCCAGGGGCACCGCAGCACGGTCGAGCGTCCCGGTGACGAGCCGGGCGCGGCCGGGCGGGCGCACGGCGCTCCGACCGGCCGGGTGCCGTCCGGGGCCGCCGGGCAGCCGGCGGCCGGGGCGGGTGAGCTCCGGGGCCGGCAGGCGCGGGCGCCGCAGGTCCGCGCGCCGGGTGCCAGGGGCGCCGCGGCGGACGGCGGGCGGGCGGCGCGCGAGGTCCGTCCCGGGCGGGACGGCCACGCGGTCCGCACCGGCCGGGAGGGCGAGCATCCGGACGGCCACGGCGAGCACGACGGGGCTGAGGAGCACCAGGCCGAGGCCTGTGCTCCGGCACCCCGCTCGGCTCCACCGGTCCCCGCGGCGCGTGATCGCGCCGTAGGGTGAGTTGCGTGAATGACCGTTTGGTATGGATCGACTGTGAAATGACCGGCCTCGACCTCGACCGGGACGCCCTGGTCGAGGTCGCGGTGCTGGTGACGGACTCCGAGCTGAACATCCTCGGCGAGGGCGTGGACGTCATCATCCGCCCGCCCGCAGAGGCTCTGGCGAACATGCCGGAGGTGGTGCGCGTGATGCACACCTCCTCCGGCCTGCTGGAGGAGCTGGAGCAGGGCGTGACCCTGGCCGAGGCCGAGGAGCTGGTCCTCGCGTACGTGCGCCAGCACGTGCCGGAGGCCGGGAAGACGCCGCTGTGCGGCAACTCGGTGGCCACCGACCGCGGCTTCCTGGCCCGGGACATGCCGGCCCTGGAGAAGCACCTGCACTACCGGATCGTGGACGTCTCCTCGATCAAGGAGCTGGCCCGCCGCTGGTACCCGAAGGCGTACTACAACAGCCCGCCGAAGGGCGGGAACCACCGGGCGCTCGCCGACATCCGCGAGAGCATCGACGAACTGCGGTACTACCGCGAGGCGGTGTTCGTGCCGCAGCCCGGACCGGACGCCGACACCGCGCGTGCCATCGCCGAGAAGTACCGGGCCGTGACCGACTGATCCGAGGGGTCGCGGGTCCTCCGCGGGGTCGGAGGGGGTGCCCTCGTCCGCCGGAACGAAACCCTGGCGCGAGCACCCTCTCGGATCCTGTAGAGTTCTTCCTGTCGGAACGGGAACGCGAGAGCGGGAACGGACCGGACAGATGGTGGGTGTAGCTCAGTTGGTAGAGCACCTGGTTGTGGTCCAGGTGGTCGCGGGTTCGAGTCCCGTCACTCACCCCAGAGCCTGAGGGGCCGATCTCTTCAAGAGATCGGCCCCTCAGGCGTTTTCGCGTTGCCTCAGTTCTGCGCGGCGGCCCGGGTTTTCCGGTCGGCCCCTGCCGCAACAAGCTACCGGCTAGTAACATCGTCGCCATGACCACTCCTTCGATCGGCCAGATGCTCGACGCCACCGTGCCGATGGCGCACACCCTCAAGCTTGAGTACCTGGAGACCACCCCGGAGCGCGCCGTGCTCCGGCTGCCCGACCAGCCCGCGTACCACAACCACGTCGGCGGCCCGCACGCCGGCGCGATGTTCACCCTCGCCGAGTCCGCCAGCGGCTGCATCGTGCTCGCCGCCTTCGGGGACCAGCTGTCCCGGGCCGTGCCGCTCGCCGTGAACGCCGAGATCGCCTACAAGAAGCTGGCCATGGGCGAGGTCACCGCCACCGCCGTGCTCGGCCGCCCGGCCGCCGAGGTCGTGGCCGAGCTGGACGCCGGCGACCGACCCGAGTTCCCGGTCACCGTCGAGATCACCCGCGCCGACGGCGCCGTCACCGGTGTGATGACGGTCACCTGGACCCTGCGTCCCAACTCCTGACCGCCGCACGGTCGGTGGCCCCGGGAGCACCGCCCCGGGGCCACTCGCGCGATGACTGTCCGTGACGGTGGGCGTGACCTCGACGCCCTTACGCTCGTTCTCAACTCACGTGCGAGCCAATCATGCGACCGAGCCCCAGGAACCCGCCTCCCGCGGCGTCGCCGGAGCCCGACGGGCGGTCGCCCGATGGCTGCCCCGCACCCTCGCCGTCGGCGGGGCCCTGCTCGCGCAGCTCTGGGGCGTCGGCGCCCCGAGTGCCCACGCGGCCCCCGCCGAACCGCCGTCCAGGCAGCCCGAACCCGCCGTCCGCCGCGTCCTGCACGCCGCACCCGCGCTCGACGGCCCGTCAGCCGCCCGCCCCGTCGCACCGGCGCAGCGAGGCGCCGCCGGGGAGGGCCGCTCCCCCGGACTCGCCGGGGAGCCGACCGCCGGCGGACCGGCCGGCGGGACCCCCACCGCGGTCGGCGACGTCCTCCAGGAACGCATCCGGGTCGACGGGCTCCCGCTGCCGGGTCAGGGGTCGGCCGTCCCCGACGCCTTCGCCCTCGCCTCCGGCCTGCTCGGCACCGCCCCCGCCCAGGACCGTCCCACCGGAACCCGCTCCTCCCGCGAGGGCGAACCCGCCACGCTGCCGACCGCCCGCCGCCCGCGCTCCGGCTCGGTCGACCAGGCCCGGCCGGCCCCGCCCGAGGCGGCCGGGGCTCCCGCGGTCCGGGAGGCCGCGGCGCAGGAGGGGACCGGCCCCGCGGAACCCGCGGGCACCACCGGGGCAGCCCTGGGGGTCGTCGCCCCGGCCGCACCGGCCGGCGAGGGGACGCCCGAGGCGCTCGCGCTCGCCGACGCGGCGTCCGTGACGGCCGAGGAGGACGACGCGGCCACCGTGACCGCGGTGCTCGCCCCCATCGCCGCCGGGCTGCTCCTCACCGGCGCGGCGATGTGCAAGCACCGGGGGCTGCCGCGCGGGCACTGAGCGGCCGGACGCGGACCGGGGCGGATCCGTGCCGTACGGGCACGAATGCGACGGGCGGGAGTCCCAGGGTCGCGAGTCCCACGGGCCGGAGTCCCCCGGTCGCGAGTTCGACTGTCACGAGTCCCAAGCCCCCAAGTCCCAAGCCCCCGAGCCCCAACGGGCGGGAGCCCCACCGGGCAGGAGCCCGAGGGCCGGCCTCAGGCCTCGGACGCCAGTTCCAGCACCAGCTGCGGGAGTTCCCGCCCCGGTACGGAGCCGGACGGAGTGCTGCCGATGCGGGTGGCGCCCATCGCCAGGTAGAAGGGCTCCGCGTTCGGGTCGGAGTCGATGGTGAAGCGGTGCAGGCCGGCGGCCCGGGCCCGCTCCCGGACATGCTCGAACAGCGCCCGGCCGATGCCGCCGCCGATCCGGTCGGGTTCGACGAAGAGCATGGCAAGCTCCCCGGAGGGCGGGGCGACGGTCAGCGCGGCGAAGCCCAGCACCCGGCCGCCGTCCTCGGCCACCACCGTCGACGCCCGTTCGACGGCGGCGGCGTCCACCGTCAGCTCCTCACGGCAGGCGGCCATGAACGCCTCGTCGTAGCCCCAGTACGCCTTGGCCCGCAGGGCGATGCCGGTGAGCACTCCGGCCTCGTCCGGGCGGGCCGGTCGGATGTGCATGCCGTCCCCTCACGTCAACAGTCGAACGCCGGTGGCCATTGTGCGCCAGAACTCGGTCGTCTGCCAACGGTTTTACGGCCGGCGGGGCAGTGCGCACCGCGACGCGACGCCGGCAGCGGAGGACACCCGCCGTCAGCGGAAGACGCCCGGCGGCGGCGCCGGAGAGGGGGCCGCCGTGGCGTCCGTGGCCGGGCCCGCGCCGGCGGTGAAGTCGCCGAGGGCCCGGCCGTGTTCGACCCGGCCGTGGGAGGAGTCGGAGGCGACCCGGCGGCTGAGTTCTGCGATCGGGAGCGGGGTGTGGGCGGCGGCCAGGACGAGGTTGCCGAAGCGCTTGCCGCGCAGCACGGCGGGGTCGGCGGTCAGGCACAGTTCGGGGAAGACCGCGCCGAGGGTGGCGACCTGGGAGCGGGCGAAGGGCAGGGCGCCGCCGTCGGCGATGTTGGCGGCGTACCAGCCGCCGGGGGCGAGGGCGCGGGCCGCCAGGGTGGTGAACTCGACCGTGGTGCAGTGGGCCGGGGTGCGGGCTCCGGAGAAGACGTCGGTGATGACCAGGTCGACGCTGCTCTCGGGGGTGCGTTCCAGCACGCCGCGGGCGTCCGCGCCGCGCACCTTGATCTGCCAGCCGCGTTCCAACGGGAGTTCGGTGCGGACGAGTTCGGTGAGCGCGGTGTCGATCTCGGCGACCTGCTGGCGGGAGCGCGGCCGGGTGGCGGCCACGTAGCGGGCCAGGGTGAGGGCGCCGCCGCCCAGGTGCAGGACGGTCAGCGGGCGCCCGGGCGGGGCGACCAGGTCGATCAGGTGGCCGAGCCGGCGCTGGTACTCGAAGCCCAGGTGGGTGGGGTCGGCGAGGTCGACCAGGGACTGCGGGGCGCCGTCGATCAGCAGCGACCAGGCGTGCGGGCGGTCGCGGTCGGGGCGCAGTTCGGCCAGCCCGGAGCCGACCGGGCGGGTGAGCGGCCCCTGGGCGTGGCTGCGGCCGTCCGACCCGGTGGTGAGCGCCGGTTCAGGGCTGCGCGCGGCCCTGTTGCTTCGTCCCATGTCGGCCATTATCGCCGCCGGTGGGGCGCACCCCCAGGTCAGGGGCGTGCCACGGGGATCCGGCCGGAGGCTCGGGGGCCCGGCCGGGTCCGCGCGGCACGCCCGCTAGAACGGTCCGAGGCCGCCCGCGGTGAGCGTGCAGGCGGCCTCGCAGAGGGCGGAGCGGAGCACCCAGGCGTCGGTGGGGCGGGCGGCCCGGCCGGCGCCGGACGGCGGGATCACCCAGCGCGGGTCGGTGGCGGCGGGCACCAGGGCGCCGGCCGTACAGGAACTGCCGGGCAGGTGCCAGGTCTCCCAGGTGCCGGCCGGGACGAGGAAGGCGACGGTGCTGCCGTCGCGGCTCTGCAGCACGGCCCCGCAGGCGCGGCGCAGCCGCAGGATGTCGACGGCCTCCAGCCCGTGCCGCAGGGCGACCGTCACGGTGTCGCGGTCGGTGACGAGGGTGTCCTCGGCCGGGGCGGCGTACTTCCGCTGCGGGCCGCCGCAGGAGCCGCGACCGCCCTCGACCGGGCCCCGGCCGGGGAACCGCTCGTCGGCCGGATCGGGCAGCAGGGCCGGGGAGGCGGCGGCGAACACGCTCCCGACGACGGGTCGGTGCTGCGGCAGTCCGGTGGCCATCATGGGCCCTCCTGTACCTCGTCGGGTCGGAAGCACTGCCGCCGGGGGTGGGGGCCGCGGGGCGGGGACGGGCCGGGGGGACGGCCTGGGCTTCCACGTATCAGGACAACGCCGCGGGACCGCCGAAGGCCACGGGGCGCCTTACAGCAAGGCATGGCATTTCATGGCGGATATCCGGCAACAACGCCCGGTTCGCCCCGGATTGACGGCCAATGTCTCACGAACCCAATGTGGCCGGTCGGTGACTCCGAGTATTCTCGGCGCCATGGCAGCCACCCCACCGGCCGAGCCGAACCGACCGTCCCCCAACACCGTGATGCGCGCACTGCGCGGCGACCGCTCACCCGGCGAGTTCGCCATGGCCGTCCGCCGGGCCGCCCGCGAGATCGGCGAGCACGTGTCCTGCGACGCCCGCTACATCGGACGGGTCGAGTCCGGTGAGATCCGCTGCCCCAACTACGCCTACGAGCGGGTCTTCCGGCACATGTGGCCGGACCGCACGCTCGCCGACCTCGGCTTCGCCCCCCGCACCGCCGTCCGCCGCCGCTCGGCCGGCGGTGCCACCCCGGTCGCGGCCGGGGTGGCACCGCCGGCTCCCCCGCTCCACCCGCCGTTCCCGCCCCTGCCCGCCCCGCGCTCACCACTCTCCACCCAACTCCCGTACGCTGCCTCGCCGTACGCGGATCCAACCGTTCCGGACGGACCACCGCGGCCGATGGCCGGCGCGGTGCCCCGGGGGCCCGATGGATCGCCCTATCTCGACGAGGAGAACGACGACGTGCGTCGCCGTACGTTCCTGGCCGGCGGCTCGACCGCGCTGGCCACCGTGATCGGCATCGACCGGCCGGCGGTCGCCGCCCCGGCCGCCGGTGCCGGATTCGGACCGGCCCCCCGCCGATCCGCCCTCCCCGGTGCGGAGTTCACCGCGCCCTCGCTGCTCGTTGCCGAGCCGGTGGTGCCCGGTCGGCCGGGACCGGTTCCGCCACCGCGCAAGGTCGGTGCCGCCGAGGTGTTCGGCGTGGAGCAGGCCGTCCGGGACATCAGACTGGCCGACGACGCACACGGCGCGGACGCCCTGTACGAACTCGCCGGCCAGTCGCTGCGCACCGCCTACCTGCTGCTCAACGAGGGCGAGTACAGCGCCGAGACGGAGCGCCGGCTGCAGGCCGGGGCCGGTGAACTGGCCATCTCCGTAGGATGGTTGGCACACGACTCGAACCGGCTCGGGGACGCCCGCTCGTTCTACGCGGAGGCGCTCGCCACCGCCCGGATGGCCGGGGACTCCGCGCTGGAGGCGCACGTCTTCTGCAACAGTGCCTTCCTCGCCCGGGACGCCGGGCGCCCGCGCGAGGCGCTGCGCGCCGCGCAGGCCGGGCAGTGCGCCGCCCGGGAGCTGGACTCCGCCAGGCTGCTCGCCCTGCTGGCCATGCGCGAGGCCGGCGCCTGGGCCGTGCTGCAGGACCGCTCCGCCTGCGAGCGCGCCCTCGGCCGGGCGTACTCACTGTTCGACCGGGGTCCGTCCGAGAGCGACCCGGAGTGGATGTCCTTCTTCGGCGAGGCCGAGATCGCCGGGCTGCAGTCCCAGTGCTGGTCCGCGCTGGGGGACTGGGACCGCGCCAGCGACCAGGCCGCGCTGGCCATAGCGCTGCAGGAGCCGCACTTCGTACGCAACCGGGTGCTGTACACCGCTGAGCTGGCCCACGACCGGCTCGGCCGGGGGGACCTGGCGGGCGCGGCGCACCACGGCGCGGCCGCGGTGGCGCTGTTCGGCGAGGTGCGCTCGGCCCGGATCCGCAGCATGCTGGCGGACACCGCGGCACGGTTGCGCCCGCACGCCGCGGTGCCCGAGGTCCGCCGGTTCCTGATCGGCTACGAGCGGGCCACGGCCGCCTGAGCGACCGCCACCGTCCTTGTCAGTGGCCCGATTTGAGCCCGTCGAGGTGGGAGAGGTCGTTCCAGATCTCCACCGCGGGGGCGCCGTACTCCCAGGACAGCACGCACAGCGCCGCCGTGCCGAGCTTGAACCGCTGGGCGAACTCCGGCGGCAGGCCGAGCCAGCGGGCCGCCAGGATGCGCAGCAGGTGGCCGTGCGCGAACAGCACGACGTCCCGGTCGGCGCAGTGCATGACGGTGGTGTCCGTCTCCGGAACGCCGTGCTCCTCGTTGAGGTCGGCGAGGAGGGCGTCGACCCGGGCGGCCACGTCGGAGAGCTTCTCGCCGCCGGGCACGCCGTCGCGCCAGATCAGCCAACCGGGGTGGTCGGTGGCCCGGATGTCGGCGCCGGTGCGGCCCTCGTACCGGCCGTAGTCCCATTCCATGAGCTCCGGACGCTCGACGGCGCGGTCGCCGAAGCCGGCCAGTTCGCAGGTCTCCTTGGCGCGCCCGAGCGGGCTGGTGTAGACGAGCGCGTCCGGCAGTCCGTTCCACGGCGCCTTGGCCAGCCGGGCGCCGAGCGCCCGGGCCATCGCGCGGCCGTCCCCGGTCAGCGGGATGTCGGTGCGGCCGGTGTGTTGGCCGGTGGCCGACCACTCGGTCTCGCCGTGGCGGACCAGCACGATTCGGGCGGGCATGGAGAGCTCCTCGCAACAGGCGGTCAACGGTCGGTCTCACCCTTGAGCACCGGGCCTCCATGATCCCCCACCGGGGCGGCCGCCACGACGCGGGCCCGGGTAGCGCTCGGAAGCGGGCACCACCGGCCGCTCCCCGGGCCGGTCCGCACCGCGTTGTCGGACCCGGATGCGACACTGGGCCGCACCATGAACGTCTCGACGAACGTCCCGCCCGGCGGGTCCGCTGAGCCGCTCGCCCAGCGGCTCGCCGAGCTGCGCGGACCGGCCCCGCAGCGCAGTCTGAACGCCCGCTCCCTCGCCGCGCTGGCGGCCAACCCGGGCTGCCACCGTCGCGCCGTGCTGGACGCGGCCGGGGTGGACAAGACCGTGCTGGCCGCCCGGCTCGGCCGCCCCGCCCCCTTCGGCCAGTCCCCCTTCGCGATCGCCCGCGGCCTGGTCTTCGAGTCCCGGCTGAAGGCGGACGACTACGCCGCCCTGCTGGAACCTCTCCGCGACCACCTCGGCGTGCCCGCGGAGGAGCGCGCCCCGCTGCTGGTGCCCGACCTGCTGCACCGCTCCGGCCCGGCCGTCCGCGCCGACCGGACCGCCGAAGCGCTGGCCCGGGCCGCCGCCGACCCGGACTCCTGGACGCTGCTGGACCACCCGATGCTGCGTCTCGCCGTGGCCGGCAGCACTGCCTACCTGGAGCCGGACGCCCTGGTGGTGCACGGCGGACGGTGCACAGTGGTCGAGATCAAGTCCTTCCCGGTGCTGGACGGCAGCGCGGACCCGGCCAAGGTCGGCGCCGCCGCCCGGCAGGCCGCGGTGTACGTGCTGGCGCTCCAGCACGCCGCCGCCACGGCCGCCGGACTGCCGCTCGCCGATGACCCGTACACCGAGCAGCAGCTGCCGGGCAGCCCCCGCACCAGCGTGCTGCTGGTCTGCCCGAAGGACTTCGGCAACCGGCCGACCGCGGTCGCCGTCGACGTCCGCCGCGAGCTGGCCACCACCCGCCGCCAGCTGAGCCGGATGACCGGCATCGGCCGGCTGCTCGCGGCGCTGCCCCCGGGCACCGACTTCGACCTGGCCACCGACGAGGACGGCGCCCCGGCCCGGAGCACCGAGCAGCTGACCGCCTCCGTCGAAGCGGTGCCCGCCGCCTACAGCCCGGACTGCCTCTCCACCTGCGAACTGGGCTTCCACTGCCGCGCCCAAGCCCGCTGCGACGACCGGGTCGAGCAGCTCGGCCGCGGCGTGCGCGGCGAGCTGGGCAGCATCCGCACCGTCGCCGAGGCACTGGCCGCCGCCTCCGGCACGGGCAGCCCCGGCCCGGACGACCCGGACGACACCGACCACGCGAACGGCACCGACGGCGCACAGGAGGCGGCCGAGCGCCTGGCCTACGCGGCGGCCCTGCGAGCGGAAGCGCTGGGTACGAAGCGGCTGGGTGCGGGCGCATGAGCGAGCGCAGCGAGCGAATCATCGGGCGGTGTGCGTGGGCGAATGCCCCTGCCGAGCGGAGCGAGGTGGGCGCATGAGCGAGCGCAGCGAGCGAATCATCGGGCGGTGTGCGTGGGCGAATGCCCCTGCCGAGCAGAGCGAGGTGGGCGCATGAGCGAGCGCAGCGAGCGAATCATCGGGCGGAGCGAGGCGGGCGCATGAGTTTGCTGACCACCCTCGCCCGGTTGGAGGCCGTCCGCAGCGGGCGGGCCGAGCCGCTGGCCACCGTCCGGCACCGGCACCTCTCCGAGCGCCCGATGGTGCTCGTCCCGCTGACCGCCGCCGGTGAGTCGGGCGCGCCGTTGGCCGTCATGCTGGGCACCGACCGGGACGCACCCCGGCTGCACCTGGTGCCCCAGCCGCTCAACCGCACCCTGCGGTTCGACTTCCTGGCCGAGCTGGCCGCCGATCTGCTCCCCTACCTGGAGTCCTTCGGCGCCGAGGTCGAGCAGATCGAGGGCTCCGAGAAGGACCCGGAGACCGGCGAGAAGACCCAGGTGTTCCGCGAGCTGTGCACCGACGCGCCGCAGCTGATCGTGCCCAACGGCGCGGGTGTGCACCACCTCGCCCTGATCGGCCGGTCGACCCGCTTCCGCCGCACCGTCGAGGACGCCGAGCCGGGCCCCCACCCGGCGCCGCTACGGGTACCGCTGCTCGGTCGCTGGCTGACCCACCTCACCGACCGCGCCCAGGTGCCCGGTTCCAGCCTGCTGCTGCCGATGACCGGCCTGCTCGCCCGGCACTGGGCCACCGGCCAGAGCCATCTGGAGGACCAGCACCTGGCGGCCCGGTTGGCCTGGCACGACCCGCCGCCGGGGCTGACCGGCGCCCGGGCCGCCGAATTGGCCGAGTCCGAGCGCGACGAGCACGGGCAGCTGGTACACCCGCCGGCCGGTCCGGCCACCGACCCGGCCTTCGACACGGGGGTGCTCGCCCCGGCGATCGCCCGCTACGACGCGGCCGTCAACGCCCTGCAGCACAGCACCGAACAGGGCGACGAGGCCGCCGCCGGGCGCGCCCGGGCCGCCGTCCGTTCGGCCGTCGAACAGCTGGAGCAGGTGCTGTGGGCCGTCCTGCTGCCCACCTGGCGGGACGTCTGGCAGGGCCTGGAGCTGCTGCGCGCCCTGCCCCCGGCCGGGCACCTGGAGGAGCGCTGGACCGGTGACCGCTGGTCCTACACCGGTCACCGGGACCGCCTGGCGGCCGGCGAGCCGCCGCAGCCCCGGCAGGACGACGCCGTCACCGCGGCCCGCAAGCTCGCCCAGCGCGAGCGCGAGCAGGCCCGGCTGGACGTCCAGGAGGCGCTGGACGACCCGCTGGCGATGGCCGAACACCGGTTGTCCGGCGAGGCGTTCAGCGGGGTGGTGACCGAGGTGGTGCTGGAGTACGACACCACGGGCCGTTCGCCCAAGCCCCGCCCGCTGATCACCCTGCGCACCGCCGACCGCCC
Source organism: Kitasatospora sp. NPDC101157 (assembly GCF_044768255.1). Classification (NCBI taxonomy): domain Bacteria; kingdom Bacillati; phylum Actinomycetota; class Actinomycetes; order Kitasatosporales; family Streptomycetaceae; genus Kitasatospora; species Kitasatospora sp. NPDC101157. Next base: position 220,740 of record NZ_JBIWPL010000010.1, on the reverse strand, counting down.
GCACGCCGACCTCGGCCGGGAGGCGCACCGGGTGCACGGGCCGTCCGCGCAGAAGGCGCGGATCGTGGCGGTCGACCCGGTCGAGGGCACCGTCACCCTGCGGGTGCTGTCCGGCATGGGCCGCAAGAAGGAGCCCGAGCCGGGCAGCCTGCCCGAGCCCGGCGAGCCGGTCACCTTCACCCTGTTCGAGTTGACGGTCCGCCAGTCCGCACCGCTGCCGGAGCCGGACGACACCCCGTGGACCCACGGCGGGCCGCCCGGCACCCCGCCCGCTGCCGGCCCGTCCGCCACCGCCGCCGTTGCCGTTGCCGTTGCCACCGAGGATTGGGAATGATGAGCGAGCAGCCCCCGGGCGCGGCGGCCGACGCCGCCGTGGCCCGCATCCTGGCGGCCACCGTCCACCCGTCGGCCGGGGCGCCGCGCGGCGTGGTGGTGGACTCCCCGCCGGGTGCCGGGAAGTCGACCCTGGTGGTGCGGGCCGCCCGCGAGCTGGTGGCGGCCGGCGAGCGGCTGATGATCGTCGCCCAGACCAACGGCCAGGTGGACGACCTGGTCGGCCGACTGGCCGAGAAGGCACCGGAGCTGACGATCGGCCGCCTGCACGCGGCGGACTCCCGGCCCGGGCCGGAGGTGCTGCGGCACGCCAACGTCACACCCTCCGACAAGGTCGCCGACCTGGTCGAGCAGGACGTGGTGATCTCCACCTCCGCCAAGTGGCAGTGGGTCCGGACCGAGGCGCCGTGGCGGCACGCGATCGTCGACGAGGCGTACCAGATGCGCTCGGACGCCCTGCTCGCGGTGGCCCGGCTGTTCGAGCGGGCGCTGTTCGTCGGCGACCCGGGCCAGCTGGACCCGTTCACCGTGGTCGGCACCGAGCAGTGGGCGGGCCTGTCCTACGACCCGTCCAGCAGCGCCGTGGTCACCCTGCTGGCGCACAACCCGCAGATCGAGCCGCACCGGCTGCCGGTCTCCTGGCGGCTGCCGGCCAGCGCGGCGCCGCTGATCTCGCGGGCGTTCTACCCGTACACGCCGTTCCGCTCCGGAACCGGCCCGGCGGACCGCGGGCTGACCCCGGCCGTCCGCCCGGACGGTTCGGCGCTGGACGCGGTGATCGACCGGGCGGCCGAGCACGGCTGGGCGCTGCTGGAGCTGCCCGCCCGGCACACCGTACGGACCGACCCGCAGGCGGTGTCGGCCGTCGCGGCCACCGTCCGGCGGTTGCTGGAGCGCGGGCTGACCGCGCGGTCCGAGCAGGGCGAAGCCCCGCTCACCGCGGACCGGATCGCCGTCGGAACGGCGCACCGGGACCAGGCGGCGGCCGTCCGGGCGGCCCTGCTCAAGGTGGGCGTACCGGTGGACGGCACGACCGGGCCGGCCGTCACGGTGGACACCGCCAACCGGCTGCAGGGCCGGGAGTACGACGTCACCGTGGTGCTCCATCCCCTCTCCGGGCGCCCCGACGCGACGGCCTTCCACCTGGAGACCGGCCGGCTGTGCGTGCTCGCCTCCCGGCACCGGCACGCCTGCATCGTGGTCGCCCGGGCCGGGATCGCCGAGCTGCTGGACGAACACCCCTCCACCGAGCCGGTGCAGTTGGGCGTCCCGGTGGCCTTCCCGGACGGCTGGGAGGCAAGTTTTACCACACTGGAGCACTGGATGCAGCACCGCGTCAGACTGCACTGATCAGGGCGGCCAACAGCACCGGCGCCCCGGCATCCACATGCCGGGGCGCGTCGGCTGATCACCGCTCGTCAGGTCTCTTGAAGACGGCCACGGGCCGCTTCGATCTCGTTTCGGGCTGCAGTACCGAACACGGCTTGGTCCCGCAGAGCGGCGAACACGCGGACGAAGTACGAGATGTTCTCGGGCCTGGCCGTCTGGAACGCCCCCGACCAGAACTCTTGCTTGAGCAAGCTCTCATCGAACAGGTAGAAGCCCTCACCGGGGTAGAGCGACCGTGGCCGACCTTGCGGGATGATCCCGATGGACACGTACGGGAGCCGGGACACTTCCAGGAGGTGGTCAAGTTGCCCGTTCATCACCTCAGCGCCGCCCGTATTGTTAGTTAGCGCCGAGGCTTCCAGGAGGAACGAGAATATCGGCGCCCCGGTGCCGAGGAACCGCTTCCGGGCCATGCGGTTCTGTGCCGCTTCCTCCACGTCATCCAACGGCAGGCCGTGCAGCTTGGCATGGATGGTGAACTGCGCCTTGGCATACTCGACCGTCTGTAGGAAGCCGGGGACGAACAGCGACTCATACACCCGGAGCAGCTTGGTCTTCGCGTACAAGTCCATGGCTTGGAACTGGAGACGCTTCATCCCCGGTCGGTGCCACCGCTTGTAGTCGGTCCACATCTGCTCGATCTCACGACTCATCGCGATGAGTTCGGGAGTCTGCCCCTCGACGGCACAGGCCGTTGCCCATCTCCGGATGTCTTCCTCGGTCGGGATCTGCGTCCCGTGCTCGATCTTCGACACCTTGGTCTTGTGCCAGCCACAGCGCTGCGCGAGCTCGACACCCGAGAGATGGGCATCCCGACGGAGTTCCTTGAGCTGAGTCCCGAAAGCGCGCCTTGCGGACTCGGATGGTTCCTGGTCGGACATGTCGTTACGGCTTGTACTCACCGTTGGGGACGCCGAGCGACCATGCTTGCTCGAACGCCTCGTTGCAGAACCGGACCACGTCCGGATCGGTTGAGAGCTGGATGTCAGTCTGTTGGTTGTCTCCTCCGATGAGGTTGAAGACCACCAGGTCATCCCGGATCAGGCAGTCGTTCCCCGGCAAGGGCAGCGCCGACACGAGCGGGCGCGGAAGCCACCGAAGACGTTCTGCGGGGTCAGCCAACTCGACCGCCATCCGCTGGTAGTCCGAAAGGGGTTCGGAGACGACCCGCACACGCCGGTAGGGGAATCCTGCAGCCGCCTTCCCGGTCAGGAACGCGCGGTGCCCACGCATCGTCTCCTCGACCGTCCCACGGTCGCCTGAGCGCCATGCCTCGAACAACGGGCGGTCCACCTCATAGAAGTCCCGTAGCTCAAGCTTCCGGACCTCTTGGGCGGGCTCACCGAACAGCAGCTCAATTCGGCGCGGTGCCGAGATCAATTCCATATCGCTCCCTGACGTACTTCCGAACGAACACATCCATGGTCCGCCCCGACATCTCCCCGAACGTCTCGTCATCGGCAAGGGCGACGAGCTGATCCCGAACCCTCGGCCCGCGCTTCTTGAGCTGCACGATCCATGAGTCACGATCGGTCTCATAGAACGTCTCGCACTCGACGCCGCCCTGAGAGTTGGGGTCCGTGCAGAAGAACGTAGCGGTCAAGTCGTCTTCGTCGCTGCTGTGTTGCCGCATGTTGCTCCTCCCATGATCCGGCCGCATGTCACCTCCGACCTTCGCCCTCTTACTACCCCAAGGTCAAGCGTTCGACAGTACCGAAGCTCACTCAGACGGGTTCCAGCAACTATGAGCAACTTCGTTGAGTGCTACTGGTCTTGGTTCGTACGGTCTACCCCACGTCCCTACGCGTCGGAGAAGGAGAGGGAGCCAGTATGTCCGCTGCCGTGAAGTCTGCCGGATCGCATCGGAGTAGAGAGCGGGCCAGTCCGCAGAAGATGGCCGCGCTCCTGAAGGAGTACCGGGTGGCACAGTCGGAGTCCCGGCCGGTGCGGTACCCGCTGCCGCCGGGGTGCAGGTGCCCCCGGTGTCGCACCGGGAGCACCGGTGGATGACGCGGTCGCCCTTCCCGCGCCGACCGAAGAGGGCGAGTCCTCGTCGCCCGCCGAGCCGCCCCACACCCCGGAAACGCCAGACCCCGTGAGCGCCGTTGTGGAGCGGCTCAGGGCCCAGCATGCCGAGCGCATGCGCCACCGACACCAGCACTGAACCGGCCGTCAACCGGTTCATGAGCAGAGCGGAGGCACCACTTGAACACCATCGACCTTCTCCGGTCGCCGAACACCGTGCTGGCCAACGCCGTTGACGACGCACTGGACGTGCTCCGGCCCCGCCTCCAGGACGCCGGAACGGAACGGATCGAGTTCACCGTCGGGACGCAGCTCAACGGCCGTCCACACATCGGCACGCACCTGGTGCAAAGCCTGTCGTTCCTGGTCGCTGAGCGGGCCCGCGACGAGTTCGGGGTCGATACGGCCGTGGACTTCGTGGCGCTGGACAACGCCCCGGCGGAGACCATCACCGATGGCGGCCGGATGTACCAGCTCACCTATCACCACCAGCTCGGAGACGACGGCATCCGCGCCCTGGTGACCGAGTACTACGCCCCTCTCCTGGACGCGATGACCAGCCGCACAGGCGTGGAGTACAGGGTCAGCAGCTACACCGACCAGCAGGCGAGCCCGGAGTTCCGGGCCGAGTTCCTGCGAACGCTGGAGTTCCTGGATCAGATCCGGTTCTGGCTGGCTCCGGCCAACGGCACCGCTCACATCCGGCTGCCGTGTCCGGCGTGCGGGTGGGCTCAGAAGTACGCCGACCACACGCGGCTGTTGGAGCTGGACGATTCGGGGGCGCTGTTCGAAGCGATGTGCCACGAGCACGGCCGTTACGAGGCTGACGTCACGCCGCTCGGCGGCGGGTACCTGGACCTCTCCACCTTGTACCGCAACGTGGTCAAGGAACGCTCCTACCGCCCCGACGACGGCACGTTGCACGTGATGGTGAAGGGCGGCGACTGGGCGTTCGGCTGCCAACTGGTGGACGGCGCTCACGTCGCGATCGGGGCGCCGGCCGCTCCGGTGCCGCTGCGCGTCTTCACCCCTCAGATCCTCGGCAACGACGGCGGGAAGCTCTCCAAGAGCCTCCTGCGCGCCTCTGCCGACGCCGGAGACGCGACGGGAGGCAGCACCGCGGAATGGCTGCTCGACCCGGCCGCCTGGCCCGGCACACAAGCGGACTACGTCGAAGCGCTGACGGGTGCCGGTGAGCTGATGCTCAGCAGCCCGAGGCACTTCTTCCGGTCCTACACCACGACCGCATTGGAAGCCCTGATGACCACCCGCCAGCCTGCCAGGAACCAATCCCAGGCGCATGGCCGTCCCCGCAACATCCAGATCTACAAGGAGTACTTCGACCTGATCGCCGACGGCTCCAAGACCGTCGAAGTCCGGGTCGCCTACGCCTCGATGAAGCGAATCAGGGTCGGGGACCTGCTCAACTTCACCTGTCGCGGTGAGGAGTGCCTGACCAAGGTGACCCGCATCGGCACGTACAGGACCTTCAAGGAGATGTTCGGCACCGAGGACGTGAAGGCGGTCAACCCGCACGCGACCGAAGCCGAGCAGTTGCGGGCGATCCACGCGATCTTCCCGCCGGAGAAGGAAGCCCTCGGCGTGATCACGTTCGAGATCGAGCGAGTGAACCCCGGTGAGTAGGCGCAGGCGGGTCCTGGTGGTCTGCAAGGGGAACCACTGCCGTTCCCCGATCGCCGCCCTGATCATCGCGGAGCGGTCCGGGGGCGCGCTGGACGTGCGCTCGGCGGGCACCCGCGACTGGCACGTGGGCAAGCCCGCGCACCCGCTGATGATCGAGGCCGCTTCCGCCTTCGGCTACGACCTGACCGGCCACCGGGGCCGGTTCCTGGACGAGGGGCTGCTCAGGTGGGCTGATGACGTGGTCGCGGTTGACGACGAAACGGCGCTCGCGGTCGAAGCCATCGTCGGCCCGGACCGACCGGTGAGAATCCTCGGTTCGGGCATCACCGACCCGTGGGGCGGCGGTCCCGAGGCCTTCGCCGCTGCCGTCCTGGAGATCCAGGAAGCCACGGCCTTGTTCTACGCGGTCTAACCGCCGTCCCCAGCATCTGAGTAAACGAAAGAACCGCCCCGGCCGAGCAGGCCGGGGCGGTTTGCTTTGCTTCGAGCGTTCAGAGCAGCGCCAGGAACGGGTTCCCGGATGCGACCGGCTGAGGGCGGGGGGCGGGAGCAGGCATGGGAGTCGGGGGCGTGGTCTTGGCCGGGCGGTAGGTGTCCATGCGGACGACCGTGGCCGGGCGTTCGTCACGCTGGGTTCGCGGCCGGCTGAGCGGAGCGTGACCGGCGTCCTCCTCGGCAAGGGTGTAGACCGTGGCCGGGCGGCCGAGGCCGGAGCGGTCGAGAGTGACCTTCACCCCGGGCAGTGCCTTGACCTCATCGGCGGAGGCACCCACGTAGGGCAGCAGTTCGGAGGACTTCGCCTTGCCCCCGTGCATCTCGATCCGGGCCCGGACCTTCTCCGCCAGCGTCGGCACCCGGCGGGCGGGTTTGGCCGTTCCCGCCGCGCCGCCGGTGATGCTCACCGCGCAGCGGACGCTGTAGCGCACGAGGGAGAAGGCGGCGGACAGACAGGCGTGGTCGATCACCTCAGACTGTTCCGAGGCAGCCAGGCAGGCCGCTACCCGGATGGTTTGTTCGGCCGTCCGCTCGACGTACACAGCCTGTGCCTCAGGAAGGTTCTCCGACACGATCCGGGCATACCGCCTCACGGTCTTCCAGAGCGGCCGGGCGTCCTCTCCGAGGCTGATCACGCGCCTAGCATCGGCGGCCCAGTAGTAGGCCTGAGTGAGATCCCAGCCGTTCACGTCCGGCAGGGTCGCGCCGTCGTCATCCAGCATCGGTACGGACGCCAGAGCAAAGGGCATGATCCGGTTGTAGCTGCCTCCGGCCGCTTCGGTCGGGCCGATGTACTTGGTCCAGTCGGAGGGGGTGATGTGCGCGTGGAAGACGACCGCCGGGTCTTCGACGCTCTGAGCCTCGGCCTTGGTCGTGTTCCGGATCGGAGCGCCGTCCCATGCACTCCGAAGCTTGGCGGTGAACGAGGTGTCCCGGCGAACTCGCCTCAGGACCTCCGACCATTCTTCTTCGATCACCAGGGCCCGGACGTCACGTCCGGCCTCGGTCTCCTCCGTGGCCTCCACCTGCTCAGCAAGGTAGTTGACCAGAGATGCACCGGACGTGATGCCGGAGGTGGTGTGCGTCTCCAGGAAGCGGCCAAGGGCAGGCTTCATGATGTGCTGCGCCGACCGGAGCGCAGTGCCCTTACCCTTGCCAGTGCCTCCAATCAACGCACTCCACACGAGTGCCGGACGGGCGTTGCCCCGGCTGGACACCTTCACCGTCTGGCCGATGGCCGCAGACCACATGCTCAGAGCGGCTACGTAGATACCGACCGGATCGCACTCGACGTACGGGCTGACCTTCTCAACGGCCCGACCGATGGGCCCGTACAGGGTGATGGTGCTCAACTTCTCTTCTCCTGAGACTGGTTGGGATCGGGTGGCCGGGCCGACCCCGGCCACCCAGGTTCATACCGCCGGTCACGCCGCTTGGCGGGTAGCGCGCTGGTAGGCCTCGACCACGGAAACAGGTATGCGCCCCTTGGACCGGACGGTCACCCCGTTGGCCGCAGCCCACTCGCGGATGGCCTGAGCCGCCTTGGCCTTGTCCTCCCGGACGGCCTGAGCGTCCTTCCTCACCGGTTCGGGAAGCGGGTCACCGCCCTTGAACCGTCCGGCGCACACGGCATCTCGGAAGGCACCCGGCTTGGTCGCATCGAAGCACGGGATGCTGAACTCAACTGCGTCTTGCAGCTTCTTAGTTGCCCGCTCCGCACCCTCACCGCAGATGATCAGAACGGTGTTGGCGTCCGCCCTTCCGACCACTTCGTAGCCCATGCGGCGGACGGCTTCCCGCGCGTCGTCCCACTCGTACCCGGGAATCTCGCCGGACACCATCACCGTGGGACGGACCTCCGGCTCAGCCTCGGTCACGTCGTCTTCGGTGTCGTCCTGGTCGTAATGCTCGGCCTCCGCCACGGGCGGCTCAGCAGCAACCGGCACGGTCGCAGCCTCACCAGGAACGCCCAGCGCATCCATTAGGTACCGAGTGAAGACAACGCTGTGCTCCAAGCACAGATCCCATGCGTGACCACCAATGGCCAGAGACTCGGTGGCCTCTTCCTCACTGCCATCACGGGCAATGTGGGCATCACAGAACGTCTTCTCAACGGGCACCAAGACAGTCGTGCGCATGGCTTTTTTCGTTCCTTAGTGGAGAGAGTGCCAGTGGTTCAGCCGGAGCGTCGCTTCTTACGGCTGCCATTCCCGCCCACCGGCCCGACCGGCGAACGTCTCCATCCTCCCACTAAAAACCCCGGAGAAGCCCCGTCATGCATCACGGATGCATTTCTTCTATGTAACTGAACGGTAAATACATATGGGGGTAATGCCTTATTCGAAAGAGATAGGACCCACCGGGGGTGCCGTCCTTCGACCGTGTACGGGTTTTGAATCTTCCGGCCGGCCAGCCCCGACAGGGGCAGATTGAGGGCAACTGTGGAATTTACAGGCCACACAGGGCTTCCGAGGGTCGGAAATAGCCCGGATACCCGTCCCCATGTGTGATCTGTACCTCAAATAAGGCTGGGATGTCCGGAATGAAGTTGCTGGACACATACTGTGCCGGTTCTCAAAGCAAAAAAGCGGGCCCCCGCCGAGAAGGCGAGGGCCCGAAAGGAGTAGATCAGGAAGTAGGCCACTCGACGGCGGCCTTGACGATTCCCTTGCTTGGAAGACTCTCGTCAAAGGTGTGGTCCGGCTTCTGCACGTCATGGCCTGGATAGCGGACGATCTTCCCGCCGTACAGATGCAACGTGTCCACATAGTCCGCCCGATAGTGCTCGCTCTGGCCGCTCCTAAAACCGGTGAACTGGGACGCGAATGTAGCGAAGTCCGGGTGCCCGGCAATAATGTCGGCGCCCGCAGGCATGGCCGTGGTGGACAGCACCGTGAACCCTGCCAGGCGAGCCACCACACCGTTGGCGGTGACGCCCGCATCCCCATAGGCCGCAGCGTTGGCAATGGCCGGATGCTCGATCAGGTACCGCTTCACCTTAGGCGAGACGACCACGTAACGGCCGTCAGGAACGTCGTTCTGATCCAGCGCAAGCATCATGTCCAGGATGGCGCCGTAGAGGCCCTGAGCGACGCTTCCAGGGGCCGCCTTTACGTTCGGCAGCGCGGTAGCCCCGGCCGAGACGATCCCTCCCATGAAAGTGTCGGCTGCACGGGCGAGAGAGCGGATCATCTGCTGATTGATCGGCGACGCCATGTCGCCGATCGCCTGCACGTGCTCCGCGTTCTCGATCAAAAGCTGAAGATATTTGCCCTCGGTAATGTAGAGATTTTGGTCAACCATTTCTGGGCGCTGAGCAGTCATGCCATCTGGGAGCTTGTAATCCCCGATGGACGGGCGAACGAGCGAGTTGATGTGGACCACATCGCCAGCCTTCGCGATGGTCCCCTCGTACTTGTTGTTCGAGACAATGGGAGATGCCCACACGAGAAGTGGATCGAACTGGACGAGAAGTTCGGCATCCCAAACCTCTGGCACGAAGGTGTGGGATGCCGGGGCCTGATAGGCGAAAACAGTCAAAGGAATCTCCTCAATTAGTGATGCGTCGAGACGGGGAAGCTCTCGGCCTAGGCCGCGCTGGCGATGTCCTCACGCAGTAGCCCAGCCACGGCTTCGGCCTTACGTCGCTCCTCGGTGTTCTCGTCCTTGATGAGAGACAGCAGCGGAGTGCAGAGGTGGCGACTAGCGATGACGAGCATGCGGAGGCTCGGACAGGTCTCGCCGGACTCCCACCGGCGAATAGTCGATGCCGCAATGACCATCTCATCGGCCAGGTCCTCAACAGACAGGCCCAGAACGATTCGGCGGGCAGTGAAAAAGTGACGATCAAACATGATGACCTCCGATCATCTCGTGCACTCATGCACGGTGATAGGCAACAAAAAAGCCCGGCCACGCAGGCCGGGAGTGACAGTGAGAAGAAACGATTCTCTAGATGCGAGGAGAGATTAGGAGCCCTGACCTCCAAGATGAGAAAGCCAGGGTCGATGCCTGAGCCCGCGCGCCAGACCCACCCGGGTTCAGCCCTCTAAAGCTCAGTTGAAAAAACTTCTTCTCTACTGAAGATGTATGTGTCAAACAGCCCCACTCTCGGACAGTGGGGCCAGAGGAGAGATCTAAGTCACAAGAGACTCTAGAAAGGCCGCCCCTTGAAGGCGGCCCTACTGGAGTAGCTACTAGAAGTTCCTGGGCCTCGCTCACTCGGCCCAGGCAAGAACCCCACTGTTAAGAAGGGCCGTGGTAGTCAGCCTTGGAGTTGAGCGGCCGAGGTATCAGTTTCGTTAAACCGCGGCTGCTCTCGGAGACCCCGGGCCCAGTCTGCAAAACTGAAGGCCGAACCGTCCCGGCTGACGTTGTCCGCCTCGTTCTCTGCCTTTCGCGCCTGCTCTGGCGTCGGGTGCAGCCAGTCGTTGGCCTCGCCGTCCCATGGGATGTTGTGGCCGTGGGTCGCACACTCCTCCCGCTTCCGCCGGGACGGCGCGTCCATGCTGGCCACCGTGTTGGGCACCAGCAGGCACCGAGCCGAGGCAGACGGGGCGAGCAGTCCGGCGTCCTTGAGGGCCGTCAAGGCCTGCGAGTACCGGCCTGCGGTGTACGGCCGGCCATCCTCCCGAGTCAAGATCAGTTGCAGCTCACCAGAGCCCAGTGGGGCGTGCCCACCCCGTTGCATGCGGTCCATCGCTAGGAGGAAGAGCTTGAGGTGGAGCTGAAGCCCCGGATCACCGATGGCCGGGTTTCGACGCTTGGGTCGGTAGAGCTTGGCGAAGTGGTAGCTCATCAATCTCCTAACTAACTCTGGGAAATGAAAAGCCCCCGAGTCGCCTCGGGGGCTGATGCTATGAAGTTATGGGATCGCGCGCGGCCTACTCTCAGTTGGTACTGCTCTCAGGTGCGCCCTCTATGCCCTTGATCTCCGAATCAAGAATCTCGCCGAAGATCTTCAGGGCTGCCAGATCCCAACTCTGCTGGTCAGTTGGCTCGATCGCTGGTCCGTCTCCCGTGTTGGCCTTCAACGCGATGTCCTTCGGCGGGATGACGTACACGGCAGCACCCTGATCCTTCTTCTTCGGGTGACCCCACACAAAGATCCTGAATCCGGCCTGCCGGAGGAAGGGTCCGCGTTCCTTCCAGCCATCCATTCGAGCCCACTTGGCAGCGTAGGTCTGTCCGGTCCCGCGCACCTCCCACCGGCCCGGGACAAAAGGTTCGGCCCTGAGGGTTTCGAGGGTAGCCGCGTGGCGCTCCATGGTCTTGGTGACGGTCTCGATGACAACCGGCGACGTAGCCAGAGCGATGGAGTTGGAGAGGTTTTCAATAGCACCCTCCAGTTCCTTGATCTGCCTCCGGTTGTCCTTTCCCGGCACATATATCCGCTCTGTTATCTCCTCCCCGCCAACTGTGGTCAGGAAGCCGTGCTCCGCGACGCTGTAGAGGAAGCTCTGCGGCCACGAGACCGAGAACGGGCAAGGCGTCCCGTTGGACCACGAGGAGCAGCGGAAGTACTCGTGCCGCTTCGGCTCACCGCTGGCCAGCGTGGTGTTCGAGCTGTTCTCGTACATCTTCTTGCCGCACGGGCAGAAGAAGACTCCTGCCGCTGGGGAAGCATTCGACTTGATCCCGGCCCGGAACTTGCCCAGCTCCGTGACCGTCGCCTGCAACTGGTCGAACTCCTCATCGGTCAGGATCGGATCGGCCCACCGGACCGGGATGCCATCCCTCAGCAGCGGCTCGCCCTTGTGCATCGCGATCCCCTTCAGCACCGGCTTCTTCAGGAGCTTGCTCAAGGTCGAGGTGAGCCACTTCGACCCCTTGATCTCGTACTTCACGCCGGCCTTGCCCTCAGCGGCGTTCACGCTCCGCTGGTGGTCCTGGGAGGTCAGGACCCCACGGCTGTTCCAATCGCTGCACAGTCGCCCCATGGTCCAGCCCTCCCCCACGATCCGCTCGTAGGCCTCCCGGACGAGAGGACCGGTGACGGGGTCGATGATGAGCTTGAAGCGCTGGCGGCCGTTGTGCTCCGCCAGGACCGCGCGGTAGCCGAACGGCCATGTCCCGCCGCCCCAAAGGGATTCGTCACGGTAGTACCGAGTCTGGTCCCGGCGCTTCTGCACGATGGCTTCCCTGTACTCCTGAGCCTGGGTGGCCTTGATGTAGGCGATCATCCGGCCGTTGCCGGGCCTGATGTCCAGTGAGGGGTCATCCAAGCAAATGATGTCCTTCCCGCCCTGGTAGCACTTGTCCGCGAACAGCTCCCAGTGGGTCTGGTTGCGGGTGATGCGGTCGAGCGAGGTCACCATGATGGCGTCCCACTCGTACCAGAGCGGTTCACGCATCCACTTCCCGAGGTTCGGCCGGTCCTCCGGGCTGATGGCACCCGAGACGAACGAGTCCTCTACTTCCCCGGCGGAGACGTACCTACCTGCCGTCATGGCGGCGCCCTGAGCCTCGGCCTGGCGGACCAGGGCAGAGCTGTCCTCGGAGTCCCGGCTGATGCGGCGCATCCTCAGGACCCGCGTGCCCGGGTGCGGCTGGTGTGGCATGTCGTTCTCTCCCTGGTCTCCTGCCCTCGACGCTATCACCATGGTCAAGCTGTTTTCCGAGGGCTGGGAGGCCAACCACCAGGTCCTCCAGCACCTGAGCGGCCACCGGGTGCACCTGCGCTAGCGGTCAGTCCTCGGTCTCGCACACCGCATAGGCGACCACGGACCCGTGCTCGGCCTGGGCGCTCCACCCGGTCGCGTCGGCGGTCGGCCCGCTGGCGCGCACCGGTCCGCTCGCGTCGGGCTGGAGCCGGTAGCCGCCGCCGGTCAGGTGGGTGCCGGCCGGGCAGGTCGCGGTCGAGACGCCGCCCGGGCCGCTCGGCGTCCCGGTGACGACCTTGGCGGTCTCGGCGGCGGAGGCCGGCGCGGCCGCGGCCGTCGAGGTCAGGACAGCGGCGGCCAGCAGGAGGCCGGTGGACAGTGCGCGCATGGAGGTGCTCCCGGTTCGGTGAGGACTGACGGACGACTGCTGCACCCGGCACAACCGCTTCGCATGCGACCGGGAAGCGCGGCGCCCGGAGCACTCCTCGGGCGCGCGCCGGGGAATAGCGCCCGCACGCGCACCGTTCCGCTACCGGCCGCCGCCGCGAGACAATGGACGACGGCCACAACCGGGCGGTGCGGCCCGGAGCAGCCCGCCCGCCTTCCCTCACCCGAGACCCCGGAGGTGTCCGTCCATGCCCGACTCCCCCGCCGAGACGCCCGAGCCCACCAGGCGCCAGCGCCCCGCGCAGCTCCTGTTCGAGCCGCAGTCCGCCGAACCGGAGCCGGAACGATTCTTCGACCTGGAGTCGATCGACGACCCGGCGGAGCTGCTGCGCCGTTCCACCGAACTGGCCCTGGCCTTCCGGGCCGCCGCCGAGCGGGCCACCGACTTCCAGGCCGTCGCCGCCGCCCAGCTCGCGGACCCGCGCCGGTTCGACGCGCTCTCGAACACCGAGATCGCCGAGCGGGCGGAGTGGACCCCGGACTACGCCGCCAAGATGGTCGAGTACGGTCGCGGCCTGCTCCAGCCGCGCCGTCACGAGGACTGACCCCGCCGCGGGGACCGGCCCCTGGCATATGCCAGCGGCGGAGGGTACGCGATCGCCCGCCGCCCTGTCCGGCGAACCCCGCTTTCCGCCCCACCGGGACGGCACACGGCGCAGGCTGCTGGACGTGGACATCTGGACGCAACAGTCGGTGGAGTACGTCTCCGTGGCCGGAGAGGCCTGGCTCGCCTCCGCGAGCGAGTACCCGCGCAGCATGCGCGCCCTCTGGGAGGCCCGGCCGTGGGCACCCTCGGTACTGCCCTGCGGGCGGGCCTTCGACGTGATCAGCATGCCGTCGCTGTTCGGCCGCCGGGTGCTGGACGAACTGTGGGCCTCCGGCCCCGGCTGCGGCCCCGTCGCGGGCTACCTGGGCCGCACCCTGCTGTTCGTCCAGCCCGGCGCGGCGCCCCGGCTGCGCCGGCTGCTGGCCTGGGAGGAGTGGGCCCGGGCCGTGCCGCCGCTGCTCTGCCACGGCCGCGGCGACGCGGTGACGGTGCCGCCGCTGCAGCGGATGGTGCACGGCCCGGACTCCCCCGGTCGGGGCTCGGGCCGCTGGATCGTCGCCCCGGAGGAACGCGACCCCTGGCTGCCCGGGGCCTCGGTGGTGCTCTGGGCCTGCGTGCGGGCGGCGCGCGAGCCCGGCGCGGGCGTCCCGGCCGAGCCGGTCGTCGTGACGGGCGGGTGAACGGGGGGCTACCGGTATTCGATTTTGGCTCGGACGCGGGCCGCTGCTAGAGTCTTCTCTGTCAGCAGGCGCCGCTAGCTCAGTTGGTTAGAGCAGCTGACTCTTAATCAGCGGGTCCGGGGTTCGAGTCCCTGGCGGCGCACAGACAGCCGGAAGGCCCTTCGCGAGAGCGGAGGGCCTTCCGGCGTTTCGCCCGAATGCGTCCGGACTCGTCCGACCGCGTTCGCGTCCGGAACGGACCGGGCCGCCCGCCGGAGCGAACGGCCCGGTCGGCGCTCAGCGGCCGCGCAGCGAGCGGTAGCGGGCGACCAGCTCGGCGGTGGAGCTGTCCAGCTGCTCGCCGCCCTCGCCGGTGAGCAGCACCGGCTCGATCCGCTTGGCGAGCACCTTGCCCAGCTCGACGCCCCACTGGTCGAAGGAGTCGATGTTCCAGACCGCGCCCTGGACGAACACCTTGTGCTCGTACAGCGCGACCAGCTGGCCCAGCACCGAGGGGGTGAGCTCGGCGGCCAGGATGGTGGTGGTCGGGTGGTTGCCCTTGAAGGTCTTGTGCGGGACGAGCTCGGCCGGCACGCCCTCGGCGGCGACCTCCTCCGGGGTCTTGCCGAAGGCCAGTGCCTGGGTCTGGGCGAAGAAGTTGGCCAGCAGCAGGTCGTGCTGGGCGACCAGGCCGGGGAGCAGGTCGGCGACCGGCTTGGCGAAGCCGATGAAGTCGGCCGGGATCACCTTGGTGCCCTGGTGCAGCAGCTGGTAGTAGGCGTGCTGGCCGTTGGTGCCGGGGGTGCCCCAGACCACCGGGCCGGTCTGCCAGCCGACCGGGGTGCCGTCGCGGGTCACCGACTTGCCGTTGGACTCCATGTCCAGCTGCTGGAGGTAGGCGGTGAACTTGGACAGGTAGTGCGAGTAGGGCAGCACCGCGTGCGCCTGGGCGTCGAAGAACGCGCCGTACCAGACGCCCAGCAGGCCGAGCAGCAGCGGGACGTTCCGCTCCGGAGGGGCGGTGCGGAAGTGCTCGTCGACCAGGTGGAAGCCGTCCAGCATCTCGCGGAAGGCGTCCGGGCCGATGGCGATCATCAGCGAGAGACCGATCGCCGAGTCGTAGGAGTAGCGGCCGCCGACCCAGTCCCAGAACTCGAACATGTTGGCGGTGTCGATGCCGAAGTCCTTCACGCCCTGGGCGTTGGTGGACAGCGCGACGAAGTGCTTGGCCACCGCCTCGGTGCCGGCGCCCAGGCCGTCGAGCAGCCAGGACCGCGCGGAGATCGCATTGGTGATGGTCTCGATGGTGGTGAAGGTCTTCGAGGCGACGATGAACAGCGTCTCGGCCGGGTCGAGGTCGCGGACCGCCTCGTGCAGGTCGGCGCCGTCCACGTTGGACACGAAGCGGACGTCCAGGTCGCGCTTGGTGTACGGGCGGAGCACCTCGTAGGCCATCGCCGGGCCGAGGTCCGAGCCGCCGATGCCGATGTTGACCACGGTGCGGATCGGCTTGCCGGTGTGGCCCTTCCACTCGCCGCTGCGGACCCGGTCGGCGAAGGCGGCCATCTTGTCCAGGACCGCGTGCACGCCAGGGACGACGTTGACGCCGTCGACCTCGATCACGGCGTCGCGCGGGGCGCGCAGCGCGGTGTGCAGGACGGCGCGCCGCTCGGTGATGTTGATCTTCTCGCCGCGGAACATGGCGTCCCGCAGCTCGGCGACGCCGGTGGCGGCGGCGAGGTCGCGCAGCAGCTCCAGCGTCTCGTCGGTGACCAGGTGCTTGGCGTAGTCCACGTACAGGTCGCCGACCTGCAGGGTGTGGGTGCGGCCGCGCTCGGGGTCGGCGGCGAACAGCTCGCGCAGGTGGGTCTCGCCCAGCTCGGCCCGGTGCTTGGCCAGCGCGGCCCACTGCGGGGTGCGGTCGAGCGGGGTGCGGGCGTCGGCGCGGGTCTCCGACATCGGTGGGTCCTCGATTCATCTGGGTGCAGAAACCGGCAGGGCCAGGCGTGAGGCCGGTCATCATCGAGCGGCTTCGCGAGGTCGTGGCGGTACTGGTGGTGCGCCGACTCCGTTGACGGCCTGCCCGGGTTCAGCCTATGCAACCCCGGAGGGGGTCGCGCACATTCCGAGCGGCGCGCGCGGACTGCCCGTCACTTCCGCCTGGTCGTCACTCCGGCGTTTCCGCCGCTTCCGGCTGCCCGTCACTTCGTCGTTCCCGTCACTTCCGTTCCGAGCGCAGGTCCAGCCCGCGCAGCACCTGGTCGACCAGTTCCGGGTCGGCGCCGAGTTCGCTGCGGGCGGTGAGCATCTCGCGCCGGGAGGCGGCGATCATCTCCTGCTCGACCTCCGCCGCGGTCCGCCACTGGGCGAGCCGCTGCTTCGCCTCGGCGGCCTCCTCCTCGGCGTAGTTCTCCGGGCAGAGCCGGGCCAGCCGGTCGTGCTGACGGTCCCGCAGGCGGTCGGCGACCTCGGCGGGCAGCCGGTCCTGTTCCTCCAGTTCGCCGAGCCGCTTGAGCCCGGCCTTGGCGGCCCGCCACCAGAGTTCGCGCAGGGCCTGCTCGTGCCGGTCCTGGTCGATGTCCAGCTGGAGGCGCTTGGCCAGCCAGGGCAGGGTCAGGCCCTGGACCAGCAGGGTGAACAGCACCACGCTGAAGGCGATGAAGACCAGCCGGCCGCGCTCCGGGAAGTCCGCGCCGGAGTGCAGGGTGAGCGGGACGGCGAGGGCCAGGGCGACGGTGGCCACGCCGCGCATGCCGGACCACCAGAGGATCACGCTCTCCTTCCAGCTGAACGGGGTGTCCTCTTCGTCGTCCTTGCGCAGCTTCTTCGAGAGCCAGCCGGCCGGCAGCAGCCAGAGCAGCCGGACCAGCACCACGACCGCGATGACCACGGCGGCGTCGCCGAGGAAGCCGGTCCAGCCGCGGCCGGCCTCCTTGAGCACGGTGGCCAGCTCCAGGCCGATCAGGCCGAAGGCGACGCCGGTGATCAGGATCTCGACCACCTCCCAGAAGGCGTTGCCGACCAGCCGGTAGGAGACGGCGTCGGCGTCGGCGGCCCGCTCGGCGAGGTACAGCGCGCAGATCACCACCGCGAGCACGCCGGAGCCGTGGATCTCCTCGGCGAGGGTGTAGGCGGCGAAGGGCAACAGCAGGTTGAGCGCCACCTGCTGGGTCGGGTCGTCCAGGCGTTCGGCGAGCCGGGCGTTCACCCATCCGAGCCCGACGCCGACGACCACGGCGAGCACCGCGGACAGCACGAAGCGCAGGGCGGCGTCGCCGACCGAGAAGTCGCCGCTGAACATCGCCTCGATGGCCAGCGAGTAGATGACGATCGCGGTGACGTCGTTGAACAGGCCCTCGCTCTCCAGGATCGCCACCAGCCGCCGGGGCAGCCCGATGCTGCCGGCCACCGCGACGGCGGCCACCGGGTCGGGCGGGGAGACCAGCGCGCCGACCGCGATCGCGGCAGCCAGCGGCAGCGCGGGCAGCAGCCAGTGCACGGTGGCTGCCACGGCGATCGTGGTGACCACCACCAGGGCGACGGCCAGCAGCAGGATCGAGCGGGCGTTGGCCTTGAAGTAGCGGACGGAGGAACGCCGGGCGACGGCGAAGATCAGCGGCGGCAGGACCAGCGGGAGGATCAGCTCGGGATCGATCTTGACGTCCGGGATCTGCGGGACGAGCGCCATGACGATGCCGAGCAGGGTCATCAGGACCGGTTGCGGCACGCCTGTCCTGCGGGCGAGTGGCATGGTCACCACGGAGGCGAGCAGCACCAGGAAGAACAGGGGCAGCTGGCCCACGGGGAGGTTCCTCTCGACGGCGGATCGGCGGCGGATCGAGGGCGGATCGACGGCGGTTCGACGGCGGAGCCGGCGGTGGACCGGCGACGGTCGGCTGAGCGCCGCCCAGGATAAATCTGACAATGCGCCCATAGGTGAAGACACGCCGAACGGGCGCTTGACCTCAAGCGCACTTCAGGTTCGAGGATCGGGAGCGTTCGAACGGCCGGTGCGGCGGTGCGGCGAGGCGGCGATGCCGCTCAACGGCGATACCGCGAGCCGGCGACACCGCGAGCCGACGAGACGGCGGAGCAGCGAGAGGAGCACCCCATGAAGGCGGTCACCGTACCGAGGCCCGGCGGTCCGGAGGTCCTGCGGGTCACCGAGGTGCCGGACCCCGAGCCCGGCCCGGGCGAGGTCCGGGTGCGGGTGTACGCCGCCGGGGTGCAGCCGGTGGACCTCGCGATCCGGGAGGGCTTCCGTCCGCCGGGGGTGGCGGCCGAGCCGCCGTTCGTCCTCGGCAACGAGTTCGCCGGGGTGGTGGACCGGCTCGGGCCGGGTGTCGACGCGTGGCGGGTCGGCGACGAGGTGCTGGGCTTCCGGGTGCTGGGGTGCCAGGCCGAGCTGGTCACGGTGGACGTCGCCCAGCTGGTGGCCAAGCCCGCCGGGATGCCCTGGGAGCAGGCCGGCGCGCTCTCCGCCTCCGGCCAGACCGCCCACGTGGCGCTCACCCTGCTCGGGGTCGGCCCCGGCGACACCGTGCTGGTGCACGGCGCCGCCGGCGGGGTCGGCACCGTCGCCGTCCAGCTCGCCCGGGCCTGGGGCGCCACCGTGATCGGCACCGCGAGCGAGCGCAACCACGGCTACCTGCGGGAGCTGGGCGCCGTCCCGGTCACGTACGGCGAGGGCCTGGTCGAGCGGGTCCGGGCGGTCGCCCCGCAGGGAGTGGACGCGGCCTTCGACGCGGCCGGGCGGGGCGCCCTGGCGGCCTCCGTCGAACTGGTCGCCGACCGGGACCGGATCGGCACCGTGGTCGACTACCCGGAGGCCGAGCGGCTGGGCGTCCGGGGGCTGCGGGGGCCGCGCACGGCCGGGCGGCTGGCCGAGCTGGTGCGGCTGTGGGAGTCGGGCGGGCTGCGGCTGGAGGTCGCCGAGGCGCTGCCGCTGGAGAAGGCCGAGGAGGCGCACCGACTGGTCGGGACCGGTCACGTCCGGGGCAAGGTGGTGCTCACCGCCTGAGCCCGCCGGGGCCGCCTGGCCGATTGTGTGTTTCGGCCGCTGACCAGGTAATGTTCTCCACGTCAGCAGGCGCCGCTAGCTCAGTTGGTTAGAGCAGCTGACTCTTAATCAGCGGGTCCGGGGTTCGAGTCCCTGGCGGCGCACAGACAGCCGAGAGGCCCTTCGCGAGAGCGAGGGGCCTCTCGGCGTTCCGGCGTTCCCCCGTCACGCGGTGGCAGAAAAGGTGGGAAACAGGTCATTGCTGCCACCCCGGCCCGCTGACAGGCTGACCGCATAAGAGCGCGCAGCGTGGTCGTCGTCCTCTACGACGGCGTGCAGAGCCTGGACGTCACCGGCCCGGTGGAGGTGTTCGCGGGGGCGGGCGCGGCCGCCCGGCAGCCGGGCGCGTACGAGGTGACCACGGCCTCGCCCGGCGGCCGGCCGGTGCGAAGCTGCAGCGGGCTGCGGCTGTTGCCGGACGCGGACCTGGCCGGGGTCGGCCCGGTGCACACCCTGCTGGTTCCCGGCGGGGTGCCGTCGGAGGACCGGGAGGACGTCCTGGTCCGACGGATCCGGGAGCTGGCCGACGGGGCCGAGCGGGTGGTGTCGGTGTGCACCGGGGCCTTCCTGCTCGCCGAGGCCGGACTGCTGTCCGGCCGTCGGGTGACCACCCACTGGGCGTTCTGCGAGGAGCTGGCCCGGCGGTTCCCGGACGTGACCGTCGACCCGGATCCGATCCACGTCCGGGACGGGAACGTCGCCACCTCGGCCGGGGTCACCGCCGGGATCGACCTGGCGCTGGCCCTGGTCGAGGAGGACTTCGGCCGGGAGGCCGCGCTGCTGATCGCCCGTCACCTGGTGGTCTTCCTGCGCCGGCCGGGCAACCAGGCCCAGTTCAGCACCCAGCTGGCCGCCCAGGTGGCGGCCCGGCAGCCGCTGCGCGAGGTCCAGCGGTGGATCGCCGAGCACCCGGAGGCCGACCTGTCGGTCGAGGCGCTGGCCCACCGGTCGGCGCTGTCGCCGCGGCACTTCGCCCGGGCCTTCGCCGCCGAGGTGGGGGTGCCCCCGGGCCGGTACGTGGACGGGGTCCGGCTGGAGGCCGCCCGGCGGCTGCTGGAGGACACCGACGACGGCATCGAGGAGATCGCCCGCTCCTGCGGCTACGGCACCCCGGAGGCGATGCGGCGCGCCTTCGTCCGGTCCCTGGCCGCCCCGCCCGCCGAGTACCGACGCCGCTTCCGTTCCGCACCCGCTGGAGGTCACTGATGCGCATCGCCGTCCTGCTCTACCCCGACTTCACCACCCTGGACGCGGTCGGCCCGTACGAGGTGCTGT
This sequence comes from Kitasatospora sp. NPDC101157, assembly GCF_044768255.1. NCBI lineage: Bacteria > Bacillati > Actinomycetota > Actinomycetes > Kitasatosporales > Streptomycetaceae > Kitasatospora > Kitasatospora sp. NPDC101157. The sequence goes on along the minus strand of NZ_JBIWPL010000010.1, from coordinate 200,265 downwards.
CCCGGATCCCCGGCGCCGAGGTGGTGTTCACCGCCGCCGGGCGCGGGCCGGTCCGCAACGACCTGACCAGCCTGGCGATCACCGCGGACGCTGCCCTCGACGAGGTGGACTCGGCCGATCTGCTGCTGGTGCCCGGCGGGCCCGGCACCGGGGCGCAGCTGAGCGACGGGGCGGTGCTCGACTGGGTGCGCCGGATCGACGCGACCACCACCTGGACCACCTCCGTCTGCTCCGGCTCGCTGCTGCTGGGCGCCGCCGGACTGCTCAAGGGCCGCCGGGCCACCAGCCACTGGGGCGTGCTGGACCAGCTGCCCCGGTTCGGCGCCGAGCCGACCGGCACCGAGCGGATCGTGGTCGACGGCAAGTACGCCACCGCGGCCGGGGTCTCGGCCGGGATCGATCTCGCGCTGACGCTGACCGGCCTGATCGCCGGGGACGAGACCGCGCAGGCGATCCAGCTGCTCATCGAGTACGACCCCCAGCCGCCGTACGCGGCCGGTTCGCTGGCGAAGGCGTCCCCGGAGGTCGTCGCGGGGGCGCACCGGCTGCTTCAGGGCTGACGGCGCACGGCCGGGAAACCGTGACGGCGGGCGGCGAGGGCCACCGCGAGGACGGGCAGCAGCAGGGCGAGCACCGTCCAGGGCAGGGCGCCGGTGCCGAGCCGGCCGAGCACCAGGCCGCCGACCAGCCCGCCGCCCGCCATCGCGGCGTTCCACAGGGTGACCAGCATCGCCTGGGCGGCGTCCGCCCGTTCGCCGCCCGCGTCGCCGACGGCGGTCTGCAGCAGGGTCGGCACGCCGCCCCAGCCCAGGCCCCAGAGCAGGGCGGCCGGGTACACCAGCGGCGCGCTGTGCGACCCGAGGCCGAGGAGGGTCGCGGTCACCGCGACCAGCAGCGCGCCGCCGATCGTCAACTGCCGCAGCCGGCGGTGGATGTGGGCGCCGACGAACCAGATGCCCGCGAGCGAGGCCAGTCCGAAGACGAGCAGCACGGAGTCGGCCGAGCCGCCGAGACCGGCCCGGTCGAGGAAGGGCGTGACGTAGGTGAACAGGATGGTGTGGGCGAGTACGAACAGCACCGTCACGGAGAGCACCGGCACCACGCCGGGGACGCCGAGCGCGCCGCGGACCGGGGCGCGCCGGCCCTCCGGCCGTCCCGGCTGCTCGGGAAGCAGGGCCGCTATCCAGCCGATCACGCCGAGCGCCAGTGCCGTCATGGCCAGGAAGGGCACCCACCAGGCGAGCACCTGGCCGAGGAAGGTGCCGATCGGCACTCCCAGGGACAGCGCCACCGGCACGCCCGCCATCGCCACCGCCATGGCCCGGCCCTGCTGCTCGGCCGGCACCAACCGGCGCGCGTACCCGGCCAGCAGCGCCCAGGCCAGGCCGGCCGCGACGCCCGCGAGGAAGCGGGCGGCCAGGGTGAGGGGGTAGCTGGTGGAGGCCGCGGTGACGGTGTTGGCCAGCGCGAAGCCGGCCATCGCGGTGAGCAGCAGCCGCTTGCGGCCCCAGCCCGCGGTGGCGGCGGTGAGCGGGATCGCGGTGGCGGCGGTGCCGATCGCGTAGGCGGTGACGGTCTGCCCGGTGGCGGACTCGCCGACGCCGAGGGCGCCGCTCATCCCGGTCAGGACGCCGGCCGGCAGCGTCTCGGTGAGCGCGGTGATGAAGACCGCGGTGGCCAGGGCGAGCAGGGCCGGGAGCGGAAAGGGCTTGCGGGGTACCGGGGTCGTGAGCCGTGTGGTCGCCATGGGGGCCATGCTCGGACCTCACACAGGTGTCAGGTTCAAGCACGGCCCCCCGGCGGCCGGGTCAGCGGCGGAAGTAGCCGTCGAAGTTCTTGGAGAACTCCCGCCCGCCGAACTGGTCCCAGTTGATCGACCAGGTCATCAGCCCGGCCAGGTTCGGCTGGGCCCCCGAACGCGGCACGTACGTCCCGCAGTTGGCCAGCCTGGTGAGGCAGTCCAGCGCCTTGTCCACCTCGGCCGGAGCGACGTAGCCGTTGCCCGCGTTGGTGGTGGCCGGCATGCCGATGGCGACCTTCGAGGCGGGCAGCGGCGGGAACACGTTGTTGGCGTTGCCCGCCACCGGGAAGCCCTTGAGCAGCAGGTCGGTCATCGCGACGTGGAAGTCGGCGCCTCCCATCGAGTGGTACTGGTTGTCCAGGCCCATGACGGAGCCGGAGTTGTAGTCCTGGACGTGCAGCAGGGTGAGGTCGTCGCGCAGCGCGTAGATGACCGGCAGGTACGCCCCGGCGCGCGGGTCCTGGCCGCCCCAGGGGCCGGATCCGTAGTACTGGTAGCCGAGTTGGACGAAGAAGGTCTCCGGCGCCATGGTCAGCACGAAGCCCGGGCCGTACTTGGCCTTGAGCGTCTTCAGCGCTGAGATCAGGTTGACGATGACCGCGCTCTTCGGGTTCTTGAAGTCGGTGTCGCCGGTGTCCAGGGACAGCGAGTGGCCCTCGAAGTCGATGTCCAGGCCGTCCAGGCCCCACTTGTCGATGATCGCCGAGACCGAGCTGACGAAGGTGTCCCGGGCGGCGGTGGTGGTCAGCTGCACCTGGCCGTTCTGGCCGCCGATCGAGATCAGCACCTTCTTGCCCTGGGCGCGCTTGGCGGCGACGGCGGCCTTGAAGTCGGCGTCGGACTCGACGGTCGGGCAGTCGGTGGCCGAGCAGCGGTTGAAGCGGATGTCGCCGGAGGTCGGGGAGGTGGGCTCGCCGAAGGAGAGGTCGATGATGTCCCAGGAGCTGGGGACGTCGGCCATCCGGGTGTATCCGGCGCCGTTGGCGAAGCCGGCGTGGAGGTAGCCGACCAGGGTGTGGTTGCCGGAGGGGGTGCCGGTCGGGGTCCCCGTGGGGGTCCCTGTCGGGGTGCCGCTGGGCGTGGAGGTCGGGGTGCCGGTCGGTGTCGGCGTGGACGTCGGGGTCGGGGTCGGGCTGGGGGCGCCCGGGCCGTCCAGCGAGACGTCGTCCGCGTAGTAGGTGCCCTGCCCGTACCAGCCATGGGTGTAGACGGTCGCACTGGTCTGGGTGGCTCCGGTGGTGAAGCTGACGCTGAGCTTCTGGTAGGCGCCGCCGGTGCCGGGGGTCCAGGTGCTCGGGCCGCCGCCGTCGACACCCAGGTAGACGTACGAGCCGTTGACCCAGGCGCTGAGCGTGTACGTGGTGCCGGGCGCGACGGCGACGGTCTGGGCGCACTGGGCGGTGTCGCCCGCGGTGGCCGCGGCGGCGAGCGCGTGGCCGCCGCCGTGCACCGGGCCGGTGACGACGCTGCCGGAGCCTCCGGAGCAGTTCCAGGGGCCGAGCGAGCCGGACTCGAAGCCGCCGTTGACCAGGAACTCCCCGGCCGAGGCGGCGGGCGCCAGGCCCAGGGTGACGCCGACCAGGGTGGCGGCGGCGACGGCGGAGGCGGTGCCGGCGGCGAGCGCGGCACGGCCGCGGGGCCGGGTCCGGAGCGCCCGGAGGCGAGGGGGCGGGTAACCGGTTCTGAGCATGTGGGTGCTCCTGCGGTGGCGTGGTCGTGGGGGACGTCCGAGGGCACGCCGGAGCACGCGCCAGTGGGGGAGGAACGGCCCGGCCTGGCACCCAAGTTGGACTAGACCACTGAAGTGGATCGGCCAGTGCGCTGTCAATGGTCCAGACCGGTTCCCGACTTCTCCGGTTGCCAGGGGTGACACCCCGTCGAAGGATGGAGGGGTGACCCCGCCCGGCTACCTCCGCCACCCCCACCTGCACGGCGGCCTGCTCACCTTCACCGCCGAGGACGACGTCTGGCTCGCCCCGCTGGACCCCGACGACGCCACCACCGGCCGGGCCTGGCGGGTCGGCTGCGACCGCACCCGGGTGAGCCACCCCCGGTTCTCCCCCGACGGCACCACCCTCGCCTGGACCAGCTGGCTCGGCCTGAACCCCGAGGTGTGGACCGCCCCGGTCGAGGGCGGCGAGGCCCGCCGGCTCAGCTACTGGGGCAGCCAGGACACCCGGGTGCGCGGCTGGCTGCCGGACGGCGAGGTGCTGGCCGTCACCTCCTACCACGAGCCCTTCGGCCACTACACCTGGGCGCACGCCCTGCCACCCGACGGCTCCCCCGGCCGCCGGATGCCCTGGGGCCCGGTCGGCGACGCCCAGATGAGCCGGCAGCGAACCGTCCTGCTCACCGGCTCCGCCCCGCACGAGCCCGCCGCCTGGAAGCGCTACCGCGGCGGTGCGATCGGCCGGCTCTGGGTGGACGGCGAACTGGTCCTGCCCGAGCACACCGGTCACCTCGCCTCGCCCATGCCGGTCGGCGACCGGGTCGCCTTCCTCTCGGACCACGAGGGCATCGGCAACGTCTACTCCTGCCGCCCCGACGGCACCGACCTGCGCCGGCACACCGACCACGCCTCCTACTACGCCCGCGAGGCCGCCACCGACGGCACCCGGATCGTCTACCAGCACGCCGGCGACCTCTGGCTGCTCGACGACCTGGACGCCCCCGCCCCGCGCCGGCTGCACGTCCCGCTCGGCGGTGCCCGGGCCGGCCGCCGCCCGTTCCAGGTCAGCGCCGCCTCGCAGGTCAAGGACCTCGCCTGCGACCGGACCGGCCGGACCGGGGTGATCACCGTGCGCGGCAGCCAGTACTGGCTCACCCACAAGGACGGCCCGGCCCGCGTGCTCGCCGACACCCCCGGCGTGCGGACCCGGTTGCCGGTGGTGCTCGGGCACACCGGCGAGGCGGCCTGGATCACCGACGCCCGGGGCGCCGACGCGATCGAGGTGATGCCGCTGCCGGGGCACGACGCCCCCTCCGAGGTCACCGGCGGCACCCGGCACCGGCACCGGGTGCTCGCCGCCGGGAAGCTCGGCCGGGTCCTGGAACTCACCGCCTCCCCCGACGGCACCCGGCTCGCCGCCGCCGCCTCGGACGGCCGGCTGCTGCTGGTCTCCGCCGACGACGGCGAGGTCCGCGAGCTCGCCGCCTCCGAGCACGGGCCCGTCGGCAGCGCCCGGTTCTCCCCGGACTCGCACTGGATCGCCTGGTCCCAGCCCGCCGCGGGACGATCGCTGCGCCGGATCCGGCTCACCCGCACGGACGCGCCCGCACCGATCACCGACGTCACCGACGGCCGCTTCGAGGACGAGCAGCCGGTGTTCACCCGGGACGGCCGCTACCTGGCCTTCCTGTCCTGGCGCGGCTTCGACCCGGTCCACGACGTGCACACCGGCGACCTGTCCTTCCCGGTCGGCTGCCGCCCGTACCTCGTCCCGCTCACCGCCGACACGCCCTCCCCGTTCGCCGCGCCCGCAGAGGACGGCGCCCCGCGCGGGGACGGCGGCGGCGACGGCACCGTCCGGGTCGACCCCCGGGGCATCGGCGACCGGCTGCTGCAGTTCCCGGTGATCGCCTCCAAGTACTCGGCCACCGACGCGGTGCGCGGCGGACTGCTCTGGCTGCGCTGGCCGATCTCCGGCACCCTCGGGCAGACCTTCGCCAGCCCCGACGACACCTCCGGCCGCCCCTCGCTGGAGTACTTCGACCTGGCCCGGGGCAGCCGCACCACGCTGGTGGACAAGCTGGACGGCTACGCGGTCTCCGGGGACGGCGGCTCGATCGCGGTCTACTCGGCCGGCACCCTGCGGGTGATCCCGGTCGGCGCCCCCTCCGCCGGGACCGCCGTCGACCTGCGCCGGATCACCCACACCGTGCACCCGGCCGCCGAGTGGCGCCAGGCGTACCACGAGGCGGCCCGGATCGTCCGGGACCAGTTCTGGGACGAGCGGATGTCCGGCCTGGACTGGCCCGCGCTGGTCGCCCAGTACGAACCGCTGCTGGAACGGATCTGCTCACCCGACGACTTCGCCGACCTGCTGCGCGAACTCCTCGGCGAGCTCGGCACCTCGCACGCCTACGTCACCCCGTCCCGGCGCGCCGAGGGCCCCACCCTCGCCCAGCAGCCGCTCGGCCTGCTCGCCGCCAACGCCCACCGCTCCCCCGACGGCCGCTGGCTGGTCGACCGGATCCTGCCCGGCGAGTCCTCCGACCCGCGCGCCCGCGCCCCGCTCGCCGCCCAGGGCGTCCGGGACGGCGACGAACTGCTGGAGGTCGGCGGCCGCCCGGTGGACCCGGTGCGCGGACCGCTGCCGCTGCTGGCCGGCACCGGCGGTACGACCGTCGAACTGGCCCTGCGCAGCGACCCGGACGGCCCGGTGCGGCGGATCATCGTGACCCCGCTGACCGACGAGCGGGCCGTCCGCTACCAGGACTGGGTGACCAAGCGCCGTTCCCTGGTCCGGGAGTTGAGCGACGGCCGGTGCGGCTACCTGCACATCCCGGACCTCGGCGGCTCCGGCTGGGCGCAGTTCAACCGGGACCTGCGGCGCGAGCTCGACAAGCCCGCGCTGGTGCTCGACGTGCGCGGCAACGCCGGCGGCAACGTCTCCGAACTGGTTCTGGAGAAGCTCACCCGGCACGTCCTCGCCTGGGACTTCACCCGTGACCGCCAGCCCGTCCGCTGGCCCCGGCACGCGCTGCGCGGCCCCCTGGTGGCGCTCGCCGACGAGGCCACCAGCTCGGACGGCGACGTGATCATCGCGGCGATCAAGCTGCTCGGCCTCGGCCCGGTGATCGGCAACCGCACCTGGGGCGGCGTGGTCGGCATGACCGGGCGGCACACCCTGGGCGACGGCACCCAGATCTCGGTGCCGAAGAACGCCTCCTGGTTCAGCGGCGGGCTCGGCTGGTCGGTGGAGAACCGGGGCGTCGAGCCGGACGTGCACGTGCTGCGCACCCCGCAGGACTGGGCCCGGGGGCGCCATCCGGAGTTGGTCACCGCCGTCCAGCTGGCCCTGGAGCTGCTGGAGGACGTGCCGGCGGCGGCGCCCCCGCCGGAGTCCACGCCCCGGCCGGACCTGCGGCGCCCGCCGCTGCCGCCGCGGGCCGGGTGACGCGCGGGCGACGCACGGCGGGCGCCGGTCGCGGGCATCGGTCGCGGACATCGGTCCCGGAGGCCGGTCCCGGACGTCAGTCCCAGGGATCGCCCTCGGCGGTCATGTTCTCGGCGGCGCGCCGGTCGGCCTCCTCCTGGGCGCGCCGCTCCTCGGTCTGCCGGGAGCGCTCGACGTCGTCACCGAACGCGTCGGCCGCCTCGTCGTGGGCGAGGGCGGCGCGCTGGGCGGCACCGTCCCCCGTGCTCCCCTGCTGCGGCGGCCGGTGGAACAACCTGTCCATGATGCCCATGGCTCCTCCTTGTACGAACGGAATGCCCTTGCGGACGGACCGACGGAATTTCCGGGCTGCCCCCACTCTCACACCGGCCGCGCACAGCTGCACCTTGAGCCTTTGGTCCCGGTGGAAGGCGTCCAAGGACCGTGGCCGGGCGCGCCGCGCGGGCGCAGGGTGGGCCGTGAAGCGAACGCGTCGGAGGGCCGTGGTCGGGTCGCCCGACCGGCGGAAGGTGGGCGGTGTGAGGAGCTCGACCGAGGAACTGCACGACGGGCCGCGCCGGCGGGTCGGCCCGCTGGCCGCACTGGACGGGCGACTGCCCCGCGCCCATGACCTGCTGCTGATGCAGTGCCCCGGCTCGCTGCGCCCGCTGGCCGGCGGCGGGCTGCCGGACTGGGCCCGGACGGTCCTGCGGGCGCACCCGTGGGTGACGGTCGGCCGGGCGCCCTCGGTGGACGGCACCCCGGTGGACGTCCCCCGGCCGCGGCGCTGCACCCGCGACCCGGAGGCGGCGCCCGAGCACTGGATCCCGGTGACCGTCCGCGGCCCGCGCCCCGGGCAGCGGCTGGACGCCCTGGCCCCCTGGGCGGCGGTGGCCCGCACCCTGCGGCCCGAGCAGCTGGCCGAACGGCGGGCGCGGCTGGCCCCCGATCGGATCACCGACATCCCGGCGCTGGCCCTGCTCTCCGAGGCCGGCCGGCTGGTCGCGGACCACCGCCTCGTCTGGGGCCCGATCGGCGCGGTCGGCTACGAACTCGGCACCGGGATCCCGGTCGCCGGGCCGCTCAGCCCGCTGCGGCTGGTGCTGCGCGCCCCGCACCCGATCAGCCGGCGCGACGCGCTGCAGCTGCGCCGGGCACTGAGCAAGCTGCCGGTGCCGGTGCAGGCCGAGCTGGAGACCCGCTACGGCGCGGTCCAGCTGGCCGAGTACGCGGCAGGGGTGCACACCTTCACCCTGCTGACGCCGTACGGGCCCCGGGAGGTCCACGATCCGTGGTTCCCGCGGGGCCCGTACGGGTGAGCGGGGTCGGCCGCCGCCGTCAGCGGACGCCGGGTGAGCGGGCTCAGCCGCTGACGCTGGGGGCGCCCGTCTCCAGGTGGCCGGTGAAGCGCTGGGTCCAGCTGCTGTCGACGTCCACCGTGACGGTGAAGTCGTACCAGCCGTTGTTGTACGCGACCGCGTTGAAGAAGTCGCTGGTGCTGCCCCCGGCGGGCACCCGGTAGGTCCAGGGGCCGTCCGTCCGGTAGTTGTTGGAGGTGATGGTGAAGGTGATCGGGGTGGTGCCGGAGTTGGCCATCCTGAAGTAGACCGCCGGCTTGCCGCTGCCCGGCTCGACCGCGTAGGAGGCGGTGACGGCGGCGTTCTTCCCCGGCTGGGTGAGGTCGCCGGTGAAGCGGCGCAGGAAGCGGTTCGGGCCGACCACGGTCAGGTCGTACTTGCCGTTGCCGAAGCCGTTGGTTCCGCAGTTGAAGAAGTCGGTGACCGGGCTGCCGGAAGCGACGGTGTACTGCCAGGGGCCGCCGCTGCGGTAGGCGTTGGCGTAGGTGGCGAAGTGCGCGGACCGGGCGGCGCCGTCGTTGGACATCTTCACCCAGACGTGCATGACGCCGCCGGCGTCGGCGTCCCAGTGGTCCAGGTTGGCGTTGGGCTGGTACGGCAGGGCGCGGGCCGGCCGGGTGCCGGGCTCCTGGGCGGGCAGCGCGTTGTCGCCCGGCGAGGGGTTGGGCAGCGGCCCGCAGGTGGACAGGCCGATGGTCCGGGACGTGTCGGGCAGCGCGGGCATGCCGTACACCGGGTTGCCGAAGTCGAAGACCGAGGTGAGGTCGCCGCAGACCTGGCGGCGCCAGGCGCTGATGTTGGGACTGGTGGCCGGCTTGCCGAGGGCGGCGGTCCACACCTCCAGGAAGCGCAGCACCGAGGTGTGGTCGAAGGTCTCGGAGTTGACCCAGCCGCCGCGGCTCCACGGGGAGACGGCGATCAGCGGGACGCGGAAGCCGAGGCCGATGTTGGTCGAGTTGTAGAACTCGCCGGCGGTGCCGACGGGCGCGGCCGGCGGCGGGACGTGGTCGAAGAAGCCGTCGTTCTCGTCGTAGTTGATCAGCAGGATGGTGGAGTTGAACACGTTGGGGTCCGCGTTCAGGGCGTCCATCACCAGGTGGACGAAGTGCGCGCCGTCCTCGGGGGTGGCGTAGGGGTGCTCGGAGGACTGCTGGTCGGCGACGATCCAGGAGACCTGGGGCAGGGTGCCGTTCAGCACGTCGGCCCTGATCGCGGCGGCGATGTCGTCCGGGGTCCGGCCGGTGACGGCGGGGACGGAGCCCATGCCCTTGACGGCGAGCGGGCTGCCGGCCGCGGCGCCGGTGAACTGGCTGAAGTAGGCGAGGGCGTTGTCGCCGAAGTTGTCGTTGGCGTTCTGGTAGACCTTCCAGCTGACGCCCGCCTTCTCCAGCGCCTCGGCGTAGGTCTGCCAGCGCAGGTTGGACTCGGAGCCGCCGTCGTAGGCCGGGCCGCCCGCGGTGCCGGTGGGGTCGATCGTCCCGCTCCAGTGGTAGGTGCGGTTGGGGCCGGTCGCGCTCAGCACCGAGCAGTGGTAGGCGTCGCAGACGGTCCAGTTGTCGGCCAGCGCGTAGTGGAACGGGATGTCGGCGCGCTGCAGGTAGCCGAGGGTGCGGACCGTGCCCTTGGCGGACACCCAGGAGTCCATCTTCCCGCCGTTCCAGGCCTTGTGCTGGTCGGACCAGGCGTGCGAGAGGTCGCCGTTGCACTGTGCCTGGGTCTCCGCGGAGCCGCTCGCGCCCGAGGGGTTGAAGGCCCAGGGGTACTGCCGGGCGAACAGGCCGTTCGGCTGGTTGAAGACGCTGTAGCCGCCGGAGAGCTGGATGGTGGCCTTGTCGGCGAAGCCGCGCACGCCCTTGAGGGTGCCGAAGTAGTGGTCGAAGCTGCGGTTCTCCTGCATCAGGATCACCACGTGCTGCACGTCGGTGATGGTGCCCGTGGTGCTGAGCGCGGTGGTGGAGGCGGTCGCGGCGGCCGCGGACCCCGCGGCGCCGGTGCCGGCCGCCGCGAGACCGGCCGCGGCCGCTCCGGACAGCGTGACGAACTTCCTTCGACTCAACTCGGCCATCAGCCCGGCCCGTCCCTTCGCTGGCGATGTTGTGTACACAAGTCGGCGCTCATCGATCGCGGAGCAGTCTCCACCTCGGCCGGAGCGGGCCACCAGACGTGTGCAGCAGGATTGTCGGACTGTTCGGCCGGGTGTCACCGAGCGACACGGGGCTGAACGCCCGACGGATCCGCCGGGGAGGGACGGTGCAGGCTCAGCGGTCCTTCACCTCGATGCCCAGGGCGTGGGCGAACTGCGGTGCCAGTTCCAGCAGTTGGGTCGAGCTGATGACGGCTCCGCGGAGGCCCTGGTGGCCGTCCGCCAGGCCGAGCCGGGTGGCTCCGCGCAGGTCGGTCCCGCTCAGCACGGCCCCGCGCAGCCGGACCTCCTCCAGCGTCGAGCCGGGGAAGGACACCCCGGTCAGCTTGGCCTCGCCGAAGTCCACGTCGCGCAGCAGGCAGTCCTCGAACACGACGTCCCGCAGCACGGCCGCCCGCAGGTTGACGGCCTCCAGCTTGCAGCCGCGGAACACCACCCGGCGCAGCGCGGAGCCGTACCCGGCGACCCCGGCCAGAACGCCGCCGACGAAGGCGCTGTCCTGCCACTCGGTGTCGCTCAGGTCGCAGGCCACCCAGCGGCCGGCCTGCACCCAGACCTCGTTGAACCGGGCCTGACGCAGCTTGACCCCGCTGAGCGCCACCCCGGTGAAGGCGCACTCCAGGAAGACGGCACCGGCTCCCGACTCGTCGGTGTGCCCGTCGCCGTCGAAGTGCGTGGTGTCGTACCGGGCGTCGCTGCGCAGCGGGCCGGTGTGGGGGTGCAGCAGTTCGGCGTACGGGAGGTCGGCGAGCTGTTCGGGGACGGGGCGGGGCATGGCGGCGGCACCTCACGGGTCGGGGGCGAACGGGTCCGGGGCGAACGGGTCGGGGCGGAGCGAGCGGATCGGTCGAGCGGGTCTCGTCCGCATGCTCGCACGTACCACCGACAGGGCCCCGCCCCGGCGCGCCCCGGCCCGGCCGCTGCGGACGCGGCCGGGCCGGGGCGTTCGGCGGTGGCGGGTCAGCCGCGCGCCCAGAGCGAGTTGACCCGGCTGCGCTCGGTGGCGTTCGGGTACGGGTTGGTGCAGGACGTGCCGGGGCCGCCGCCCGACATCAGCTCGCTGCACGGGCCGGAGTAGTGGTCCGGGAGGCCGAGCACGTGCCCGGTCTCGTGGGCCGTGACCCGGACCGAGTTGTACTGCCGGTTCTGCTGGTAGTCGAGGAAGACGTAGCCGCGCCCGTGCCCGTCGGTGCTGGCGTAGGAGCCGCGACTGTCGTTGCCCTCGTAGTAGCGGAAGTCGGCGGCCGAGCCGGACCGGAGCTGGACGTTGCTGACCGAACTGTTCCAGATCTGGGCGGCGTTGGCGATCTGGGTGCGGAAGGACGGGGCGGAGCTGGCGTCGTAGGTGACCACGACGGTGGCCAGGCCCGGGCTGGCGGCCTGCTTGGCCTTGGCCGAGGCCATCACGGCCTGGAAGAACGCCTGGTTGTCCGCGGCCTCCTGCGCCGAACCGGCGTACGTCGAGGGGGTGTAGCCCTGCACGGCCGGGGCCGCCGGGGCGGCGGCCGCCGCGGTGGTGGGCAGCACGGCGAGGCCGGCCGCGAGGGCGAGACCGAGGGTTGCGGACAGCACGGATCGCTTCATGTGGGGGCTCCTGAAGGGGTCCTGGAAGTGGGGGTTTCCGGTCCCTGGTGCCACGGCCGGGTTGGGGGCCGGCCTCGGGGGGCACCTGGCGACCGGGTGTTCCCAGAGCTTCGGGCAGCCCGGCGGCGGTGCGGATGATGTCAACCCGCGATAGCCCGGTGCAATCCCCCCGGAACCCCCGGATTTGAGTCGCCTTTTACTCGTCTTGACTCGAACATGCCCCTGGCATTCCGTTCCGGGGGCGGCTAGGCTCCCCGTCGGGGAAGTACCCATGCGGCGACCCGCCCGTTTCCGGCCGGGCGGGCCGCCGCACCCGATCCGCCCCAGGGGCGGGTCAGTTGGCCGCTGCCACGCCGTTCGCCCAGAGCGCCTCGACCCGTGCGCTCTCGTTGGCGTCGGGGTGCGCGTTGGTGCAGGACGGGCCGGGGCCGTGGCCCGACATCAGTTCACTGCACGGGCCGGAGTAGTCGTCGGGCAGGCCGAGCACGTGCCCGGTCTCATGGGCGACGATCCGGAGCGAGTAGTACTCCTGGGCCTGCTGGTGGTCGATGAAGATGTAGCCGTGCCCGTGTCCGTCAGTGCTGGCGTACGAGCCGCTGCCGTCGCCCTCGGTGTACGAGAAGTCGCCGGTGCCGCTGGTCTCCTGGAGCTGGACGTTGCGCACCGAGCTGTTCCAGATCTGCGCGGCGTCGGCGATGTCGCCGGTGAAGGAGGGCGCGTTGGTGGTGTCGTAGGTGACGGTGACGGTCTGCAGCCAGGGGTCGGCGGCCTGCCTGGCCCTGGCCGAGGCCATCACGGCCCGGAAGAAGGCCTGGTTGTTCGCGGCCTCCTCCTGCGAACCGGCGTACGCCGGGCCGGCGTCGGCCCGGACGGCGGGGGTCCGCGCGGACGGCACCGCCGGGGCGGCGGGCGCGGCGACGGCGGTGGCGGGCAGGGCCACGAGGACGGCGGCGAGACCCAGGCCCAGGGTCGCGGACAGCACGGATCGCTTCATGCGGAGCTCCGATTCGCGGTGCGCCGGCCGGCCGGGACCGGTGGGGGCCGGGTCCGGCGGCGGTGGCGCGCGTGGGGGCCGTCCCGGCCTGGCCGGGGCGGTGTGGTGCCCCCGAGCTTCGACCCGCCCGGGCCCGTCGCGGATGATGTCAACCGGCGATAGCCCGGCCGCATACGGCGGCGGTCCCCCGGCCGCGTGCCCACCGCGACCGCCCGTGCGCAGGCCCGGGCGGCCGCCGGCGTGCCCGCGATCTCCTGTCATGTCCTTGGCGAGGTGGTGCGCCGACGTCTATGCTCCCGTCGTGGAGCTCGACGTGAGACACCTCCGGGTGCTGTGCGCGATCGCCGACACGGGCAGCCTCCGCAAGGCCGCGCTCCAGCTCGGCATGACCCAGCCCTCCCTCACCACCCAGCTGCACCGCATCGAACGGGCCATCGGCGGGGCCCTGTTCACCCGCGAGCAGACCGGCAGCCGGCCAACCGCGCTCGGCCACTCCGTGCTGTCCCGGGCCCGGCCGGTGATCAGCGAGATGGCCGCCCTGGTCGCGGCCGCCCGCCAGGAGGCCCGGGACACCGCCGGGCCCGGCCGCCACCGCCGGCTGCGGATCGGCAGCGTCGGCAGCCGGGCGGTCGCCGCCTGGCTGCGCCGGGTGCACGAGCGGCTGCCGGACACCGACACCACCATCCACGTCGACATCTCCGCCAGCGCACTGCTGCGGATGGTCGCCGCCGACCAGCTGGACGTGGCCTTCGTGCACGAGTGCGAGGGCTTCCCGCTGCGGGTGCCGCCGGACGCCGAGCACCGGGTGCTGATGGCCCGCGAGCCGCAGTTCGTCGCGCTCGCCGCCGGCCACCCGGCCGCCGCCCGGCCGGTCGTCCACCTGGCCGACCTCGCCGAGGACACCTGGATGGTCGACCCGACCGCCGACCACGAGTACGCCGCGATGCGCCGGGTGTTCAGCGAGGCCGGACTCAACCCCCGGGTGGTGCAGGTGCGGGACAACGCCACCGCCGCCGAGCTGGTCGCCTCCGGCGAGGCCGTCCGCCCCTGCCAGCCGACCTCACTGCCCGGGCCGGGCACGGTGGTCCGCCCGGTGCACGGGGACCCGCTGGCCGTCCGGCTGCTGTTCACCTGGCGCCCCCGGGTGCTCAGCCAGCCCGCCCTGGACGCGCTGTACGGCGAACTGCGCGCCGCCTACCTGGAACTGGCCAAGGTCAACCCGGCCTACCTGGACTGGTTGACCCGGCACGAACCGGTACTGCTGGAGCGGGTTCAGGCCTGCTGAGCCCCGGTGTCCCGGCCGTCCTGGCCCGCCCGGCTCTCCCAACCGTGGATCAGCACCCCCACCGCGACCATCAGCGCGCAGACCAGGCCCGCCGCGAGCACCCCCGAGCCGCCCAGCGCGGTGCAGGCCAGCACCAGCACCGCCCCGGTCGGGGCCACCGACTGGGCGACCGGGCCTCGCTTGGTGTGCCGGGAGTGCAGGTACCAGACGGTGAACAGGTAGACCGCGGTCGGCACGGTGACCGTCGCGGTGGCGGCCGTCCCGGAGATCCCCGCCTTGTGCACGGCCGACTCCACCGCCACCTCCATCCCGGCGCCGATCGCCGCCGCCGAGCCGAACACCAGGTAGTGCCCGTAACCCCAGGCGAAGGCCTGCCGGTTGGAGCGCAGGTGCTCGTGGACGGGCCGGGCGAAGTAGATCCACCAGGCCGCGAAGCAGATCAGCAGCCCGCCGACCGCCAGCGGCACCAGCCGGCCCAGCTCCTCGTGCTCATCCACCGCCGACTGCACCGCGACCGTCGCGGCGGCCACCGTCTCACCGAGCACGATCAGGGTGAACAGCCCGTACCGCTCGGCGATGTGGTGCGGGTGCCAGGCGGTCTGCATCCGCAGTTCGGCGACCACCGGAACGGCCAGCTCGCACAGCACGCCGATCGGGACGACCACCGGCCGGGCGGCGTCCGGCAGCAGCAGCACCACCACCCAGCCGACCTGGCAGAGCGTGATCCCCACCGCGTAGCGCAGGGCGACCCGGCGTGCCCCGCCCTGCTCGGCGCCCGCCGCGCGCAGCCACTGGGTGACCATCGCCAGGCGCATCACCACGTACCCGGTGATCGCCAGCGTCAGGTCCTGGGTGGCGAACAGCCGCGGCACCCCGGCGGCGAGGATCAGCACGCCGGCGATCTGCACCAGCGTGGTCACCCGGTACGGCACGTCGTCGCAGTCGTACGCGGAGGCGAACCAGGTGAAGTTCATCCAGGCCCACCAGATGGCGAAGAAGGCGAGCGCGTAGCCGCGCAGGCCCTCCCCGTAGTGCCCGGCCGCGAGGGAGTGGGCGAGCTCCCGGCCGGCCTGGCCGACCGCGACCACGAAGCAGAGGTCGAAGAAGAGTTCCAGCGGGGTGGCGACCCGGTGCGGTTCGTGGCGGTCGCGCGGGACCATCCGGCGCACCGGGGGCGGGTCGACGTGCTGCGCTCCGGGCGCGGCCGTGGCGGCGGGGTCGCTGGTCATCGGTGCTGCTCCGGGGATCGGGGAGGGGGCCGGGGGGAGGACGGGGCCGGGAAAGGGCTCGCCGTCCCGCATCCTGGCAGCGGCCCGGTCCCCGCGCACGCACCGGCGCGACGTGTGCGCCGCGCGGACACGGTGCGGCCGCCGGTGTCCGCACCGGTGCGGCAACTCCGTTCGATCCCGGGCCGGATGCCCCGCTGTGCCCCTTTTCTCCTTGGCGTCAGCGAGAGTTGACGCTCCGGTGCGCGAAGTGGGTGACAGCGCGGCGGGTTTCCGGGCGCGCCCCGCGCGCTGCACCGCGGCCGACCGCGACGCCCCGCTAGATTCTTCCCCGGTTGGAAGCGAGCACGGGCCCCTGGGGCCCCACGACACGGGCGGCCTGCGGGCAACGCGGAAGGTCAAGGCCGGTGGCAGGACAGCGGGGGCGGCGTAGTCGGCCCACCCGTGTCCGCACCACCGGCCTCGTGATCACCGCGCTGCTCGCCAGCGCCTGCCGTACGGTCGCCCTCGCCGCCTCGACGGCCCGGGTTACTTCTCCCAGCCGATCTTGGCGTAGTCCGTGCTCCCCAGGCCGAACGCGCCCTCGTTGGCCAGGCCCTTGCGGGTCGCCACCACGACCGGCCGCTGGTAGAGCTCGAAGGTGTGGCCGAGCTCCCAGATCTTCGCGTCCGCCTGGTTGTAGAGCTTCGCGGCCTCCACCGGGTCGAGCGTGCCGGCCGCCTTCTTCAGCAGCGCGTCGATCTCGGGCGTGCCGAGCTTCGAGTAGTTGCCGAAGACGTTGTCACCGACCGGCAGACGGAAGTTGCTGAGCGAGGTCGACAGCGGGAACGAGTCGGTGTTCCGCCAACTGGCGATCTCGAACTTGCCCGGGTTCACGTACTTGGTGAAGAAGTCGTTGGCGGGGACCTTGTCCAGGTCGACCTTCACCCCGGCGGCCTGCCACATCGCCGCCGCGGCCGTCGCCAGGTCCAGCTGCGCCTGCGGGGTGGCATCGTTGATCACCCAGTGCAGCTCCAGCTGCTGCCCGTCCTTGGTCCGCGGCTGACCACTGCCCGCGTCCTTCCACCCCGCGTCGTCGAGCAGCTTCCTGGCCGCGGCCAGGTCGAACTTCGCCCACTCACCGGAGTTGTCCTGGTAGCCGGTCTGGTTGGGCATGAAGATGTGGTTGCCGAGCGGCTTGAACTCCACCGGCACGCCGTTGTTCGCGATCTTGATCAACGAGGACCGGTCGAGCGCCTTCCCGAGCGCCTGGCGGACCTTCTCGTCCGCCAGGGCCCCGCCCTGGCCGAACGAGATGTGCACGTCGTCCCACGGACTGGCGGCCCGGATGACGGCGTCCTTGGCGCCCTTGAGCTGCCCGTACGCGGCGGCGGTGCCGGCCGTGGCGAGGTCGATCTCGTTGTTGAGGAACGCCTGCGTCGTCGCCGACTGGGACATCACCCGGAAGGTGACCCGGTCGAGTTTGGCCTTCGTGCCCCACCACGCCGGGTCCGGGACCAGGGTCAGCGTCTGCGCCGTCTTGTCCGCCGTCCCGATCTTCAGCGCCCCCGCCGTGATCGGGATCTTCTCCACCCAGCCCTGGTTGAAGTCCTGGGCCGTACCGATGCCGGCCGCCGGGATCAGCGGGCGGAACAGGTTCTGCCAGTCGGCGTACGGCTCGGAGAAGGTCACCTTGACCTCGGTCGGGTCCGCGCCCTGCTCGACGGAGGAGATCAGCTCGTAGCCGGAGGAGTCGGCGATGTTGTAGCCGTCCTTCTTGCCGTTGCTGGCCTCCCAGTCCGCCTTGAAGTCCAGGTAGCCCAGCGGCTTGCCGTCCGACCACTTCGCCTTGGGGTTGAGCTTGTAGGTGACCACCTGCGGGGAGGTCGAGGTGATCTTCGCCTCCTGGAGGTAGTCGGCGACGGGCTGGAAGTTCCCGGAGGCGTCGGTGGTGAAGAGGTCGGGCTCCAGCGCGCGCATGATCTCGACCGCGTCGCCGTACCGGCCGTCCACCTGGAACGGGTTCCACTGGGTGATCCACTGGTACAGCGGCAGGCGCACCTCCCCGCCGTCCTTGACCTGGTCCAACGGCTTGGCGTTGATGTCCTGGGAGTCCTGTCTCGGCGGCTCGCTCTTGGCCACGTCACCCGCCGGTCCGCCCCCGCCCGAGGTGCACGCGGTGACCGCGAGCGCGACGGCGACGGCGAGGGCGGTCGCCCGGCCGAGACGGCGGGCCGTGGTGGAAGCGTCCATGAGGGTCCCCCTGATGAGGTCTGTCGAACGGGAGTTGGGGCGCAGCAGGCATGACTTGGCTTGAGCATGGGCACTCAATCCGGCACCGAGCCAGAGGAACGTAACAGCGGATCAGATCCGCCACCAGGGGGAGGAGCGCACACCTGATCCAAAAGTCACGGGCCGCAACGCTGCCGCAACACCCCCGCCGTGCCCGGGTGCTTCACTCTGACCTGCGCTTTCCCGATTCGCCCGCTCCGCCCGCCGATTGACGCCCTGACCGGGCCCCGACCGAAGGCCACCACCCGATGCCCACCAGACGCGTCGGCCCCGCCCCCACCCCGGGCGGCCGTTGATGCTCCGCTACCTCACCAAGCGGCTCGGCTACTACGCGGTGCTGCTGATCGCCGCCGTCTTCCTGGCGTACGCGATCTCCGCGACCGCCCTCCAGCCCCGCACCTACTTCGACGCCAAGGTCCCGCGCCCGTCGGCCGAGTCGGTCGAGCACCAGCTCACCGCCCTCAACCTGAACGACCGGACCCCGGTGCTGGTGCGCTTCGGCCACTGGACCGGCGGACTGCTCCACGGTGACCTCGGCCGGACCATCCACGACACCCCGGTCTCCGACGACTTCGGCCGCCGGGTCTGGGTCTCGCTGCGGCTGATGCTGCTGGGCAGCCTGCTGGGCATGGTCCTCGGCGTCGCCGCCGGGGCGTGGAGCGCGGTGCGCCAGTACCGGATCTCCGACCGGCTGCTCACCGTGCTGTCCTTCGTGCTGCTCTCCACCCCGGTCTTCCTCGTCGCGCTGTTCCTCAAGAACGGCGCGATCGCCGCGAAGGACGCGGCCGGCCACGAGGTCGTCCCGTTCACCGGCTACGAGACCCCCGGACTGGCCGGCGGCCTCGGCACCCATCTCGCCGACTGGGCGCTGCACCTGCTGCTGCCCACCGTCTCGCTGGCCCTCGGCGGCCTCGCCACCTACAGCCGCTACCAGCGCGGCACCATGCTCGACGTGCTCGGCTCCGACTACCTGCGCACCGCCGAGGCCAAGGGCCTCACCCGCCGCCGGGCCCTGCTGAAGCACGGGCTGCGCACCGCCGTGATCCCGATGTCGACCATGTTCGCGTACAGCTTCCTGGCCATCTTCACCGGCGCGATCTTCACGGAGACGATCTTCGGCTGGCACGGCATGGGCGAGTGGCTGATCCAGTCCATCAACGAACAGGACGTCAACTCGGTGGTGGCGATCAACCTGTTCACCGCCGTCGTCGTGCTCGCCTCCGGCTTCCTGGCCGACACCCTGCACGCCGCCCTCGACCCGCGCGTGCGGTCCTGACCGGAGGAGACCGAGATGACCGCCATCTCCGTGGAACCCGCCGAACCCTCCGGACCCGTTGGTCCCACCGGTCCAGCCGGTCCCGCCGGTCCCGCCGGTCCCGCCGAGTCGCCCCTGCCGGCCCCCGCCCGGGCGGCCGGCCGCGGACGGCTCGTCCTCGCCCGACTGCTCGCCGCCCGCGGCGCCCTGGTCGGCGCCGTCGTCGTCCTGCTGCTGTTCGCGCTCGCCTTCGGAGGCCCGTACCTGACGCCCTGGGACTACGCCGCCCCCGACTTCACCGCGCTGCACCAACCGCCCTCCGCCGAGCACTGGTTCGGCACCAACGGGATCGGCCAGGACGTGTTCGCGCAGACCGTCCGCGGCCTGCAGAAGTCGCTGGTCATCGGCCTGCTCGTGGCACTGTTCTCCACCGTGCTGGCCTCCGTGGTGGGAGCCTGCGCCGGCTACTTCGGCGGCTGGGCCGACCGGGCGCTGATGTTCCTGGTCGACCTGCTGCTGGTCTTCCCCAGCTTCCTGATCATCACCATCGTCTCGTCGCGGCTGAAGAGCGCCGGCTGGATCGCCTTCGTGCTGCTGCTCGCCCTGTTCAACTGGATGATCACCGCGCGGGTGGTCCGCTCGATGACCCTCTCCCTGCGCGAGCGCGAATTCGTCCGCGCCGCACGGTTCATGGGAGTGCGACCGCTGCGGATCATCAGCCGGCACATCCTTCCGAACGTCGCCTCCTTCCTCATCATCGACGCCACCATCGCGGTCGGCGGCGCGGTGATGAGCGAGACCGCGCTCTCCTACTTCGGCTTCGGGGTCAAGGCGCCGGACGTCTCGCTCGGCACCCTGCTCGCCGCCGGGACCAGCGAGGCCCCGGTGTTCCCGTGGATGTTCTACTTCGCGGCCGGACTGCTGGTGCTGTTCGTGCTCGCCGTCAACCTGGTCGGGGACGGGCTGCGCGACGCCCTCGACCCGACCGCCGGGGACGCTCCCCGTCGGTCCTCCCGCTCTCGCCGTCCGTGGAGGAAGCACAAGTGACCACCGCCGTCGAGACCCCACTGCTCGCCGTCCGGGACCTGCGGGTGGACTTCGCCGGCCCGCACGGCCCGGTGCCCGCCGTGCGCGGGGTCGACCTCACCCTGCGGCGCGGCGAGACCCTCGGCATCGTCGGCGAGTCCGGCTCCGGGAAGTCCGTCACCGCGCTGTCCGTGCTCGGGCTGCTGCCGGGCACCGCCCGGGTCGGCGGCTCGGTGCGGCTCGACGGCCGGGAACTGGTCGGCCTGCCCGGCAGGGAACTCGCCGCGATCCGCGGCCGCAGGGTCGCCATGGTCTTCCAGGACCCGCTGTCCGCCTTCACCCCGGTCTACCGGATCGGCGACCAGATCGCCGAGGCGGTCCGGGTCCACCAGCCGGTCGACCGGGCCACCGCCCGCCGCCGGGCCGCCGAACTGCTCGACCTGGTGGGCATCCCGGCCCCCGACCGGGCCCTGGACAGCTTCCCGCACGAGTTCTCCGGCGGCATGCGCCAGCGCGCGATGATCGCCATGGCCATCGCCAACGAGCCCGACATCCTGCTCGCCGACGAGCCCACCACCGCCCTGGACGTCACCATCCAGGCCCAGGTGCTCGACGTGCTGCGCACCGCCCGGGAGGAGACCGGCGCGGCCCTCGTCCTGGTCAGCCACGACCTCGGGGTGATCGCCGGGGCGGCCGACCGGGTCGCCGTGATGTACGCGGGCCGGGTGGTCGAGACCGCCGGGGTGGACGAGCTGTTCGCGGCCCCGCGCCACCCGTACACGCTCGGCCTGATCGGCGCGCTCCCCCGGCTGGACGGGCGCGGCGGGCCGCTCGTGCCCATCCCCGGCGCCCCGGCGCCGATGGCCGAACTGCCGCCCGGCTGCCCGTTCGCCGCGCGCTGCCCGCTGGCGGAGGAGCGCTGCTCGACGGCGGAGCCCGCCTTGAGCGGGGACGACGCGCACCGGGCCGCCTGCGTGCGCTCGGCGGAGCTGGCAGAACGGCGGCCCGCGCCGAGCGAGGTGTACCCCGTGCCGGGGCTGCCGCCCGGACCGTCCGCCGGGGACCGTGCCGAGCGGACGCCGGTGCTGTCGGTGACCGGGCTCGGAAAAACGTTTCCGCTGCTCAAGGGCACGGTGTTCAAGCGCAAGGTCGGCGAGGTCTACGCGGTGGACGGCGTCGAGCTGGACCTGCGGGAGGGCGAGACCCTCGGCCTGGTCGGGGAGTCCGGCTCGGGCAAGTCCACCACCCTGTTCGAACTGCTGAAACTGGGCGCCCCCGAGACCGGCCGGATCGAACTGCTCGGCCACGACACCTCCCGGCTCACCCGCGCCGAGGCCCAGCGGCTCCGGGCCGAGCTGCAGATCGTGTTCCAGGACCCGATGGCCAGCCTCGACCCACGGATGCCGGTGGGCGACATCGTCGCCGAACCCCTGCGCGCCCAGCGTGCCCCGCGCGAGGAGATCGCCCGCCGGGTGCCCGAACTGCTGCGGCAGGTCGGCCTCGACCCGGAGCACGCCGCCCGCTACCCGCACCAGTTCTCCGGCGGGCAGCGCCAGCGCGTCTCCATCGCCCGGGCGCTCGCCGTCCGTCCGAAGCTGCTGGTCCTGGACGAACCGGTCTCCGCCCTGGACGTCTCGATCCAGGCCGGCGTGCTCAACCTGCTGCAACGGCTCAAGGCCGAACTCGGCCTGTCCTACCTGTTCGTCTCCCACGACCTCTCGGTGATCCGGCACCTCGCCGACCGGGTCAGCGTGATGTACCTCGGACGGACGGTCGAACAGGGCGAGGTCTCCGCCGTCTTCGACCACCCCCGCCACCCCTACACCCGGGCCCTGCTCTCCGCCGTCCCGCTGCCCGACCCGGCCGCGGAGCGCGCCCGCGACCGCATCCTGCTGGCCGGGGACCCGCCCTCCCCCACCGAGCGCCGCACCGGCTGCGCCTTCCGCACCCGCTGCCCGCTCTACGCCGGGCTCCGGGACGCGACGGCCCGGAAGCGGTGCGAGCGGGAGCGTCCGGCACTCGACGGCACCGGCGCGGTGGACCAGCAGGCGGCCTGCCACCACGCGCGGTGACCACGGTGGGTGTTCGGCCGAATACGATTCGGCGGATCGGGCCGGCGGCGTGTACTGTCTTCCAGGTCAGCAAGCGCCGCTAGCTCAGTTGGTTAGAGCAGCTGACTCTTAATCAGCGGGTCCGGGGTTCGAGTCCCTGGCGGCGCACATGGCAAGGTCTCAGGCCGCCCACTCCGGTGGGCGGCCTGAGGCGTTTCCGGAGCGGGTAGACCTTCCCACCATGACCTCCTCCGACCCCCGCCCACTGGCCGAGGAACTGCTGCTGCTCTGCGCCGACCCGGTGTCCGGGCGCCTACGGTCCCCGACCGCTTTCCCGACCGCGGTCGCGGGCGCCGTCCTCGCCGAGATGCAGCTGACGGGCACCATCACCGTGGAGGACCGCCGGATCACCGCCTTCGTGCCGTCGGGCGACCACGACGAACTCACCACCAGGGTGCTGACCGCACTCGAACGAGCGGGTACCGGCCGCCACCGGACCACCCTGGACCATGCGCTGGGCACGCTCCGTTACCGCAGTGGCCACCGGCGGCACCTGGACCGGCTGACCGACCAGGGCGTGCTGACCGTCCGCACCCCCGTCTTCCTCGGACTGCCCCGGCGCCGCTGGACCGCCGTCCGGCCGGACACCGGGGCGCTGATCGCCGAACGGGTGGCGGCGACGCTGGCCCGGACCGCCGGGTCCGGTCCGACCACTCCCTCGGAGCAGCGGGACCACCAGCTCGCCGGGCTGATCGGGGCGGCCCGCCTGGAGCGCCGGCTCTACCGGGGAACGGCGGGCGAGCCGACCCGGCGCGCGGTGCGGCAGCTCGCCCACAGCCTCCCCGTCCCCCAGGCCGTGAACCGGGCGGTGGCCCGGCGCAGGAGGGCGATGAGCAGTTGAGGGGCCGGGCCGAGCCGGGCCGGGGGCCGAATCCGCTCCGGACCTCAGGCGCTCCGGACCTCAGGCGCTCCGGACCTCAGGCGCTCCGGGCCTCAGCCGGTGTCGAGGACGGCGGAGGCCACCGCGTCCGGACGGTCGGACATCACCAGGTGCCCGGCCGGGGCCGTGGTCCGGTAGTCGGCCCCGAGCAGCGCCGCCAGTTCCCGCTGCCGGGCCAGCCAGGACTCTGTGCGGCCGGTCCGGCAGCCGTCGTCGGCGGCCAGCACGGTGACCGGCAGATCCTCGGGCAGCGGCCGGGTGCGGCGCAGCTCGTCCAGTTCGGCGGCCACGTCCAGGTAGCGGACGTTCTCCCGCAGCAGCGCGCGCAGGGACCGGCCGGTGCGGTAGCAGTGCCGGACCAGTGGCGCCGGGGCGAGGTCCTCGCGGCGGACGGTGGACAACCGGGCGGTCACCCGGCGGGCGGTCGGGCCGAGCAGGTACGGCACGGCGAGGGCGGTCGCGGCGCCCGCCACGACCCGGGCCGCGACGTCCCGCGCGGCCGGCGCGGGGTAGGGGCGGGGCTCCGGTTCGACGCTGCCGTCGACCAGGACCAGCCCGGCGGCCCGCTCGGGGTGCAGCCGGGCGAAGGCCTCCACGTGGAAACCGGCGAGCGAGTGGCCGACCAGGGTGCAGGGCCCGGCCAGCCCGAGGCCGTCCAGCACCGCGCGGATCCGCTCGGCCTCCCCGGCCGCCGTCGGGGCGGGGCGCCCGGTGGCGGGCTCGGCGGCGCTCAGCCCGTAACCGGGCCGGTCGAAGCGGACGACGGTGCGGTAGGGGGTGAGGAAGGGGACGACGAGGTCCCAGTCGAACCAGCTGGTGCCCAGACCGCCGGTGAGCAGGCAGACCGGGCCACTGCCCTCGGCGCGGACGTGCAGCGGGACGCCGTGGATGCGCAGGAACTGCACCCGGGGGGTGCGGTGCGGAGGACCGGCGGGGCCTGTCGGGCCGCTGGCGCCGGTGGGGCCCTGGGGGTTGCTCGGGCCGGTCGGGCCGGTCGGGCCGTTGGGGGTGGTCATGTCGGCCTCCGGTCGACGGTCGGCTCGCCGGGGGCGCCCGCTTCGCCCGGGCAAAGACGCCGCGGCACTCAGCTGCAGCAGCGCGGCGACCGTCGTCCGCGCGCGGTGGTGCCGGGGGTGGGGGCGTCGGGATCGAGGATGTCCGGGCTGCGGGCTGGGCGCCTTTCCAGCCTAGCCGTCGGCCGAAAGCCTCCCCAACCGGGAGGAATCGGGCGCGAGGGGAACCGGGCGGGGCGGGAGCGGTTCGAGGCACCCTCCGGAACCGTGTATTGTTTTCCAGGTCAGCAGGCGCCGCTAGCTCAGTTGGTTAGAGCAGCTGACTCTTAATCAGCGGGTCCGGGGTTCGAGTCCCTGGCGGCGCACAGACAGTTGGGGAGCCTCTCGCAGCAGCGAGGGGCTCCCCGATTTTTTGGCCTTCGATGTCCGTTTTATGTGTGATGTCGGTCTCGATTGCCGTTCCGGTGGAGCCATTGGGCCCGCCCGGCTCGTCCAGGGCAGTGAACCGGAATCGGGACGAAGGTCCCTAACCGCCGAAGTCCCCGTCTGTGCAGGCCGGCTCGGTCCGCCCGCAGGAAAGGCCGCGCCTTGTTCCGAAACGCCCAGAGCGGCCGGTCGCCGATCGGTCTCCGGCCGGTCAAGCGGCTCAAGCGCCCCACCACCACGGTGCCCGGCGGCAAGAAGCCGCGCCGCCCCAAGCGCACCGGCTGGCGCCGGCTGATACCCACCTGGCGGATGACCCTGCTGGGCTTCGCCGCGGCACTGCTGCTCGGCGTCGGCCTGTTCGCGCTGGGGGTCGCGTTGGTGAAGGTCCCGGACGCGCACGCCGCGGCGACGGCCCAGAGCAACACCTGGCTCTACGCCGACGGCTCGGTGATCACCCGCACCGGCCAGACCAACCGGCAGAACGTCGGCCTGGACAAGGTCTCCCCCGCCGCCCAGCACGCCGCGCTGGCCGCCGAGGACCGCAACTTCTACAACGAGGGCGCCGTCAACGTGCAGGGCCTGGTCCGGGCCGCCCTCAACACCGCCAAGGGCGAGGGCACCCAGGGCGGCTCCACCATCACCCAGCAGTACGTGAAGAACACGTACCTGAACCAGAAGCAGTCGATCACCCGCAAGGTGAAGGAACTCTTCATCGCGATCAAGGTGGACGCCACCGAGAGCAAGGACGACGTCCTCTCCGGCTACCTCAACACCTCCTACTACGGTCGCGGCGCGTACGGCATCCAGGCCGCCGCCCAGGCGTACTTCGGCGTCGACGCCTCCGCGCTCAACCCGGCCCAGGGCGCCTACCTGGCCACCCTGCTGAACGCCCCGAGCGCCTACGACGTCGCCACGGCGACCCCGGCGGGCAAGCAGAACGCCGTCAACCGCTGGAACTACGTCATGGACGGCATGGTCAAGGAGGGCTGGCTCCCCGCCGACGAGCGGGCCAGGACCACCTTCCCGGACGTCAAGGACCCGCAGCCCAACCCGGGTCTGTCCGGCCAGTCCGGCTACCTGGTGGACGCCGCCACCCAGTACCTCACCTCGAACAACGTCATCAGCGAGACCGAGCTGGCCAAGGGCGGCTACACGATCAAGCTGAGCATCGACCCGAACCGCCAGCAGGCCCTGCAGGACTCCGTCCAGGCCCAGCTGCACGACACCCTGAACCCCGACAAGCGGAAGAAGGACGCGGCCGCCCAGGCCGGCGCCGTCTCGGTGGACCCGAAGACCGGTGCGGTCGTCGCCCTGTACGGCGGCGTCGACTACGTGAAGCACTACGTCGACAACGCCACCCGGCGCGACTACCAGGCCGGTTCGACCTTCAAGGCGATCGCCCTGGCCGCCGCCTTCGAGAACAACGCCAAGACCCAGGACGGCCGGACCGTCACCCCGCACACGATCTACGACGGCACCAGCGGCCGCAAGGTCCGCGGCGGCAAGGGCACCCCGTACGCGCCGCCGAACGAGGGCGACCGGAGCTACGGCCAGATCAGCCTCCAGCAGGCCACCGACTGGTCGGTCAACTCGGCCTTCGCCCAGCTCGCCCAGGACACCGGGCTGCAGAAGGTCAAGGACACCGGCGTCGCGCTGGGCCTGCCGGCCAACACCCCCGGCCTGGACCCGGTGCCGTCCATCCCGCTGGGCGCGGCCACCCCGAGCGTGTTCGACATGGCCGGGGTGTACGCCACCCTGGACAACGGCGGCAAGCAGATCACCCCGTGGCTGGTGCAGTCGGTGGACCGCGGCGGCGAGTCCGTGGCCCTGCCCCCGCACAAGACCACCCAGGCCATCAGCGCGGACACCGCCAACCAGGTCACCTCGATGCTCCAGGGCGTGGTGAGCGACCCGGGCGGCACCGGCTGGCGAGCGAAGGCACTGGGCCGTCCGGTGGCCGGCAAGACCGGCACCACGGACGACCAGAAGTCCGTCTGGTTCGTCGGCTACACCCCCGAGCTGGTCACCTCGGTCGCACTGTTCGGCCAGGACCCGGGCACCGGCGCGCAGGTCAGCCTCAGCGGCGTCGGCGGGATCGACGGCGCGGCGGGCGGCCAGTACCCGGCGCAGATCTGGACCAGCTACATGAAGGCCGCGCTCAAGGGCCAGCCGGTGAGCGACTTCCCGACCCCGGCGGACGGCGGCGACTCCTCGGGCGCCACCGACCTGCCGACCGTCCCGAGCACGCCGAGCAGCACCCCGTCGGCCGGCAGCGCCACGCCGAGCACCGGCGCCGGCAACCAGCAGGGCGACGGCTCCGGCGCGAACTCCTCGGGCGGCTCGGGACCGGGTTCCGGCTCGGGAGCCGGATCCGGCTCGGGCTCCGGCTCCGGTTCCGGTTCCAGCTCCGGCTCCGGCTCCGGTGGGGGCGGCACCGGGACGGGCACCGACCCGGGCGGTCAGCCCACCAGCCAGCCCACCTCGCGGCCCACCGGCCGGCCGACCACCCGGCCGACGCCGACCACCCAGCCGACGACCGGACCGACCGGGCAGCCGACCAACCAGCCCACCGGCGGGACGAACGCGCTCACCGGGGCCGGGGCCGGGGGCTGATCGCCCCTCCGGGCGACGTCGTTCCACGCGGGCCGGATCACCGACAGGGGTCGGTGATCCGGCCCGTCGGCCATCACGCCGTTGCGGACAGTTGAGACCAGGACCAAATGACGAAATGGCGCCTTACCGAAGCGCTGGTAGGACTGCCACAATGCGCCAGTGCACAGATCAACGGCCTCGCCCACCCACCCTTCGGGCAGAACCCTCGGCCTCGGCCTCGCTCTGGTCTCCGCCATCGCGTTCGGCGGTTCAGGTACTGCGGCCAAACCGCTGATCGAGGCCGGACTCTCCCCGCTGCACGTGGTCTGGCTCCGGGTGACCGGAGCGGCCGTGGCCCTGCTCCCGATCGCCTACCGGCACCGTGACGCCGTCCTGCGCCGCCCCGGCCTGCTGCTCGGCTTCGGTCTGCTCGCCGTGGCCGGCGTCCAGGCCTGCTACTTCGCCGCGATCTCCCGCATCCCGGTCGGGGTCGCCCTGCTCATCGAGTACCTCGGACCGCCGCTGCTGATCGGCTACGTCAGGTTCGTGCAGCGCAAGCCGATCTCCCGCGGCGCGGCCATCGGCGCCGGCGTCGCGGTGGCCGGACTGGCCTGCGTGGTGGAGGTCTGGAACGGCCTCAGCTTCGACGCGCTGGGCGTGCTGTTCGCCCTCGGCGCGGCCTTCTGCCAGGTCGGCTACTTCCTGCTCGCCGATGCCGGCCGCCGCGGTGACCGGCCGGTCGACCCGCTGGCCGTCAGCGCGTACGGACTGCTGATCGGCGCCGTCCTGCTCACCGTGTTCACCCGGCCCTGGCAGGCCGACTGGGGCCTGCTCGGCGGGTCCGTGGTGATGAACGGGCACAGCCTGCCCGCCCTGATCCCGGCCGCCTGGATGGTGCTCATCGCGACCGTGCTCGCCTACCTGACCGGGGTCGTCTCCGTCGGTTACCTCTCACCGCCGGTGGCCGGAGTGGTCGCCAACCTGGAGGCCGTGGTCGCCACCGTGCTGGCCTGGGTCCTGCTCGGCGAGCACCTGGGGCTGCCGCAGGTCACGGGCGGTCTGCTGGTGCTGGCGGGCGCGTTCGCGGCCCAGACCAGCAAGCCGCCGGTGGTGGAGGCCGGTGTCGGCGATGGGGCCAGGGATGGGGATGGGGCCGGGGCCGGTGTCGCGGCCGGGGGTGGGGCGGGTTCCGGCGCGGGTGGTGCCGGCGGTTCCGCCCCTACCGGGGCCACCGCTTCCCGGGCCACCGCGGCTGCCCGGGGTGCCCGGGAGCGGGTGGCAGCCGCCGGCCGCGGGGTCAGCGACCGGTCCAGCCGAACCAGTCGAGGTGACTGACCGGCCACACCACGGCCGACACCGGGCCGACCACGTTGCCCACCGGCACGGCGCCGCCACCCGGCCCCTGCCGGTGCCAGCGGGAGTCCGCCGAGTCGCTGCGGTGGTCGCCCTCGACCCAGATGTAGCCCGAGGGGACCTTCACCGGGCCGAAGTCCATGCCCGCGCAGGAGTCGTCGCCGGGGTGCAGGTAGGGCTCGTCGACCTTCTTGCCGTCGACGGTCAGCGTGGTTCCCGCGCACTGGACGGTCTGGCCGCCGGTCGCGATCACCCGCTTGACCAGGTAGTTGTCGTCCTTCGGCGGCACCAGCCCGACGAAGCTCAGCACCGAGCTCACGGTGTTGGTGACCGGGTTCGAGTCGACCGGCTGCGGCGGCAGCCAGTTCCCCGGGTCCTTGAACACCACCGGCTGCCCCTGCTGCGGCGTCCAGCCGGTCAGCGGCGCGAGCTTGTTCACGCCGACCCGGTCACCGACCCGCAGGGTGTTCTCCATCGACCCGGACGGGATGGTGAAGACCTGGAACAGGCAGGTCTTGATCAGCAGCGCGACCGCCAGTCCGACCACCACCATCACCGGCAGCTCGACCCACCACGGCCGGGGACGGCGCGCCGACCGGCGGGCCTTGCGCCCGCGCGGTCCGCCGGCCCGACCCCGGGCCCCGGGCCGGGCCCCGGGCTCGTCCCCCGCCACAGGCCGGTCGTACGGGCCCTGCTGGTCGTGCCCGCCCCGCTGGGAGTGCTGGGCCTGCTGGGCGTACGGGTCGTACACGGCCTGCTGGTCGTACGGGCCCTGCTGGGCCTGCTGGGCGTACGGGCCCTGCTGGACCTGCTGGGCGTAGTGGGCGTCCCCGGCGGCTGGTTCGCCGGGCTCGGCGGGTTCACTGGGAGCTCCGCCGGGCGTTTCGGGCAGGTTCACCGCCATCGTCGCTGCTCCACCTCTCCGGCTGGGGAAAGTTGCACGCTACGCCAACCGGGAGGCCTCACGAAATCCGGCGTTTAGCCGCGCCCGACATCGCCGCCCGCGGGTTCCGATGCCGGGCGCCGCCTCAGCGCCCTCAGCGCCTTCAGGCGCGGGCGATGGCCTCGTGGTGGCGGATCACCTCGGCGATGATGAAGTTCAGGAACTTCTCGGCGAAGACCGGGTCGAGCTTGGCGCCGGCGGCCAGTTCCCGCAGCCGCTTGATCTGGTCCCGCTCCCGTGCCGGGTCGGCCGGCGGCAGCTTGTGCTCGGCCTTGAGCCGACCGACCCGCTGGGTCGCCTTGAAGCGCTCGGCCAGCATGTGGACCACCGCGGCATCGATGTTGTCGATGCTCTCGCGCAGGCTGGTCAGCTCCGCCCGTACCGCGTCGTCGATGCCCTCCGGCACGCCGGCGTCGGGGGTCGTGGGCTGGTCCGTCATCGGGTCGGCTCCCGGTGTCTGGGGTGGGCGCCCGGCAGTACGACGGCCGGGCTCGGGCCCGGGCAAATCTAACAGGGCACCCGCTCCGGACCGGCACCGTTCGGGGGAACCGTCCAGCATCCGGACAGCCCTGCGGACCGTCCGGCGCCCGGCTCCAGGGCGGCCCTGCCCGTAGGCTGGTGCGTGCATGACCGGAAGTGACGACACAGCAGTCCCTCAGCACTGGAGGAACCGATCGTGGCAACCACCCGCACCGCCCGCACCGCCTGGGAGGGAGACCTCCTCCACGGCAAGGGGCAGGTGACCTTCGCCTCCTCCGGGATCGGCGAGTACCCCGTCTCCTGGCCGGCCCGCGCCGAGGAGCCCAACGGCAAGACCAGCCCCGAGGAACTCATCGCGGCCGCCCACTCCGCCTGCTTCTCGATGGCCCTCAGCAACGGTCTGGCCAAGGCCGGCAATCCGCCCACCAAGCTGGACACCCGGGCCGACGTCACCTTCCAGCCCGGCACCGGCATCACCGGCATCCACCTGACCGTCACGGGTGAGGTCCCCGGGCTGGACGAGGCCGGCTTCGCGAAGGCCGCCGAGGACGCCAAGGCCAACTGCCCGGTCAGTCAGGCCCTGACCGGCACCACCATCACCCTCACGGCCGAACTCGCCTGACCACCCATGGGCCGTCCGCCCCCCGGCACCTCCGGGGGGCGCACCACGGTCCTGGCCCCGCCCCCGGCGCGCAACCAGCGCCCGGGGGCGCAGCTTCGGCGCACGCGCTCCTGGCGCACCTCATGTGATGTGCACCGAAGGCAGCCGAACGTTCCGCCATGCATAATCCCAAACAGGGCGAATCACTCTGGCGGCGGTCACCGCGCGTTGTCACCGCGGCCTATGATCGGCCGAAGCGCCCTGTTCTTCACCCGGGTCCCCGCGCGACAGCGCCCCACGGCGGACGCCCCGCAGCGGACCGACTCCGAGGACCCCGACAGAGTGCGGAGCCGGCCGCCGGAATCCCGACCGGCCAGGCAGACCATCGTCAAGCGTCAGCAGCGGACGGGAGCATGCCGTGCCGGGCCAGAACGAGGGGGCCGACGCACACCACCCAGGCGTGCGGCACAAGGAATCGTCACACCACCGCCACCTCGCCGCGCCGTTCCTCGATCCGGCGGGCCCGGCCGGATCGGCCGCACCTGCGGCCTGCGGCACGCTGGAGGATCCGGGGGTGCTGCTCTGCCCCACCTGCTCGGCCCCGTTGACCGGCGGTGCGCACCCGGGCGCCGGTGGGTCCCCGGGCCGGGAGGGCGACGACGACCGGCTGCTGGCGGCGCTCCGGGCCAGCGAGTCCCGCTTCCGGGCCGCCTTCTGCGACGCCGTCATCGGCATGGCCCTGATCGACCCCGAGGACCGGATCATCGAGGTCAACCCCGCCTTCGCCGCCCTGATCGGCCGTGGCGTCGGCGAACTGGTCCGCACCCACCTGCACGAGATCATCGACCCGGAGGGCATGCCTCCCCGGCTGTTCACCGCGCTCGTCCACGGCGAGCGGGAACGGTTCCGCGTGGAGAAGCAGCTCAAGCACCGTGAGGGCCACACGGTCTGGAGCAAGGTGACCGTCTCGCTCATCCGGAACCCCGCCGGGCAACCGCTCTACACCCTTGCGCTGGTCGAGGACATCACCGAACAGCGCCGGCTCGGCGACCGCCTGGAGTACCAGGCCCTGCACGATCCGCTGACCCGGCTGCCCAACCGGACCTTCTTCTTCGAACGGCTCGACGCCGCCTGTCTCCCGGGCGCCGACGACCGCGGGGAGCGCGCGGACCGCGGGGGCTCCGGTCGGCCGGTGGCGGTCGCGGAGGAACGGCGGGTGGGCGTCTGCTACCTCGATCTCGACGGCTTCGCGGCGATCAACGAGACCCTCGGCCACCACATCGGCGACGAGCTGCTGATCGCCGTCGCCGCCAGGCTGCGGCGCGGACTCTCCGAACGGGACGCCCACCTGGTCGCCCGGATGGGCGGCGACGAGTTCGCCGTCCTGGTCACCGACAGCGTCGGCAGCGAGCAGCTGACCTCGCTGGCCGGGCGGATCCTGGAGGTGCTGGAACGTCCCTTCGACATCGCGGGGCACCGGTTGGTGGTCACCGCCAGCGTCGGCGTCGTCGAGCGGTCGGTGCACGAGACCACCCCGGCGGACCTGGTCAAGGACGCCGACGCCACCCTCTACTGGTCCAAAGCCGACGGCCGGGCCCGCTGGACCCTCTACGACCCCGACCGGGGCGCCCACCAGCTCACCCGCCAGCTGCTCGCGACCGCGCTTCGGCCGGCCCTGGAGCGTGGCGAGTTCACCATCGAGTACCAGCCCCTGGTCGGCCTGGCCGACGGCGCGGTGCACGGCGCGGAAGCCCTGGTCCGCTGGCGGCACCCCCGCTACGGGACACTCTCCCCCGACCGCTTCATCCCGCTCGCCGAGGAGTCCGGCGCCATCGTGCCGCTCGGCAAGTGGGTGCTGGAGGAGTCCTGCCGTCAGGCCCGGCAGTGGCTCACCGAGTTCCCGGACACCGAGACCTTCGTGAGCGTCAACCTGGCGGCCCGCCAGATCTGGGACTCCGACGTGGTGGCCGACGTAGCCCGGGCCCTCGAAAGCACCGGTCTGCCCGCCCGGCTGCTGCAGCTGGAGATCACCGAGAGCGCCCTGCTCGGGCCCGGCGGCCGCCCGCTGCAGGCCCTCCAGGCGCTCGCCGACATGGGCGTGCGGATCGCCATCGACGACTTCGGAACCGGCTACTCCAACCTGGCCTACCTCTCCCGGCTGCCGGTGCACGTACTGAAGCTCGACGGGACGTTCATCGAGGGTTTCCGCGACCCGGCCCCGGCGACGACCGGCCACTCCGTCGCGGGCACGGCCACGGCCTCGACCGCCCCGTCGGCACCGGGATCCGGATCGGCTTCGGCTTCGGCTTCGGCTTCGGCGTCGGCGTCGGCGTCGGCGTCGGCGGAGCGTCCGGGTCTCCCGGCACTCCAGTCCCGCCGACGGGACGCGGACGAGCAGATCGTGGGCGCTATGGTCCAGCTGGCCCACACCCTCGGACTGACCGTCACCGCCGAGGGCATCGAGAGCGCCGCCCAGGCCGAGCGGCTCCGTCTGACCGGCTGCGACACCGCCCAGGGCTGGTACTTCGCCCGCCCCGGCGAGGCCGAGCTGGTCGCGGCGATACTCCGGGAGGGCCGCCCCGCCCCGAGCGGCCGCTAGGCCGACGGGGCGGGGCCGGCACCCGGGTGCCACCTGGTGGCCGACGTCAGGCGGCCGACGTCAGGAGTTCACCGTCAGGCCGTCGCGGTCAGGCCGTACGTCTCGGCGATCAGGCCGTAGGAGCGGAACCGGGCCTCGTGGCCGTGGATGTGCGAGGTGACCATCAGCTCGTCCACCCCGGTCCGCTTGCGCAGGGCCTCCAGCCCGTCCGCGACCTGGCCCGGGGCGCCCAGCACCACGTTGTCGAGCCAGCTGTCGATGAAGTCCGCCTCGGCCGGGCTGTACGGGTACTCCTCGGCCTCCTCCGGGGTAGGGATCGGTCCGGGGTTGCCGCGCCGGAGGCGGAGCATGCCCAGCGCCGCGGAGCGGGCGAGGCGGCGGGCGACGGTCTCGTCGTCGGCGGCGACGGCGCTCACACCGATCAGCGAGTAGGGCTCGCTGAGCACGGCGGAGGGTCGGAAGGACGTCCGGTACAGGTCCAGTGCCGGGATGGTGTTGGCGCTGCTGAAGTGGTGGGCGAAGGCGAACGGGAGGCCCAGGCGGCCGGCCAGCTGGGCGCTGAAGCCGGAGGACCCGAGCAACCAGACCGGTGGACGGCTGTCGCCCTTGGGGACGGCGGTCAGCCGCTCGTACGGGTGGCCGGAGGGGAAGTCACCGTCGAGGAAGTGGGTCAGCTCGGAGAGCTGCAGCGGGAAGTCGTCCGCGCCCTCGGCCAGTCCGCGGCGCAGAGCGCGGGCGGTGGCCGGGTCGGTGCCGGGGGCGCGGCCGAGCCCGAGGTCGATCCGGCCGGGGTGCAGGGCCTCCAGCAGACCGAACTGCTCGGCGATGGCCAGCGGCGCGTGGTTGGGGAGCATGACGCCGCCCGAGCCGAGCCGCAGGGTGGTGGTGTTGGCCCCGAGGTGGGCGAGCAGGACGGCCGGAGTGGAACTGGCCACGCCGGGCATGCCGTGGTGCTCGGCCACCCAGAAGCGGTGGTACCCCCACTGCTCGGCCCGGCGGGCCAGCTCGGTGGTGGCGGCCAGCGCCTGAGCTGGCGTGTAGCCGACGCCGACGGTGGCCAGGTCGAGGATCGAGAGCGGAGCGGGTGCCGTGCCGCGGGCGGTGCCCCGGATCGCCTCACCGGTCCCCGGTCCGGTTCGGTGCTCCTGCTGGTCCTCGGTGGTCATGCCGTCCGCCCTCCTGGCTGTCCTTGTCCGGCTCTCCTCCGAGCCGGCTGTCGTGGGCGGCCGCGCGGGTCTCGGACGCCCCGGCGGTCGCTGCTGCCGAGGGAGGTCAACCACGACCGCGGGCTCACTGTTCCCGGGCGAGCCACTCGGTCCGAGCTGTGACCCGGAGTGCCGGGAGTGGCCGGGCAGCGGGGCGGGGGCAGCCGGGCGGCGGGGCGGGGGCAGCCGGGCGGTGTGCGGGCCGGGGCTGGCCCCGGGTGCTGCCGAGCGGTTCGGCGCGACCGCGCCGACCGGCCGTTCGGATGACGGAGAGCCAGCAGGCCGACACGATTGGCGACTTCACGCCAGGATCGGAAGTCGCCAGCCGGAGCGCTCGCGACCGGCGGCCGGCTTCGGGCAGGCCGGTGATCAGGAACGGGGCACCGAGCGGGTCCGCGTTCCGACGGCAAGATCTTCGGGCTGGACCAGCGCCGAACGATCCCTGCGAGCCCTCGGCGCGGCACCCCGCCCCGGGGGCTCGTCCCATTTCCGAGGGCCTTCTCCCACCCGCTCCGGCTACCTCCTCTCGGGCCGCATCACCGGGGCCGCGAGCTGCGGCCGGCTGCCGTGATCCCCGCCATACCGGGGTGCTTCATGGCATGAAAAGTCGGGACGCTAGCGTTGACCCAGCAGCCACCTGCTCCCCCAGGGCGGCGTGGAGGGAGTAAGGCCTTGAATTTCGTGGCGGCGACCGGATCCTCGTGGATCTGCGCCCTTGCGCTCTTCGCCGTACTCGGCGACGCCCTCCTCCCCTTCATCCCGAGCGGAACGCTGGTCATCCTGGCCGTGCTCAAGACGGCGCAGATCAACGGCGCCCCGGTGCTGCTCGGCCTGGGCGTGGCGGTGGCCTCCTTCCTGGGCGACCTCCTGCTGCTCCACCTCGCCCGGCGCGGGGCCCCACTGCTGCAGCGTCGGCTCGCCCGGCGCCCGAAACTGGCGGCCAGCGTGGCCCGGGTCCAGCAGTCACTGGTCGAGCGCCCGCACGGCGGGGCGGCCGCGATGGTGGTGGTCGCGCGGTTCGTACCAGCCGGACGGACCGTCCTGGACCTGGCCATCGGCCACTCCCCCGCCCATCCGCACCGCTTTCTGCACTGGTCGGCGCTGGCGGCGCTGGTCTGGGCCGCCTACATCGTGACGCTGGGCTGGCTGAACAGCCACTGGTTCAACACCGCCTGGCTGAGTCTGGCGGTCTCCTGCGCGGCGGCCACCGCCGTCAGCACCGCGATCGCCCGAATAGTGCGCCGCAACCGGCGGCTGGCCGCGCTCTGACCGGCCCCGCAGCGGCCGGCGACTTTCGGCCGTGAAAAGCTGTCAGGAGCACAATTTTCCCTTACGGGCGACGGTCAGGACCGAGCGCTGACGAACTCCGACCGGGCCCGGCAGGGCGGCGGTACCGTACTTTCCTGACGTCGCGCAGTGCTAAGCGTCACAGGACCGCAACAGACGACGGCTCCCTGCAGCCCGGCCGGGCACCCCCGACGTGTTCACTGTCGTCGGCGCCCGGGGGCCTTGGTAGCCGCTGCGGCGACATGACATGCTAACGGCGGAATATTCATCAATTGCCCGATTTGACCGGAGCGGCCCAGGGCCGCCCTCACCACCGGCGATCGGCACCCAGGGGAGACCATGACCAGCATCTCGCGCAGGACGGTGCTCAGTGCGACCGCTGCGACCGCGGCCCTCGGCGCGGTCGCCGCTTGTTCCAGCAGCGGATCCGGTTCGGGGCAGGACTCCACCTCACATTCCTCCGGCGGCAGTACGAAGGCCGAGCAGAGCGGCGCCGCCGACCCGACCCAGATCACCGTGCCCAAGGGCACCCCGATCGGCGACGGCTCCAACGCGGACACCGGTCCGCAGCCGAACCAGCCCAAGCCGGAAAAGCTCAAGCCGGGCGAGCGCCCGCCGCAGTTCGTGGTGTTCTCCTGGGACGGCGCGGGCGGCACCGACGACGGCCAGTTCCCCCGCTTCCTCAAGCTGGCGGAGCAGTACAAGGCCACGATGACCTTCTTCCTCTCCGGCATCTACGCCCTGCCCAAGAGCAAGTCCGAGCTGTACCACCCGCCGAAGCACTCGGTCGGCGCCTCCGACATCCCGTACCTCTCGGACGGCGCGGTGAAGAGCACCCTCAAGCTCGTCAGCCAGGCCTGGCTCGCCGGGCACGAGATAGGCACCCACTTCAACGGACACTTCTGCTCCAGCCGCCCGGACAAGAACGGGGTCAACATGTGGACCCCGGACGACTGGCAGAGCGAGATCGACCAGGCCATCGCCTTCGTCACCCAGTGGCGGACCAACACGGGCTTCACCGACGTCGACCCGCTGCCCTTCGACTACAAGAAGGAGCTCATAGGCGGCCGCACCCCGTGTCTGGAGGGCCAGAAGGCGCTGCTGCCGACCATCGCCAAGCTGGGCTGGAAGTACGACGCCAGTTCCTCGGGCGGCCTCCAGATATGGCCGCAGAAGGTGCAGGACGGCAAGATATGGGACTTCCCGCTGCAGTCCATCCCGTTCCCCGGACACACCTTCCAGGTCCTGTCGATGGACTACAACATCCTGGCCAACCAGTCCAACGGCAGCACCAAGGGCGACCCGTCCAAGTACGGCGACTGGCGGACCCAGGCCACCAACTCCTACCTGGCCGGCTTCGAGCGCGCCTACAACAGCAACCGGGCCCCGTTCTTCATCGGCAACCACTTCGAGCAGTGGAACGGCGGCATCTACATGGACGCCGTCGAGGAGACCCTCAAGGCCATCGCCGGCAAGCCCGAGGTCCGGCTGGTCTCGTTCCGGCAGCTGGTCGAATGGCTTGAGGTGCAGGACCAGTCGACCCTGCGCAAGCTGCGCACGCTCAACGTCGGCCAGGCGCCGTCCGGCGGCTGGGAGAGCTTCCTCGGCGCGGCGGGCTGACCCGGCCGGCCCGGCCGACAGGGCGATCGCGCCCCGCCGGCCGGGCCGGTCATCCGGCGGCGTGGACGTCCGTGAGCAGCTTGCCGACGATGCGGTCGGCTCCGGCCTCGCCCCAGAGGATCGAGTAGTGGTTGGTGCCCGGCACGGGTGAGGCGGGCACCCGGTCCAGGTCCAGCCCGGACAGCCCGATCCGCTGGTGATCGTAGAGGCCCTGCGGCTCGTCGAGCAGGCCGCGCTCCGCCCAGAGCAGCTCTGCCGGGCAGGGCAGTCGGTGGACGGCCCCGGCCGCCTCCCGGTCCAGCAGGACCTGGGCACCGTCGGCCCGCACGGCCTCCAGAACGCAGGAGGAGCGCAGCGCGGGCTCGGCTCCGACAAGGTCGCGTTGGATGTAGGCGTCGATCCCGTCGGACCAGTTGCCGGCGAAGGCCGGGTGTCGCTGCCAGAACTCCCGGTAGGCGGCCCGGTCCGGGAAGGTCATCGACAGTCGGGCCAGTGCGGGGCCGAGCACCGCGGCCAGGGCGTCCTCCTCCCGGGCGCCCTCCGGGAGCGGGAAGCTCAGCGCACCGTCCACCAGCAGTACCCGACGGACGAGTTCGGGGTGCCGGACCGCCGTCAGGGCGGTGACCCAGGCTCCCATCGAGTGGCCGACGACCGTCACGGGCGCCGCACCCAGGGAGGCGATCACCGCGGCCACGTCGTCGGCGTGCCGGGCCAGCCCGTACGGTCCGGCGACCGAACGGCTGGCACTGCGGCCCCTCAGGTCGGGCGCGAGCAGGGTGACCCGCCCGGCGAGCCGACGGGCGATCTCGTACCAGGCGAGGCCGTTGGCGGTGATGCCGTGCACCGCCACGACTGTCGGGGCCCCGGGCCGGTCGGCGGGCCACCGCAGGACGGCGAGGTCCCCTCCGGGCACGGGGACGGTCAACTCCTCTGGCTCCAGGGGCGACTGGCTCACGCGGGGGTACCTCCGGTGGGACGGGCGGTGGGCACGCCGGCCGGCGTGCGAACCGCCGAGCGGGCGGATCGGGCGGCGCGGATGCGGGCGGGCAGTCCGGCCAGGCCGCCGGGGAGCAGGTAGACCACGGCGACGAACAGGGCGCCCAGCAGGAACAGGGGCTGGGAGAGCGGCACGCGCAGCACCGCGGGCAGGTCCGCGACGGCGTTCGAGTTGGCGAGGTCGCCGAGCCGGTGGCCGGCCCAGGTGTAGAGCACCCCACCGAGCAACGGCCCCCAGCGGCTGCCGGGGCCGCCGAGGACCACCATGACCAGCAGCGCGAGCGTGGCGTCCGAACCGGCGGCCTGCGGGGCGGCCCCGCCGGTGAGCAGGAGGTAGACAACCCCGCCCAGTCCGGCGAGCGCGCCGGACAGCACGAAGGCGACCAACTTGTAGCCGTAGGGCCGCAGTCCGAGTACCTCGACCCGGCGCTCGTTCTCCTTGATGCCCTCCCAGACCCGCCCTGCCGGGGAGTTGACGGCCCAGTGGACCGCGGCGACCGTCAGTACCAGGTAGCCGACGGCGATCCAGTAGAGGTTTGCGGTGTTCTCGATCCCGAGCAGGCCGGACGGCAGCAGGTCGGCCGGGGCGGACCTGCCCTCCTCGCCGCCGGTGACCCCACCGGGGTTGCGCTGGACGAGGATGGCACCGGCCTGGGCGAAGGCGAGGGTGACCATGGAGAAGCCGATGCCGGTGACCCGCAGGCTCACCGAGCCCAGCAGCAGGGCCAGCAGAACGGTGCAGGTAACGCCGAACGCCGCGGCGGCGGCGAAGGGGAGTCGCAGTTCGAGCATGCCGAGGTCAGTGGCGTAGAGGCCGGTCGCGAAGTAGAGCGCGTGGCCGAAGGAGAGCAGTCCGGTGCGACCGAGCAGGAGGTCGTAGCCGGTGGCGAGGGCTCCGTAGAGCAGGCACAGGGCGATGAGTTGGAGACTTCCCGGGCTGCCGAGCGGGCCGTCGAGCAGTCCCGGGACGGGAAGCGCACTGTATGGGGCGACAAGGAGCGTGATCAGCAGGGCGATCGGCCACCAGCGTAGCGCTGCGTGCATCCGTGTCCAGCGAATAGTGACTGAATCACCTGTTCGAGCGATAGTGTCGGGCTCGTCCGTTTGTTCACCATGGTTCCGGGCAAGGCTGGTGTCAGTCCCCCTTGCCACAGTGGGGGCGTCGGCGGAGCTGGTGTCAGTCCCCTCTGCCGACAAGGCGGTCACGGCAGGGCTGGTGTCAGTCCCCCCTGCCGGGGTGGCGGCGCTGCGGGCGGCCGCGGGGCCACCGGTGCTCGTGATCGGAGTTTCGGCGCTCACGCGAGCCTCCCGGTGAGTCCACGGGGTCGGACCAGAAGCAGCACGGCGAGCAGGACGACGACCGAGAGGTCGCCGAGCCCGGCGCCGGTGTAGTAGTTGGCGAACTGCTGGACGAGGCCGACGCCCACCGAGGCGGCGGCGGCCCCGGTCACCGAGCCCATGCCGCCCATCACCACGACGACGAAGGCGAAGATGAGCAGGCTGGTCCCCTGACCGGGATTGACCGAACCGAAGTAGAGGCCGCCGAGGGCGCCGCCCAGCGCGGCGGCCGCCCCGCCGATGGCGAAGACGAGGGTGAAGGCCCTCCGGACGTCGATGCCGAGCGCCGTGACCATTGCCCGGTCCTCGACGCCGGCCCGGACGATCAGCCCGTAGCGGGTGCGGGCGAGGAACAACCGAAGAGTGAGCAGCAACAGCGCGGCGGCGGCCACGAGCACGAAGCGGTTGACCGGGACGGTCGCACCGAACACGTGCCAGGTGCCGGCCAGCAGGGCCGGCTGGGGGAAGGGGCGGGCGTCCGCGCCCCAGACCCCCATGAGCAGGGCGGGTACGGCGAGCCCGACCCCGACGGTGGCGAGTATCTGGTCGCGCGGACGGCTGTAGAGCGGCCGGATCAGGAGGAGTTCCAGCAGGACGGCCGCGGCCGTTCCGACCAGGGTGCCGAACGGCACCGCGAGCCAGAAGGAGAAGCCGGCCTCCGTGCCGGCCCACCAGGTCGCATAGGCGCCGATGGAGAGCAGGGCGCCGTGCGCGAAGTTGAGCACGTCCATCAGACCGAAGATCAACGAGAGACCGGAGGCGACCAGGAAGTACAGCGCACCGAGGCCGAGACCAGTAAAGGAAAGGAGGACGACGGTGTCCATCAGGGCTTCACCTCCGTGGTGACGACAGCGGTGCCAGTCGGGAAGCCGACCGTGGAGGCGGCGGGTGGCCGGGGTCCACCGGCGAGCGGGTGACGGGAGCCGACACCGAGCAGGCGACGGGCGGCCTCCTCGTCGGCCAGCAGTTCGGCGGTGTCGCCCCGGTGGACGGTCCGGCCGTCGGCCAGGACGGCGCAGGTACCGGCCAGTCGACGAACGAGCGCGAGGTTCTGCTCGACCAGGAGAACGGGCACGGCCTCGGCCGCGCGCGCCAGCACCTCGGCCACCTCGGAGACGATCTTCGGCGCCAGGCCCTTGGTGGGCTCGTCGGCGATGATCAGCCGGTTCCGGTTGAGCAGCGTCCGGCCGATGGCCACCATCTGCTGTTGGCCGCCGGAAAGTGTCCCCGCCAACTGACCTGACCGCTGCTTGAGTTCGGGGAAGAGCTCGTGGACGAGCGCGTAGTCCGGCTCGCCCGCCTCGGCTCCTCCAAGGGCTCCGCGCTCGGCGAGGCGAAGGTTCTCGGCGACCGTCAGGCCGGCGAAGATCCCCCGATCCTCGGGCGCGTAACCGACACCGCGGCGAACCACCAAGTGAGTTGGGAGGGAAGAGATTTCCGCGCCGGCCAGTCGAATGCTCCCGGTGCGAGGAACCAGGCCCATGACGGCCTTCACCGTGGTGGTCTTGCCGGCGCCATTGCGGCCCAGTACTGCGGTGACTCCGGCGGAGGCCACGTCGAAGTCGACGCCGTGCAGGATGTGCAGCCCGTCGATGACCACCCGCAGATCGTGGACGGAGAGGAGGGGCTCGACAGCGGACGCAGGCAAGGCGGACGCAGGCGAGGAGGACGAGGACGAGGAGGACGGATGCAGAGGGAACGACGGAGAGGAGGTCACAACGCCTCACCCAGGTAGGCCTGTTGCACGGTCGGGTCGGCCATCACGGCTTCTGGGGTGTCCAGGGCGAGCAGGGTGCCGTGGTGCATCACCGCCAGGCGGTCGGCCAGGTCGAGCAGGACGTCCATGTGGTGCTCGACCATCAGGACGGTCCGGCCGAGCTCACGGTGCACGGAACGGATCAGTTCGGTCAGAGCCGGCACCTCCTCCGCACTGACGCCGGCCATCGGCTCGTCCAGCAGGATCAGCCTCGGATCGGAGACGAGCAGGACGGCGAGCTCCAGTTTGCGCTTCTCACCGTGGGAGAGCGCTCCGGCCAAGGTGTCGGCGCGATGGGCGAGTTCGGTGCGGCACAGGGTGTCGGCCACCTGCTCCGAGTAGCGGTCGGCGCGGCGCCAGAGGCGGTACGAGGCTGCTGGTCCGGCTGCCGCCTGGGCGGCAAGCCGGACGTGGTCGGCGACGGTCATCCCCGGCCAGAGGGAGGAGGTCTGGAAGGTGCGGCCGAGCCCACCGCGCGCCCGGGCGTGCACGGGCTCGGTGGTGATGTCCACGCCGTCGAGATGAAGGCTGCCGTGGGTCGCCGGACAGATGCCGGAGATCAGATTGAAGAGGGAGGTCTTGCCGGCCCCGTTGGGCCCGATGAAGGCGATGAACTCACCTTCGCCGACCGAGAAGGAGACGTCCTCGACGATCGGCACACCGCGGACGGACCAGCCGAGGCCGTCCAGTCGCAGCACCGGAGCGGAGGAAAGCGGAGGAGTGCGACGCGGAGAGGAGGAACGCGGAGAGGAGGAACGCGGAGAGGAGGAACGCGCCATGAACAAGTGTCGGGCCGAGCCTGGAGAAGCAGCGCCTCGGGAAGTGGAGGCCGGAGGCGTGGAGGCGGCGGGAGCAGGCATCGGGGTCAGCCCGCCATCGGGGTGACCGGGGGCGCCGCCTCGTCGGCGGTCAGGGTCTTCTCCACCGAGGGCTTGGCAGCGGCCCCGATACCGGTCAGCCTGACGTGGAACATCGGCTGGAGGAGGGCGTGGTCCTCGGCGCGGACCGTGGTCCGGCCCTTGACCCCGTCGAAGCTCCACCCCTCCAGCGCCTTGACCAGGGCCGAAGTGTCGTCGGCGGAGCCGTGGTTTGCCTCGACGGCGTGCACGATCATCTGGGCTGCGGTGAAGCCGTCCGGGGTGAAGATGTCGGGCTTGCCACCCCCGGCGGTGACGGCCCCGGCCATGGCCTTCTCCACCGGGGTGCCGGCGGCGCCGTCGAAGTAGTGGTTCAGGAAGGAGATCTTTTCGCCCGCCGGGCCGAACAACGGATAGGAAGCGGCCAGGTCCAGGCCGGTGACGACCTTGGTGTCCGTGAAGACGTCCTGCTGGTTGAGCGCCGTCCACAGGGCCGACGCGGAGTCGCCGGCCCAGGCGACGAACAGCAGGTCGGGCTTGGCGCTCTTGGCCTGGGTCGCGAAGGGGGTGAGGTCGGTGGCGCTCGGCGGGGCGAGCACCTGTTCCACCGTCGCGCCCTGGGCGCCGAGTACGGCCTTCACGGCGGCCACGTTGGCCTGCCCGAAGGCGTTGTCCTGAGCGAGAACGGTGACCTTCCTGCCCTTGGCGTCACCGATGAACGAGGCCGCCGTCCTGATGTCCTGGTAGGACTGGCGGCCGGAACGGAAGGTGTACTTGTTCAAGCCGGTGATCTTGTCGGCGGCGGCCGGACCGCTGATGAAGAGCACCTTGTTCTGTGAGGCGATCGGACCGACCTGGAGGGCGACACCGGAAGCGGTGGAACCCGCCAGGACCTTGTAGCCCTTACCGATCAGGTCCTTGGCGGCGGACACCGCCTTCGCCGGGTCGCCCGCGTCGTCCTGCTCCTCGAACTCGATCTTGTGCCCGTCGACCTCGCCGGTGCCCTTGGTGGCGTAGCTCAGACCGGCCCTGAAGCCGTCCAGGTACTGCTTTCCGTAGGCGGCGAGCGGACCGGTCTTGGAGTAGACCAAGCCCACCTTGACCGGTGCCTTCGCACCACCACCGCCCGGCGAGGCGGTGCCGGCGGTACCGGCCTTGGCGCAGCCTGCGGCGAGCAGGACACACGCGGCAACTGCGGCGAGCTTCCGGGCCGGGCCGCCGGTCAGGGCCTCGTCCGGGTGTGCGCCGGAGGCGGTCCTGGTGGGGACTGTGGTGCTGCGCATGTGACCGACTCCTGAGGGTGCGGCGGGGTGGATGCCGGAACCGTAGGTGTGCGGTGGGACCGGCGACATGTGCCCGGTCGACGTAGCAGCCGGCCGCGATGTGGCTCCGGTCGACATACCACCCGCCCGACGCCGCGCTCCGAACCTCCGGATGTGGACCGCCGACACGGGTCGGCGCCCACCCATGGCGGTGACCGCCATGGCTGCGGTGCCGCGCGTCCGGCGACGGTGGAAAGGGTGCGGTGCCCGGGGGTACGGCTCCCGGCGGGCACTGCTCCCGGCCGACCGGCCCCGCTTCGGCCAGCGC
Source organism: Kitasatospora sp. NPDC101157 (assembly GCF_044768255.1). Taxonomy (NCBI): domain Bacteria; kingdom Bacillati; phylum Actinomycetota; class Actinomycetes; order Kitasatosporales; family Streptomycetaceae; genus Kitasatospora; species Kitasatospora sp. NPDC101157. The sequence continues at coordinate 156,576 of NZ_JBIWPL010000010.1, read as the reverse complement.
TCTCGGCCAACCCCGCTTCGACCAACCCCCCTCGGCCAACCCCGCTTCGACCAACCCCCCTCGGCCAACCCGCTGCGGCCAACCAGCTTCGACTGGCCCGCTGCGGCCCGCCGCAGCCGGCGACGCCACAGCCCCCGCGTCCTCCCCTCCCCTCTCCCTCCCACATCCCCATGAGGTGATCCCTTGGACAAGGTCCTCGACTCCCCCGCCGCCGCAGTCGGCGACATCCCCGACGGCGCGGTGCTGGCCGTCGGTGGCTTCGGCCTCTGCGGTATCCCGAGCACCCTGATCGATGCCCTGTTGACCGCCGGCACCACCGGCCTGCGCGTGGTGTCCAACAACTGCGGTGTGGACGGCTGGGGGCTCGGCCTGTTGCTGCGGGCGGGCCGAATCGCCCGGATGACCTCCTCGTACGTCGGCGAGAACAAGGAGTTCGCCCGGCAGTACCTCACCGGGGAGCTGGAGGTGGAGCTGACCCCGCAGGGCACGCTGGCCGAGCGGCTGCGGGCCGGCGGTGCAGGCATCCCGGCGTTCTTCACCCCAGCCGGGGTCGGCACCCAGGTCGAGGAGGGCGGGCTGCCCTGGCGCTACGCGGCGGACGGCTCGGTGGCGCTGGCCTCACCGCCCAAGGAGGTGAGGGAGTTCGGCGGGCGCCGGTACCTGCTGGAGGAGGCGATCACTGCGGACTTCTCGCTGGTCCGGGCGGAGGTGGCGGACCGGCACGGCAACTGCGTGTTCCACGCGGCCGCCCGGAACTTCAACCCGCTCTGCGCGGCGGCGGGCCGGGTCACCCTGGTGGAGGCGGACCGGATCGTCGAACCGGGCGAGCTGCCCCCGGACGCGGTGCATCTGCCCGGGGTGTACGTCGACCGGGTCGTGGCCGCCGACCCCGAGGACCGCCGCATCGAGCGCCGGACCGTCCGCCCCGCCCTCCAGGAGGTCTGAACCGATGCCCGCCCCCAGCGACACCACCCTCGCAAGCACCACCACCAGCACCGTCCCCGGTAGCCCCGGTAGCCCCAGCACCCCTGTTCCCGCCGGCACCCCCGTTCCCGCCCGCACCCCCGTTCCCGCCCGCACGAGCGCCCCACCCCGAACGAACACCCCAGCCCCGCTCGACCCCCGCAACGACCTGGCCGCCCGCGCCGCCCGGGAGTTGTCCGACGGGCAGTACGTGAACCTGGGCATCGGCCTGCCCACCCTGATCCCCGACCACCTCCCGCCGGGCGTCCACGTGGTTCTGCACTCGGAGAACGGCGTCCTCGGCGTGGGTCCGTATCCGGTGGAGGGCACCGAGCACCCCGACCTGATCAACGCGGGCAAGGAGACGGTGACGGTCGAGCCCGGGGCGTCGTACTTCGACTCCGCCTTCTCCTTCGGCATGGTCCGGTCCGGCCGGATCGACGTCTCGGTGCTCGGTGCGATGCAGGTGTCCGCCTCCGGGGACCTCGCGAACTGGATGATCCCCGGCCGGATGGTCAAGGGCATGGGCGGCGCGATGGACCTGGTGCACGGCGCCCGGCGGCTGATCGTGGTCATGGAACACACCGCCCGGGACGGCTCGCCGAAGATCGTCCGGGAGCTCTCGCTCCCCGCCACCGGCAGGCGGGTCGTGGACCGGATCGTCACCGATCTGGCCGTCGTCGACGTGACCCCGGAGGGGCTGCGCCTGGTGGAGACGGCCCCGGGTGTCAGCCCCGCCGAGGTGCGGGCGGCCACGGATGCCACCCTCCTGCCGCCGTTCTGACCGTACGCCGCACGCCGTTCCCGGAATTCCGCCGTATTAGCACCATCACGAGCCATGGTGGCCGGGAACCGTGCCATCTTCACGCTTGAGCGGTGATCGTGGCGCGGAGCTGTTGCCATCGGCGTTACGCTCCGGGAGAGTTGAGCAAGCCATGGATCCCACCGCATCCGGAGGGGAAGCTGGACGGTGCGCCGGGATCCCGCATTCGAAGCCGCCGCGCAGGCCCACAACCGAACCGGTCGCACACACTCCACGTGCCGGGTTCCGCTCAGTGGATTCCCGGCACCGGAGTGCGTGTCGGACAGCCCGGAAACTGCGGACGGACCGCAGTTCACCGGGCCGTCTTTCTGCACCGGTCAGTGTTCTGGCGGGGCCGTGTCCCGTCCGGGCGGCTGCGGAGCAAGGCGGGCAACGCCGAGCACAGCACCGCGCAAGACTCCGGGGGGAGCACGCCATGACCAAACCGTCCTCGCGCCGAGGGGACGCCGCACCGGATGGCCGAAGCCAGGGCCACGAGGCGGTGCTTCGCGACGAGCCGGTGCCCGAGGCCCCGTACGACTACGGCCACTTCAGCCGCCTGGCCGGCCCGGCGGTCGATCCGGACGAGGACCGCGAGCTCGGCGGCGGTGTCTACGTCCTCCATCGACCAAGCACTGCCTCGGTCACTGCCACCACCACTGTCACTGACCCGGCTCCGAACCCGACCCTGGAGCCGACTCCGAACCCGGCCCCGGCCCCGGACCCGGCCGCGGACCCGGCCAGGGAGCCGGCCACGCCGTACCGCGTCCAGTACCGCAGCCTGCTGCGCCACGAGCCGCACCGGATCCGGGCCGCCCTGCTGCTGGTGGCCGCCCCGCTGGTGGAGGTGATCCTGCTGGTCTGGCTGCTGTTACCGGAGCACTGGCCGGAGCGCCCCGACGAGACCGATGTCCTGGTGCTGCTCGGCGACAAGGTGATGATCGGGATCATCGCGGTGGTCGAGGTGTTCCGGCTGGTCAACGTCGTCTCCAACACCCACGCCACCCTGGTGGCCCGCGATCCGATACCGGTGACGCCGGAGCCCGGCACCCGGGTCGCGTTCCTCACCACCTGTGTGCCGGGCAAGGAGCCGCCGGAGATGGTCCGGGCCACGCTGGTGGCGGCCCGGGCCGTCCGGCACGAAGGCCCGTACGACATCTGGCTGTTGGACGAGGGAAACGATCCTGCAATGCGGGCCCTGTGCACCGAGCTGGGAGTCCGCCACTTCAGCCGCTCCGGCCGCCCGCACTGGAACCGGCCGAAGGGGCGGTTCCGCGCCGGGACCAAGCACGGCAACTACAACGCCTGGCTCCAGGCCCACGGCGACGACTACGACTTCTGGGTGTCCGTCGACACCGACCACGCCCCGCTGCCCGACTTCTGCGAGCGCATGCTCGGCTACTTCCGCGATCCGGATGTGGCATTCGTGGTCGGCCCCCAGGTGTACGGGAACTACCGCAGCTCCGGATCGGCCGTCACCAAATTCTCCGAGAGCCAGCAGTACCTCTTCCACGCCCTCATCCAACGCGCCGGAAACCGTTACGGCGCACCGATGTTCGTCGGGACCAACAACGCCGTCAGAATCCGCGCACTCCGGTCCATCGGCGGGTTGTACGACTCCATCACCGAGGACATGGCCACCGGTCTGGAGTTCCACCGGAGCCGGAACCCGGAGACCGGAGAACGCTGGAAGTCCGTGTACACCCCGGACGTGCTCGCGGTGGGCGAAGGCCCGTCCTCCTGGACCGACTTCTTCTCCCAGCAACTGCGCTGGAGCCGCGGCACCTACGAGACCCTGTTCACCCAGTACTGGCGGGTGCTCTGGCAACTGTCGCCCGGCCGAATGCTCAACTACTCACTGATGGTGGGCTTCTACCCGATGGCGGCGCTCACCTGGCTGCTCGGCGGCCTGTCCAGCGTGCTCTACCTGGGCTTCGGCGCCTCCGGCGTCCACGTCTCCTCGGAGATCTGGATGATGCTCTACAGCGACGCGGCCGCGCTCCAACTCCTGCTCTACACCTGGAACCGCAAGCACAACGTGAGCCCGCACGAACCGGCCGGCTCGTCCGGGGTCGCGGGCATGGTGATGTCGGCGGTCTGCGGACCGGTCTATGCGGCCTCGCTGCTCCAGGCGCTGTTCCGGGCGCGCAGCCGCTTCGTGGTGACGCCCAAGGGCCGCTCCGCCAGCACCGACCGGATCGGCACCTTCCGCTACCACCTGTTCTGGGCGCTGGTGTTCGGCGGCGCCGTCGCCGCGTCCTTCCACACCGGCTACGACCACGTCGCGATGCGCACCTGGGCCTGCATCGCCCTGGCCCTGACCGTGCTACCGCTGCTGATCTCGGCCGGCGACGCCGTCCGCCGCCTCCGCACCCGGCCCACCGCCACCCTCACCGTCACCGGCGGCCCGTCGGCCACCCCGAGCGTCGTCCTGGAGAAGCGCCGCCCGCGCCACGCCCGCCCCGCACCCACAGCCGGCACCAGCGCCAGCGCCAGCTCCGGACCCCGCACCAGCACCGGCCCTGGCACCGGACCCCGCACCGGCACCACGACGAACAGCGACGCCCCGGCGCTCAACACCCGCGCACCCGGCACCCCCGCACCCGGCACCCCCACGTTCGACGACAGTCCCACCCTCCAGCTCCGCCTGACACCCGCCCCGCCCGACCACGCCGGGAGCGGTACGCCCACCCCCTGAGCCACTCCCGCCCGCCTCCCGAGGGGAGCACCACCGTGAAGATCCACAAGGTCGGCCGCGCCAAGCGCCTCGCCCTCGGCAGCACCGTCGCGCTGACCGTCGCCGGGATGAACGCCCCGGCCGTGCTCGGCTTCGCCGGCGCCCAGTACCACCGGTACGTGATCAACCGCCCCGAGTACAAGGCGCAGTACGGCCACTGGCAGACCCTGACGCTGCCCGCCGAGTTCCGGGTCAACGCCGTCCACGCGGCGCTGCTGCGCACCGGCAAGGTGCTGATCGTGGCCGGTTCCGGCAACGACGAGAAGCAGTTCAACGCGGGCACCTTCAAGAGCCTGCTCTGGGACCCGGCGAAGAACACGTACAAGCTGATACCCACCCCGGCCGACATGTTCTGCGGCGGCCACACCTCCCTCCCGGACGGCCGGGTGCTGGTGGCCGGCGGCACCCAGCGGTACGAGAAGCTGGACGGCGCGGTGAGGAAGGCGGCCGGCGTGATGCGGGTGCGCAACGAGAGCCCAGAGCGCGCCCGCACCTTCCCCAAGGGCACCGTCTTCGTCGCCCCCAACGGCCGCGAGTACGCCAGCACCGTCGAGGTGACCGTGCCCGCCGCGACCAAGACCGGCGCCGGGAAGCAGACCGTGGTCACCGCCGGCGAGCAGCACGTGTTCGTCGAGGCGCGCGGCGAGGGCCCTGACTACGTGTCCACCTCCCCCGCGCAGTACCGGATCAAGGGCCTGACCGGCACCGACGCCCACAACCTGTACGGGCAGAGCGAGAAGCTGACCCTGGACAAGCAGGACTACCAGGGCATCCGCTCCGCCTTCGAGTTCAACCCGGACACCGAGCTCTACGAGCAGGTCACCGACATGGCGCACGCCCGCTGGTACCCGACCCTGACCGGGCTGGGCGACGGCCGGGTGGTCACCGTCTCCGGGCTGGACGACACCGGGCAGATCCTCGACGGCAACGACAACGAGGTCTACGACCCGACGTCCAAGACCTGGGCCAAGGCCCCCGACCGCTACTTCCCGACCTACCCGTCGATCTTCCTGACGGCCACCGGCAAGCTCTTCTACTCCGGTTCCAACGCGGGCTACGGCCCCGCCGGCAAGGGCCGTGAGCCCGGCGTCTGGGACCTGTCGAACAACGCCTTCCAGCCCGTCCCCGGCCTGCGCGACCCCGGCCTGACCGAAACCTCCTCCTCGGTGCTGCTGCCGCCCGCGCAGGCGCAGAGGGTCATGGTGCTCGGCGGCGGCGGGGTGGGCGAGTCCCCGCTGTCCACGGCCCGCACCGACATCGTCGACCTCTCCGCGCCCAAGCCCGTCTTCACCCCGGGCCCGGACCTGCCGGCCGGCGGCACCCGCTACCTCAACAGCGTGATCCTCCCGGATGACACCGTGTTCACCACGGGCGGCTCCAGCGGGTACCGCGGGCGGGGTGACAGCGACCTGCTCAAGGCGCAGGTGTACCACCCGGATTCCAACACCTTCAGCACCGCCGCCGAGCCCGCCGTCGGCCGCGACTACCACTCGGAGGCGCTGCTGCTGCCGGACGGCCGGGTCGCGGTGCTCGGTTCGAACCCGCTGTTCGCCGACAAGGCCGAGACCCAGCCCGGCGGCTTCGAGCAGCGCATCGAGATCTACACCCCGCCGTACCTGTACCACGGCGACCGTCCGGAGGTGACCACCGCACCGCAGTCCGCGAAGCTGGGCACCACCCTGCGGGTCGGCACCGCCCGGCCGGACGCGGTCACCACCGCCAAGCTGATCCGGCCGAGTTCGGTGACCCATGTGACCGATGTCGAGCAGCGCTCGGTCGCCCTGGACGTCACCGGGCGCACCGCCGACGGCGTCTCGCTCACCCTCCCGGGCAACCCCAACCTGCTGCCGCCCGGCTGGTACATGCTGTTCCTGACGGACGCCGCCGGCACCCCGTCGGTCGCCCGCTGGGTCCGGGTCACCGGTTGAGCCCGCGACCGCTCAGTGCACCAACGCCACTCAGGCTCACAACGCCACCGCACGCGGCACCGCCGCTCAGTGTGCCGCCGCCTGCACCAGCCCGAGCGCGTACGGCAGCCAGAACTGACCCGCCGGGGGCTCGCCGCGGCCGCACTGGCCGTCCGACTCCCCGGGGTTCTTGATCCACAGGTAGGCGTCGACCCCGGGCCGCCCGGTCTCGGTGGTCGGCGCCTCGCCGAGCGCCCGGCCCGGCGGGTTGCACCAGGAGTCCGCACCCGCCGAGCCGTTGCCGCTGCGGCTGGTGTCGATGACGAAGTGCTTCCCGCCCAGGGCGGCGGAGAGCCGGTTGCCGTACTCGACGTTCCGGTCGGTCGGGTAGAAGTTGGCGACGTTCACCGCGAATCCGTCGGCCGCGGCAATGCCCGACCTGCGCAGCGCGGCGGCCAGGTCGTCCGGGTTCTGGGCCCAGCCGGGGTTGCCCGCGTCCAGGTAGACCCGGACGTTCGGACGCCTCTTCAACTCCTGCACGGCGAAGGCCAGCAGGCCGTACCGCTCGGCGGCCAGGTCGCCCTTGACCCCGCAGCCGTCCAGGGTGTGGGCGACGGCGTCCGGTTCCAGCACCACCCAGGCCCTGCGGTCGCCGAGGGCCTCGGCGACGCCGGTGATCCAGGAACGGTAGGAGGCGGCGTCCGGGGCGCCACCGGCCGAGTACTGGCCGCAGTCCCGGTGCGGGATGTCGTACGCGACGAAGACCGCCGTCCGGCCCGCCTCGGTGGCCCGTCGGCTCACCTGGTCGGCGATCTCCCGGGCGCCCTGCTCACCGAGCCACTGGGAGGACGGCTGGGCGGCGATCCGCAACAGGGTGTCCGCCTCGGCCGACCGGCCCTGGCTGCGCAGCACGCGGACCTGCTGGGCGGCATTGGTCCGGTCGGATACGTAGAAGGCCTGCCCGGGGAGCTGGTTGAGGACCACCGGCCCGACCGACTGGCTGCCCGCGGGGGTGGTACCGGCACTCGTCCCGCCACCGCTCGAACCCGCACCGCTCGAAACTGCACCGCTCGAAACTGCACCGCTCGAAACTGCACCGCTCGAAACTGCACCGCTCGAACCGGCACCGCCCGTTCCCCCGGCGCGACTCGAACCGTCCGAACCGCTGCAGCCGGACACCGTCAGCACCACCGCGGCGACCAGCGCGGCCCCTCGGAAAGCCCCGACGCTCCGAAACGTTCCTGCCCGACGCACCCCGCGCACGTACCGCCCCTCCGAAGCCCGAAGCCGCCCCCGCCCCAGGACCGGTCCGGCGACCGGTCGGCACCAGCTAAGCACACCCGCCCGCGCCCGACGGCAGCCCTCGGTGAACGACAAGTGGCCGTGGGCGGACGGGAATCCGACCCGTCCACCCACGGCCACCTGAGGCCCCCGAGGTCGAACCCCGGCCCGGCTCCCCTCCCGCCCGGCTCCCCTCCGGTCCGGCGCCGGACCGGCGTCAGCCCTGCTTCAGGTCCGGCACCCGCCAGTCGATCGGCTCGCCGCCGAAGTCGTCCAGCGCCGTGTTGATCTGCGAGAACGGACGGCTGCCGAAGAACAGCTTGGCGGACAGCGGCGACGGGTGCGCGCCCTGCACGACCACGTGCTTCTCGGTGTCGATCAGCGGCAGCTTCTTCTTGGCGTAGTTGCCCCACAGCACGAAGACCACCGGCTCCTCGCGCGCGCTCACCGCCTTGATCACCGCATCGGTGAACTTCTCCCAGCCCTTCGCCTTGTGCGAGTTGGCCTCGTGGGCGCGGACCGTGAGCACCGCGTTGAGCAGCAGCACGCCCTGCTCGGCCCAGTGCATCAGGTAGCCGTTGTCCGGGGCGGGAATGCCCAGGTCGGCGTCCAGCTCCTTGAAGATGTTGCGCAGCGACGGCGGGGTCTTCGTCCCGGGCAGCACCGAGAAGCTCATGCCGTGGGCCTGGCCGTTGTCGTGGTACGGGTCCTGCCCGAGGACGAGCACCCGGACCTTCTCGTACGGGGTGGCCTCCAGCGCCGCGAACTCCTGGCCGCTCGGCGGGAACACCTCGTGCTGCGCGCGCTCGGCCGCCACGAAGGCCGCCAGCTCGGCGAAGTACGGCTTCTCCGTCTCGGCGCCCAGCACCTCGCGCCAGGACTCGGGCAGCTCCAGCCCCCCGCCCGCGCCGGCCTCGACCACGCCCGCCTCGACCGTGTCCGTCACGACATCTACCTCCCACACCGCGGCTGCTGCGCCGCCCGCCCTCTTACACCCCGAACGCTACACAGCCCCACCGACAACTCACTCCACGGGAGCCCGCACGGCAGGACCGGGACCGGGTGCCCGCTCCGCCCGCACCACCCGCAGGTGCTCCACGCCGTTGAGCACCACCAACAGGACCGCCAGCACTCCCAGCACCACCAGCGCCGGCAGCCGCACCATCGCGGGCAGCAGTGCCAGCACCACCACCGCCGCCGCGATCCGGGTCGTCGACACCCGGCGGAACATCATCCAGCGGGTGTACCCGAAGGTCAGCAGGTACAGCCCGCACCCGCCGTACAGCAGCGCCACCGATCCGGCGCCGAGCGCCCGCCACGGGTCCGCGACCGTCTCCTCGAAGCCGACCGCCACCCCGATCACCCCGGCGGCCAGCGCCAGGTGCCCGTACTGGAAGATCCGGCGGACCACGTCCCGCCGCGAGTCGGCGACCTCCACGGCGTGCCGCATCGCGTCCGCCGCGAACACGAAGTACTGCCACCACAGGCCGGCCGAGATGGTGAACGCGGCTGCCACCGCGGCCAGTTCGGGCACGTCCAGCCGGGCAGCGGCGGCCGAGCCGCCGATCCCGACGATCGACTCGCCGATCGCCACCAGGAGGAACAGCGCGAACCGTTCGGGCATGTGCGACGGGTGGTAGGACACGTTCGCGAGCCGCCGCCGGAACACCAGCGGCGCGGACAGGTCGCAGAGCGCGGCCGCCGCCCACAGCGCCAGCCGGGGCCCGTCCGGCAGCAGCCCGCCGACCAGCAGCAACGGTCCGCTGACCAGCACGCCCGCCCCGTACGGGCCGCGCCAGACGCCGGGGACGCGCACCAGCAGGAGCAGCAGCACCACCCGGGCCAGCCAGTACGCGGCGCCGAGCAGCACGCCCCGGCGGCCGTACGCGCCGGGGATCGCGAGCGCCATGAACAGGCCGGTCAGTCCGACCAGCAGGATGCCGAGGCGGTCGCGCAGGGTGTCCACGTCCCGGATGTTGGCCTGCACGGTGGTGCCGACCCAGCACCAGTAGACCGGCACGAACACCACCAGCGCCCGGGCCAGTCCGGTGAGGTCGTGCTGGTGGTGGAGCAGCCCGGAGACCTGGGTGATCGCGAAGACGAAGACCAGGTCGAAGTAGAGCTCAGCCCAGGTGACCCGCTTCTCCCCGCTGCCCGTCGCCTCCCCCGCCCCTGCCCCTTCGTCCGCCACTGCCCCCGTCGCACTCATCCGCGCTCTGCCTCCCCGCCCTGCGGCACACCCACGAGAGGAGCCCCGCCCCGGCGCTCGGCCGGAACGGGGCTCACGACTGCACCGCAGAGGCTAGACCAGCTCGACCAGGTCCGCGATCGACTTGGCCACCCGGGTCGGCCGGTACGGGAAGCGCTCCACGTCGGCGGCGGAGGTCAGGCCGGTGAGCACCAGGATGGTCTCCATGCCCGCCTCCATGCCCGCGACGATGTCGGTGTCCATCCGGTCGCCGATCATCACGGCGGTCTCCGAGTGGGCACCGGCGGTGTTCAGCGCCTCGCGCATCATCAGCGGGTTGGGCTTGCCGACGAAGTACGGCTCGACGCCGGTGGCCTTGGTGATCAGGGCCGCGACCGAGCCGGTGGCCGGCAGCACGCCCTCGGTGGACGGGCCGGTCTCGTCCGGGTTGGTGCAGATGAACCGGGCGCCCGCGTTGATCAGGCGGATCGCCTTGGTGAGCGCCTCGAAGGAGTAGGTGCGGGTCTCGCCGAGGACCACGTAGTCCGGGTTGTTGTCGGTCAGGACGTACCCGGCCTGGTACAGCGCGGTGGTGAGGCCGGCCTCGCCGATCACGTACGCGGTGCCGTTCGGCCGCTGGCTCGCCAGGAACTTGGCGGTGGCCAGGGCGGAGGTCCAGATGCACTCCTCGGGCACCTCCAGGCCCATCCCGGCCAGTCGGGCACTGAGGTCGCGCGGGGTGTAGATCGAGTTGTTGGTGAGGACGAGGAAGGGCTTGCCGGACTCCCGCAGCCTGCGCAGGAACTCCTTTGCGCCGGGAATCGGCGTGCCCTCGTGGATGAGGACACCGTCCATGTCGGTCAGCCAGGACTCGATGGGCTTGCGGTCTGCCACGTGCGTGTCTCCCGAAGTGTTGCAGCGTCTTGCGTGGGGCCCTGACCCGGCACAGCCTAATCCGCACAGCTGACCGGGGACAGGACGTCCCGCTGAGCGGGATACGACGCACCGCCGACGCCCCGACCACGGCCCGGCCACACCCCGGCCACGCCCCCGGCCATGGCCCGGCGGCGCCCCGACAACAGCCGTCAAGCCGCCGGGCAGCAGCCGCCCGACCGAAACCGGGAGCAACCGGACGCCTCGTGATTGAGTAGGCGACATGAATCCGCAGACCCCCCGTGCCCCGCACGACCGCCCGCTGCGCGTCGGCCTGATCGGCTACGGCCTGGCCGGCTCCGCCTTCCACGCCCCGCTCATCGCCACCACCCCGGGGCTGCGGCTGGACGCCGTGGTCACCGCCAACCCGGAGCGCCGCGAGCAGCTGCGGCAGGAGCACCCCGGTGCCCGCGCGGTCGACAGCCCCGAGCAGCTGCTCGCCGACCCGGACGCGCTGGACCTGGTCGTCATCGCCTCGCCCAACCGCACCCACGCCCCGCTGGCCCGCGCCGCCCTGCGGGCGGGCCTGGCCACCGTCGTGGACAAGCCGCTGGCCGGCACCGCCGCCGAGGCGCTGGAGCTGTGCCGGCTCGCCGAGGAGCGGGGCCTCCTGCTCTCGGTGTTCCAGAACCGGCGCTGGGACGGCGACTTCCTCACCGCGAGCCGGCTGGTGCGCGGCGGTGCACTTGGCCGGGTGCACCGCTTCGAGTCCCGCTTCGAGCGCTTCCGCCCCAAGCCCAAGCCGGGCTGGCGCGAACTGGCCGACCCGGCCGAGGTCGGCGGCACCCTGTACGACCTGGGCAGCCACCTGGTCGACCAGGCGCTCACCCTGTTCGGGCCGGTCGAGACGGTGTACGCGGAGATCGACGTGCGCCGCGACGGCGCGGTGGTGGACGACGACGCCTTCCTCGCCCTGACCCACGCCTCCGGCACCCGCTCGCACCTGTGGACCAGCGCCATCACCCCGCTGACCGGCCCCCGGCTGCGGGTGCTCGGCGACACCGCCGGGTACGTCAAGCACGGCATGGACCCGCAGGAGGCCGAGCTGCGGTCGGGCCACCGCCCGGACGGCAGCCACCCGTGGGGCGCCGACCTGCCCGAGCACTACGGCACCCTGGGCACCGACGAGTCCGCGATCTCCCTGCCCACCGACCCGGGCGACTACCCGGCGTACTACGCCGGCATCGCCGCCGCCCTGGCCGTCCCCGGCACCCCTCCCCCGGTCGACCCGCGCGACGCGGTGGCCACCCTCACCGTCCTGGAGGCGGCCCGCACCTCGGCGGCCACCGGCACCGCCGTCCGGCTGGACTGACGGCCGGCGAGCCCGGGGCTCACAAACCGATGACCTCCACCGCCGACCCCAGGCCCCGGAAGTCCGCCACGTTGCGGGTGTACAGCGGCAGCCCGTGGGCGGAGGCGACGGCGGCGATCATCAGGTCGATCCGGCGGGGGCGGGGCTGCCGTCCGGCGGCGATCGTCAGGGTGACGAGGGTCCCGTACCGGGCGGCGGCGGCCGCGTCGAAGGGCAACGGGTCGAAGTCGGCCATCGCCGCGCCCAGCACCTCCAGCCGGGCCGCCCGGCTGACCGGGTCGCGGGCCATCGAGACGCCCTGCTGGAGTTCGGCGAAGGTGATCGCGGTCAGCTCCGGCACGGCGGGCAGGTCGGCGGGGTTCAGCAGTGCCAGGTCGATGTAGACGCAGGTGTCCAGCACCCCGGCGGGCCGCCGCCGGGGTGCTCTCCGGCGCTCAGCCACGCCGCCGCTCGAACGGGTCGTCGCCCTCGTCCCCCAACAGTTCCTCGGGGCCGAAGTACTCCTCGGCCTCCTTGCGCATCTCCTGGTAGTCCACCCGCGGCAGCTTCACGTGCCGCGCCACCAGCTCCTCCGCCGTGAGCCTCCGGCGCCCGGACACCGGCCGCAGCTCCGCGACCTCGACCCCGTTCCTGGTGATGTGGAAGGTCTCCCCGGCCTCCACCGCGTCCATCACCGCGGCGGAGTTGTTCCGGAACTCCCGCTGGGTAATCGTCTTCATGGATCCACGGTAGCCCCGTGTAGCACCGGAGGCTACGGCTCGGCGAGCGCTCGCCGCTCCGCCGGGAACCCGACGCACCGTACGATCGTCCTGCTGTACGACTGGAAGCCTGGAGACAAGAGGGGCGTGTGCCGTGGGCGTCGTGGCCTTCCTGCTCGGCCTGCTCCGGATGTTGACCGGACAGCTGGTGACCGACGGCGGCGCGCTCACGTCCGTGGCCGCCGTGGCGGCCGTGGCCCTGGTGGCCGGTGCGGTCGCGGGCGCCCTGGCCGGGGCGCGGCTGCTGGGGGCACGGGCCCCGGCGGCGGTGCGCAGCGGAGTGCTGCGGCGCCGGGCGTTCCGTACGGCGTTCCTTCCGCAGCGCGATCCGGACGCCAGGGGCAGGCGACGCCCCAGGGCGCCGGGAGCGGCCCCGGCGGCCGCGTAACCCCTCCATCGCCTCACCGGCTTCCCCGGCCTCAGCGCCGTGGACCCTTCGCGGCCGTCCTCCGCCGACCACTCATGTCCTGAGACCCCGGAGGGCTCGCTCCACCATGTCCGTTCTGTCTGTTCTCGACCCGGCCGTCGCCGTCGCCCACGCCGTGGTCTCCGCCATCGCCCACCTCCTGCCGGCCGCGCTGGCGATCGTCCTGTTCGTCCTCGCCGTACGGCTGTGCCTGCACCCGCTGGCGCGGGCGGCGGCGCGCGGCGAGAAGGCCCGTTCGAAGCTGGCGCCGAAGGTCGCCGAGCTGAACAGGAAGCACCGGAACAACCCGGAGAAGGCGCGCGAGGCGCTCGCGGAGCTGTACCGGAAGGAGCAGGTCTCGCCGTTCGCGGGCTGCCTGCCGATGCTGATCCAGATCCCGTTCTTCTCGGTGATGTACCGGCTGTTCACCACCCCGAACGACCTGCTGGACCACACCCTGTTCGGGGTGCCGCTGGGACTGCACGTCGGGAACGCGCACGGCGCCGGGCAGTTCGCGGTGTTCGGCCTGCTGTACGCCGGGCTGGCGGCGGTCGGGTACGTCAACTACCGCCGGGCCCGGCGTGCGGCGGCGGCGCAGACCACCCCTCAGCCGGGAGCGGCGCTGCTGCCGTACCTGTCCTTCGTCTCGGTGCTGTTCGCGATGCTGGTGCCGGTGGCCGCCGGGCTCTACCTGCTGACCACGAGCGTGTGGTCGGCCTCCGAGCGGGCCTGGCTGTACCGGGGCACGCACCAGGCCCCGGCGGCGGCGCTGGCGCTGTGAGACCAGTGGGGCGGCGCCGACGGTTCCCGCCGGGCGCGAACCGTCGGCACCGCCCCGGGCCTCAGAAGTGGCGCAGCAGCTCAGGGAAGGCCGTGAGCTGCAGCGTCGCCTCGTCCGGGCCGAGGTCCGCGTGCTCCAGCACCCAGGTGTGCTCGTGCGGGATGAACACGGTGCGCAGGCCGGCCCGGCGGGCGGGGGCGATGTCGGACTTCGGCGAGTTGCCGATCATCCAGGTCCGGTCCGGATCGAGGCCGAGTTCGGCGGTCAGCTCCCGGTAGGTGTCCACGGACTTCTCGGCCACGATGTGGATGCCGCGGAAGTGGTGGTCGATGGCGGAGGCCGTCACCTTGGCCTGCTGCTCCTCCTGGTCGCCCTTGGTGAGCAGGAGGAGGTGGTGGCGGTCGGCGAGGGCGGTGAGGGTGGCGGCGACGCCCGCGATCAGCTCGACCTCACCGCGCCGGGTGAGCGGGGCCAGCAGCTCGTCGATCCGGGCCAGCTCGGCCGAGGTGGGGGTGCGGTCGTCGTTCAACTGCCGCAGGCAGTCCGCGAGGCTCTGCCGGAAGACGGTGGCGCCGTAGCCGAGGGCGGCGGCGTTGGCTGCCTCGATCCGGTCGAGCAACGTGCGGGCGGCCTCCCGCTCGGCCGGGGCGGCGACCCAGTCCAGGAAGCCGTCGATGACCCGCTCGAAGAGGACGTTGTTCTCCCAGAGGGTGTCATCGGCGTCGAAGATCAGGATCTGGTCGGTGTGCATCAGGGGTCCTCGGAGTCCTTGGGCGGGGGCGGTTCAGCCGAGCAGGCGGGCGGCGCGGTCGAGGGTCTCGCGGAGGTTCTCCTCGGTGGTCCGCCGCCTCGCCTCCTCGACGGTGAGCCACTCCAGCGGCGAGGCGGGGTTCTCCGGCCGGGCGTCGTCCGGGGTGCCGGTGGCCAGCAGGAAGCGCAGGTCGGCGTGTTCGTGGGCGGGCTCGACGGGCGAGGCCGGGACGGGCACCACGGCGAGGTGGACGAGGGCGGCGTCGGGCCAGGGGGTGAGGTCGGTCAGGCCGGTCTCCTCCAGGCCCTCGCGCAGGGCGATGTCCAGCGGCAGGGTCTCCCCCGGGTCGCCGTGGCCGCCCACCTGCAGCCAGGCCTGCTGGCGGACGTGCCAGCGCAGCAGCACCCGGTGGGTCGGCGGGTGGACGATCAGCGCGGAGGCGGTGAAGTGCAGCGGGGTGCCGCGGTCCCAGGCGTCGGGGGCGCCGACCAGGGCGCGGGCCCGGGCGTGGTCGGCCGTCTCGACCGGGCCCTGCGGCCGGTGGGCGGCCAGGAGCCGGGCCAGGTCGGGGCTCTGCGGTGCGGTGCCCGTGGTCACCATGGTGTGTGCTCTCCTCGTTCCGCCCCGGGCCGTGCCGCGCCGCCTCCATCGGGCCGCGTCACGACGGGGAACGCCAACGGGCTTGCGGGAAAGGGCGATCGGGGCCGGGGGCTCCGGTTCCGGTGAACCCGGGAAGCCTAGCCCGGGGGCGGTCGGGTGGCCCACCGGTTTTCTCCGCCCCCCGGGCCGTACCTGCCGGTCGGGGCGCCCGCCCGGAGGCCGTAGCCTGTGGTGATCGTTTCGGGACAGGTGGAGGGATGTCGTCATGGTGGCTGCTCCGGCGCTCGCCGAGCTGCGCGAGGTGTGCCAGCCGCAGGCCAAGCTGCAGAGCCGCAACGGTGAGCACTGGGCGGGTCGGATGTACATGCGGGCGGTCTCGCTGCGCACCACCCGGCAGCTGGTGCGCACCTCGGTCTCCCCGAACACCCTGACCTGGGTGATGGTGGTGTGCGGGGTCGGCGGCGGCGCGGCCCTGCTGATCCCCGGCCTGACCGGCGCAGTGCTGGCGGCGGTGCTGTTCCAGCTGTTCCTGCTGTTCGACTGCGTGGACGGCGAGGTGGCGCGCTGGAAGCGCCAGTTCAGCATGGCCGGGGTGTACGTGGACCGGCTCGGCGCCTATCTGGCGGACGCCGCGCTGATGATCGGCGCGGGCGTACGGGCGGCGCGCGGCGGCTCGGAGCTGTGGGTGTCGGCGGGCCTGGCGGCCGCGCTGGGCGTGGTGCTGCTCAAGGCCTCGACGGACCTGGTGGACGTGGCCCGGGCGCGCAGCGGGCAGCCGCCGGCGGACGAGGAGTCGACCCAGCCGCGCTCCCAGGGCATCGCGACGGCCCGCCGGTTCGCCTCGATCTTCAAGATCCACCGGGTGACGAACGGCATCGAGGCCTCGCTGGTGCTGCTGACGGCGGCCGCCGTGGACGCCGGGCTGCACAACCTGGACGCGACCCGGTGGACGCTCGCCGGGATCACGGTGATCACCTGGGGGATGGTGGTGGCGCACCTGGCGTCGATCCTGTCCTCCTCCCGCCTGCGGTGACACCCGGCCACGGTGACGCCCGGCTGCTGTAGTACCCGGCCACGGTGACACCCGCCTGCGGTGACGCCCGGCCACGGTGACACCCGCCTGCGGTGACGCCCGGCCACGGTGACACCCGCCTGCGGTGGCACCCGGCCGCCGCGACCACCCCGCGACGCGGGGCCGAGAAGCCCCTCCCCCACCGGGGGGAGGGGTTCCGGCGGAAACCCGTCGCCGGGCGGACGCCGGGGCGGCGGCCCGCACCGCAAGGTGGACGCATGACGACGCCCCGGCCCGCCACCGCCGTTCTTCCCCCGACCGTTCCCGCCCCGCCGCGCTGGGCGGTGCACGCCGCCCACGCGGCCGCGGTCACCGCGCTGCCGGCCGGGCTGTGGCGACTCGCGCTGGTCCTGGGCCGGCACGGCGGCTACACCGACGCGGGCTACCACGCGGTGGGCTTCACCGGCTGGGACGCCGTCTGGCCGCTCACCCTGAGCGTGCTCACCGAGGCGCTGGCGCTGCTCACCCTCGGCCTGGTCCGGCCCTGGGGCACCGTGCCGCCGCGCTGGATCCCGTTCCTCGGCGGGCGCCCGGTCGCCCCGCGCCGCGTCGTCCTGGCCGCCTCGCTGGGCGCCGCCGCACTGACGGCGCTCTGGACGCCGTTCCTGGCCTGGTGGGCGGTGCCGCACCCGAACATGACCCCGCTCGGACACCTGCTGGTCGGCTTCCTCTACCTGCCCGCGGTCGCCTGGGGCCCGCTGCTGGCGGCGGTCACCGTCTCGTACCACCGGCGGCACCGCGCGGCCGGTGCCTGACTCCGGCCAGGCCCTACTGGCCGTGCCAGGCCGTCTCGGAGCCGGGTTCGGCGTCGGGTTCCCCGCCCTCCGGCCCGCCCTCCGGCCCGCCGCCGGGCTCGTTGCGGGCGAGCGCGGCCAGGACGGTGTCGAGCAGCCCGGGGAAGCGCCGTTCCAGGTCCACCGTCCGCAGGGCGGAGAACCGGCGGTTGGCCTCCTCGCGCTGGCTGATCACGCCGGACTCGCGCAGCACCTTGAAGTGGTGGCTGAGGGTGGAGGGCGCGACGTCCACCGGGAAGGTGCCGCAAGCCCGTTCGGGCTCGGCCCGCAGAACGCGCACGATGGTCATCCGGGTCGGG
Source organism: Kitasatospora sp. NPDC101157 (assembly GCF_044768255.1). Taxonomy (NCBI): domain Bacteria; kingdom Bacillati; phylum Actinomycetota; class Actinomycetes; order Kitasatosporales; family Streptomycetaceae; genus Kitasatospora; species Kitasatospora sp. NPDC101157. The sequence continues at coordinate 138,992 of NZ_JBIWPL010000010.1, read as the reverse complement.
TCGGAGAGCGCGTGCAGGACGTCGTACAGGTCGATCTCATCGGTCGCCGGGTGTGCGGGCGCCGGACGGCGGCGGGTGCTGCGGGGCACGGCCATACCTCCTTTGATCTGCGATGTTCGACAAACGACGAAACTAGCTGGTACCACTGTGGCCACGGCAGTTTCGCCGTTCGTCGAACATCGTAGCCGAGGGGGCCCGACATGCGCGCACTGGTGATGACCGCACCCGGTGGAGCCGAGAACTCCGAGATCCGGCAGATCGGGGCACCGCGCCCCGGCCCCGGCCAGGTGGCGATCGACGTCGCCTGGGCCGGACTGAACTTCGTGGACGTGATGGCCCGGCGGGGCGACGCCGGCTACACCGCCGAGTGGCCGTACCTGCCGGGCAAGGAGGTGTCCGGTACGGTCCGGGAGCTCGGCGAGGGCGTCACCGGGCTGGCCGTGGGCGACCGGGTGGTCGCCGCGCCCCCCGGCGGCGGGCTGGCCGAGGTCGTGGTCGCCGACGCCGTACTGACCCTGCCCGTCCCGGACGGCCTGGAGCTCGGCGCCGCCGCGGCCGCCCCGCTCGGCCTCGCCACCGCCGTCCTGCTGCTCACCGACGCGGGCCGGCTGACCGCCGGGGACAACGTCCTGGTCCACTCGGCCGGCGGCGGCGTCGGCAGCGCGGTCGCCCAGCTCGTCCCGCTGCTCGGCGGCGGGGGCACGCTGATCGGCACGGTCGGCCGCCCGGAGAAGGCCGCGGCCGCCGTCGACCTCGGCTACCACCACGCCTTCGCCCGCGACGAGAAGCTCGCCGACGCCGTCCGCACCGCCACCGGTGGCCGGGGCGTCGACCTGGTGCTCGACCCGCTGGGCACCGCCGCGCTGGAGCTCGACCTGACGGTCGCCGCGCCCGGCGCCCGGATCGTCCTGTTCGGCAACGCGGGCGGCGGCGAGGTCGACGACCTGCCCCCGCTCGGCCGCCTGATGGGCGGAAACCTCTCCGTCACCGGCTTCAGCCACCGCGCCTTCGCCGCCACCGCCCCCGAACGCCTCGCCCGGGCCATCCGCACCACCCTCGACCTGCAGGCCCACAGCGGCCTCGACATCCCGCTCACCGAACTGCCGGGCCTGGCGGCCGTACCGGCGGCGCACGACGCGATGCAGGAGGGACGGGCCACCGGCAAGTACGTGGTGCGGATGGGCGGCTGAGCCGCCCGGCGGCACCGGCCGGTCCGGACGCCCGGACGGTCGGACGGTCGGACGGTCGGACGGTCGGACGGTCGGACGGTCGGACGGTCGGAGAACGCTTGCTCGCCCCCCTCCGCAACGGCACCGGCTCACGGCCCCGGAGCTGCCGACGGGCCGGCGGAGGAGGGCTGGTGGCGGGCATAGGCCGGGCCGGGGCGGCGTTGGCCCGGCATGACCAAGACTCTGGTGATCGGCGCGAACGGCACTGTGGGCAGGCACGTCGTGGCCTCGCTGGCCGAAGGCGGCCACGAGGTAAGGGCGTTGGTGCGCAACGCGGCGGGCACCGCACTGCCCGTGGGGGTGGCTGCCGTCCAGGGTGATCTGGCGGCGCCCGAGAGCCTGGCGGCCGCGCTGAGCGGCGGGGTGGAGGCCGTCTACCTGATGTGGCCCGGGATCCCGGTGCGGCCACGGGTGGTGGAGCTGATCGCCGAGCACGCCGAGCGGGTCGTCTACCTCTCGACGGACGTACCGGACCTCGCCGACGACGAAACGCCCGTGATCTTCCACCAGGAGATCGAGCGGCTGATCCGCAGGTCCGGCCTGGCCTGGACCTTCGTCCGGGCGATCGACTTCGCCGGGAACGTGCTCGGCTGGGCCGACCAGGTCCGCGCGGGCGTCGTCCGCTGGCCGTACGGGCAGGCGCGCCGCTCGCTGGTCCACGAGCGCGACATCGCGGACGTGGCCGTCCGGGCGCTCACCGAGGACGGGCACGACGGTGCCAAGTACCTGGTCACCGGCCCCGAATCGATCGCCCACGCCGACCTGGCACGGATCATCGGCGAGGAACTCGGCACCGAGGTGCGCTGGGAGGAACTGGCGCCGGAGACGGCCCGCGAACAGCTGACGGAGGCCTGGGGGAACGCCGCGTTCGTGGAGTCCCGGCTGCGCGCCTGGGAGTCGTTCACCCGTGAGCCGGAACGGGTGACGGGCATCGTGGAGCAGGTGCTCGGCCGACCGGCCCGCAACTTCCGTTCGTGGGTGCGGGAGCACGCGGAGGACTTCCGGTAGTCCGCCGCGCGGCCCGCCCCGCCCGGGGCCCGTACGGCACACCGGGCCCCTGCCGGGGGCGGCGGAGGCCGGGACTCAGGAATCGAAGGTCAGCACCGCCTTGCCGCGTAGCCCCCCGGCGAGGAGGGCCTCGACGGCTCGCGCCGCGCCGTCCCAGCCACCGCGCCAGGTGATACCCGGGTCCAACTCCCCCGCGGCGACCCGGTGGGCGAGCCAGCCGAGGTCCCGGCCCAGGCCGGTGCAGCCGAGCAGGAAAAAGGTCACCAGGCTGCGGTCGTGCCGCTGCTGGTCGCCGAACAGGGCGCCGAACGGGAAGTCCTCCCCCTTCCCCGCGATGTGCCCGGCCGCGACCAGGGTGCCACCCTCGCCCAAGGCGCCGTAGGCCTCGACCAGTTGGGGCCCGCCGACCAGCTCGACCACGCCGTCGACCGGGCGCGAGGCCTGACCCGGAGCACCGACCACCTCGTGGGCGCCCAGCCGTTCCAGCAGCTCCCCGTTCCGCTCCGGTGCGCCGGTGGACGCGATCACGTACGCCCCCGCGGCGCGGGCGAGTTGGACGGCGTACCGGCCGACGCCGCCGGTGGCCGCCGTCACCAGCACGGTGCGGCCGAGCAGCGGCCCGAGGCGGTGCAGGGCGCGCAGGGCGGTGGCACCGGCGACCGGCACGGTGGCGAGCGCCGCCGGGTCGGCACCGGCCGGCGCGACACCGATCAACCCGGTGTCGACGGCCAGCAGTTCGGCCCAGGCCCCGGCGGGCGTCAGGGTGACCACCGGGGTCCCGGCCGGGGGGCCGGAGCCGTCGGCGGCCGCGCGTTCCACGATGCCGGCGGCGTCCCAGCCGAAGACCGTGCCGTCGGGGGCCGCGTCGAGGCCGAAGGCGATCTCACCGTAGTTGAGCGAGGTCGCGGCGACCCGGACCAGGGCCTGGTGCGGCGCCGGTTCGGGATCGGGAGCGGTGCCGAGGCGCAGGCGGCCGGGAGCCGAGCGGTCGACCAGAAGTGCACGCATGGAGGATCCTCCCGTGAATTCTGCCACTGAGTGGCACAAGCCTACAGATGGCAATCGCTGCCCGGATACACTGCCGCGATGACTCCCGAGAACCCGGTACTCCCGCTGCGCGAACGCAAGAAGCTGCGCACCCGTCAGGCGCTGATCGACACCGCGCTGGAACTGTTCGGCGAGCGCGGATTCGACCGGGTGACGCTGGACCAGTTGTGCGAGGCGGTCGAGGTCTCCAAGCGGACGTTCTTCCGCGCCTTCAGCAGCAAGGAGGACGTCGCGGCCGCACCCACCCAGGACCTCTGGACGGCGTTCCTGGAACTGCTGGAGGTCCACCCGCCGCAGGGCCGCCCGCTGGTCTCGCTCTACGAGGAGGTGCTGGTCGAGGCGATCGACCGGATGCCGAGCGGGATATGGGCCCAACGCGTCCTGGCGAGCCGGAGACTGGCCGCCAGGACACCGTCGATGGACGCCCACGGGCTGGCCTTCTGCAACCGCGTCAGCCGGGAGGCGGCGGCGCTCACCGCGCGGCGGTTCACCCTGGACACCGCCCAGAAGGGTACGGCCGAGGAGGGCGTCGCCGAGGAGGGCGTCGCCGCCCTGCGCGTCCGGCTCGCGCTGGACATGCTGGTCTCCGCCTTCCACCAGGCCCTCGCCGCCTGGGTGGCCCAGTCCTCCGGACACACCCGCGAGGACCTCACCCGCCGCCTCCGGGCAGCCTGCGCCGAACTCCCGGGCGCCCTCGCCGCGACGGCGGAGCCGCGCGACGGGGACGCCGCGCGTTAGCGGGCCGCGTCAGTCCCGCTCGACCGCGAGCTCGATCTCCCGGGCCGTCCCGTCACCCGGCACCGGCACGGACACGCCGGAGTGCTTGAAGCCGGCCCGCACGTACATCGCCTCGGCGCGCGCGTTGTCCTCGTGGACGTACAGCCGGACGCGCTGGAGCCGGGGCTCGGTGAGCGACCAGGCCCACTCCTGGGCGGCCTCGATCAGTTCGTGCGCGAGGCCGGTGCCGCGCGCCTCGGGGCGGACGTAGACGCCGACCACATGGGCCTGCGGGACGGTGATGACGTCGCCGGCGAGCGCGCCTTCCGCGCCGGGCCGCTCGACCAGCACGGTCATGGTGCCGAGCCAACGCCCGTCGGCGGCCTCGGCGACCGCCTGCCACACGGACTCGCCCTCGGCGGCCCCGGCGGTGCGCTCCTGCCAGAACTCGTCGGGCCTGCTGGAGGCGTTCTCGTAGGTGTCCAGGAAGGCGAGGTGCGCGATCGGGTCCTGCAGCGCGGCGAGGCGGATCTCCTTGACCCGCTCCCATTCCCCGGTCCGTATCCGTCTGATGATGGTGCTCATCGCACGATCATCACGAGCCCTCGACCGCGGCGGCAACCCCCTTTTCCCCCGGCCGCCGAGCTGACGCGGAATGACGTCCGGCCAGACGATCCGGCGGTCGCGAGCCTCGCGCAGCGGCTGCCGAGCCCTCTCGGCCGGCACCCGGCCTTCACGGCGTCGACCTTCTGCGCACAGGAAGTCGGGCCGGCCGACTTCCTGTGCAAGGCCCCGGGTCAGGCGGTCCTGAGGGTGCCGCCGTCGATGACGTGGTCGGCGCCGTGGACGTTGGCGGCACGGTCGGACAGCAGGAAGGCGACCAGGTCGGCGACCTCCTCGGGTTCGGTGAGGCGCCCCGAGGAGATGCCGAACCGACCGGGCAGCCCCGCGAGCAGGTCTTCGTGCCCCACCCCGGCCGCGGCGGCCACCCTGCCGCCGAAGCCGTCGGGGTCGGTCCACATCGGACTGGCCACGACGCCCGGCGAGACCGTGTTCACGCGGACACCGCGCGGCGCCAGCTCCTCGCTGAGCCGCTTGCCGAACAGGGTCAGCGCCGCCTTGGCCTCCGCGTAGCCGACCGGCGAGCCGTAGGGCGTGCGGGCGTTGACCGAGGAGATGTTCACGATCGCGCCCCGGCGCTCCAGGATGCTCGGCAGCGCCGACTTGGTGGTCCACACCGCGCTGAACAGGTTGAGGTCGAAGAGCCGCTGCCACTGCTCGTCGTCGGTGTCCAGGAACCCGCCGAGGGACAGGCCGTCCGGATCGCCCGCACCGACGTTGTTGACGAGGAAGTCGATCCCGCCGACCGCCGCCAGCGCCCGGTCCACGACCGACCGCGCCCCGTCCCGGGTGCTCAGGTCGACGGCCACGGCGGCGTCCGCGACCTCCTTCAGCTCCGGCGTGACCGTCCGGGCGGCTCCCACCACCCGGACCCCCTCCGCGGCCAGGGTCCTGGCGATGGCGAGGCCGATGCCGCGGCTCGCGCCGGTGACCAGTGCGGTCCTTCCGTTGATGCCGAGGTCCATGCTCTTTCCCCCTACGTGTCGCTACGTGTCAAGTTCTTGAACTGCAGGTCCAAAACGAGGGCGCAAAAAAGGCCACGGCGCGGGGCCGTGCGCCTCAGAGGCCCGCCAGAGCGGTGTCGATGATCCGGAGGAGGACCGGCCGGTCGTAGGTCCTGGTCATGACCCGCAGGCCCGCGAGGACGGTCTGGAGGTACAGGGCCTGCTCCCTGGCGTCGACACCCCGGTCGACGTCGCCGTCCCGCCGACCCCGCTCGATGCGGGCGGCGAACAGCTCGACCATGCGCTCCTCCATGCGGTGCACCGCACGGGTCGCCTCCTCGTCCCGTCCGCCCAGTTCGGTGACGGTGTTCTGGGCCAGGCACCCGCGGCGGACCGGTCCCTCCAGGTCCATGTCCACGAGCAGCAGGAAGTACGCACGGAGGCGGTCCTTCGCGGTACCCGGCCGGGAGAGGAACTCCTCGGTGACCTCCGAACCCATGCGGCCGTAGAGGTCCAGCGCCCGGGCGAACAACTGCCGCTTGGAACCGAAGGAGTGGTAGAGGCTGCCCTTGGCCACCCCGGTCGCCTCGGCGAGGTCGGCCGGGGAGGTCTCGGTGTAGCCCTTGGTCCAGAAGGTCTCCATCGCCCGCGCGATGACGACATCCGGCTCGAAGCTCTTCGGCCTGCCCACGCCGCCACCGTAGTGACTATTTGACCCAGAGGTCAACTACTCCGGACGGAGGTCGCAGCGAGGCCCCGACCGGATGGCGGTCGGGGCCTCGGCGGGCCGAGGAGCCCGGCGCTTCTAGAAGTTCGGCTTGAGGAAGCTGCCGTAGGTGTAGAGACCACCGGCAATCCAGCGCGACGCGTGCAGCGTCGCCGGAGCGGAGGAGCTGCCGTTGAGCTGGAGCGAGGAGTCCACGTAGTAGTAGTCCACGCTCTCCGTCAGGCAGTCGGTCCAGGTGTAGCTACCCGCGGCGAGCTTGACCGTGCTGCTCACGTACGGGGTCGCGCTGTAGAACCCCCAGCCGTAGGAGCCGGCTGCGAGGTCGACGGTGCGCGACGTGCACTTGTGCGACAGGCCCCCGCCGACTGTCGTCGTCGCCGTGTTGTAGAGGGTGGCGGTGGCGGACGCGGACGTGGCGGTGGCGAGGACGCCTGCGGCGGCCACGGCGACCGCCGCCGCGGCGATCTTCCTGGTGAGCATGAGGAACCAACCCCGTTTCGATGGAAATGCTTCGAACTCCGCCTTGTGGAAACGGAGTTCGTCCGATCGCCGACTCTTCCAAGCGCGGTGATCCAGCGTCAAGGCCTCATCGGCCACCACTCCGCCGGCGGCCGCCCCCACCGACCCCGGCGCCGCGATCAGCCTCGCCCGCCTCGCCCGCCGCCGCGGCCGGGCGATCCGCATCGAGGCCCCACACCCCCGACCCGACCGTTCCTCGATTCGGAGCACGGCCGCTGAGCTGCTAGTCTTCTTCTCGTCGCGAGGGAAATGATCTCTCGTCAGGCGTCAGCGGTGCTACCAGAGCACGTCCTACTTTCAGTAGGAAGAGTCCGTGCAACCCGGGCCTGGCGCTCCACGGTCGGACGGGCCCGGCACCTACCCAGGTGCCGGGCCAGTCCGCATTGTGCCGTCCAATCACTCAGGACGGCGTGACGTCCCGGACGCCGGCCGACGCGGGCGCTGCGGCGACCACCGTTCCGCTGACGGCCAGGACGGCGGCAGCGACTGCGGTGGCCTTCTTGGCGGTGAACAAAGGGATGTCTCCTTCTGCGCCCTCCCCTCGGAGCTCATGACCGCGCGTTCGGTCACGCGATTCGGGGGACCCACCCACCCAGGGCCTCCACAGGAGCCGGTAATCCGAATGGAGTCCGCATGCGAACCGGATCGCCCCGAACCGCCCAGCAGGCCCCGGTGCCCCGGTGCCCCGGCCGCGGTTCGGAGTACGGCCGCTGAGCTGCTAGTCTTCTTCTCGTCGCGAGGGAAATGATCTCTCGTCAGGCGTCAGCGGTGCTACCAGAGCACGTCCTACTTTCAGTAGGAAGAGTCCGTGCAACCCGGGCCTGGCGCTCCACGGTCGGACGGGCCCGGCACCTTTCACAGGTGCCGGGCCCGTCCGCGTTGTGCCGGAAAGCCACCAGCGACTCAGGCGGACGGGATTCCCAGGGCGGAGGTGACGACCGCGGTGGCCTTCTTGATGGTGAACAAGGGATCTCTCCTTCTACGGTGTTACCTCGAACGCGCGTGACCGTCCGTTCGGTCACGACCGCGAGGCAACCATCCGCCCCCGGAGCCGGCAAGAGTCAGGTAATCCGACTGGAGTCCGTGTGCGAATCAGATTGCCTCGAATCTCCGCACTCGCGGGAGCTGTTCGAGTTCGTTGAGTACATCCGTCGACGAATCCTCGTCGTTCACCCGGCCTGCCCTGGCCGCTCGGATCGGGACCGGAGGTCCGGGGCCGACGGACTAGGACCAGCGTCCGATGACACCCCGTCACGTGATCCCTAGGCTCACTGCCACCGGGAGCCCGCCCTCCCCTCCCCGTACCCCTGGAGCCAGAACCATGCCGGCCGACGCCACCGCCCACATCCGCATCGCCCGCCCCTCATCGGACTTGGCGGCAGCCGAGCGCTTCTGGGTGTCCGGTCTCGGCCTCGACGTCCTGTACCGGCACACCACGGACGGCACCCCCGGCGAGCACTCGCTCCTCATGGTCGGCTGGCCCAGGGCCGCCTGGCACCTGGAACTCGTCCACGACCCGGCCGCGCCCGTCGAGCCGCGACCCACCGCCGAGGACCTGCTGGTCGTCTACCTCGGGGAGCCGGTGAGCGACGCGATGGTGGAGCGACTGGAACAGCACGGCGGCAAGCGGGTGCCGGCCCACAACCCGTACTGGGACACCTGGGGCGTCACCCTCCAGGACCCGGACGGCTACCTGCTGGTGCTGTCCAGCCGGTCCTGGTCCAACGCGTAGGGCCGCGACCGGCGTTGGACCGGGCGTCCGGGGTCGGGAGCCGGGCGTGCGGAGCCGGGAGCGGGGAATCGGGAGCCGGCGGGGATTCCTGCGTGCCGGAACCGGTGCGAATTCCCGGGATCCGGAGAACGTCCGGATCCCATCGCTTCCGAACGAACCCGACGGAATCCGGTTTTCCGCTCTCGACGGCCGGGGTAGTGCGGAGACGTTCGCGCTCCGACGATGTCCGAGTCCGAAGCGGAGGCGAACCCCTGGAATTTCCACGGAAGGATTTCGCATGAACAGGAACGTCCGCAACGCCCTCGCCGCCGTCGCCGTCGCCGGTGCCCTCACCGCCGCCGTCGCCCCTGCCGCCGTGGCCGCCGACCAGACCCGGTCGGTGGCCGGGGTGCAGGCACAGATCCTCAACCCCAAGACGGTCAAGGCCGCCGCCTACAACCAGGCCCGCAGCATCCTCGCCCAGGCCGGCAGCCAGACGGCCGCCAAGTCCCACCCGGCCCACGGCACCAACGACGTCCCCGTCTCCTACGGCACCAGCCTGCTCGCCGCCGCCCGCGACGAGTTCCGGGCCGCCGACAAGCACCTCCCGGCCGGCCAGAAGAAGTCCGACATGTCGATCCCGCACTACAACGCCATCCACAGCGCCGCGAACACCATGGGCATCGACCGCTGGTGACCCGCCCGGCGTGAGGTTCGCGCCCTCCGGACCGGGCCCGGTTCTCCTCCGAAAGACGGAGAGCCGGGCCCTTCGCCAGCAGGAGGCCCGTGGCCACCTGGCAGTGCGAGCGTGACGCCATGACCCCAACCCGCCTGCCCCGGCGCCGAGTCGGTGCCACGCTCCGCACCGCTGCCGTCACCCTCGCCTCGCTCGCCGTGCTCACGCCGAACGCGGCGGCCGCCCCCGCCAACCCGTCCGCCGCCACCCGGTCACCGGCCGTCGCCGACCTGCAGCCCGAACTGGACGCACTGGTCGACCAGGGCACCAGCACCGCCGCGCTCGCCGAGGTCCGCGACCACGGCCGCGTCACCTGGCGCGGCGCGGCCGGCACCGCCGATCTGGCCACCGGCCGACCGGCCCGCGCCGACGGGCGGTTCCGGATCGCCAGTGTCACCAAGACCTTCGTCTCCACCGTCACCCTGCAGTTGGTCGGCGAGGGCCGGGTCGGACTCGACGACCCGATCGAACACTACCTGCCCGGCGCCGTGCCCAACGGCAGCGCCATCACCGTCCGGCAACTCCTCAACCACACCAGCGGGCTGGGCAACTACCTGGACGACCATCGGGTACGCGAGGACACCGAGGCGGGCAACCGGGAGTTCCTCGCCACCGGACGCTGGATCGAGTACACCCCGGAACGGCTCCTGGCCATCGGCGCCGCCAGGCCGCCGTACTTCGCCCCCGGGCAGGGCTGGCACTACTCCAACACCAACTACGTCGTCGTCGGCATGCTCATCGAGCAGGTCACCGGGCACAGTTGGCGGGACGAGGTGCAGAACCGCATCATCCGGCCACTCGGGCTGCGGCACACCACCCTGCCCACCACCTCCACCGCCGTCCCCGGCCCCCACGCCCACGGCTACTTCAAGCTCCCCGAGGGCCCGGGCGATGTCACCAGGCTCTCCCCCACCATCGCCGACGCGGCCGGCGCGGCCGTCTCCACCACCGACGACCTCACCCGCTTCCACGCGGCCCTCTTCGGGGGACGGCTGCTCGCCCCCGCCCAACTCACCGAGATGACCACCACCGTACCCATCCCCCAGGCACCCGACCACGCCGAGTACGGCCTCGGTGTGGCCCGCTACGACCTCTCCTGCGGCCAGTTCTGGGGCCACACCGGCGAGATCCCCGGCTACTCCACCGGGGTGTTCGGATCACGGGACGGCAGCCGCCAGTACGCCATCTCCTACAACGAGTACGACAAGAGCGACCGCCAGAAGTCCGAGCGGCTCTACCGGGCCTTCGAGGAGAAGGCCCTCTGCGGCGGTCCGGCCGGCAGCCCGACCGCCTCGGGCTGAGCCGCGGCGGGCCCGTCCGTTCAGGCCGCCCGGGTACGCGGGATCCGGTCAGGGCCGCGGAACGCCCTGCGGAGCGGTTGGCGCGGTGGCGAGGACGAAAGCCTGGAGAGGACGAGTGGGTCCTCGGGATTCAGGAGTCCGTTCCGGGGACGGGCTGCTTGGGCAGCTCTCGGGGCTCGCTCAGGCTGCCGTCGGGGTGGACGTCGAAGACGGTGAGCTTCTTGCGGCCGGTCACGGTGATCCGGTCCGGGCCGGACCAGTCGATGCGGACGAAGTCGCCGCCCCTGGTGTTCCAGGTGCCCATGCTCCAGTGGCGGGCGGACCAGCCGGTACCGGTCTCCAGCTCCACCTGGTAGATCGGGTCGATCGAGAAGGCGATGTTGGTGACGGTGAGCACCCGGTCCGGGCGGTCGGGGCTGACGAAGCGGTCCTCCCGGCCCCCGTGGCCGCTGAACACCAGGGACAGGGAGAGCACCGGTACCCCGGCGACGACGAGGGGCACCAGGAGCACTGCGCAGCCGATCTGTGAGAACCGGGTGCGGAACTCCAGCTCGACCACCAGCGAGACCACGATCAGCACCACCGCCGCCCCGATCAGCAGCCTCGGACGGTTGAGCCAGTGCTCGACGACCACCAGGCCGCCCGAGCGGGAGGCGTGCCAGCCCGGCAGGTACGCCAGCAGCGAGACGAGGGCCACGGCTCTCAGCCCCCAGGCAATCCGTCTACGACGCGTCATCGCCATCCGTCCCCCCGGGCGGTCTTTTGCCGATCTTTGCGCGGACTTTACTACAGGGGGCGTCCGCGCCCGGGGCTGTTGACGGCCCGTCCGTTGTGCGACCAGGGCTCGACGGCGGTCACCGCACGCCGGTACGGCCCGGGGGCTGGACTCCCGCCTCCGGGCCGCACCGACGACTACCGGCCGTACCCCCGTCACCGCCGGTAGAAGACGCTCCGCGACCAGACGTAGCCGACCAGGGTGAGGCCGGTGCACCAGGCGAGGGCTGTCCAGCCGCTGTTGCCGATCGCGGTGCCCATCAGCAGGCCGCGCAGGGTCTCGATGATCGGGGTGAAGGGCTGGTACTCGGCGAACCACCGGAGCACGGTCGGCATCGAATCCGGCGGGACGATCGCACTGCCGATGAAGGGCAGGAAGGTCAGCGGCAGGGGCGTGTTGCTCGCGCTCTCCGGGGTCTTGGAGACCAGCCCGATGCCCGCTGAGATCCACGTCAGCGTCAGTGTCACGAAGAGCAGCAGCCCGGCGGCCGCCAGCCACTCCACCGGCCCGGCACTGGAGCGGAACCCCATGGCGAAGGCCGCGCCGATCACCATCACCAGCGCGACCACGGTCTGTATCACGCTCCCGACCACGTGCCCGGTCAGGAAGGCCGACCGCGAGATCGCCATCGTCCGGAACCGGTTGACGATCCCCTCGGTCATGTCGACGCAGACGCCCACCGCCGTGGCGACCGAACCGGCCGTCGCCGTCATCAGGACGATCCCCGGCGTCACATAGTCGATGTAGCTCCCGCCGCCGATGCCGGCTCCCAGCGCTCCGCCGAAGGCGTAGTTGAAGAGCAGCAGCATCATCACCGGCATCACGACGACGGAGAAGGTCATCGCCGGATACCGCTGGGCGCGCTTGAGGTTCCGGCGCAGCATGGTCAGCGAGTCGCTGACCGCGTAGGTCGTCATCGCGCTCATCGCGCACCCTCCCCGGTGAGTTGCAGGAAGACGTCGTCCAGGTCGGCCGTCTCCACGACCAGCGACTGGGCCTGCACGGAGGCGTTGTCGAGCGTGTCCAGCACGGCCTTCACGGTGACCACGGAGTTGTCCCCCGGGATGTCCAGTCGCAGGGCCTCCGTGTCGGCGGTGCCGTAGTCGAAGAGGGAGGCGGCGGTGTCGAGTTGGCGGGAGTCCGCGAACTGGAGGCGGATCCGCCCGCCGGGGACGATCCGCTTCAGCTCCTCGGCCGTGCCCTCGGCGACGATCCGGCCGCCGTCCAGGACGGCTATCCGGTCGGCGAGTCGGTCGGCCTCCTCCAGGTACTGGGTGGTGAGGAAGATCGTCACCCCGTGGTCGGCGACCAGCCCGCGGATGATCTCCCACATGATGCGGCGGCTGCGCGGGTCCAGCCCGGTGGTCGGCTCGTCCAGGAAGATCACCTCGGGGTCGCCGACCAGGGTCATCGCCAGGTCGAGCTTGCGCCGCATGCCGCCGGAGAAGGTGACGACGGGCTTGCGCGCCGCCTCGGTGAGATCGAAGCGCCGCAGCAGTTCCTCGGCCCGCCTCCGCCCCTCCCGACGGCGGAGGTGGTTGAGGTCTGCCATCAGCATCAGGTTCTCCTCGGCGGTGAGGAGGTTGTCCACCGCCGAGAACTGGCCGGTCACCCCGATCGCCCTCCGCACCCCGTCGGCCTCCCGGACCAGGTCGTGGCCGGCCACCCGCACCGAGCCGCCGTCGGCCGGGATCAGGGTGGAGAGGATCTCCACCGTGGTGGTCTTGCCCGCGCCGTTCGGCCCGAGCAGGGCGAACACCGTGCCCGCCGGGATGGACAGGTCGATGCCCCGCAGGACCGCCTTGTCCCCGTAGGACTTGGTCAGCCCGACCGCCGAGATCGCCACCATCAGGCCCTCCGGACGGTGATGCTGCCGACCTGGGTGGTGGCGCGGACCTCGACGGTCTCCCGGGCGTCGCCCGGGCCCTGCGCCGGGCCGAGTTCGTTGCGGACGGCGCCGAACTTGCTGTGCACGTCGAGCCAGGCCGCCGTGCCCTCGGCGATGCCGACCTCGACGTCCCCGACGCCGGCCTGGAGGTTGACCTTGCCCCGGACGATCCGGCCGAGCCGGACGGGCCCGTTCGCCGTCCTGGCCTCCACCCCCGCCTCGGCGGAGCCGACGTGGATCCGGCCGTTGGAGGAGTTGGCCGTCAGTTCGCCGCGCACCTCGTCGATCTCGGTGTCGCCGTTGCTGTTCTTGACCGTCAGCCGGCCGCCGACGGTGCCGACCTCGATCCGGCCGGAGCCGGTCACCTCGGCGTTCCCGGCGGCGGTGCCGAGCCGGATGTCCCCCATGTCGGTCTTGATCCGCGCGTTCTCCGCACGGTCGAGCTGGATCCGGCCCATGGAGGTCTTGATCCGGCAGTCGCCGAGCGGGCCCTCGGTGACGAAGTCCGACATCGGGGACTCGGCGTGCACCTCGGAGCCGACGGGCAGCTCGACCGTGATCTCGATCGAGCCCTTGCGGCTGGAGAACACGGTGCGCTGCTTGGGTCCCTTGAGGGTGAGCCGCCCGCCGGAGAAGTCGACCTGGGTCAGCTCGGCGGCCTTGATGTCGGCATCCCTGGCCGCGCTGGTGGGCCGGACGTCGACCACCACATCGGCGCGCTTGCTCGCCCGGATCCACACCGAGCCGATCTCGAAATCCAGGGCGACGGAGATCGGTCCGTCGGTCTCGTACGTGGGCATGGGTGTCCCGTCCTCTTGGCTCGTGTGGGTGTTCCCGCTGGTCGGAGCGGGGGTGACGTCGCAGGGGCGGATGGTCTGTGGTGCGGAGGTGTCAGTGGACCCAGCCGGTGAAGCCCTGGCCGCCCACGCTGCGCGTGCTGCGACTGCCGAGGTCGGCGGCCGGGCGGGCGGGCGGGCGGCCGCCCTCCACCGCGCCGGCCACGGCCCGGACCAGCCAGGCGTTGAGCGAGAGGCCCTCCTGTCCGGCGGCCTCCTCCGCCCTCGCCTTGAGGTTGGCGGGCAGGCGCAGGTTGATCCGGGCGGTGCCCGCCTCGTCGGACTCCGGCACCACGGGTGGCGCGGATGGTGCCACCAGTGGCACCGCCGACGACGCCACCGACGGCTCGGCGGGCGGCGCATCGCCGTGGAAGGGGTCGGCGCCGGGCGGGGCGGTCACCACGAACTCGGGATCGAGGCCGCGCAGCCGCACGTCCACCGAGCCCGGGGCGAGGTCACGGGTGACTTCGCCCATGGCGGCCGACAGGGCGTTGAGCAGGGTGAGCCGCACGGCCGACTCCAGCGGAAGCGTCAGCCGCTCGGCCAGCGCTCGGGCTTCGTCCCCGCCGGTGGCGGCGGCCACCGCGAGCTCGTTCCGGAGGTTTTCGACGTACGGCGTGAGGTCCATGGCCAGAAGCATGGCACAGCCATGGCGCCATGTCGAGCCATTTGTGGCGCCACTTTGGCACCACAGCCGGGAGCGGGCCGGCGCCACGAACGGAATCGCCCCGCCGACCGGAGTCGACGGGGCGGTTGACCTGCGGAGAGCTCAGCCCTGCTGCCAGCCCGCCAGGTAGGAGTCGATCTCCCCGACCAGCCGCGCCTTGCCCGCCTGCTCCAGGAAGGAGGCCTCGACCGCGTTGCGGGCCAGCGCCGCCACTCCGGTCTCGTCCAGCCCCAGCAGCCGCGCCGCCACCGCGTACTCGGTGTTGAGGTCGGTGCCGAACATCGGCGGGTCGTCGCTGTTGACCGTGACCAGCAGCCCGGCGTCCACCATCCGCTTGATCGGGTGGTCCTCGATCCGCTCGACCGCCCGGGTGGCGATGTTGGAGGTCGGGCAGACCTCCAGCGGGATGCGGTGCTCACCCAGGTGGTCGAGCAGCGCCGGGTCCTTCACCGCCTGGGTGCCGTGCCCGATGCGCTCGGCGCCGAGCTCGCGGATCGCGTCCCAGACCGTCTCCGGCCCGGTGGTCTCACCGGCGTGCGGGACGGAGCGCAGGCCGGTCGCCCGCGCCCGGTCGAAGTACGGCTTGAACTGCGGGCGCGGCACGCCGATCTCCGGGCCGCCCAGGCCGAAGCTGACCAGGCCCTCTGGGGCCAGCTCGGTGGCGAGGCGGGCCGTGACCTCGGCCGCCTCCAGCCCGGCCTCGCCGGGGATGTCGAAGCACCAGCGCAGGACGACGCCGAGGTCCTTCTCCGCGCGCAGCCGGGCGTCCTCGATCGCCTCCATGAAGGCCACGTCGGGGATGCCGCGCCTGACCGAGGAGTACGGGGTGAGGGTCAGCTCGGCGTAGCGGATGTTCTGCCGGGCCATGTCCTCGGCCACGCCGTAGGTGAGCGCGCGGACGTCCTCGGCGTCGCGGACCAGGTCCACCACGCTCAGGTAGACCTCGATGAAGTGCGCGAAGTCGGTGAAGGTGAAGTACTCGGCGAGCGCCGCCGGGTCCGTCGGCACCCTGGAGTTCCCGGCGTGCCGGGAAGCGAGGTCGGCGACGATGCGCGGCGAGGCCGAGCCGACGTGGTGGACGTGCAGTTCCGCCTTGGGCATCCCGGCGATGAACGCCTCGATGCTGCGGTCCGCGGCGCTGCCGCTACCAGTGGGGTTTCCGATCCGACTTCCGTCCGGCTGGACCACGGTGGTTCCCTTCTCCTTCTGCCCCGCGCTTCTACGCGCGTATCGCGAATATCGGCCAAGGATAGGGCCAAACCCGGGCGGCCGGGCCCGGGCTCACCCCCCGAACGCGGCCGCCACGGTGTGGATCAGCAGCCCGGCCAGCGCGCCGACCACGGTGCCGTTGATCCGGATGAACTGCAGGTCCCGCCCGACGTTGGCCTCGATCTTGCGCGAGGCCTCGTCGGCGTCCCAGCCCGCCACCGTCTCGGAGATCAGCGAGGTGATCTCGGCCCGGTAGGTGTCGACCAGGTACTGGGCGGCGTCCTGCAGCCAGCCGTCCACCTTGGCCTGGAGCTTGGCGTCGGTGGCCAGGCGCTCGCCGAAGCGGTGCACGCCGTCGCGGATGCGCCGGCGCAGTTCGCTGTCCTCGTCCTCCGCCGCGCCCATCACCAGGGTGCGCACGGCCGCCCAGGTGGAGTTGATCAGGTCCTGCACCTCGGGGCGGCCCAGTACCTCGACCTTGGCCCGCTCGACCCGCGCGATGGTCTCCGGGTCGGTCTGCAGCTCGGCGGCGAAGTCGGCGAGGAAGTTGTCGATCGCGCCGCGGGCCGGGTGCTCGGGATCGTCCCGGATGTCGGTGACGAAGCGCACCAGTTCCTTGTAGACCCGCTCGCCGACCTGGTGGTCGAGGAACTTGGGCGTCCAGCCCGGCGTCTTCTGGGTGACCTTCCGGACCACGTCCTCGTGGTTGGCGGTCAGCCAGCCGTGCGCCCGGACGGCGACCAGGTCCACCACCCCGTGGTGCCCGCCGTCCGCGACCACCTTGCCCAGCATCCGGCCCATCGGCTCGGCCACCGACGTGGCGGCGGCCCGCCTGGTCACCGCCTCGGAGACCACCGCCCGCACGTCGTCGTCGCGCAGCACCGCGAGCAGGCCGCGCAGCGCCGCCGAGGCCTCCTTGGTGACCCGCTCGGCGCTGCCCGGCGCGGCCAGCCACTCCCCCAGTCGACGGCCGACGCCGAGCGCGGCGAGCCGGCCGCGCACCACGTGGCCGGCCAGGAAGTTGTCGCCGACGAACTCGCCGAGCGAGCGCCCGAAGGCGTCCTTCTTGGTCGGGATGATCGCGGTGTGCGGGATCGGCAGGCCGAACGGACGGCGGAACAGCGCCGTCACCGCGAACCAGTCGGCCAGTGCGCCGACCATGCCCGCCTCGGCGGCGGCCGCCACGTATCCGGACCAGGCGCCGGCACCGGCCGCCTTCGCCCAGGTGGAGAGGGCGAAGACCAGGGTCGCGAAGGCCAGCAGGCCGGTCGCGATGGTCTTCATCCGGCGGACGCCGCGTCTCTTCTGCTCGTCGGCCGCGGTGAACCGGACTCCGGGGCCGGTCCCGCTGAAGGCTTCGTCACTCACCCCGCCAGTCTGCCCGGTGCCCGGCGCGGATGGGGGCGTGCCCCGCGATCACCCCGCCCCGACCCGCGACCGCACGCCCCTGTCGGCAACCGCACGCCCCGAGCGGGCAGTGTCGTGGTGGCGCCCGGCCAGGCCCTCGGCGGGCCACCCGCTTGAGCGCCCCGCCCGAACCCTCCTCCCGGAGGAACGGCGGCACGCCCCGGTCGACGCTCCCCACCACCCGGGGCCGCGCTGTCCGCGCCGATCACCCGGTGGCCCTGCCGCAGCCGTTCGAGAGCGGTCCGGCCGGCCGAACGAGCAGCCGTCCGGCCGGTCATCCCCGGCCTCCGTTCACCGAGTTGGCGAGCCGGCGCCACCCCGGATGGCGCCGCAACCCGCGCCGCACCTGCTCCGGGACGACACCGCGCCACAACTGCTGGGCGAGGTTGAGCGGTGGAGTGGCCTCGAACGGCGGCTCCTCGCGCAGCAGGAACAGCTCGTCCGGCAGGCCGAGCCGGGCGTCCCGGAACGCCGGGTAGCCCGCGTAGTGCCGCCGACCGTCGACCACCACCGGCGGTTCGCCGTGCGCGGCCTCGTAGCGGATCTGGTCGCGCAGCACCTCCGGCCGTCCGGCGACGGCCAGTTCGAGGCGCAGCCGCTCGGAGACGGGCAACCGGTGGTACACCTCGCGGACGCCGAACCGCTCGACCAGTCGGCCGACCTCGGCGCACACCCGCCGCTGCAGCCCGTCGTCCAGCAGCAGGAAGCCGGCCTGGAGCAGCCGGGGCACGTCCCAGGTGAAGCTGCGGACCCGGATGGCGTCCAACTCCTCGCCCGGCTCGACCAGTTCGTCGGCGACCTGCTGCAGTGCGGCGATTCCGCGCAGCCGGTCCAGCACCGAGGCCCGCCCGGTGGCGTTGCCCCGGTCCTCGCGCAGCACCAGGAAGTAGCAGTCGCAGTCCGACAGGACGGGCCCCCGGCCCGCCCGCGGGCAGGCCTCCGGGGCGAGCGGATGGTCCGGGAGGGACTGCAACCCCTCGTCGCCGAGCAGCCCGTGGCACCGGACGATGTCGAGCCGGAGCGGCTCGATGCCGGCCGGTGCCCGGGCCGACGCCGGGTCGGTGCAGCCGACCGACTCGGCATCGGCGGCCGCGACCAGCCGCTCCAGTGCCTCCGGGCCGAGCCGGTCGCCGACGCCGAGGAAGAGCACGAAGCGGCCGCGGGCCATCGCCAGGCCGCGGTCGGCGGGGTCGGCCGGGCCGGCCGGGCCCCCCGAGTCGGGCCGGTGGAGCACCCGGAACAGTCCGGGGTGCCGGGCGGCGTACTCGTCCAGCAGCGCCCCGCCGCCGTCCGTGGAACCGTCGTCGACGACCACCACCTCCAGCCGCCCCGGCGCCAGGGACTGCACGACCAGCGAGTCCAGGCAGGCGGTGAGGTGCGGCACGGCGTTGTGGACCGCGACCACCACGGTCACGTCGGGTACGGGCATCGGGCGGCGCGCCTCCGGGCTGCGGTCGAACAGGACCTCGCCCCGTCAACTCGGCCACCCGCCGGGGAGTCACGTGCCCTCCCCGTACGGGTGGCCGGGATCCGGACGCGCGCACCCCGCACCGACCGGCCCTAACCGATCGCGACCTCCGCGTACATCCGCGCGATCACGTCCTCGATGGCCGGCTCGCGCACCGAGAGGTCCACCAGCGGGTACCGCGCCGCGACCTCCGCGACGATCGGCGCCGCGCTCTCCTGTGCCGGGAAGGCCAGCCACTGGCGCGGCCCCTCGACCTTCACCACCCGCGCCCCCGCCACCTCGATCGGCGGCCGGGCCTCGGCCAGGTCGACCACCAGGGTCCGCTCACTGCGCCCGGCGGCGTGCAGCCCGTCCAGTCCGCCGTCGTGGACGACCCGGCCGTGGTCGATCACCATCACCCGGTCGCAGAGCTGTTCGATGTCGGTGAGGTCGTGGGTGGTGAGCAGCACCGTGGTGCCGCGGTCCCGGTTGACCTCGCGCAGGAACTCGCGCACCTTGCCCTTGCTGACCACGTCCAGGCCGATGGTCGGCTCGTCCAGGTAGAGCACCTGGGGATCGTGCAGCAGCGCGGCCGCGAGGTCGCCGCGCATCCGCTGGCCGAGTGAGAGCTGCCGGACGGGGGTGTCCAACAGGCCCTCCAGGTCCAGCAGTTCGACGCAGCGCCCGAGGTTCTCGCGGTAGCGCCGGTCGGGGATCCGGTAGATCCGGCGGGCGAGTTCGAAGGAGTCGCGCAGCGGGAGGTCCCACCACAGGGTGGTGCGCTGGCCGAAGACGACGCCGATCCGGCGGGCCAGCGCGACGCGTTCGCGGGCCGGGTCGACCCCGGCGACGCGCAGCCGGCCGGAGCTGGGGACGAGGATGCCGGTGAGCATCTTGATGGTGGTCGACTTGCCGGCGCCGTTGGGGCCGATGTAACCGACGCACTCGCCGGCCTCGACGGTGAAGCTGAGCCCGTCCACCGCGCGCACCTCGCGCCTGACCCGGCTGAACCGGCCGGTGCGGGCGCGCACGGTGAAGGTGCGGTGGACGTCCTGGAGTTCGATCAGTGCCATGTCGGTCTTCCTTGCGGAGAAAGGGGTGTTCAACTGCCGGTGCCCCGGTAGGCGCGCAGACCGGCCCGCCAGGCCGTCCCGGCGGCTGCGACGCACAGCACGGCGGCGACCGGGGAGGCGTACTGGAAGGCGGTGGGCAGCCCGAGCGGGTCGGGCCGGTCGAGGATGCGCAGGCTGGGCAGCCAGTTGACGAAGGCCAGCGGGACGCCGAAGACCACCCCGGCGACCAGTTCCTTGGCGAAGATGGTCGGCGGGTAGTGGAGCAGGGTCGCGCCGCCGTAGGTGAAGGAGTTCTGGATCTCCTTGGACTCGCCCCACCAGAACTGGACGGTCGCGCCGCCGACGTAGATCGCACCGAAGATGACGCTGCCGCACACCAGCAGGACCGGCACCAGCAGCACCCGGTCCCAGGTCCAGTGCACGTCCAGGGTGGCCAGTGACCAGCCGAGCACGATCACCGCCTGGAGCGGGCGGCCGAGCCGGCGCAGGCTGAAGCGTTCGGCGCACAGCTGGGAGAGCGCCGGGGCGGGGCGGATCAGCATGGTGTCCAGCGAGCCGCTCACGATCCGCACGCCGAGGCCGTCGGCCGAGCCGACCAGCAGGTTGGCCATGCCGAGGGAGAAGGTCGCGGTGGCGTAGAGGAAGGCGATCTCCGGCAGGCTCCAGCCGCCGAGCCGGTCGGTGTGCTCGAACATGATCACCAGGACGACGAAGTCGAGGGAGTGGGTGACGAGGCTGGCCAGCAGGTTCAGGAGGAAGGAGGCCCGGTAGGCCATCATCGAGCGCATCCACATCCGGGCGCACAGCCACCAGGAGCGGACCGCCCAGGAGGTCCGGGCGAGGAACGACTCGGCGGCGAACGGTTCCGGGGTGAACGACTCCGTGGCGAGCGACTCACCGGCGGACGGCTCGGCGGCGGACGGCTCGGCGGCGGACGGCTCGGCGGAGAACGACTCAGCCACCCTGCACCACCACCCGACGGGTGGCCAGCCACTGCGCGCCCCGCCCGGCGAGCAGCAGCACGACCGCCCAGCCGAGCTGGAAGCCCAGCGCGGGGAGCAGTCCGGCGCCGGCCGCCCGCTCAAGGAAGACGTCGGTCGGCACCTTGACCAGCGCCGCCCAGGGCAGCAGCGGGGCGAGGTCGCCGAGCCGTCCGGGGAAGAGCGCGATCGGCAGCAGCATCCCGGAGAAGAACATCGAGACCACCAGCATCACCGCGCGCACCCCCTCCGAGTCGTGCAGCCAGAAGCCGGTGATCGAGACCAGGAACCGCAGCCCGAAGCTGACCAGCACCGCGAGCAGGACGGAGAGCAGGAAGAACACCCAGGTCAGCGGGTGTTGGGGCATCCGGGTGCGGAACACCAGCGCACCGACCAGCATCGGCACGGTGCCGCGGACCAGCGCCTGGAAGCCGGCCCGGCCGAGGTCGGTGGCCAGCCACCAGCCCTGGAAGTCGACCGGACGGTAGAGGTCGACGGCGATGTCGCCGCTGCGGAAGCGGTCCTGGAGGTCGTCCTGGAAGCCCCCGCCCCAGACGGCGACGGTGACCAGCAGTCCCTGGCTGACCCAGATGTAGGTGACGGCCTGGCTCTGGTCGTAGCCGCCGAGGTGGGGGCGGGCCTGCCAGAGGGCGAGGAAGGAGGAGGCCAGGATGATGCCGAAGACGGTGTTGGTGAAGGCGCCGGCCAGCGTGGCGGCCCGGTAGGTGGAGTAGCGGCGGAAGGCGCCGCGGGCGACGGCGGTGTACAGCCCGAAGGCGGCGTACCACCCGGCGGCAGGTCCGCCGGCGGCGGACCCGGGCGCGGATCCACCGGAGGTATCAGGGGGCCTCGCCCCGACGAGCGCAGCGTTCTGCATATTGTCTCCTTGTCGACAAATACGGGCGGACGGCTGCCCGCAGCCGGCCGCGCACGCCCCAGCGGCTCCGACCGGCCGTACCCGGGGGTACCGGGCGGGCGGGCGGAGCTGTCAGAAGTCGGTGCGCTATGCGATTTGCACCTTTCACCGTACCGCCAGGCCCCACCGCCCGCACCCGGATTTCCGACGCACCCCGGGGCGCACAACACCGCCCGCGCAACCGCGCACCTCAGACCCCCGGCCGCCGCTGAGCCCGCGTCAAATAGCAGATAATCCCGTCATGACCTTGAGCACCCGACGCCAGGCCAAACGGGCCGCCCGCCGCGAAGCCCGCCGCGCCCTCCCCCTCTGGCGCCGGATGCTGCCCACCTGGCGGATCACCCTCGGCACCCTCACCGCGCTGCTGCTGCTCGCCGTCGGCGCCTTCGCCGTGCTCTACGTCATCGTCCCGGTGCCCGACCCCAACGCCCACGCCGTCGCCCAGAACAACATCTACCTCTACGCCGACGGCACCACCGAGATCGCCCGCACCGGCGCCGTCAACCGCACCGACGTCACCATCGACCAGATCCCGCTGCAGACCCAGCAGGCCGTCGTCTCCGCCGAGGACCGCACCTTCTACCAGAACCGCGGCATCGACCTGAAGGGCATGCTCCGGGCCGGCTGGAACACCCTGCTCGGCAAGGGCATGCAGGGCGGCTCCACCATCACCCAGCAGTACGTCAAGAACTACTACCTGACCCAGGACCAGACCTTCGAGCGCAAGGGCCGCGAACTCTTCATCGCCCTCAAGGTCGACCAGCAGCGCAGCAAGAACGAGATCCTCGCCGGCTACCTCAACAGCAGCTACTTCGGCCGCGGCGCCTACGGCATCCAGAGCGCCGCCCACGCCTACTACGGCATCGACGTCTCCCAGCTCACCCTCGGCCAGGGCGCCTACCTCGCCTCCCTCCTCCAGGCCCCCAGCCTCTACGACGTCAAGACCGCCACCCCCGCCAACCGCGAGAAGGCCGTCGCCCGCTGGAACTACGCCCTCGACGGCATGGTCCAACTCGGCTTCCTGACCACCGCCGACCGCAACGCCACCACCTTCCCCGAGCCCATCGACCCCCAGCCGGCCACCGGCCTCGCCGGCCAGGCCGGCTACCTGGTCGGCGTCGCCGACGACTACCTCATCTCCTCCGGCACCATCGACGCCGCCACCCTCAAGGCCGGCGGCTGGCGGATCACCACCACCTTCGAGAAGCCCAGGCAGGACGCCTTCGTCAAGGCCGTCCAGGACGAACTCACCGACGAACTCGACCCCAAGGCCCGCCCCACCACCGACACCGACGTCCGGGTCGCCGGCGCCTCCGTCGACCCCGCCACCGGCCGCGTCGTCGCCGTCTACGGCGGCCCCGACTACGCGAAGCAGCCCTTCAACGACGCCCTGCGCCAGGACAACCAGATCGGCTCCACCTTCAAGCCGATCGACCTCGCGGCCGGCCTGACCGCCCAGCACACCGTCGACGGCCGCCCCATCACCACCGAGACCCGCTACGACGGCACCAGCGAACGCCCCGTCACCGGCGGCCCCACCCCCTACGCGCCCCCCAACGAGGACAACGTCGACTACGGCAACATCACCCTGCGCTACGCCATGGTCAAGTCCGTCAACTCCGTCTACGCCCAGGAAGGCGTCGACGCCGGACTCGCCCGCGTCCGGGACACCGCCGTCAAACTCGGCATCCCCGACAGCGTCCGCGGCATGGACCCGGCCAACACCTCCATGACCCTCGGCACCGCCACCCCCAGCGCCCTCGACCTGGCCGGCGCCTACGCCACCCTCGCCAACCACGGCCAGGCCCACACCCCCTGGTCCGTCCAGAAGCTCGAACGGGTCAACCCCGGCGGCGCCGTCGACGTCCCCAAGATGCCCGACCACAAGGCCACCGACGCCGTCGGCCGCAACGTCGCCGACTCCGTCACCGACGTGCTGCGCGACGTCGTCAGCCCGCGCGGCACCGGCGCCGCCGCCCTCGCCCTCGGCCGCCCCGCCGCCGGCAAGACCGGCACCACCGACGCCAACCTCTCCGCCTGGTTCGCCGGCTACACCCCCGAACTCACCACCGCCGTAGGCCTGTTCCGCGAGAACCCGAAGAGCCACGCCAAGGAACCGCTGGCCGGCACCGCCGGCCTCACCCGGATCAACGGCGGCGCCTTCCCCACCAAGATCTGGACCGACTACATGACCGCCGCCCTCGGCGGCACCCCCACCCAGCAGTTCGACCTCCAGACCGGCCACACCGACCCCGGCCCCGACAACTGGCCCACCACCGGCGCCCCCACCAGCAGCTCCCCCAGCGCCGGCCCCAGCACCACCAGCACCGGCGCCCCCGCCACCACCCCCAGCCACGCCCCCAGCGCCCCCGCCACCACCGAACAGCCCGGCCCCGGCCCCGTCACCCCCAGCCCGCAGAACCCCCAGCCCACCCCCACCCAGGAACAGCCCAGCCCCAGCAGCCGGCCCACCCAGACCCGACCCGCCCGGCCCAGCGAACCGCCCACCGCCACCGCCGGCCCCAGCGGCACCGCGGTCGCCCCGGCCCCGGCCCGATGAACGGGCAGCCGAACCCGAGGCAGGGCCCACGGCAGGGCCCGCTCCCGCCGACGACTCCCGGCCGACCCGCTCGCCGCCGCTACCGCTTGGCGGTCAACTCCCGCTCCAGCGGCGTCCGGAAGCGCGGCGTCACCCGCACCTCACCCAGCCACGCCGCCAACCGCCCCGCCTCCGCCGCGACCGCCCGCTCCGCCTCCGCCCCGACCTCCCGGAACAGCCGCCACACCACCTCGCCGTCCGACCGCTGCGCCCAGCCACCGACCACCTCCCCGCACCACCACACCGTCGGCCCGGCGTTGCCCGCCCGGTCGAACAGCGCCGGCACGTCCTCCGGCCGCAGGTACCAGTCCCGCCCGCGCCAGCCCATCACCGCCGGATCCAGCGCCGGCAGCAGCGCCGCCCACGGCTCCGGGGCCGCCACCGGCTCCTCGTCCCCCGGCAGCACCAGCGCCGCCGCGCCGCCAGCCAGCGCCACGCCCCGGGCCCCCACGTCCGCCAGCGCCGTCCGGACGTCCCCCAGCGTCCAGCCCGTCCACCACTTCACGTCCTCGACCGTGCCCGGACCGTACGCCGCCAGCCAGCGCCGCACCACCTCCGCCTTCGCCTCCCGCACCGGCACGTCCGGCCACTGCGGCACCAGCGCCCACGGATAGCTGCTGCTCAACCAGGACCCGCGCGGACGGCACCGGCGCACGTGCCCGTCCGAGGCCAGCAACCGCAGCAGCCGGCTCCCCACGCTCTGCTTCGCCTCGTACGCCTTGCCCGCCGACATCAGCATCGTCTCGCGCAACTGCGGGACGTCCTCACCGAGTTCCTTGGTCGTCGCCTCCCCGCGCACGGCCAGCGCGGCCAGCACCTCGCGCTCCGTCTGCGCCAGCCGGCCCGCGTCCCAGCCCTCGGCGTGGGCCCGCAGGTGCTTCAGCAGCGTCGCCCGCTCCTTCGCCGCGATCGCCCGCGCCGCCGCCGCGCTCACGTACGGGGCCAGCTCCTCCGTCACCGCGAAGATCGTCCGCCGCATCGACAGCAGCTTCACCAGCGAGACGTCCCCGTACAGCGCCCGGTCCACCTCCGCCGCCGCGGGCTCCGCCAGCCGCGCACACGCCGACAGGTACACCGTCGCCGCGTCCGTCGCGTGCAGGCCGACCACCGCGTCGGCCACGTCCTCCACCCGCGCCGCCCGCACCGAGGGCGCCAACAGCTGCCGACGCCCCAACCGGGCCCGCCGCTCCCCATCACCGATCACCGGGACACTCATGCCCGGACCCTAGCGGCTGCCGCCGACAAAGCCGGCGAACCGGGGACACCACCCCCCGCCCCCGCCAGCTCCACCGCCAACCCCGCGCCGCCCTCCGCCCTCCGCCCTCAGCACCCGCCGCCGCAACGCCTCCGCCGCCGCCAGCATCTGCGGCACCATCGAGGGCCTGGTCCGGGCCCCGGCCGTGGAACCCGCCCCGATCCGGGTCAGCGCCGTCCGGGCAGGCACGGTCGGCACCGCGCTCTGGTACGGCTTCCCGGAGGCCGACCGCGAGCGGCTGTTCGCCGGGATCGCCGGCACCCTCCCGCTCGGCCGGATCGCCGAACCCGAGGAGGTCGCCGAGTCGTCCGTCCACCTGCTGAACCAGCGCTCCGCCACCGGCACGGTCATCACGGTCGACGGCGGCATCCTCCTGGCCTGATCAGGGAGAACCCGACCGCGCCGAACCCGACCACGTCGAACGGGTCCGCCGGCCGCATCCCGGCCGACGGACCCGTCACGGTCACAGGTACAGGCCGGTCGAGCCCTCGGTGTCACCGAAGCGGGTCGCCGCCACCGCGTGCAGGTCGCGCTCGCGCAGCAGGACGTAGGTGGCGCCGCGGACCTCCACCTCCAGCTTGTCCTCCGGGTCGTACAGCACCCGGTCACCCGGCTCCACCGAGCGCACGCTCTGGCCCACCGCCACGGCCTCGGCCCAGGTACAACGCTTGGACAGCTCCGCGGTCGCCGGGATCAGGATGCCGCCGGTCGAGCGGCGCTCGCCCTCGCTGCCCTCGATGCGCACCAGCACGCGGTCGTGCAGCATCCGGATCGGCAGCTTCTCGCCCAACCGGTCGTGCCGCGCGGACTCGTGCTCGTGGTCGGAATGCGTCGGGTTGTCGTTCGTACTCACGATCCCGAAGGTACCGCCCCGGCGTGCCGGGTGTGACGCTGGCCCGGCATGCGGAAGGACCGGCCCCGCCCGACGGCGGCCCGGTCCTCCGGAACCACGGCTCAGTCCTTGCGGCGCTTGCGGGACGAGGCGATCAGCACCACCAGGCCGACGCCGACCAGCGCCGCCGGGACGATCCGCTCCTTGCGCGGCTGCCCCTTCTCGTCCACGAACTGCGTCCTGACCTTCTCGACCAGGCCGCTCGCGGCCACGTACGCCTTGGCCGTCTTCTCCTCAACGGTGGCCATCGCCTTCGCCTTGATCTGGGCGGAGATGGTGCTCGGGTGGACCCGCACGGCCAGCTCGTCCAGGTTCACCGCGAGCCGCTCGCGGGTGCGCTCGATGTCCGCCTCGATCTGCGCAGCCGTCCGCTCCGGCTTGTCCTGCGTGCTCGCACCGCCCACTCGGGCCACCCCATTCACTTGCCGATGTCGTCCTGTCGTCCTGTGGGACCAGCCCAGTCTGTCAGCTGCCGGGCACGGACGCGCGGCCCCACCCACCAACGGGGGTAAGTTTGCCGTGGTACGACCGTCCGTCCCAGCCTCCAGGAGAGTACGACCGTGACTGAGCGCCTCCAGCCCGGCGACACCGCGCCCGCCTTCAGCCTGTCCGACGCCGACGGCAACCAGGTCTCCCTCGCCGACCACCTGGGCCGCAAGGTCATCGTCTACTTCTACCCGGCCGCGCTCACCCCCGGCTGCACCAAGCAGGCCTGCGACTTCACCGACAACCTGGAGGTCTTCGCGGGCGCCGGCTACGACGTCATCGGCATCTCCCCCGACCAGCCGGAGAAGCTCGGCAAGTTCCGCGAGAAGGAGGACCTCAAGGTCACCCTGCTCTCCGACCCGGACCACCGGGTGCTGGAGGCGTACGCCGCCTACGGCGAGAAGCAGAACTACGGCCGCACCTACCAGGGCGTGATCCGCTCCACGATCGTCGTGGACGAGCAGGGCAAGGTCGAGCGGGCGCTGTACAACGTCAAGGCCACCGGACACGTCGCCAAGCTGCTGCGGGACCTCAAGGTCGAGGCCTGACCACTCCCTCCCTTCTTTCCTTCCGTTTCCGTCCTTCCTTCCGCGGCAAACGCAGCGGTGGCGGCCCACCCCCCGACCGGGTGTGCCGCCACCGCCGTTCCTCACCTCCGGTGACCGCCGCCGTCGGGCTCAGCAGGCACCGAGGTCGCTCCAGACGCCCCAGGCGCCGCTGGCGGCCGGGTCGTCGCCCTTGGTCCACCACTTGTTCTGGTAGTAGCGGCCCTTCCAGGACACCTTGGTCGGCGTCGCGTAGGTGGTCCCCGCGTCCCAGCCGGGGGCGGCCGTGCAGGTGCCCGAGGTCGGGGTCGGCGTCGGCGTCGCGGTCGGCGTCGCGGTCGGCGTCGCGGTCGGGCTGGGCGTCCCGGTGGGGGTGCCCGTCGGAGTCGGGGTGGGAGTGCCCGTCGGGGTCGGGGTCGGAGTGGGCGTCGGGGTCGGGGTCGGAGTGGGCGTCGGCGTGCCGCCCTCCACCGCGCCCCGGGTCAGGTCGCCCTTGATCCCGTACGGCGTCCCGCCCACGTTGACCGTCCAGTTCGACGGAGTGGACACCGGCAGGTAGTAGACGAAGTCCATGTCCACCGAGGCCCCCGGCGCCAGCGACTGCCAGCCCGGCAGCTTGACCGACACCCGGTTGTAGGTGCCCTTCAGCCCGCCCGCGTTGCCAGGGCCCGGGTTGTCCTGCCGGATCACCTGCAGCCCGAAGCCGGACTGGTCCTTGGCGTTGCCCGGGGCCGAGTTGCTGTAGTCGAACTGGAACTCGGTGCCGCCCGGCAAGGTCAGCGTCGAGTTGTTGACGATGTGCAGCTTCGGGTTGATCGGGTAGTTCGAGTCGCCCAGCGCGAAGTTGGTGAACGACACGTCGATCGGCAGGGTCTGCTGCGGCAGCGGGACGGTCGAACGGGTCGCGCCGTACGGGCTCGCCGACTTGAACCTGTCGTACATCAGCGAGGTCAGCGTCGAGCCGGGGACGTACTCGCCCTTGCCGCCGTTGGCGGTGGCGTCCCACCGGTAGTCACCCGCGAGCTCCCAGATCATCGCGCCGCCGGCGCCCTGGTTGACGATGTAGTCCGCCTTGGCGCCCACCGACTGCTCGTCCTCGGTGGACAGGAACACCTTCTTGGTGTCGTTCCACAGCCACGGCGCCGCCAGCGAACTGCTGTAGTTGCGGGTGTAGCTGCCCTGCAGCGCGGTGTCGGTCACGCCGTACCTGGCCAGGTAGTCGGGCAGGATGCCCTTCTCCAGGTTCTTGGCGTGCCACATCGGGTTCGACCCGGCCGGGGACTCCTTGCCCGCGTCGTCCTTGTCGTTCCAGATGTTGTCGATGCCGACCGCGCCGTCACCGCAGGCGGTCAGCCCGGAGCCGGCCGGGCAGGTGGTCGCGGCGGCGGTGCCCCACAGACCGTTGGTGCCGCCCTGGACGTTCTTGAAGCCACGGGTGTAGTACGGCAGGCCGACGTTGATCCGCCCGCCCGGCATCGCGCCGCGGAAGTAGTGGTACGACCAGTCGGCGTTGAGGTAGCCGATGCCGCCGTACTGCCCGGTGCCGTACACGTTGGCGGCCGCCAACTCTCCGTCCCTGCCGTCGTCGTAGAGCGAGGCGTTCGGACCGACGTACTTGTTCCAGGCACCGTGCAGGTCGTACGACATGATGTTGACGTAGTCCAGGTACTGGGCCACCTGGAAGGTCTCCATGCCGCGCAGCAGGTAGCCCGAGGACGGCGCCGCGACCGACAGCAGGTAGTGCCTGCCGTCGGCGGCACCCGCCTTGTCCAGGCTCTCCCGCAGGGTCTTCATCAGCGCCGCGTACCCCTTGGCCAGCGAGCCGCGCTTGGAGTTGGCCAGCTGCCAGTCCAGCGGGTTGCCGGCGTCCTTCATCGAGGTCGGGTACTCGTAGTCGATGTCGACGCCGTTGAAGCCGTACTTGCGGATGAAGTCGACGGAGGAGGCGGCGAAGGTGTCGATGCCGGCCTGGTTGACGCTGCCGTCCGGGTTGACCGTCATCGAGTAGAAGCCACCGGAGCCGACGCGCTTGCCGTCGTCCCCGAAGTAGCCGCCGGTTTCGGCCCAACCACCCACCGAGATCAGGGTCTTGACGTTCGGGTACTGCTTCTTGAACTTCGTCAGCAGGTTGAAGTGGCCCTTGTACGGCAGTGTCGGATCCAGCTCCGCGCCCGGCACCCCCGGGAAGGAGATCCCGGTGGCCTCGTTGGTCGGGCCGTCCGCGCCGACCGAGAGCTTGTTGTCCCCGCCGACGTGCCCGAAGGCGTAGTTGAGGTGGGTGACCTTGTCCCAGGGGACGTCGCTCACCAGGTACGGCTGGTCGCCGTTCCTGCCGGTGCGCCAGCCGGTGAAGTACCCGATGATGCGGCGCTGGTGGTCCGCGCCCATCTTCTCGCGCCCAGCGGTGTCGTAGACCGAACAGTACGGGACGTCCACCCCCGGCGTCTGGTACAGCCCGTCCGGCCGGCACGCCGCGTTGTCGACCGCCGCCGACGCCTGCGAGGGCACCGCGCCCAGCGTCGCCATCACCAGCCCGGCCAACGCCGCCGCCGCCAACGAGGCCGTACCCGCCCGGGCGGCGGAGCTCTTTCGGATCAACACTCGGTCCTCCAGGAGAGAGTGTCGGCACGCGCCCGTGGGGAGAGCACGCACGTGGGGGATTCAATTGGCGCCGAAGCTATGTGGTCTGGACCACGCAGGTCAATAGGTCTGTACCAATTGGCAAACACTTCCCAAACCCCCGACAGGCCGTAACCCTTCCGCCCGCCGATCGTTGCCAGACCGGAGAAGGGGGCTCACGAGCCCACAGGGGGAACAACCATGCCGGTCAAGTACACCCGCGAACTGCTCGCCGCCCTCGCGGCCGAGTCCAGCAGCGTCAACGAGATGATGCGCAAACTCGGCGTGCCGATGGCGGGTGGCACGCACAGCTACCTGAGCAAGCGACTCAGGCACTACGGGATCGACACCTCGCACTTCAACCACGGCAGGCCTGACTACGGACGGCGGCAGTACTCACGGGAGGCCCTGGTCGAAGCCGCCGCGAACAGCGACAGCATCAACGCGATGATGGCCTACCTGGGCGTCACCCCGTACGACAGCCTCTACGGATACCTGAAGAAGCGTCTGGCTGACTTCGGCATCGACACCTCGCACTTCAGGCTCAGGGGCTACGGCCGCAGCAGGGTCGAAGCCGTCCCGAAGGAGACCCTGGCGCAGGCCGTCGCCGAACACCGGAGCGTCCGAGGCGTGATCCTCGCCCTCGGGATGACCGACTGCGGCAGTACGCAGACGCTGGTGCGGGAAGCCATCGACTTCCACCGCCTCGACACCGACCACTTCACCGGACGGGCACACAACAAGGGGCAGAAGGCCGGACCGCGACGCACGCCCGAGGAGTTGCTGGTTCGGCGCCCGCCGGGCAGCCAGCGGGTCCCCGGCGATCGGCTTCGGACCATGCTCGTGCACATCGGGCATCCGAACGTCTGCGAGTCGTGCGGCACTCCCCCGACCTGGCTCGGACACCCGATGACCCTGGAGGTCGACCACATCAACGGCGACTGGCTGGACAACCGGCGGGAGAACCTCCGCCTGCTCTGCCCCAACTGTCACGCCATCACGCCGACCTACTGCGGCCGGAACATGAACCGCACCGGCCCCCGGAGGGACGTCGCCGCATAGCTCAATCCGATTTCGAGAAAGCGGCCGCAGCGGGATCCACCTAACGGTAGGCTTGCTTTGACGTGCGCCCGTACTCCAGCTGGCTAGAGAGATGCGGTTTAGGTCCGCAGTGTCGTGGGTTCGAGTCCCACCGGGCGTACTCAGCGAAATGGCCCGTTGCCCTTCGATTCGAAGGGCAACGGGCCACCGTCGTTCCTCCGGCGAATCAGCCGATGAGGTCCTTGACCACCGGGGCCAGAGCCCGGAAGGCCTGGCCGCGGTGGCTGATGGCGTTCTTCTCCTCGGCCGTCAGCTCGGCGCACGTACGCGTCTCGCCGAGGGGCTGGAGGATCGGGTCGTAGCCGAAGCCGTTGGTGCCGGCCGGGGCGGTGCGCAGGGTGCCGAGGAGGCGGCCCTCGACGACGCGTTCGGTGCCGTCCGGCAGGGCGAGGGCGGCGGCGCAGAAGAAGTGGGCGCCGCGGTGGGGTTCGGCGATGTCGGAGAGCTGGGCGAGCAGCAGTTCCAGGTTGGCGAGGTCGTCGCCGTGCTTGCCGGCCCAGCGGGCGGAGAAGATGCCGGGCGCACCGTTGAGCACGTCCACGCAGAGGCCGGAGTCGTCGGCGACGGCGGGCAGGCCGGTGGCGCGGGCGAGGGCGTGGGCCTTGAGCAGGGCGTTCTCGGCGAAGGTGACGCCGGTTTCGGGGACGTCAGGGATCTCGGGGTAGGCGTCGGCGCCGACGAGTTCGACGTCCAGGCCGGCATCGCCGAGGATGGCGCGCAGTTCGGCGACCTTGTGCTGGTTGCGGGTGGCGAGGATCAGACGGGTGGACATATCGCCCACCCTACCGAGAGCGCGGAGGGGTTCAGCCGGTGCAGACCGAGGTGAGGTTGCCCGCCGCGTCGCCGAGTGGCTTGAGGTCGGGGGCCTGCTTGTTGTCGACGGCCTGCTGGACCTTGTCGGCCTGCTTCTGGAGGTCGGTCACGGCCTTGGCGACGTCGGTGTTCTTTGCGCTCTTGCCGATCTGGTCGAGGTCGCTCTTGAGCTTCTGGAGCGCCTTCCCGGCGGCGGCCGAGTCGTTGCTGGAGTTGTCGTAGGCCTTGGTGAGGTCGGCGATGTCGCCGGTGACCTTGACTGCGGTGTTGCCGCAGTCGATGGCCTTCTGGGCGGCGGAGCAACTGACCATGCTGAGCGGGAGGATCGCGATCAGTCCGGCCACGGCGAGGGCGGCGGGGCGGGCGATGCTCGACGGCATCCGGTCCTCCTGGTGGGCGGGGGTTCCGTGGGGAGGGACGCGCGCCACCGGGTGCGCGGTTCCCGCAGCGAGGGCGCTGCGGGAACCGTACGGGCTGCGGCCCGCGCGTGTACAGCGGGCCGCACAGGTGTCCGGGGAGGGGGGTTCAGCCCTCCAGGGCCTTGCGCTGGATCTCGTCGAGTTCGGCGCAGCCGAGGCTGCCGAGGTCGAGGAGCTGGTTGAGCAGGTCGCGGTCGAAGGGGGCGCCTTCGGCGGTGCCCTGGACCTCGACGAAGCGGCCGTCGGCGGTGCAGACGATGTTCATGTCGGTCTCGGCGCGGACGTCCTCCTCGTACTGGAGGTCGAGCATGGGGACGCCGTCGATGATGCCGACGCTGACGGCGCTGACGCCGCCGGTGATGGGCTGGCCCTTGGCGCGGAGGAGCTTGCGGTCGCGGGCCCAGGAGACGGCGTCGACGAGGGCGACGTAGGCGCCGGTGATGGCGGCGGTGCGGGTGCCGCCGTCGGCCTGGAGGACGTCGCAGTCGAGCACGATGGTGTTCTCGGCGAGGGCGCGGTGGTCGACGACGGCGCGCAGGGAGCGGCCGATGAGCCGGCTGATCTCGTGGGTGCGGCCGCCGATGCGGCCCTTGACGGCTTCGCGGTCGCCGCGGGTGTTGGTGGCGCGCGGGAGCATGGAGTACTCGGCGGTGACCCAGCCCTCGCCGCTGCCCTTGCGCCAGCGGGGGACGCCTTCGGTGACGCTGGCGGTGCACAGCACCTTGGTGTCGCCGTAGGAGATCAGGACGGAGCCTTCGGCGTGCTTGCTCCAGCCCCGCTCGATGGTGATGGGGCGGAGCTGGTCGGGGGTGCGGCCGTCGATGCGTGACATAGCCACTGAGCGTAGCCGCTCGGCTCGGCGGCCCGGGCACGCGTCGGCCCGCCGTCCCCTGAGCGGGTCGGCGGGCCGTGGGCGGTGAGCCTGGGTGGCTCAGCTCACATCATGTCCTCGATGTCGGCGGCGATCGGGTCGGCGTCGGTGCCGATGACGACCTGGATCGCGGTGCCCATCTTGACGACGCCGTGGGCGCCGGCGGCCTTGAGGGCGGCCTCGTCGACCAGGGCGGCGTCCTTGACCTCGGTGCGCAGGCGGGTGATGCAGCCCTCGACCTCTTCGATGTTGTCGATGCCGCCCAGACCGGCGACGATCTTCTCAGCCTTGCTGGCCATCTGGTTCTCTCCCTCTGTTTCGGCCCTTCGGCGGCTTTGCCGGGTGCCGTCCTGCGCTGTGCTGGGGTGGTCCTCGACCGTCGGGGCGGTGAGGTCCGTGCCGGTGGCTGACGCGGGTTCAGCTGCGGTCGCGCTGCCGGGTGGCGCGCGACCAGCATGCCCCGAGCCGGTCCGGTCTGCCACGCTAGTCCACTTTTGGCCCACTCCGGCGCGCAGGCTCCGGACCGCCGCCCGAGGATGACGATCAGCGGGGCCCGCGTTCCGGTGTCCGGCCTGCGTCCCAAGGTGGTCTACACCAATATAGGTGTACTCCGGCGAACGCGGGGAGGGCCCCGGGTGTTCCCGGGCCCCGCCCGAGGGTCCCGCACGGGTCTCCCGACGGCAACCGCGCCCGGAGGGCGGATGATGAGTTCGGCAGGCGCCACGGCCCCGCGGACCACGTGGTGGCACACCTTCTACGGCGGGCTCCAGAAGATGGGCCGCTCGCTGCAGCTGCCGGTCGCGGTACTGCCCGCGGCGGGCATCCTCAACCGGCTCGGCCAGCCGGACGTCTTCGGGAAGGACGGCCTGGGCTGGACGAACGTCGCCAAGGTGTTCGCGGCGGCCGGCGGCGCTCTGCTGGATTCCGCGCTCGGCCTGCCGATGCTGTTCTGCATCGGGGTCGCGATC
This sequence comes from Kitasatospora sp. NPDC101157, assembly GCF_044768255.1. Taxonomy (NCBI): domain Bacteria; kingdom Bacillati; phylum Actinomycetota; class Actinomycetes; order Kitasatosporales; family Streptomycetaceae; genus Kitasatospora; species Kitasatospora sp. NPDC101157. The sequence goes on along the minus strand of NZ_JBIWPL010000010.1, from coordinate 104,666 downwards.
GGCATGGCCAAGAAGGCGGACGGCTCGACGGCGCTGGCGGCCGTGGTCGGCTTCCTCGTCTACTACCAGGTTCTGCACGCCTTCCCGGAGCACTGCAAGCCGCCGACCGTGCTGGTCAGCGACCAGTGCGTGGACTACACCTCGGCGAAGGCGGCCAGCGCGACGTACCAGAACCCGGGGGTCCTCGGCGGCATCCTGATCGGCCTGATGTCGGCCTGGCTGTGGGTGCGCTTCCACCGCACCAGGCTGGTCGACTGGCTCGGCTTCTTCAACGGCCGCCGTCTGGTGCCGATGATCACCGCCCTGGTCGGCACACTGACCGCGGTCGTCGCGCTGTGGGTGTGGCCCCCGGTCGGCCGCGGTCTGAACGACTTCTCGCAGAACCTCGCCGATCTCGGCGCGGGCGGCGCGGGCATCTTCGGCGTCTTCAACCGCGCGCTGCTGCTGATCGGTATGCACCAGCTGCTGAACACCTTCGTCTGGTTCCAGTTCGGCGAGTTCACGAAGGCCGACGGCACCGTCGTGCACGGCGACATCCCGCGTTTCCTGGCGGGGGACCCGACCGCCGGCCAGTTCCAGTCCGGATTCTTCCCGATCATGATGTTCGCGCTGCCCGCCGCGGCACTCGCGATCGCCCACTCGGCCAAGCCGCACCGCCGCAAGGAGATCTACGGCCTGATGCTCTCGGTCGGCCTGACCTCCTTCGTCACCGGCGTCACCGAGCCGATCGAGTACTCCTTCGCCTACATCGCCCCGGCCCTGTACGCCGTGCACGCGCTGCTGACCGGCGCCTCGATGGCGGTCACCTGGGGGCTGGGGGTGCACGACGGCTTCAGCTTCTCGGCGGGTCTGATCGACTACGTCATCAACTGGGGGCTGGCCACCAAACCATGGATGATCATCGTCATCGGGCTGTGCTTCGCCGTGGTGTACTACGCGCTCTTCCGTTTCATCATCGTCAAATTCGACCTGAAAACCCCGGGGCGCGAGGACGAGGCGGAGGTGGAGGACGTCACCAAGGCCTGAATTGCTCCCCGGGCGTCACCCGGAAAGGCCCTCGGACCCGCCGGTCCGAGGGCTCTCGGCATTTCGAGAAAGGACCGAATTCCCCGTCCAACGCCCGTCGAAAAGGTAATTCGGTCGCGATCCGCCCGGCGGAGGCGGTTCTGGACGGGTGCCGACCACGGCCCGGGCGACGTCCCAGCGGCGCGTCCGCGACCCTCCGGTCACTCTCAGCAGCAGCCGCACGCACCGGCGAGCGGCCCGGTCGCCCCGACCCGGCCCCGCGACCCCGCCCCGGCCCGGGCGCCGCAAGGGCTCCGCGCTTTTTGTTGCGCAAATAGCCAAAATCACAATCGCGGCTGAAATCATGATCGTCGTTCCGGGGCTAGGTTTCGATTTCATAGCGCTTCCCGGCGGCGGCGCTATCCGGGGTTCCCCGACTTCTCCACCCGTGCTACAAAACTGGTCTACACCACGTGTGGTGTAGACCAGTTCGCGGTCCGGCCCCGTGTGCCTTCCCCCGACCGACCGCCATGCCGTTAGGAACCCACCCCCATGAGTCAGTCTGCGCAGGCACCGGCGCCCGCCAAGGCTCCGACGCCGATCAAGAAGTTCGGCAACAGCGTCCTTCCCGGCCTCCAGAAGGTCGGCCGCAGCCTCCAGCTGCCGATCGCCGTCCTCCCGGCCGCCGGTCTGCTGGCGCGCCTGGGCCAGCCCGACGTCCATGAGAAGTGGCACTTCCCCGCGAAGCTCGTCGAGGTCTTCGGCGCCGCGGGCACCGCCGTCACCGGCGCGCTGCCGCTGCTGTTCTGCGTCGGCATCGCGATCGGCTACGCCAAGAAGGCCGACGGTTCCACGGCGCTGGCCGCGCTGGTCGGCTACCTGGTCTTCAAGAACGTCCTGACCGCGTTTCCGGCTCACGGCACCGTCACCGAGGCCCTCCCGGCGGGCAAGCCGCAGGACCCGGGCGTGCTCGGCGGCATCGTGGTCGGTCTGCTCGCGGCCATCCTGTGGCAGCGGTTCCACCGCACCAAGCTGGTCGACTGGCTGGGCTTCTTCAACGGCCGCCGCCTGGTGCCGATCATCATGGCCTTCGTCGGCACCGGCCTGGGCGTCATCTTCGGCCTCGGCTGGCAGCCCATCGGCGACGCGATCTCGCACGTCAACAACGGCCTGGTGGGTGCGGGCGCGGTCGGCGCCGGTCTGTTCGGCCTGATCAACCGCGCGCTGATCCCGATCGGCATGCACCAGTTCGTCAACACCTACGCCTGGTTCCAGACCGGTGACTACACCGACGCCCACGGCACCGTCGTCCACGGCGACATCAACCGCTTCCTGGCGGGCGACCCGACCGCCGGCCAGTTCCAGGCCGGCTTCTACCCGATCATGATGTTCGCGCTGCCGGCCGCCGCCCTCGCGATCGCCCACTGCGCCCGCCCCGAGCGCCGCAAGGCCGTCACCGGCATGATGATCTCGATCGCGCTGACCAGCTTCGTCACCGGTGTCACCGAGCCGATCGAGTTCACCTTCCTCTTCATCGCCCCGGCCCTGTACGCCATCCACGCCGTACTGACCGCCGTCTCGATGGCCCTCACCTGGGCGCTCGGCATCCACCACGGTTTCAGCTTCTCGGCCGGCCTGATCGACTACACGATCAACTTCAGCCTGGCCAAGAATCCGCTGCTGATCATCCCGATCGGCCTGGTCTTCGCCGCGATCTACTACTTCGTGTTCCGCTTCGCGATCACCAAGTTCAACCTCAAGACCCCCGGTCGCGAGGACGACGCCGAGATCGAGGACATCACCAAGGCCTGACCTCCCGCTCCGAAGGCCCCGCCCCACCGCCGCTCCCCCGGCGGCCGGGCGGGGCCTTCGGCATGTCCGCAGGGCGGGAACGGCGGTTGACGAACCGACGGACGCCCTGGTCAACTGAAGCCGTGTATCCCTCGTGCCCGCTGGTGACCCGCAGCCACATCGACTTCGGTCGCGTGTGGTCCGCGGCGTGTCGCGGCTGAGCCGACCCCTCCCCCCGCCGCCGCCCGGCTGACGACTTCGCCCGGCGCCGGCCGTCCTCCCCCTTCCGCGCGGCCGCGCGCCCGTACCCGTGCCCGTACCCGGCGCCGGAACGGGCCCCGCCGCTGCCCGCGCGCATCCGCACGAGGAAAGCCAGGCCCCGCCATGCCCCGCCAGTTGCACCTCTCCGCCGCCATCGACCTCGCCATCGACACCACCGCAGACACCACCGCAGGCACTGCCGCAGACACCACCGCCGACAGCCCCCGCCGCCTTGACCCCGGCCACTACGCCGCCCTCGCCCGGCTCGCCGAGCGGGCCGGCCTGGACTTCGTCACCCTGGACGACTCCTTCACCGCCGAACCGAGCCGCCCCGACGCGCTCGCCACCCTCGCCCGGATCGCGCCGCTGACCTCGCGGATCGGCCTGGTCCCCACCGTCACCACCACCCACACCGAGCCCTTCCACACCTCGATCTCGCTCAACACCCTGGACTGGGTGAGCGAGGGCCGGGCCGGCTGGCTGGTCGGCGTCTCCACCACCGAGGCCGAGGCGAAGGCCTTCGGCCGCCGCCCGGTCGCCCCCGAGGACGAGCTGTGGGCCGAGGCGGCCGACGCCGCCGAGGTCGCCGCCCGGCTCTGGGACAGCTGGGAGGACGACGCGGAGATCCGCGACACCGCCACCGGCCGGTTCGTCGACCGCGACAAGCTGCACTACATCGACTTCGAGGGCCGGCACTTCTCCGTCCGCGGTCCCTCCATCACCCCGCGACCGCCCCAGGGGCGCCCGGTGGTCGCGGTACCGGTGGCCGCCGCCGACCTCGCCCGCGACGCCTCCCCCGGTGGGCGCGCCCGGGTCACCACCGCCATCCGGTACGCCGACGTCGTGCTGCTCGACGCCCCCGACCGGGCCGCCCGGCTGACCGCCGCCACCGAACTGCGACTGCGCTCCGGCGAACAGCTGCGCATCCTCGCCCGGCTCGACGCCGCCCTGCCCGACCGGGCCGCCGAACAGCGGCTGCTCACCGAACTCACCGCCACCGGCACCGGCGTGGACGGCTTCCACCTCGTCCCCGCCGACCCCGAACGCGACCTGACCGCCCTCGCCGGGCGGATCGCCCCCGCCCTGCGCGAGGCCGGGCTGCTGCGCACCGGGTACTCCGGCCGCACCCTGCGCGACCACCTCGGCCTGGCCCGTCCGGCCAGCCGCTACGCCGTCGCCCGCACTCCCGCCGCGCATGCCGCCACCGCCCTGGCGGAGGTGGCCCGATGACGGACCGTCCGCTCAAGCAGGTCCACCTCGCCGCGCACTTCCCCGGCGTCAACAACACCACGGTGTGGAGCGACCCGGCCTCCGGCAGCCACATCGAGTTCGCCTCCTTCCGCCACCTCGCGCGAACCGCCGAGCGCGGGAAGTTCGACTTCTTCTTCCTCGCCGAGGGGCTGCGGCTGCGCGAGACCAAGGGCCGCATCCACGATCTGGACGTGGTCGGCCGCCCCGAGTCGATCACCGTGCTGAACGCCCTGGCCGCCGTCACCGAACGGATCGGCCTGGCCGCCACGGTGAACGCCACCTTCAACGAACCGTACGAACTCGCCCGCCGCTTCGCCTCCCTGGACCACCTCTCCGGCGGCCGCGCGGCCTGGAACGTGGTCACCTCCTCGGACGCCTTCACCGGGGAGAACTTCCGCCGCGGCGGCTACCTGGACCGCGCCGACCGCTACACCCGGGCCGCCGAATCCGTCCAGCTGGTAAAGGAGTTCTGGGACGCCGGGGAGGAACCCGTCCGGCACCGCGGACCCCAGTTCGAGGTCGAGGGCCGGCTCTCGCTGCCCCGACCGCCGCAGGGCCACCCGGTGGTCATCCAGGCCGGCGACTCCGCCGAGGGCCGGGAGTTCGCCGCCGCCACCGCCGACGTCGTCTTCAGCCGGCACTCCGACCTCGACGCCGGCCGGGCCTTCCACGCCGACGTCAAGGGCCGGTTGGCCGGCTACGGGCGCGAGCCGCACGAGCTGAAGATCATGCCGGCCGCCACCTTCGTCCTCGGCGACACCGACGCCGACGCGGCCGAGCGCGCCGCCGAGGTCCGCCGGGCCCAGGTCGGGCCGCGGACCGCGATCGCCTTCCTGGAGCAGGTCTGGGGCGTCGACCTCTCCGACCACGACCCGGACGGACCGCTGCCGGGCGTCGACCCCGACCCGGACAGCGCGCTGGTCCAGGGCCGGGTCCGCGTCCCGGACCCGCTGGGCACCGCCGAACGCTGGCGCGCCCTGGCCGCCGAGAAGGGGCTGAGCAGTCGCGAGCTGGTCATCGAGGTGACCGGTCGGCAGACCTTCGTCGGCTCCCCCGCCACCGTCGCCGAGCGGATCGACCACTTCGTCCAGCAGGACGCGGCCGACGGCTTCGTCCTGGTCCCGCACCTGACCCCGGGCGGCCTGGACGAGTTCGTCGACCGGGTCGTTCCGCTGCTCCAGGAGCGCGGGGTCTTCCGCACCGAGTACACCGGCCCGACCCTGCGCGACCACCTCGGCCTGCCGGTCCCCGAGCGGCGCTGAGACGGGTCAGATCTCGTACACCGCGCCGGCCCGGGCCAGCTCGACCGGGCCGGCGTAGGCGGCGGCCGCGTCACGGCGGTTGTGCTCGGCGTCGGTCCACGGCGGGATGTGGGTGAGGACCAGCCGGTGGGCCCCGGCGGCGGCGGCGTGCTCGCCGGCCTCCCGGCCGTTCAGGTGGACGGCCCGGTAGGTGTCGCGCCCGTCGAGGTACGCGGCCTCGCAGAGGAACAGGTCGGTGTCGCGGGCGAGTTCGACCAGTGCGGGGCTCTCACCGGTGTCGCCGGAGTACACCAGCGAGCGGCCGCCGTGCTCCAGCCGGAAGGCGAAGGCGTCGACGGGGTGGTTGACCTGGGCGACGGAGACCCGGAACGGGCCGAGTTCGAAGCTGCCCGGGGTGAGCGTGCGGAACTCGAACACCTCCTTCATTCCGGGGTTCTCCGGCATGTCGTACGCGCGGGCGAGCCGCTCGGCGGTGCCGGCCGGGCCGTACACCGGCAGCAGGTCGGGGCAGCCCTCGGCGCGGTAGTTGCGGGCGACCCAGTAGGCGCACAGGTCGACGCAGTGGTCCGCGTGCAGGTGGCTGAGCAGGACGGCGTCGACGTCGTAGAGGCTGGTGTACTTCTGCAGCGCGCCGAGGGCGCCGTTGCCGAGGTCCAGCACCACCCGGTAGCCGTCGGCCTCGACCAGGTAGCTGGAGCACGGCGAGTCGGCGGACGGGAAGCTCCCCGAGCACCCCACCACGGTCAGTTTCATCCGAGCCCCTCCGCCCCGACACGTCCTGGCTGCTGCTGGGCTGCTTTTCATGTTGTTGGAGCGGCATGGAAAACAGCATGGAAAACAGCATGGAAAACCGCAGGCCGGGCCGGTGGACCGGCCGGTAGCACTGCGTTGGTGTGTCGAGGGTAAGGGCGGAGCGGCACTTTGCCCCCGTCCCCGTGCCGGGCTGTGGCTGGAATCACCCAGACCGCCGGGGCGGGGGCGGCGCGGTCGGTTCAGCGGTGCCGGGGGCGGTTGCGGGCCCAGGAGCGGATGGTCCCGGGGTACCAGCGGGGGTGTCCCCTGTCGTCGACCACGTCCGGGTCGGGCAGCAGGCCGTGCCGCCGGTAGCTGCGGACGGTCTCGGGCCGGACGTCGATGTGCCGGGCGATCTCGGCGTAGGACCAGAGTTCGGAACTCCTCACGAAGGCACCTCCGGGGGGCGGGGGCGGACGTTCCCGAGGCAGCCTTTCCGGGCGACACCGGGGCGTAGCCGACAGAACGGGCTTCGTGGCCGTTCCGTGACGAAACTGGAGCAACACCCGGACGAATGCCCGACTTTCACAGCCGCCACGGTGGTGGCGTTCACCACCGGCCCGGTACGGTTCGCCGCATGACTGGTATCTGGGTGGTCCTGGCCGTGGCGGGCGTCGCCGTCCTGGCGGCCGTCGCGGCGGCTCTGGCAAGGCGCACCCGGCCGGCCGCGCGTCCGACCGGCCCGACCGGCCCGCGGCCGCGCCCGGGTGCCGGGGGCGGACCGGAGCCGCAGGAGATCTGGTGGGCGGAGGTGCCGTTCGAGGACGGCCCGGGCTCCAAGGACCGCCCCTGCCTGGTGCTGCGGGTGCACGGCCGGGCCGCCACCGTCGCGAAGATCACCAGCAAGCACCACGCCGAGCGCCCGGGCGTGCTGCCGCTGCCGCCCGGTTCGGTGGGCGACCGGCAGGGCCGGGCCAGCTGGCTGGAGACCGACGAGCTGCGCGAGGTACCGCTGTCGGCCTTCCGCCGCCGGGCCGGCACGGTGGACCGCCAGGTCTGGGCCCGGGCCCAGCGGTCGCTGCAGAACTAGGGCCCGGCCGGCGGATCTTCCCGGGCGGGCCCTGGCTGCTCAGGCCCAGAGCTGGCCCTGCAGCGCCTCGACCGCCGCCTCGGTGGACTCGGCGGTGTAGATGCCGGTGGACAGGTACTTCCAGCCGCCGTCGGCGACGACGAAGACGATGTCCGCGCGTTCCCCGGCGGCCGCCGCCTTGCGGCCGACGCCGAGCGCGGCGTGCAGGATGGCGCCGGTCGAGACGCCCGCGAAGATGCCTTCCTGCTGGAGGAGTTCGCGGGTGCGGCGGACGGCGTCCGCGGAGCCGACCGAGAAGCGGGTGGTGAGCACCTCGGCGTCGTACAGCTCGGGCACGAAGCCCTCGTCGAGGTTGCGCAGCCCGTACACCAGGTCGTCGTAGCGCGGTTCGGCGGCGACGATCCTCACGCCGGGGACCTTCTCGCGCAGGTAGCGGCCGACGCCCATCAGGGTGCCGGTGGTGCCGAGGCCGGCCACGAAGTGGGTGACGGTCGGCAGGTCGGCGAGGATCTCGGGGCCGGTGGTGGTGTAGTGGGCGCCCGCGTTGTCGGGGTTGCCGTACTGGTAGAGCATCACCCAGTCGGGGTGCTCGGCAGCGATCTCCTTGGCGATCCGGACGGCGGTGTTGGAGCCGCCGGCGGCCGGGGAGGAGATGATCTCGGCGCCCCACATCCGGAGCAGTTCGCGTCGTTCCTCGCTGGTGTTCTCGGGCATCACGCAGACCATCCGGTAGCCCTTGAGCTTGGCGGCCATGGCGAGCGAGATGCCGGTGTTGCCGCTGGTGGGCTCCAGGACGGTGCAGCCGGGGGTGAGCCGGCCGTCGGCCTCGGCGCGCTCGATCATGTGCAGCGCGGGGCGGTCCTTGATCGAGCCGGTGGGGTTGCGGTCCTCCAGCTTGGCCCACAGGTTCACCAGGCCCCCGTCGTTGCCCGGGACGGCGGCGGACAGCCGCGGCAGGCGTACCAGCGGGGTGTTGCCGACGGCTTCGAGCGGACTGTCGTATCGCAAGGGAGGCCTCCGGCCACGGCGGTGGGGGTGAACAGGGGTGGTGCCCCCGGCCCTGCGGGCGGGGGCACCAGGATGTCAGCGGGCGCCGCCGGCCACGGCGGGCAGGATGGTGACGCTGTCGCCGTCGGCGAGGGCGGTGGAGATGCCGTCCAGGAACCGGACGTCCTCGTCGTTCAGGTAGACGTTGACGAAGCGGCGCAGCTCGCCGCCCTCGACCAGGCGGGCGGCGATGCCCGGGTGGCGGGCGTCGAGGTCGGTGAAGAGTTCCCCGAGGTTGCTGCCGTTGCCCTCGACGGCCTTGGCGCCGTCGGTGTAGGTGCGGAGGATGGTCGGGATGCGGACCTCGATGGCCATGGGTGCGCTCCTGTGCGAGTCGTGGAGGTGGGTGGGCCGCAGCGGGCGCGGCAGGGCGGAGGGTCCCCGGGGCTCGGCGCCGCTGGGGAGGCGGCGGGGCCCGGGTGGGGCGGGGCGGCTCTCAGCGCGAGCGCGCGGGCGTGCCGGGACAGATCGCGCCGGCGTGCCGGCACAGGTCGATGTGCAGGCGCGCCACGAGGCGGGTGCCCGGGGCCTGGTTGCTCACATCGACGGAACGCATGGGCTCATCGTATAGATTCCCGGGCCCGCTCCGACATGCCCGTCTCGTGATCCGGATGTTGTCGTTTCCGATGTTGAGACGAAGCGGGCCCGCCGCCCGCTCGCGGCGGGTCGGCGGGCCGGGTCCAGGTGGGTGCCGGTCAGGCCGGGTAGGCCTCGACGACCTGGACGTCTTCCTCCGTGATCTCGCCGTCCACGATGCGGAACGAGCGGAACTGGTAGGGGTCGTCCTCGCCGTTGCCGTCGGCGGTGGAGACCAGGACGTAGTGGGCGAACGGCTCGGAGGCGTAGCTCACGTCGGTGCGGGAGGGGTAGGCCTCGGTGGCGGTGTGCGAGTGGTAGACGATCACCGGCTCCTCGTCCAGGTCGTCCATCTCGCGGTAGAGCTTCAACAGGTCGCCCGAGTCGAACTCGTAGAAGGTGGGCGAGCGGGCCGCGTTGAGCATCGGGACGAACCGCTCGGGGCGGCCGCTGCCGGCCGGTCCGGCGACCACGCCGCAGGCCTCGTCCGGGTGGTCGGCGCGGGCGTGGGCCACGATCCGGTCGCGGATTTCTCGGGTGATGGTCAGCATGTGGTCAGGATAGACACGCCCCGCCGGATGTCCGGCGGGGCGTCCGAGTCGCGGTCAGCGGGCGTCCGCGTTGCCGCTGCCGGCGTGCAGGTGGTCGTGGGCGGGGCCGTGGACGGCCTGCGGGTTGCGGCGCTTGAGCACCTGGTAGCCGACCACCAGCAGCAGGGCCCAGCCCGGGAAGACGTACAGCGAGATCCGGTTGTCCTTGTCCAGGGCGATCAGCACCACGACCATGGCCAGGAAGGCGAGGGCGGTCCAGTTGACCCAGGCGCCGCCGGGGGCCTTGAAGGTGGGCGGCGGCAGGTGGCCGGCCCGCCAGGCCTTGCGGTAGCGGATCTGGGATATCAGGATCATCGCCCAGGTCCACAGTCCGCAGACCGTGGCGACCGAGGTGATGTACTCGAACGCCCGCGCCGGGACGAGGTAGTTGAGTACCACGCCGGCGCCCATCAGCAGGCAGGACAGGGTGATCGCGACGGCGGGGGTGCGGCGGCTGTTGAGCTTGGTGAGCCGTCCGGGGGCCTGGCCGCGCAGGGCGAGGTCGCGCAGCATGCGTCCGGTGGAGTACATGCCGGAGTTGCAGGAGGAGAGGGCTGCGGTGAGCACCACGAAGTTGATGATGCCGGCCGCGGCCGGTATGCCGATCTTGCCGAAGGCGGCGACGAACGGGCTGACGCCGGGCTGGAACTCGGTCCACGGGACGAGCGAGAGGATGACCACCAGGGCGCCGATGTAGAACAGCGCGATGCGCCATGGCAGGGTGTTGATGGCGCGCGGGAGGGTCTTCTCGGGGTTCTGGCTCTCGCCCGCGGTGACGCCGACGAGTTCGACGCCGAGGTAGGCGAACATGACGATCTGCAGGGTCATCACGGTGGCGCCGATGCCCTTGGGGAAGAAGCCGCCGTTCTGCCAGAGGTTGCTGACCGACGCGGTGTCACCGGCCTTGCTGAAACCGAGGGTCAGCACGCCGATGCCGATGAGGATCATGCCGATGATGGCGGTGACCTTGACCATGGAGAACCAGAACTCGATCTCGCCGAACAGCTTCACCGAGATCAGGTTGGCCGCGTAGAGGATCACCAGGAAGGTCAGCGCGCTGGCCCACTGGGGTATGCCGGGGGCCCAGAACTTGACGTACACGGCGGCGGCGGTGGTCTCCGCCATGCCGGTGACGACCCAGAACAGCCAGTACGTCCAGCCGGTGACGTAGCCGGCGAAGGGGCCGAGGAACTCGCGGGCGTACTCGGCGAAGCTGCCGGAGACCGGGCGGTAGGTGAGCAGTTCGCCGAGGGCGCGCATGATCACGAAGATCACCAGGCCGGCCACCGCGTAGGACAGGATGAGGCTCGGTCCGGACTTGGAGATGGCGGTGCCGGCGCCGAGGAAGAGGCCGGTGCCGATCGCGCCGCCGATGGCGATCATCTGGATCTGGCGGCTGCCCAGCCCCCGCTCGTAGCCCTCCTCGTCCGGTTTCGCATCGACCACCTGGTCGTAGATCTGCTCGGCCATGCTCACCGTCCTGGGTGGGTCGCGTTTGTGGGGAGAAGTCGTACCACGCACGGTCCGGATAGCGGTGTTCATCTGAGCGATATTTGAGCATGTCCTGTTATATTTTGCCCGTTTTATGCGAAAATGCCCCGGCCAATCGTCCACATGCTGGACGGAACGGCCGGGGCGTGCCCGAAAGCGGGCAGGATCACCCGGGAGAGTGGGGCGGAAACCGCCCGGGCTCAGTCGGTGATCGCCTCCAGCAGCGACTCCTGGAGCGCCCCCAGCCACAGGTAGGCCATCACCAGCGGCTTGCGCTCGTCACCGTCCGGCAGCTCGTAGAGGCCCTGCTCGTCCTCCTCGGAGACCTCCAGCCGCACCCCGAGGGTCAGCCGCAGGTCGTTCAGCGCGCCCAGCCAGTGCAGGCAGTCGCCGGCCGCCAGCTTGAGCACCCCGGCGCCGCCGAGGCCGTCCAGCGCCCGGACCACCTGCAGCGCGTCGTCCCGCTTGCGGGCCCGCAGGTCGACCTCGGTGTAGCGGCGGAACTCGGCGGCGGCGGCGCGGGCCTCCTCGTCCGCCGGCGCGGCCGGGTCCCCGTAGGCGTCCGGGAAGAGCCGGGCCAGCGCCGGGTCGGCGGGCGCCTCGGACGGACCCTCGGCGAACAGCGCCGCCAGCGGGTCCTCGCCGTCCCCGCCCGGCCCGGGGCCGATCAGCTCCAGCATCTGCACTTCCAGCGACCGCAGGATGGAGGCCTCCACCTCGTCCAGTGCGATCGCCGCGCCACCACCGCCGGCGCTCTCGAACAACCCAGCCATCTGTATCGGTCAGCCCGTCTTCGTCGTCTTCGGCCGCGCCGCCGGACCGGCGGGCGGTCAGTCACTGTGCGCCGGATGGGCGATCAGTCGTGCTGCAGCGTCGCCCACAGGCCGTAGCCGTGCATCGCCTGGACGTCCCGCTCCATCTCCTCGCGGGACCCGCTGGACACCACCGCCCGGCCCTTGGTGTGCACGTCCATCATCAGCTTCCGGGCCTTGTCCTTCGGGTACCCGAAGTAGGCCTGGAACACGTACTGGACATAGCTCATGAGATTGACCGGGTCGTTGTGCACGATGGTCACCCAGGGCGTGTCCGGCTCGGTCACCGGTTGTCCTTCGACCTCCGGGCGCTCGATCTCCACGGGCGCGACACTCACCGCCGGGCCTCCTCGTTGCACACTCGTCCGTGACTCCTCATGGCCCATGCTGCCATCCGGGGGACCCCCGGGCGATTCCGGCCCGGCTCCCGGGACGAGAAATCGTCACTCTGACGCTAAGTGGTAGTAGCATCATCTCCATGGACGCCACTTCAGTGCGCGCGGCCGGGTCGACCGCGCTCCTCACCGACCGCTACGAGCTCACCATGCTGCAGGCCGCCCTGCGCAGCGGGGCCGCGCACCGCCGCTCCGTCTTCGAGGTGTTCACCCGGCGCCTGCCCAGCGGCCGCCGCTACGGCGTCATGGCCGGCACCGGCCGGGTGCTGGACGCCGTCGAGAACTTCCGCTTCGGGACGGCCCAGCTGGACTGGCTCTCCGACCAGCGCGTGGTCGACGAGGACACCCTGCGGTTCCTCGCCGACTACCGCTTCCGCGGCGACATCCACGGCTACCCCGAGGGCGAGGTCTACTTCCCCGGATCGCCGGTGCTCACCGTCGAGGGCAGCTTCGCCGAGACGGTGATCCTGGAGACGGTGATCCTCTCCATCCTCAACTTCGACTCCGCCATCGCGGCCGCCGCCTCCCGGATGACCGCCGCGGCCGGCGCCCGTCCGGTGATCGAACTGGGCGCCCGCCGGGCCCACGAGCAGGCCGCCGTCGCCGCCGCCCGGGCCTCCTACGTGGCCGGCTTCGCCGCCACCTCCGACCTGGAGGCGGGCTTCCTGCACGGCATCCCGACCACCGGCACCTCCGCGCACGCCTTCACCCTGGTGCACGACACCGAGCGGGACGCCTTCCGGGCGCAGATCGACTCGATGGGCCGGGGCACCACCCTGCTGATCGACACCTTCGACCTGCGCGAGGCCGTCCGCACCGCCGTCGAGGTGGCCGGGCCGGAGCTGGGCGCGGTCCGGATCGACTCCGGCGACCTCATCCTGGCGGCCCACCGGGTCCGCCGTCAGCTGGACGAACTCGGCGCCGGCAAGACCCGGATCATCGTCACCTCGGACCTCGACGAGTACGCGATCGCCGCCCTCGCCGCCGCCCCGGTGGACGGCTACGGCGTCGGCACCAGCCTGGTCACCGGCAGCGGCCACCCGACCTGCGCGATGGTCTACAAGCTGGTCGCCCGCGCCGAGACCCCGGACGGCCCGCTGGTGCCGGTCGCCAAGCGGGCGGCCGGCGGCAAGACCAGCATCGGCGGGCGCAAGTGGGCCGCCCGGCGCCCCGACGCCGAGGGCGTCGCGGAGGCCGAGGTGATCGGCACCGGACCGGTCCCGGACGAGCTGCGGCCGCACCTGATGCAGGTACCGCTGGTGCTGGCCGGTGAGACCGTCGGCCGAGAGCCGCTGACGGCCGCCCGCGAACGGCACATCCGGGCCCGCGCGGCGCTGCCGCTGTCGGCCACCCAGCTCTCCAAGGGCGACCCGGTCATCCCCACCGAACTGGTCGGCTGATCCGCCGGTCCGCACCGAGGGCGTCCGCGCGGCCAGGCGTCGGGCCGCCGGGCCCGCTCCCGGACTCCCGGCGCCACCCCGCGGGAGGGGCGCCCGAAGCCGGGTCCCAAGCCTTCCGCCGCCGCACGCCACTCCCTAGAGTCAACCGTAGAGTCCCCTGGAGTCCCGCCCGCGCCGTCCGGCGTCGGCGAGGACCCCCGCCACCGGGGCGCACCGCCCCCACATCCGAGGATGCGAACCATGCACCGGGCACTGATCGTCGTCGACGTGCAGAACGACTTCTGCGAGGGCGGCAGCCTGGCCGTCGCCGGCGGCGCCGAGGTGGCCGCCGCCATCACCGACCTGATCGCCGAGTCCTCCCCCGGCTACCGGCACATCCTCGCCACCCGCGACCACCACATCGACCCCGGCGAGCACTTCTCCGACGAGCCGGACTACGTCTCCAGCTGGCCGGTGCACTGCGTGGCCGGTACCGAGGGCGTGGGCTTCCACCCCAACTTCGCGCCCGCGGTGATCTCCGGGGCGGTCGAGGCGGTCTTCGACAAGGGCGCCTACTCGGCGGCCTACAGCGGCTTCGAGGGACTGGACGAGAACCGCCGCGGCCCGGTGGAGTGGCTGCGCGAGCGGCAGGTCGACGAGATCGACGTGGTCGGCATCGCCACCGACCACTGCGTCCGGGCCACCGCCCTGGACGCGGCGCGGGCCGGCTTCACCACCCGGGTGCTGCTCGACCTCACCGCCGGGGTGTCGCGGGAGACCACCGCCGCCGCGCTGGAGGAGCTGCGGGCGGCCGGGGTCGAGCTGGTCGGCGAGCCGGTGGTCCGCCCGTCCTGAGCCGACCTGAACCGACCTGAGCCGTCCGCGAGGACGGGCGGCGCTCAGACCACCAGCAGCTCCACCACGTCCGTCCCGCCGGCCCGGTAGGCCTCGCGCAGCTCGCCGCCCACCGCCTCCGGGTCGGCGGCCAGCCGGGCTCCGGAGACGTACACCACGCGGATGCCGAGGTACTCCATCCGGTGCTGGCCGCCGCGCACCCAGGCGGCCTCGCCCTCGCTGACACAGCGCAGGTCCGAGTCCACCTCCACCGCGACCCCGCGCTCCGGCCAGTAGAGGTCCGGGATGCCGATGTACGTGCCGCCGCGCATCCGCAGCTCCGGGGCGGCCAGCGGGGCCGGCAGCAGCCACTCGTCCACCAGCCGGTCCACCTGCTCCATGACGAAGTCCCGTTCGGCGGCGAGGAGTTCGTCCAGCGCGGCACGCACCCGGGGCTCCCCGGTCAGCCCCGACTCGACCAGCTCGGTGGCCAACTCCCGCACCGTGCACCTGCTTTCCGGGCGGGCCACGGCCTCGCGCAGCACCTCGCGCACCGGCACCGCCGCGTCGCCCTCCGCCGTCCACTCGCACAGCGCGTCCGCGACCGCCCGGGCGACCGGCGCGCAGGCCAAGCCGTGCACCGAACGCGCCACCAACTCCCGCTCGGTGCGCAGGATCCGCACGTCGCCCGCGTCCTTGAGCCGTCGCTGACGGGGCACCAGGACGTCCACCCCGGTGACCGCGGGAAGCCGGGGCACGGAGGCGAAGCCGTACAGCGCCAGCGCGGCCGCGCCGGTGATCACCGCGCCCTCACGGCGGCCCTC
Source organism: Kitasatospora sp. NPDC101157 (assembly GCF_044768255.1). NCBI lineage: Bacteria > Bacillati > Actinomycetota > Actinomycetes > Kitasatosporales > Streptomycetaceae > Kitasatospora > Kitasatospora sp. NPDC101157. The sequence continues at coordinate 89,326 of NZ_JBIWPL010000010.1, read as the reverse complement.
CTCCCGGCCGTTCTGCGCCGCGTACAGCAGCGCCGCCCACATCCGCTGCTCCGGGGTGGGTTCGCCGGACTGGAGCAGGTAGACCCTCGGCAGCAGCCGCTGCCATGGACCGCCCCGGCGGCAGTGCTCGGTGATGACCCGGGCCGGTACGCCCCGGGCGCGCAGCTGGCTCGCGGTGACGACGTTCTGCTGACGCTTCGCCAGCTCCTCCAGGGAAGGCGGCGGCGTGGGGATCCGGTAGCTCATGCCGACACCATCCCCAACCACCGCGACCCAGGTGACACAGCCTGACGCACTGTTACCCAACCGTCGCGAAACCGGGACCAGCCTGCACTAAAGTCCCCATACCCTCACTCATTTGGCGTAAATGACGTTCATATGGCTATCGGATCCGATCGAAAACGATCGCCGACCTGGCGGCCTGACCCAGAGTGATCAAGGGCATACGGCGAGGGACCCTCCGGGCGTCACTCGCACCTCCGGGATTGCCTAGGCTTACGTCATGTCACGTGACGAGACCGCCGGCCTCCGCGCGGCCCAGCTCCGCCTCGGCCGTCTGCCCGGATACGTCCGCCGCCCGGACCCGGCGCGCCGCAGCGGCGAGAAGGGCCATACGTACAAGAAGGGCTGGGAGGTCCGCTTCACCGCCCGGAGCGAGGCCGAGATAGCAGAGATCCGCGACCTGGTGGTCGCCGCCGGGTTCGCACCGGCCAGACCCTTCTTCAAGGGACACCAACTGATCCAGCCGGTCTACGGCATGGCCGCCGTGCAGGCCTACCTGGCCGCCAGACAGGCGGCCGAGGAACACGCCGAGCGGGTCGCGCTCGGCCGCCGACGGCGCGCGACGGGGGCGCATTCGGGCGCGACGCACACCGGAGGGGCGCACCCGGGCGGTGGGCACGCTCCGGGGGCGCATGTGGCGGGCGCGCACGCCGCCGCAACCAATGTGGCGGGCGCGCACGCCGCCGGGACGTCCGGCACCCACCGGTGCGAGCGCGAGGAGGCCTCCGCGGGAGCCGCTGCCGTAGTGGGGGCCGCGGCGGCAGCGGCTCAACTGACCCGCTGCCGGGCCGTCGAGGCCTTCCCCTCCCAGGTCGAACGCGGCCACGCCGCCGACGACCTGCTCTCCGCCACGGAGGCCCTTCCCCGCTCCTGACCGGGCGGCACCGCGCCGCCCCGACCCGCGCCCCGGTCGCCACGAGCCGCCGGGGCGCGTTCGACGCCCCCACCGCCCCCGCCCCGGCACAACCCCCGCCGCGAGTGCGGTTGCGCAGGCGGTTGTGCGCACGCGACTTCGCGCCCTGGGCGTGGACGCCCGGTCCGACAGGCCCTACGGTGGCACCTCAACTGCCGTGCGACCACTGCCGCCCCACACACTCTGACCAGCTGCGACACCCTCACACCCACGCCCCCCGCACCACTGTGCGGCACTCCCCCGACCGACCCCCGACGGGCAGCACCGCCGCCTCGCCGCACCGGCCGCCGACGGAACCGGCCGAGCGCCGGTGGGTTCCGGGCATTCCATCGGATTGGTCACCCAGCGCACCGAGGGCCTACCGTAGAGTGAGCACAGATGATCGACCGTCAGAAGTCCATCTCCCCTTCCGAGAAGACGAGATGACCAACCGTCGCACGAGCGCCGCCGAGCCTCCCCCGGGGCCCGGCGAACCGGAGGACCTCCCGTTGGAGTTCGCGGCCTTCTGCGAACTCCACCGCCCCCGGTACCTCAGCTACGCCCGGGTGTGGCTGACCGAGCACGCCCAGGCGGCCACCGCCGTCCAGCAGGCGTTCGCCGAAATCGCCGTCCAGTGGCGGGATTTGCTCACCAGTCCGAACCCGACCGCGCTCGCCTGGCAGATCCTGCGCGGCACCGTCGCCGAACACACCCGGCAGGAGACCCCCGCCCCGGACCGCCACCCCGCCGACGACGACCTCGCGATCCTGCACTACGTCGTCGGCCTCGCCGCCCCCGAGATCGCCGACGTCATCGGCACCGACACCGCCAGTGTCGCCGGGCGGCTCCGGCGCACCATGCTGCACGAGGCCTCCGGCTGGTGACCCGTCCCGGTCGTCCCGGTGGCTTCGGGTGCCCTGGTGGTTCCGGGTGTCCCGGTCGTTCCGGGTGTCCCGGTCGTTCCGGGTGTCCCGGTCGTTTCAGACCCGCTCGCCCGTCACGTCGAACAGGTGGTGCACCGGGTCGTGGATCAGGTAGCGGGCGAAGGTCTCGACCGTGAACCGCGCCCCGTCGCTACGGTCCCCGGTCCGCCGCCACTGCTCGTCCGACACCGCCTCGAACGCCGCCGCCAGCGCCTCCCCGGCCTCCGCCAGCTCCCCGGCCACCACCTGCGGCAGCTGCTCCCGGTAGCGCTCGGCGGCCGCCGTCTCGTCCTGGTCCCAGTTCGGGAAGAGGGGGCCGTCCTGGTCGAGCATCAGGTTCAGCCGGACCAGGAACAGCCGGAAGACGTCCCGGACGTGGCAGGCGTACTCAAGGTCCGACCAGATCTCCGGGCTCGGGCGACGGCGCAGCCCGTCCCCGTCGCCCGCGAGGACCGCCAGCCAGCTCCGCGCGTTGTCCCGGAGCATCCCGGCGACATCCGTGGCGGGCACCGCCGGGGTGTCCAACCCGCAGTCGGGGCAGGGACGTTCCAGCACCCAGGTCCAGTCCTTGGTGTCCGGGACGATCGCGTCGTCGGGGCTCGCGTGGTTCTCAGAAGTGCTCATGGCCCCAGCATCGCCGCCCCGCGCCCCCGCCCACCAGCGGCAGAGACGCCAGCGACCACCGAAATGCTGCCAGCAGCCGGCCCGGCCGGCCGGCTCTCGGGCCGTCCCCGCTCAGCGCTCGGCGCGCTCCTACTCCAGCCGGGCCGCCAGCAGGCTCCCGAGGTTCTCGCGGCTCCAGTCGCACACCGCGTCCATCGGGCCGAGCAGCGTCCGGCCCAGCGGCGTCAACGCGTACTCCACCCGCGGCGGGTTCTCGGCGTACTCCGTGCGCACCACCGGTTCCCCGAGGCCCACCGCACCGTCTCGCTCGGCCACTCCGCCGCCCTCGACCTGCTCCACGACTCCCCCGCCACCCTCGACTGGGTCGTCGTCACCCCGCCCATGGACCTCGACCGCACCGCCCCCGGCACCGGCCGCTACCGGGTCGGCGGCCCCCACGTCCCCGGCCCCCGGATCGCCCAGGCCGAGCTCGCCGTCGCCCTCGTCGACGAACTCACCACCCCGACCCACCACCGGGAGCAGATCGCCGTCGCCGAATGAATTCCCTGCACGAACCGGCCCCGGCGGCATTCTGGGCACCATGGCCACGGACCTCTCAGCCCTCGCGGTGAAACCCACCCTGCACGGCCCCACCGTCCGCCTCGTCCCCCTGGACGCCCGGCACACCGAACCGATGTGGGAACTCTGCACCGACCGGGAGACCAACCGCCTCACCGGCACCCGCACCGCCTTCACCCGTGACCGCATCGCCCAGTGGTGCGCCACCCGCCGCGACCAGCCCGACCGGCTCGACCTCGCCGTCGAGGACCCGGCCACCGGCCGCTTCCTCGGCGACACCGCACTCACCGACGTCGACCCGGACAACAGCTCCGCGAGCTTCCGGATCGCCCTCACCCCCGACAGCACCGGCCGCGGCATCGGCACCGAGACCACCCTGCTGGTGCTCCGCCACGCCTTCGCGGCCGTCGGCCTCCACCGCGTCCACCTCGAAGTCTTCGAGTACAACGAACGCGCCGCCCGCGCCTACACCAAGGCCGGGTTCGTCCTCGAAGGCCGCGCCCGCCAGGCCCACCACTGGGACGACCGCTACTGGGACGTCCTCCACATGGCCGCCCTACGCGACGACTGGCTCAGCACTCACTGAGCGGGCCCCTGGTAGGGCGGCACAGCGGCCCGCTTACGGCGGCGCGCCATCACCACGGCGGCGGCGGACACGCCGAGGACGACGGCTCCGGCGGCTACGGCGGCGATCACCAGTCCGGTATCGCCGCTGCCGCCGCCGGAGGTGGCTTCGGGGACCACGGAGGGCTGGTCCGTCGCGTCGGATTCGTCGTCAGTCGGCGGCGTCCCTTTCGACTCCGGTCGCTTCAGCAACGGATTGTCCTTCGGCCCATTGTCCACAGCGGGGTTCGCCTCCAACGCCTTCGCGGGTGAGACGGTTCCGTAGCCGTAGTGATTGTTCGGCACCACAGTCCCGTTGGCAGGAGGGGTGGCCGACTTGATCATCCGGTTGATGACCTGACCGGCGGACAGGTTCGGATACTTGGACCGAATCAGCGCGGCAGTGGCGGAGACGTACGCAGTGGCGTCAGAGGTGCCGCTCACGCGGTCGTAGCTCGTCGATGACTTCGCCGTAGCTCGGTAGATCCCCACACCAGGTGCCACAAGGGTGGTTTCGGGACCAGAAGTGGACTTTTCCCACACAGCCCCGTTGGAGTCCACTGCTCCTACCGCGACCACTCCCGGGAAGGCGGCCGGATATTCGACATCCTTGTCCACCCCGGTGTTGCCCGTGCCGGAGACCAGCACGACATCCTTCGACACTGCGTAGTTGACGGCTTTCCGCAGATTCGAGTTGAAGCGCGAGTCACCTGCGAGGGAGATGTTGATGACACCCGCGCCATGGTCTGCCGCGAAGCGGATCGCATCTGCCAGATCATGCTGTTGAGAATTGGGGTTCGGCTGGGCGCTGGGGCCATCGCCATCCGTCCCCACCTTCACCGGCAAGATCTTCGCCTTGGGGGCCAGTCCCATGATCCCGGCCTGTGTGCCATGCCCGTGCCCTGCGATCAGGCTGGCCATGCCCGTGCCGTGACCGTCGCCGTCGACGCGGCCGTCCGTTTTCCCGCCGGAGAAATCAGCTCCGGGAAGGACCTGACCCACCAGGTCCTGATGGTCCTGGTTCACCCCAGTGTCAATCACGGCAACGACCACCCCGTCGCCCTGGCTCGTCGTCCAGATCTTCGCCTCGGCCTCGAAGGTTTTCAAAGGCCACTGCTGGTCCCTGATCTGATCAGCAGATGCCGGCGGAACCGCGACGCTCGCCATAAGAGCCGCAGCGGCGAAAGCCGCTCCACCGCGCGCCACCCAGCGGCTCGCCAATTCGGTCACCCCACTCAACGAGGCATCCCGCAGATCACCGACCTACGGGATGCGATCAGATCACCTGTCCGTTTGCGGACCGGCCTCATTCCACCACGTTCGGGTTGCTCGGCTTGTCCGACGCCCAGGTCTCCTCGTCCTCGACGAGATAGTCCGGCCGCGCTCCGCCCTTCTCGCGGTCCTTCTTGCGGCGCTGCGCTTCACTCATCGGGATACCGGGAGAGATGGCGCCTGCACTACGGGCCGCGGGTTCGGTGCTCACTCGATTTCGGACCCCTAGCCCGGATCCGCCTTCCGTGAATGCCTGCTTGCTACGTGCTCCGGCACCGGGAGGTGGCGTCTCACGAACAGCTCCACCGGGCCGGGCCATGGACCCACCAACCGGGGCTGTCCCCGTACCGCCGACGGCATTGACGGCGCGGCCTCCCCGCGGTCCCGTACCCTCAACCGGCGTCGCATCGCCGGTGAACTCCTTGCCGCCGAAGCCGAACCTGCTCTGACCGATGCCCGGACCGACCGGAGCAGTCTGCACGGCCGGTCCCGTAGAACCGGCAGTCGTTTGCCCACCTCCACCGCCGATCGGCCCGCTCGTGGGACCCGCAGGCGACGTCGCGTTCAGGCCGGACGTCTGGGTTCCCGAGGTAACGGGACTCGGCACGCTGCCGTTGGGACGGGACACCGGGGAACCTGAGATGCCTGCATCGGAGCGGCTCACCGTGGTCGACGTCTTCGGCGGCGCCTGGGCCGTGCCTCCCTTGATCCCGGCTTCGGCGGGGACAGCCGTGCTCCGTGCCGACGAGTTGGAGACCACAGGCGACGCGGCAGGCTTGGACCGACGCGGCGAGGTAAGGGTCTCCGGCGCTCTTCCGGGTCCGAAGGAAGTCCCCGAGACGACCGCCATGGCCATGGCTGCCGCTCCACTTGGATCGTTCTGCGCTCCCGAGTCAGGATTGTCAACCCTCACTCGCGGCTTGGAGTCAGGCAGCGGCGGCGGCGGCTTCAGGGCCGGCGTCGCGACGCGGTAGTGCATCGCGAGGGTCTGCATGACGGCGGCCGCTTCGGCCTTCTTCCGGTCGGCGACCTGGATGTGGTCGTCCTCGCTGCTGAAGAAGTCGCCGACGGTGTCCTTGATCTTGTCCCAGTTGTCGGGTTCCTCGGGCATGTTGCGCTTGGCCGTGGCCATCGCCTCGGACATGTTGTGGAGGGTGTTGGCCGCGTCGTTGGCGTAGGCGGCAACCTCGTTGATGTTCGAGGCGAGGGTGAGCATGGAGGTGTGGAAGGAGTCGCTGGTCGTTCCGTCCCAGCTGGTGGCGGCCTCGGTGCTGACCTTCGTCAGAGTTTTGCGGATCTCCTTGAGGGTGGTCGCCGCCTTGCGCCATGGGTCGCCGGCGGCCATGACCGCGCCGGGGTCGAGGGCCTGGGCCATCTTGCGGAGATCGGCATGGCTGTACTTGGTAAAGTCGGTGTAGACCACGGGTGGTTCACCTCCGGTCGGGTGGTGGGTCAGATGGTGGCGTTGCCGTGCTGGGACGGGACCTGGTTCGCCTCGTACGCGGCCTCGCTGGCGGCCGAGGGCTGGGCCACGGACCAGCCGTCACCGGACAGCGTGAGCTTCGTGGCCACGTGCTGGTCGTGTTCCTCGTAGTTGGTCGCGGTGAGTTCGGCCTTCTTCTGGGCCTGGTCGATCGCCTGCTGCAGCTGGTTGAGCACGTCCCGCAGGGCGTCCCGCATGGTGCTGTAGTGGCCGTGGATCTCGGTGGCCTCGGCGAAGGTGCCGAAGGCGGTCTTGCCGATGCCGCTGCGCCCGTGGGTGGCGTTGCCGTCCGCGTCCTTCTCGAACTCCTTGAGCAGCAGCCGCACTTGGCCGGCGAACGTGCGCAGCTGCTCGATCTCGACCCGGTAGCCCTGGTTGGCCCCGCCGGTCGAGCCGGTCCCTGTTCCCATTGCGGCGCCCCCCGTGCGTCCGTTCCTGGCGTTCGGGGCCCGGAGCCCCGGTGCCTATGTCTAACACACCGGGCCGGAAGCCCGCCCGGTACACGGTCAGTTCGCGGGCGTCCGGCCGTGCTGGGCCTCGGTGAGGGCGCGGCGGCAGAGGGAGTCGGCGTGCCGGGTGGTCTCGGGCAGCCGGTAGCGGCGGGCGAGTTCGAGGGTGGTGTGCACGGCGGTGTCGAGGCCGATGCGGTGGCCGACGGAGACGAAGACGGGTTTGACGCCGGGCCGGGTACGGACGGCGCGACCGACCTCCTCACCGGTGGCGGGGTCGGTGAGCGGGGTGCAGGAGCCGCGGTCCTGGCCCGGGGCGTGGTGCTCGAAGGTGAAGGGGGTCTTGGCGACACCGAGGGTGCGCAGGCCGGTGAGGACGCCGAGGTGGCTGGCGAGGCCGAGGCGGCGCGGGTGGGCGAGGCCGTAGCCGTCGCAGACGACGGTGTCGGGGGTGCGGGTGAGGGCGGCCAGTGCGTCGAGGACGGCGGGGAGTTCGCGGAAGGCGAGCAGTCCGGGGACGTACGGGAAGGCGATCCGGCCGACGGCGGTGGCCTCTTCGACGACGTCCAGGGTGTCCCGGTCGAGCAGGACGGCCGCGGCGACGACGAGGTCGTGGTCGTCGTCGTAGGCGACGTCGACTCCGGCGATCAGCCGGCACGGGGCGTCGTCGTCCACGGCCCGGACGAGCGGCCGCAGCCGTTCCTGTTCGGCGAGCGCCTGGGCGTCGGTGGTGGGCCAGTCGGCGGGGATGGGCACGGTCGGTTCCCCCGGTCTGCGTGGTGTCGGTCGGGCTCCACCGTACCGAGCAGTGCGGACGACCCCGGGGTGAGCCCGTGCGCCCCCTGTGCCCCTGACCCCGCGGGCTAGCCTGGTCGTACGAACTCCCTTGCCGGGTAGGCCTCCTGGAACCGGCACCATTCCCGCCCGTTCCCCGACGTGCGAAGGACCCCCGCCATGCCGCGTCCGTCCGCTGCCCAGTTCTGCCTCGGCTCGTTCACCGTCGTCGCCACCGCCGTGGCACTGCTGGCCGTCTCCGGCGCCTCGGGCGTCCTGGAGGTCGCGGTGCTGGTGGCGTTCGCGCTGGCGCTCGGCACCGTGGTGACGGTGCTCTCGGTGTCCGTCTCGCACCGCTCGGCCGCGGTCACCGACGGCTCCGGGGCGTCTCCGGCCGCGGCGGGGCACGAGTACGCCCGGCAGCGCTGATCCGCCGCCGGGCGCCGTCGTCCCGCTGCCGCGCTCAGACCTCGGTGGTGACCACCACGGTCTTCGCGGCCTTGTCGTGGATGCACTGCCGGTAGGGCTTGTCGAAGACGCCGAATACGCCGTCGATGATCCACCACAGGGCGGCGCAGCAGATCACGGCCGGGAGGATGAAGACGGCGGCCCGGGTCCAGGCGGCGGCCTGGGTGGGCGTGTTCCCGTCGATCAGCATGGCGACCCGGATCTTCATCGCCTTCTTGCCGAGGGTCTGGCCGTCCCGGCCGAGCATCAGGGCCTCGTAGACGAGGTAGATGGCGCAGCCGAGCCAGAAGGCTTCGGTGCTGCCCTGGCGCGTGCCGAGGTCGACGAAGGGGGCCACGACGACGACGGCGATGATCTGCACGAGGATGTAATCGATGAGGCGGGCGAGGATCCGCCTGGGCCAGGTGCCGATCGGCGGCATGCCGGGGACGGGGCCACCGCCGGGGGCGCCGTACATGCCGGGGCCGGTGCCGTAACCGGGCGGGGGCTGGTCGTACGGCGAACCACCGTGGGGCGACTGGCCGTAGGGGCTCTGACCGGGGGTCGGTCCGCCGTAGCTGCCACGGTAGGCGCCGGGGCCCTCGGAGGGGGCATCGGACGGGGGGCCCGACGGGCCGTCGGCCGGGCTGCCGTGGGGCTGGTCGGACGGGGTGGGGCGCGGCGGTTCGCCTTCCGGCGTGCCGCCGCCCGGGGTGGGGGGCTGCTTGTCGAAGGAGGGCTGACCGCCCCCCTCCGGCTGGGGGCCTGAGGGGTCGTGGGTGCTCATCCCCCGAGTAGAACATCACACATTCTCAAGACTTGGAACATTTTGTCCGTTTTGCCGTCCACCGCCCGGCCCGGCCACCGGGCGCACCGGGTCGCCGCGCACCCGGGCGCACCCGGCGCCACACCATCGGGCGCACCCGGCGCCACACCATCGGGCGCACCCGGCGCCACACCATCGGGCGCACCCGGCCACCGTGCCCTCAGCCGCGGACCACCCGGGTCCGGGCCGCCCGGTCCTGCCAGCCGCGCCGCGCCGGACGGTCGAACAGCGGCCAGACCAGACCGAGCAGCAGCACCACGCCGAGCTGCCGGACGATCCACCGCAGCAGCGAGCGACCGAGGCTCAACCGGGCCCGGCTGCGGGGGGCGGTGGCGTCCACCACCCGGATACGGGCCAGTCGCTTGCCGAAGGTCTGGCCGGTCCGGGCGATCGGCAGCACCTCGTAGACCAGGCTGACGAACACCAGGATGCCGATCAGCGCGGCGAGCTTGCCCAGCACCACGTCGTCCACCAGCCAGACCTGGACGTGGCGGCGGGCGAGGGAGCTGGCCATCCTGGCCTGGTCGAGCTTCTGCTGGAGGTGCTCGGCGACCGAGCCGCCGAGCGGGATACCGGCTGCGACGGCGACCACCAGCAGCACCGCGGTGTCCACTGCGCGGGCGGCCAGCCGTCGCCCCAACCCGGCGGGCGCCGGGGCCGCCGACCGACCGCGGACGGTGGCCTCCCGGGCCGGCCGCACGGCGGGCAGCGGGGCGGCGGGAGGCGCCGCGGGCCCGGCCACCGGCGCGGGAGCCTCGACCGGACGGGTCGCCACCCGGACCGGGACGGGCGACTCCTCGGGTTCGGCCGCCACCTGGACCACCGGCATCGCCATGACGGCCTCGACCGTCGCCGACACCTCGCGGACCGCCACCGCCACGGCGGGCGCGGCGGCACCGGCGACCTCCACCGCAACAGCAGCGCGCTCCCCCTCCGCGCGCCCCTCCTCTTCCTCGGGCGCCCCCGGAAGCACTCCCCAGGACACCCAGCGCGCGGACCCTCCCGTCTCCATCAGCCCCCGCTGGGCCTGTGGATCCGCCTGCCACCCGGAGGCCCCGGGCGCCCCGGAGGCCTCCTCCGCCGAGGGCTCGACGGTGCGGAACACCGGGCCGCCGATCACCTCGGCGACCCGCGGCCCGACCACGAAGGACGCCCCGCCCGTGGTCTGGTCGAGGTACACCGGCCCGGTGTCGCCGGATCCCGGGACCTCCCGGGACGACGACGGCGCACGCGAAGGCGCGGGCACCACCACGGGCAGCTCCGGACGCTCGGGCGACGCCGACAGTGCCACCGGCGCCGACACCGCCAGGGGCCCCGGCTCGTGAACCGGCCCCGCCACCTGCACGGGCGCCGACACCTGCGCGGACGCCTGAACCGCTGCCGACGCCGACGGCACCGACACCGGCGGCACCGACACCGGCGGCACCGACACCGGGAACGCCGGAGGCGGCACCGCCCGCGCCGCCGCGAGGTCGGGGGCGGGCCGCCGGGCGGCGTACCGGGGCGGCCGCAGCACCTCGCCCTCGGCGGGCGCCGGCCGGGTGGTGCCCGGCACCCAGGCCGAGCCGCCCCAGTACCGGACGAAGCCGGGGATCGACGGGTCGGGGTAGTAGCCGGGCTCGGGAGCGACGGCCGGGTCGCCGTCGGCGGCGAAGGGGCGGTCCGTCATGGGGTCTTCTCTCCTGTCAGGTCCTGACGAGGGGCGGCGGGGGCGACCGGCCCTCAGCAGGTCGAAACGGGTCCGAACGGGTGGAGGAAACGGGTGGAGGAGACGGTGCGGGAAACGGGTGGAGGAAACGGGGCGGGAAACGGGCTCGGGAAACGGGCTCGGAAACGGGTGCGGTACGGCGGCGCGCGAACGGGTCGAACGGATCGAGCAGGTCGAACGGGCATCACGCCAGCGCACGCCCCGGGCGACCGGCGCACGTGGGGCTCCACCGAAGGCGGACAGTCGCCGGACAGTCACAAAGGGTAGTACCTCGCCGGAGTGCCGACGGGAAGTTGGCGATTCCCCGGACAGCGGCGGGCCACCCGGGGTAAGGAACCGGGCGCGCGGCGGCAGCCCGCGCGCCGCGTCCCCGGCCGTTCACCACCCCGCACGGAACATCCCGAAGAAATTTCGGAAACGTGTGTAAGGACCGCGCCGGACCGCCCTCTCAAAGGTCACAGGGCCCGGAACCGGGCACGAACCGAAGGCAGAGAGGTAGACGATCATGGACCGCCCCGTCAGCGTCGTGGAGCACGAGCTGGAGCTGAACCTGGTGCTCTCCCCGGAGCACAGCGTCCCCGTCCCGGCCCGGCTGACCTACGGCAGCCACGACCCGTACGCGGTGTACATCACCTTCCACCTGGACACCGGCTCCCCGGTGACCTGGGTGTTCGCCCGCGAGCTGCTGGTCGAGGGCACCTTCCGCCCGTGCGGCCAGGGCGACGTGCGGATCTGGCCGACCCGCTCGGGGCGGCGCAGCGTGCTGTGCCTGGCGCTGAGCTCGCCCGCCGGTGACGCGCTGCTGGAGGCGCCGCTGCCGGCCGTCGCGGCCTGGCTGGAGCGGGCCCACCGGCTGGTCCCGCCGGGCAGCGAGCTGGCCGCCCTCGACATGGACGGCTCGCTCGCCGAGCTGCTCGCGTAGGCGTGCCGGTCGTGCGCCGCAGCGTGCACTGGTACGTCCAGGAACTCCGTGACGCCCGGGAGCACCGCCCCGCGCAGGAGCACCGGCACACCGGCGGCCAGAGGGTCGACGGCGGCAGCCGGAACAGGGGAGGCAGGGGCGACGGCGCCCCCGCCGGGTCAGCGGGCCGCGGGGGCCTGCTGACGACCGCGGGCGGCGTCGGGGCCGCCGCCGTCGCGCTGTCCGGGCAGCCGGACGAGGGGGGCACCGGCGGAGCGTCGCCGTGCCCTTATCCGGATGGCGGCGGCGAGCAGGAAGCAGAGTCCGACCCACGGATAGATCGAGGTGGGCAGCTGGCGCAGCGGTGACATGTGGAGGACGGCCGCACCGAGCGGCTTCGCCGCCCACATCGCGAAGGACAGGAAGGCGAGCAGGGTGGCCCAGAACGCGGCCCGCCAGCGCAGCCGGCGGACCGCGGCGGGGCGGGCGTGCTCGACCGAGGCCTCGGCGGCGAGCAGGACGAGCATCGGGACGCACCAGACCCAGTGGTGGGTCCAGCTGATCGGCGAGATCAGCACCGCTGTGACGGCCGCGACGCAGACGCCCCAGGCCTCGGACCGGGGCAGCCAGCGGCCGCTGCGGGCGGCCCAGGCCGCGACGGCGAGACCGGCGACGGCCACCACGCCGACCCCGAGGGTGGCGAGGATGCCGGGGTCCGGGGTGTGCAGCAGCCGGGCGAAGGCGCCGCGCAGCGACTGGTTGTCGACGATCTCGGTCTTGCCGACCCGGGACGAGTCGTAGAGGTACTTGGTCCAGAAGCCCCAGGTGGCGTCGGGCAGGAAGAGCGTGCCGATCAGGAAGGTGCCGAGGAAGGTGAGGCCGGCCGTGAAGGCGGCCCGGACCCGGCCGGTGATCAGCAGGTAGACCGCGAACAGGCCGGGGGTGAGCTTGATGCCGGCGGCGATGCCGATCGCCAGGCCCTTGCTGCGGCGCCCGTCCGACCGGGTGAGGTCCCAGAGGATCAGGCAGCCGAGCGCGAGGTTGATCTGGCCGTACCGGAGCGTGGTGAAGACGGGTTCGAGCCAGACGCCGAGGCCGGTGACCAGGACCACGCCGATCGGCCGCAGCTCGCGGCGTGGCCAGCCCACCAGCTTGAAGGACAGGTGGGCCATCAGGGCGAGCAGCACGAGGTTGCCGAGAGTGATCGCCACCCGGAGGAAGGCGATCGGGAACCAGGTGGTCGGGACGAACAGCATGGCCGCGAACGGGGGGTAGGTCGCGGGCAGGTTCCACTCGGTGACGCGCAGCGCGTAGAGGTCGTTGCCCTGGGCGACGGCGGCGCCCTCCGCACGGTAGACGATCATGTCGACCATCGAGGTGTGCACGAAGTGGCGCACCACTGCGTATGCGACCAGTGACAGCAGTGCCAAGGACGCGGCGACCAGCATCGGACGGCGGGGGGCCTCGCGCAGCGCGCGCACGGGGGCACCGAGCCCGCTCCGCAGCCGGTCGGACAGGGAGGCGGGCGGTGGGGCGGGTACGGCCCGCACCGGGCTGTGCTCGTCTTGCACCGCTGTCACTGTCCACTCCGTCCACCGCTCGGCCAACCAGCGACGATACCGGATGCGACCCGCCCCGTCCTGGGCACGATCGACTACGCAAAGTGACGAAAGTGCCCCGGCCGCCCGTGCTCGGCTGCGGACTGAGCACGGACGGCCAGGGCTGTCGAGGCGGCCCGGAGAGGGGGCGGAGCGGGCACGGACCGACGGCGGGGGCCCTGCGGAACGGACCCGCCCGACCGACGTTAGCCGCGCCCGGGGCCCGGATCGACGGGCTGAGCGAGGGATGGACCTCCCTTAGGCCTCCGTTGAGGAACAGCCCGGACGGCCGCTCCCGGTCCGCCGTCATTTCGGGATCGCCACGCCCCGGATCCGCCGCCGTCCGGCCCGGGCGGGCGAGGCCTCCTCCGGGCGGGTGCGCAGCCGCAGCCGGGTCTCGGCGCCGCCGAGCACGGCGGAGCGGCCGAGCGCGACGTCCCCGCCGGTGGACTCGGCGAGCTTGCGGACGATGTCCAGCCCGAGGCCGGTGGACCCCTCCCCGCCGTGGCCCTCGCCGCGCTTGAGGGCGGCGGCCGGGTCGCTGTAACCGGGGCCGGCGTCGCCGACCAGCACGATCACCGAGCCGTCGGTGGCCAGGACGTCGACCGAGAAGGCGGTGCCGACGGCGGTGTGCCGGAAGACGTTGCCGAGCAGCGCGTCGACGGCGGCGGCCAGGTCGCCGCGCTGGACCGGTACCGGCGCGGGGCGCCCGGCGCCGGCCAGCTGCCAGCGGCGGCCCTCGTCCTCGGCGAGCGCGGACCAGAAGCCGACCCGCTCGCGGATCACCTCGGCGGCGTCGCAGCCGACCGCGACGGCGGGCGCGTCCTCGGGGGCGCGGCGGGCGGAGCGGATGATCTGGTCGACCTCGCGTTCGAGCTGGGCCACCGCGTGCCGGGTGGCGTCGGCCGCGTCGCCGTTGCCGAGCGAGGCGGCGTTGAGGCGCAGCACGGTCAGCGGGGTGCGCAGCCGGTGCGACAGGTCGGCAGCCAACTCTCGTTCTGCGGCGAGGAGTTGTACGACCCGGTCGGCCATGGTGTTGAACGCGTGGGCGGCTTCGCGCAGTTCCTCGGGGCTGCCGTCGACCTGCTTGCCCTCCACCGGGACGCGCACCGCGAGGTTCCCGGCGCCGAGCGAGCGGGCGGCGGCGGCGAGCCGGCGGGCGGAGGCGACGATCCGGCCGCCCATCCGGTCGGCGACCAGCACCGAGATGGCGACCAGGCCGAGCGCGACCGCGGAGAGCACCAGCCAGGCGGTGGAGACGCCCCGGGTGAGGTCGCTCTCGGCGACGAACACCTCGACCACGGCCGTCCGGCCGGTGTCCACCGCGACCGGCTGGAGCAGCGCGTAGCCGCCGGGGACGGCGACGGTGAAGGCCCGGCCCTGGCCGCCCGCCGTGGCCACGTCCGCCGCGGCGGCCCGCCCCTCCCCGATGGTCGGCCCGCCCGGCGCCTCGGTGTCGGCTCCCCCGGCACCCGTCGCTCCGGCTCCGCCCGCCCCCACCGCCCCCGCCGCCCCGGCCGGCACCGGCAGGTGCACCGCCATCCGTCCCTGCGCCCCCGCGTCGGTGCTGGCCAGCGCCCGGTCGATGGCGTCCTGGTCGGTGGTGATCGCCAGCGCCGGCCCGAGCGCCGCGGCCTGCCGTTCGGCGGCGGTGAACGCCCGGTCCCGGGCGGTCTGTTGGACCATCAGGCCGAGCGGGATGAGGAAGGCCAGCGCGACCATGGTGGTTCCGGCCACCGCGGCCCTGATCAGGGCCCAGCGCAGCGAGTGCGCGAACCGCTTCACGTCCGGTGCCCCGCGGGGCCCCCGGGGGCCTCCAGCCGGACCCCGACGCCCCGGACGGTGTGCAGGTAGCGGGGGCTGGAGGCGGTCTCGCCGAGTTTGCGGCGCAGCCAGGAGAGGTGGACGTCGATGGTCTGGTCGCCGCCGTAGGTCTGCTGCCAGACCTCGGCGAGGATCTCCTTGCGCGGCACCACCACCCCGGGCCGGGCCGCCAGGAAGGCCAGCAGGTCGAACTCACGCCGGGTCAGGTCGAGCACCCGCCCGTCCAGGACGGCCTCGCGCCGCTGGAGGTCGACGACCAGTCCGCCGACGCGCAGCAGCTGGGCGACGGGCGCTGCGCCGCCGCCGAGCCGGCGCAGCACGGCGGTCATCCGGGCGCTCAGGTGCTCACCGGAGAAAGGTTTCACCAGGTAGTCGTCGGCGCCGTCGTTGAGCAGCCGGACGATCTCCGCCTCGTCGTCCCGCGCGGTCGAGACGATCACCGGGACGTTGGTCAGGCCCCGGATCATCTTGAGCGCCTCGCTGCCGTCCAGGTCGGGCAGGCCCAGGTCCAGGATCACCAGGTCGCAGCCGACCTGCGCGACCTCCCGCAGCGCCTCCAGAGCCGTCCCCACGCTGCGGACCGCGTGACCGGTGTCGGTCAGATGGCGGATGAGCGCGGAACGTACGAAGGGGTCGTCCTCGACCACGAGCACTGTTGCCATGGCCCTGCACGGTACGCCATCCGCGGGCAGTGGTCTGTACCTCGGGGGCCGCTCGGGTAAGGGTCCGGACATTGTGCAACTGCCTTGCCGAACAGCGGGGGTGCCACTCTCCGCCGATCGGGAAATACGGCAGGATGTGCGGACGATGCGGAACGGACTGGTACAGCTCTGCGCCTGGGCGGCGGCCACCGGGGCGGCGGTGGCGCTGTCCTGGCTCGGCGTGCACGCGGTGCTCACCGGGGCCGCGTTCGAGCAGCCCACCGCGCTGCCGCTGCCCTCCCCGAAGGCCGGCGGCCCCCCGCTCAGCGCGACCGCCACCCCCGGCCCGGTGCCGACGGCGGACACCCCGACCCAGCCCGCGTCCCCCACCGCGACCGCGACCTCAGCGGCCACCACCGCCGCACGCACCCCGGCCACCACTCCGGCCACCACCCCGCCCGCCAGACGGCCGGCGCCCACCGCCACCACCACGTCCACGGTGCGCAGCTACCCCGTCCCCGGCGGCCGGGTCGCCCTGGACATCCGCGCCGACCGGGCCTCGCTGGTCTCCGCCACCCCGGACCCGGGCTGGCAGATGCAGGTGTGGAACGGTGACCAGTGGATGCGGGTGGACTTCACCAAGGACACCCAGGCCAACTCGGTCTTCGTCTACTGGAACGGCCACCCGCCGGTGGTGGAGACGGCGGTTCGCTGATCCGGCGCCGGTCCGGTCGCCGGCCGGCGAAGGGCTCGCACCCGGGCAGGTACGTCCGGCACGCCCCCGCGGGGCGCAACCGTTCCGTTTCGTCCTGGTCAAGCTGTGCCCCGGGGCGGGAGAATCGGCAGCACCGCCGTACAGAATGCCCACCGGAGGACGGAGCCGCGATGCCCCCCGCCCAGTCCCCGAGCTCCCCCGGCTCGCCCGACTCCCCCGCCCGGCAGGGCACTTCCACCACCCCGGCGGGCGGCGGGAACGACTCCATCGACGTCCTGGACGGCCGGCTGATCCGGCTGCTGGCGGAGGAGCCCAGGATCGGCGTGCTGGAGTGCTCGCGCCGGCTGCAGGTCGCCCGGGGCACGGTGCAGGCCCGGCTGGACCGGCTGCAGGCCAAGGGGGTGATCAGCGGCTTCGGCCCGGAGGTGGACCCGGCCGCGATCGGCTACCCGGTGACGGCCTTCGCCACCCTGGAGATCTCCCAGGGCCAGGGCGCGGACGTGCGGGCACACCTGGCGCGGGTGCCGGAGGTGCTGGAGCTGCACACCATCACCGGCATCGGGGACATGCTGGTGCGGATCGTGGCCCGGTCGAACGCGGACCTCCAGCGGGTGATCGACCGGGTGGTGGGCTTCGACGGGATCGTCCGCTCCTCCACCGCGATCGTGCTGGAGAACCCGGTGCCCTACCGGATCCTGCCGCTGGTGGACCAGGCCGCCGCCGAGTAGGGCCCCGGTCCGGGGTCAGCAGCTGGGGACGTCGCCGCCGCTCTTCAGCGCGTCCAGCGCCGCGACCGACTCGGCGAGCGTGCCCACCGGCACCAGCCGCAGCGTGCTGGGGGTGTTCACCTTGGCGTCCGTGCACTCCTCCTTGGGGACCAGGAAGACCGTCGCGCCGTCCCGGGCCGCCGCCTGGGTCTTCAGCGGGACGCCGCCGACCGGGCCGACGGTGCCGTCCTTGTCGATGGTGCCGGTGCCCGCGATCCTCAGCCCGCCGGTGAGGTCGCCGCCCTTGCCGTCGCCGGCCAGCTTGTCGACGATGCCCAGCGCCAGCATCTGCCCGGCGCTGGGGCCGCCCACGTCGCCGAGGTCGACCTTGACCTTCACCTGGTCCGGCGAGAGGTGGAGGTAGCCGAGGGCGGCCGCGGTGGCGCTGTCCTGCGACTGCGCCATCTGCTCGGCGGTCTCCTCGTTGGCCTTGGCCGGGCTGCTCTGCGGGTACACCACCTCGGTCGGCTGGACGGCCTCCTTGGGGTCGAACCAGGCCTGCAGCGAGCGCCACAGGGAGGTCCGCTGGTCCGCGTTGGTGGCCGTGATGGTGACCATCCGCAGCTCGCCCGTGGTGCTGCGCAGCGGCGCCCCGCTGATGGTGAGCACCGGCTTGTCCCGGTACGAGCCCAGGGTGTCCGCGGTCAGGCCCGGCCAGGTGACGGTGTACGGCAGCGGGACGAACGCCGCCACGCCGAACAGCGCGGCGATCAGCACCCCGCAGAGCGCGAGCGCGCGGATCCGCGGGGACGGCAGGGCCTTGGGCAGCTTGGTGTCGGACACAAAGGGAATCCAAACACACCCGGCGCCGTGATTCCCCACTGCCGCCGGGCGCTACCTCAGGGCGTCGGCGACCTCGGTGGCGGCCTCCACCACCCGGGGGCCGACCCGCTCGGGCACCAGCCCGTTGAGCATCACGACCCCGACGCTGCCCTCGATGCCGCTCAGCCCGAGCAGTGCTGCGGCGGCCCCGCTGGCCCCGGACTGCTCCTCCGCACGGGTGATGACGAAGCCCTGTTCGGGCCGGCGCTGGCTGGGGAAGGTGCGGGCCTCCAGGATCGCCCGGCCGGCCGCGCTCTCGGTGAGCGGGTGACGCAGTCCGGTGCGGTAGGCGACGTGGAAGTCGGTCCAGCTGGGCTCGACCACGGCCACGGCGAGCGCCTCGTTGCCGTCCACCAGGGTCAGGTGGGCGGTGGCGCCGAGGTCCTCGGCCAGGCTGCGCAGTGCGGGCAGCGCGGCCTCGCGCAGCAGCGGGTGCACCCGGTGGGCCAGTCGCAGCACGCCCAGGCCGACCCGGGCCCGGCCGCCGATGTCGCGGCGGACCAGGCCGTGCTGTTCCAGGGTGGCGAGCAGCCGGTAGACCACGGTGCGGTTGACGGCCAGCCGGGCGGCGAGCTCGGTGACGGTGAGCCCTCGCTCGGAGTCGGCGAGGAGCTTGAGGACGCGGACGCCGCGGTCCAGCGTCTGGGAGGTCTCGGCAGTCACGACGGGCGGTCCTTTCCGCGGCGCTCGCGGGGCGTGCGGCGCCGGGCCCGGGGGGAGGGGTCGCGCGCAGGTGGGGGTGGCCGCGCTCGGGCCGCGCGGCGTCGTCCTTGACGACCGCGCGGTCCTGCGGAGCCCGTCCCGCGGGGGTTGCCCGGCGGAAGAGCGTGGGGGAAAGGTAGTGAAGGAAGTCTCGCGACGGAAGTGGTTGTCCAAAATTCGGGCGCGATCGTCATCGCGACCGCCGCGAATTCGGGACGAACCGCACCATTTCGACGGCTCTGCCAGAGCGTCAGTTCGACGCCGGTCCGATGTCCGGACACGCCGGAACGGGCGGGTCCGGTGCGGACCCGCCCGGGACCGCCCGCCGGACCGTTACTTCGCCCACTCCCGGATCTTGGCGATCCGGGCCTTCAGCTGGTTGGCGGTGGCCTGCGCGGTGAGCGGCCCGCCGCACTGGCGGCGCAGCTCGTTGTGGATGGTGCCGTGCGGCTGGCTGGTGCGGTGGTGCCAGGCGGCCACCAGCGCGTTCAGCTCCTTGCGCAGCTCGCGCAGCTCCTGGTGGGTGACCACCGGCCGCTGCTCGGCCGGCAGCTCCAGCAGGTCGGCCTCCTCGGCGGGCTTGGTCCTGCTGCGCTGGATCTGCCGGTGCTGGCGCTTCTGCAGCAGCATCTGCACCTGGTCCGGCTCCAGCAGGCCCGGGATGCCGAGGTAGTCCTCCTCCTCCTCGCTCCCGGGGTGGGCCTGCATGCCGAACTCCATGGCGTTGTACAGCACCCGGTCGAAGACCGCCTCGGAGCCCAGCGCCTCGTAGGAGAACTCCTCGCCGCCCGCGCCGTCCGGCCCGTCGTTGGCCCGCTCGGCCTCGGCGAGCAGCCGGTCCTCCTCGTCGAAGAGGCCGTCGCCCTCCTTCTTCGGCCGGTCCAGCACGTGGTCGCGCTGGAGCTCCATCTCGTTGGCGAAGCCCAGCAGCATCGGGATGGTCGGCAGGAACACCGAGGCCGTCTCGCCGCGCTTGCGGGCACGCACGAAGCGGCCGACGGCCTGGGCGAAGAACAGCGGGGTGGAGATCGAGGTGGCGTACACCCCGACGCACAGCCGGGGCACGTCGACGCCCTCGGACACCATGCGGACGGCGACCATCCAACGCGAGGTGCCCGCAGCGTAGTCGGAGATCCGCTTCGAGGCCTCGGCCTCGTCGGAGAGCACCAGGGTGACCTTCTCGCCGCTGATCTCGCGCAGCATCTTGGCGTAGGCGCGGGCCACGTTCTGGTCGGTGGCGATCACCAGTCCGCCGGCGTCCGGGATGGCCTTGCGGACCTCGGTCAGCCGGCGGTCGGCGGCCTGGAGGACGGACGGGATCCACTCGCCCTGCGGGGACAGCGCGGTGCGCCAGGCCTGGGCGATCAGGTCCTTGGTCATCGGCTCGCCGAGCCGGGCCTCCAGCTCGTCGCCGGCCTTGGTGCGCCAGCGCATGTTGCCGCTGTAGCTGAGGAAGATCACCGGGCGGACGACGTGGTCGGCGAGCGCGTGCCCGTAGCCGTAGGTGTAGTCGGCGACGGACTTGCGGATGCCGTCGCTGCCCGCCTCGTACGCGACGAACGGGATCGGGTTGGTGTCCGAGCGGAACGGCGTCCCGGTCAGCGCCAGCCGGCGGGTGGCCGGCTCGAAGGCCTCGAAGCAGGCCTCGCCCCAGGACTTCGAGTCACCGGCGTGGTGGATCTCGTCCATGATCACGAGGGTCTTGCGGGCCTCGGTGCGGTTGCGGTGCAGCATCGGGTTGACGCCGACGCCCGCGTAGGTGACCACGATGCCGTGGTAGTCCCGGGAGAGCGGCCCCGAGGAGTACGCCGGGTCCAGCCGGATGCCTATCCGCGCGGCGGCCTCGGCCCACTGCTTCTTCAGGTGCTCGGTCGGCGCGACGACCGTCACCTGCTGCACCAGGTGGTTGTGCAGCAGGTACGAGGCCAGGGTGAGCGCGAAAGTGGTCTTGCCTGCGCCCGGGGTGGCGACCGCGAGGAAGTCGCGCGGCTGGGTCTCGATGTACTTGTCCAGCGCCCCCTGCTGCCAGGCCCGCAGCTTGCCCGCGGTGCCCCAGGGGGCACGGCCGGGGAAGGCCGGGGAGAGGTGGTGCGAGGCGGCGGGCGCGGCATGGCCGGCGGCCCGGACGGGCTCCTGCAGCTCCGGTGTGTCGGAGAACAGCGGCATCGAGGAGGCGGCGGCAGTACTCACGGTCTCCGAGGGGGATCATCGCAGGTCAGAGGCGGTTTTGCGGCCCCGTCCCGCGGTCGGGCGGCGATCGGACAACCCGCCCAGCGTACCGGTCCGGGGCTGTTCGGGCCTCCAGGCCGGGCTCCGCGCCGGACCCGGACGGCCGGAAACCGATGTGACGCAGGTCACAGTGCATCGCCCGCGGAACCGGGTAATCCCCGGTGCCCCCGGCACTCTCACCAGGGTGAGGCCGCGCCAACCCCACCTGCCGTCGCGCGGCCCCGCCGAACGAAGGGACCCACCCTTGTACTCCGCCGTCGAAGAGACCGTCCAGGCCCGGCTGATCCTCTCCCCGCACCGCTCCGCCCGGCTGCGCGTGGTGCTGTCCTACCTGCCGGAGGACCCGTTCGCGGTCCGGATGACGTTCCCCGCCGAGTTCTCGCTGGACGACGCCGTGGACGGCCCGAGCACCGAGGACGTCGTCTGGGTGTTCGCCCGCCGGCTGCTCTCCTCCGGCCTGGAGGTGCCGGCCGGCGTCGGCGACGTCCACGTCCGGCCCACGGCCGCCCGGAGCACCATGGTCGAGCTGCGGGCCCCCGAGGGCACCGCGCTGCTCCGGTTCGACACCGCCGACCTGCGGCGCTTCCTGTGGCGCAGCCGGCTGCTCGTCCCCGAGGGCGAGGAGCACCTGCACCTGGACGCCGACCGCGCGCTCGCCCAGCTGCTCGGCTGACGAGGCGCCGGCGTCCGGGAGCGCCCCGCCCTTACGGACGTCAGAGCCGGCCACCGCCGGTCGCCGGCGGCTCAGCCGGACAGCTTGCGCATCAGCCGGACCCCCTGCGCCGGCGTGAGGTGCGGCAGGTAGGCCTTGCCGATCGCCCTGGTGATGCCGGGCAGCGCGGCCGGGTCGGGGTAGGCCATGTACATCGGCCGGTACTCCGGCTGGAACTTCGCCTTGAACGCCAACAGCGAGCGGAAGCCGTACACCGGCTCCAGCGCCCTGCCCATCCAGTCCAGCGTCCGCTGCAGGCCGGTGGGCTCCTCGTCCTGCCTGGCGCGGGCCAGCGGCGCGCCCGACAGCGACAGGAAGCGCGCGCCCTCGGCCTTGAAGCCGAGCGCGGCCGAGGCGATCAGGAACTCGTTCACGCCGCGGAAGCCGTCCGAGCGCCGCCGCATGAAGTCCAGCGTCCAGCCGGCCGGCACGCCGTCCTCGTACACCGGCATCCAGCTGGTCAGCCCGTGCACCACCCGGTCGGCGTCCACCGCGACCAGCACCCGCACGTCCGGGTCGTCCAGCTCCTCCAGTCCGCCGAGGGTGAAGCCCATCTCGGGCAGGCCCTTCTCGGACACCCACTCCTCGGAGATCGCCCGGATCTGCTCCCGCAGGGCGAGCGGCGCCTCGTGGTACGTCCACCACTCAGCGGTGATGCCCTGCTTGCCGGCCTTGTTCAGGGCGGTGCGGATGTCCTGCCACTTGCGGCCGGTGAAGGCCAGCTCGGGCAGCGGCACCACGGTGTCCTCGGCGACCTGCACCGAGCGCCAGCCCAGCTGGGCGGCGGACGCCCTGGTCCCGGCGCCGACGCTGTAGAAGCACGGCGTCCAGCCCCGGGCGTCGCAGTAGCGGGCGAATCCGGCCACCGCCCGGGCCCGGTCCTCCGGGACGCCGAAGGGATCGCCGGTGGTCAGCGCCACGGTGCCGACCACCCGGTAGGCGACGGCCGCGCGGCCCTGCTCGTCGAACCAGTAGTGGTTGCCGTCCCAGGTGGTGATGAAGGACAGCGTCCCGCCGCCGTGCGCGGTGAGCAGAGCCCGCGCCCGGGCGGCCGCCTCCGCGTCGGCGTGCAGCATCGGACGGCGGAACGCCGACAGCAGCGCGCCCAGCGCGACCACCCAGAACGCCAGCCCGCAGTACGTCTCCAGGAACAGCGCCGTCGGGCCGACCGCGATCGGGTAGTCCGGCAGCAGGTCGTTGTAGGCGGGCGGCAGGAACTGGGCGGGCAGCCCGTTGGCCAGCCCTCGCAGGCCCGCGCCCGGCTCGAACTGCCCGGCCACCAGTCGCCCGAGGCCCACGTACGCCGCCGAGGCGGCCAGCGCGGCCCCGCCGACCACCAGGGCCAGTCGGCGCACCGCCCGGCCGGACAGCCGCAGCCGGAACCGCTGCCGGGTCGCCAGCAGCAGAGCAGTGGTCAGCAGCGGCAGCAGCATCGCCTCGACGAAGTACTGCACCATGTCCCCGCTGACCGGCCCGGCCTCGAAGTACAGCCAGGTCAGCAGCGCCGTCCAGAGCACTTCGGTGGCGACGCTGATCCGCCAGGCGAACCGCAGGCCCCGGCGCAGCCCCTCGGCGAGCACCAGCAGCAGCGCCGGGAACAGCGCAGCCATCAGGCGGCCCGGGGTGTCGAATATCCGCTCGACGGCGTGCGCCCGAGCGCAGTCGTGCGCCGAGACCGCGCAGAAGTCGGCCACCTCCTCCGGGCCGAGCCGGTGGGAGAAGTAGAGCTCGGAGAAGGCGTTGAAGGGGCCGCTGGCGTTGTCGTACAGCGAGGCGACCAGCGGCCCGCAGGCGGCGGCGACCAGGCAGAGCGCGACCAGCACCCGGGTCTCGGAGTGCGAGGAGCCGTGGCTGCGCGGGTACGGCCGGCCGCGGCTGAGCAGCGCGCCCACGCCGAGGCCGAGCAGCGCGGCGGCACACCGCTGGACGCTCTGCAGGTGGCCGACGTACAGCGTCATGACCAGCGGGACGAGCAGCACCAGCAGGTGCAGCCGGCGGCGCCAGAGCACGGTGAGCCGGTAGCCGAGCACCCCGGCGAGGGCGAACAGGCCGGCTCCGGGCCCGACCGAGGTCTGGTCGGCCACCGAGGCCGTCCACTGCTCGCCGACCAGGGAGCCGGCCTCGACCAGCCCGGTGCCCAGCAGGGTGCCCGCGACCTGCCCGCCGACCAGCACCGCGAGGGTGGGCAGCCGGCCGAGCCGGCGCTCGGCGGCCGGGCCGACCAGGAGCAGCAGCAGGCTGGTGAAGACGTACGCGCCGATGCCCGGGCACCACAGCAGCGAGCTGACCGGCGTCCACCAGCGGCCCTCGCCGAGCGTGGGCAGGCCGACGCCGGTACGGGAGAGCAGCGGCGCGGCGGGCCCGCCGGACAGGCTCCCGGTGGCGGCGCCGAGCACCCAGAGCCCGGCCAGCAGCGAGAGGGTCAGCGGCGCCGAGCGCAGCTGGTGGCCGAGTGCCCGGGCCGCCCGGCGGATCCGCTGGGGGCCGGCCTCCGGGGTGCGGGTGACCGGGGCGAGGTCGGCGCCCTGGTCCCGCTCGGCGGCGCGCGGCGGCGCGGCGAGGAGTCTGGTCACCGGATCAGTCCCGTCTGCTGGGCGAGCCAGGTCAGGTTCTGCTCGAAGGCCTGCCGGAACACCGTCCAGCTGTGCCCGCCGGGGATGGTCTGGTAGCCCACCTTCATGCCCGCCGCCTGTGCCGCCGCATGGATCTTCTCCTGTCCCGGCCGGAACCACGGGTCGTTGGCGCCGACCACGATCATGGCGGCGGTGTCGGGGTACTTCCTGCCGGCCATCAGGTGCACCGGGTCGACGGCGTCGAACGCCGCCTCGTCGCCGCCGAAGGCCTGGTCCACGGTCTCCTGGTGGGTGCCCAGGGTCGGCTCCTCCTGCCCGGAGATGTCCAGGAAGGTCCCGTACACGTCGGGCGCGTTGACGGCCAGCTGCAGGGCGCAGGTCCCGCCGAGCGACAGCCCGCCGATGGCGAGTGCGCCGCGGCCGGTGGCGGTCTGCAGGTTGCGGTGGATCCAGTCCGGGACGTCGACGCCGAGGTAGGTCTGGGACTTGGCGATCCGGGAGTCCATGCAGAGCGGGTTGGCGAAGTTGCCGCCGGTCTGGTCGACGACCAGCACGATCGGCGCGAGGCCCTGGTGCTCGGCGGCGAAGGCGTCCAGGCTCTCCCGGATGGCGCCGGAGTTGACCCAGTCCTCCGGCGCGCCGGGCTGACCGGGCATCAGCACCACGACGGGCAGCAGTGGCCGGGGGTTGGCCCGGTAGGCGGGCGGCAGGTAGACGTAGCCGGGGCGGGGACTGAAGCCGGACCTGGTGCCGGGGACGGTCACGGTGGAGAGGGTGCCCTTGGCCGGCAGCCCGGCCGGCGGGTGCCAGAGCTCGGAGAGCGGGCGGCCCGGCGAGCCCTGCACCACGGCGGCGGCCCGTCCCGTCGTCAGTTCGTCGGTGCGCGGCGCCAGCATGGCCCGGGCGGTCGGGTACTGGTCGAAGCCCCGGTTGACCTGCGAGGCGGCCATCACCACCACCAGGGTGAGGCCGCCGACGGCCAGGAACCTGCGGCGGGTGGGCAGCAGCGGCGCCCGGAAGCAGAGCAGGGCGACGGCGAACAGCGCGACGGCCGTCCAGCGCAGGACGAAGTCCGGGGTGCCCTCCGGGAACGGGTGCCACCAGTCGTCGACGACGACCTTCACCAGGACGGTCAGCACGGCGCCCAGCAGCAGCGCCCCGAGGATGCGCGGGGCGCGCCAGCGCTCGTGCCGGGACACCGCCAGCAGGGCGAGCGCGACCCAGCCCGCGGCGAGCAACGCGTACGGGACGGGACCGTGGGTGAGCGGCCAGTCGATCGGGTTCCAGCGGGTGGCGAGGGTGAGCGTGCTCATGCGGCTTTGCCCGGCGCTCTGGTGTCGGCCAGGAATCCGTAGGCCACGACGTTGCCCTCGTAGCCGTGTTCCTCGCTGTACGCGCCGCCGCAGGTGATCACCCGCAGTTGTGCGTCGGCGGCCTGGCGGTAGACCCGGTCGTCCGGGAAGTCCTTTCGGTCGTGCACTTCGATGGCGTACAGCTGGTAGACGGCGGTGGCACCGTCGGCCCGGATGATCTCGATCCGGTCGCCCCGGCGGAGCGCTCCCAGGTGGTAGAAGACGGCCGGCCCGGACCCGTTGTCGACGTGCCCCGCCAGGATGGCGGTGCCGCGCTGGCCGGGGCTGGCGCCGCCGCGGTACCAGCCCGCGAGGTTGCGGTCGGCCGCGGGCGGGGCCTGGAGGTGGCCGTCCAGGTCCAGGCCCAGCTCGGTGACCGGGGCGTCCAGCCGCACGGACGGGATGCGGATCCTGGTCGGGGCCGACGGGCCGAGCGGCGGGACGACCGAGACCGGGGCGAAGCCGGACAGCGCCTGCCCGGTGCCGGGCGCGGGCGGCAGGACGACCGAGCCGCCGCCGTGCAGCAGCCAGGCGCCGAGCACCAACGCGGCACCGGCCGCCAGGGTGCCCGGCCAGGGGCTCCTGCTCCGCTGGACGCCCACGGGTGCTCCCCTCTGCCGCTCGGATCCCGTTCCTGAGAGTTTCCTGGGAACTCATTCAATCGGATCGGACCCTAAGGCACGTCCCCATCGCGGTCCTATCCGCACCCGCCGATCGGCAGGGTCGACGGCCCTGGTCCTGCGCTCGGCGAGGGCCCGGCGACCCAGCGTGACGGCGCTGTCCCGCGTACGGCCGCGGCGCTCACCACCCGTCGAACAGCATCGACGTCCCGGCCCGCCGGTGCGGTTGCGTCAATCGGGCGATCGATCACGACCGTTCGCTGCGCCTCTCGGACCGTTTCGGCCCTCATGGCATGCTGACCCGGTCACGGGCTCCATCCCCCTCCGGTCGGACCGGACTTCCGCACGCCGCACGCCTGCCGCGGGCCCGCCGCCCGCCCGCACGCACGCCGCACGCACCCCCGTCGCCGGCACGCCGCACGCCTGCCGATCGCCTCATGAACGGAGTGACCATGGACGCGCTCTCCCGCCGAACCCTGCTGGCCGCCGGAGCGGTCACCGCCGCCACCCTGGCGGCGGGCTGCGGCAGTGACCGGGCCGGCGGGGGCGGGGAGCACAAGGCCGGCAACGCGGTCCCGGTCGCCCCGAAGCCCGGCGACCAGAGCGCCACCCCGGCCCCGGCCCCGCAGAAGCCGCAGACCGTGCTGATCGGCGACGGCTCCACCTCGGACACCGGCCCCCAGCCGCACCAGCCCGTCGTCGAGCGGCTCCAGCCCGGCCAGCGGCCCCCGCAGTTCGTGGTCTTCTCCTGGGACGGCGCCGGCGAGCTCGACAACGGCCTGTTCGCCCGCTTCCGCCGGCTGGCCCGGGAGCACAACGCCTCGATGACCTTCTTCCTCAGCGGCCTCTACCTGCTGCCCGAGTCCAAGAAGGACCTGTACCGCCCGCCGCAGCACAAGGTCGGTGCCTCCGAGATCGGCTACCTGAGCGACCAGCACATCCACGACACCCTGGAGAACGTGCACGCCGCCTGGCTGGAGGGCCACGAGATCGGCACCCACTTCAACGGCCACTTCTGCGGCTCCACCGGGGTCGGCCAGTGGTCCCCGGAGGAGTGGGACAGCGAGATCCAGCAGGCGATGGACTTCGTGACGAACTGGCGCACCAACACCGGCTTCACCGACCTGCCGGCGCTGCCCTTCGACTACCGCAAGGAGCTGATCGGCAGCCGCACCCCCTGCCTGGAGGGCCAGCGCAACCTGCTGCCCACCGCGGTCAAGCGTGGCTGGCGCTACGACAGCAGCGGCAACGGCACCCAGGTGTGGCCGCAGAAGATCCAGGGCGGGGCCCTGTGGGACCTCCCGCTGCAGTCCATCCCCTTCCCCGGGCACACCTTCCAGGTGCTGTCGATGGACTACAACATCATGTTCAACCAGTGCGGCCCCAACACCAAGGCGGACCCGGCGCTCTACCCGGGCTTCCAGACCCAGGCCCGGGACTCCTACCTGATGGGCTTCGACCGCACCTACAACAGCAACCGGGCGCCGTACATCATCGGCAACCACTTCGAGGAGTGGAACGGCGGCATCTACATGAACGCCGTCGAGGACGCGCTCAAGTCGATCGCGGAGAGGCCCGAGGTCCGGCTGGTCTCCTTCCGCCAGCTGGTGGACTGGCTGGACGCCCAGGACCCGGCGGTGCTGCGCAAGCTGCAGAGCCTCGGCCCCGGCCAGTCCCCGGCCGGCGGGTGGGAGAACTTCCTCGGCACCCCGGCGGCGCCCCCGGTCCCCTCCCCCACCGCCGGCTGACCGCCGGGCGTCGGACGGTCAGGTCCGGGCCCGGACCCGGCCGGCGAGCAGCGCCCCCAGCACCGCCACCGAGGCCATCACCAGCAGGATCGCGGCGAAGGCGCCGGGCGAGGCCCCGGCCCCGGCGCCGTCGTGGGCGGCGGCGAGCGCGCCGCCGCCCAGCGCCGCGAACAGCACACCCGCCGCGCCGGTCAGCAGCACGTTGCCCAGCGCGTCGCTCATCTGCAGCGCGGCCGAGTTGGCCCCCGCGTCCTCGGGCGCCGAGAGCCGCATCATCAGCACGCTGACGCTGGCGACCGTCAGCCCCATCCCGACGCCGCCGACGCCCCAGGCCACCGACGCCGTCCAGGACGGCACCGCCGGGATCAGCACCAGCGCGGCGCCCGCGATCGCCACCGCGGTCAGCACGAAGCCGCCGCGGATCATCGCCCCGCGGTAGCGCTCCGCCCCCGGCCGCCCCTGCAGCCAGGAGCCCAGCGCCCAGGAGAGCCCGCCGCTGGTCAGGGTGAGCCCGGCCAGCGTCGGCGAGAAGTCGCGCTGGGTGGTCATCATCAACGGGATGAAGGCCTCGGCGGCGAAGAACGCCCCCGCCGCCACCCCGCGCAGCAGGATCACGGTCGGCAGCCCGCGCCCGGCACGCAGGGTCCGCTCGGGCAGCAGCCCGAGGACGGCCGGCACCAGCAGCGCCGCCCCGGCGATCCCGGGGAGCAGCCCGACCAGGTCGCGCCGCTGGCCCGCGTACTGCAGCAGTCCGGCGCCGACCGCGGCCATCGCGGCCAGCAGGGTGCGGCGGCGGTCGAAGTCCGCCCCCCGCGGCACCGGGTGCTCCCGCTCGGAACGCGCCAGCGCCGGGCCCATCACGCCCAGCGGCAGCAGGATCAGCACCGGCACGGCCAGGAACACCCAGCGCCAGCCGAGGTGCTGGGTGACGGCCCCGGAGACCAGCGGCCCGACGATCGAGGGCAGCACCCAGGCCGAGGAGAAGGCGGCGAACACCGACGGCCGCAGCCGCTCCGGGTAGGCCCGGCCGACCACCACGTACAGCGCGACGATCACCAGCCCGCCGCCCAGGCCCTGGATCGCCCGCCCGGCCACGAACACCCACATCCCGGGGGCCGTCCCGGCCACCACCAGGCCCGCGCCGAACACCGCGATGCCGGCGAACAGCGGCTGAAGCGGGCCACGCCGGTCGCACCACTGGCCGGAGACGACCAGGGCGAACAGCGTGGTGGTGAAGTAGCCGGAGAAGGCGAAGGCGTACAGCCCGAGGCCGTTCAGCTGGCGGGCCGCGGTCGGCATCGCGGTGTTGACGGCGGTCGCCTCGAAGGCGATCACCAGGACCACCGACACGATCCCCAGCGTCAGCGCGCGGTAGCGGCCGCTGAGGACCCCGCCGCCGGGGTCGGTTCCGGTGGGTATCGGGGCGGAGTCGACCGAGGTGGGGGAGGCAGTGGTCATACGTGACATCGTAAGGGCCGTCCGCTCTCGTGGCCCCTGACCAGAGTCGGTGACCGGATCGGTCCGCGGGCCTAGGACCGGTGGCCCCGGCGGGTCAGTGCAGCACCTTGAGCCCCACCACGCCGGAGACGATCAGCAGCAGGCAGCCGATCCGGGCCGCTGTCGCCGGGTCGCCCAGGACGGCCATGCCGTAGAGCGCGGTGCCGACCGCGCCGATGCCGACCCAGACGGCGTAGCCGGTGCCGATCGGGATGGTGCGCATCGCGTACGCCAGTCCGCCCATGCTGAGCAGCAGCGCGACGCCGAAGACGAGGCCGGGAACGAGTCGGGAGAAGCCCTTGGACGATTCCAGGGCCACCGCCCACACGGTCTCCAGGAGACCCGAGACGATCAGAACGAGCCAAGCCATGACGGCCGTACCTCCGCAGTCCACAGCGGCCGGATTGCCGCTGAACTGCGTCGTCTTGTCGTCACCGGGTACGACGCGCTCGTCCGGGGTGGCGGGAAGGCAGCCACCGCCTCCGACGGTAGCACGGATTGACACACGGAATTCACACGAGTTCATTGACCCCATTCCGGGGATCGGCCATCCTGAATTCACTGGCCGTGTGCCCGAGTGGCTCAGGGAACCGTCTGCAAAGCGGTGTACGCGGGTTCAATTCCCGCCACGGCCTCGAAAAAGGGAATTACCGGTCGGCCCGAAAAGGTCGACCGGCAATTCCGCGTTCTCCGTTCCGGATCCGCGCATTCGGATCCGGATTCCGCGCTCAGGCCGTGACGGCGTCCTCCGCCCGGATCGGCAGCCGGCCGACCGGCAGGCCGGTGGCGGCCCGGACGGCGGCGGCGACGGCCGAGGGCGCGACCACCGCGGGCACCGCGCTGACCGCCTTGGCGCCGAAGGTGGCCACCACGTCCCGCTCCTCCAGCAGGGCGGCGATCCGCACCTCCGGGGTGTCCAGCGAGGTGGGCATCCGGTAGCCGGTGAGCGAGGGGTTGCCCAGCAGCCCGCCCGTGGTCTGGAGGTCCTCCATCAGCGCCAGGCCCACGCCCTGGGCCACGCCCGCCTCGATCCGGTCCTCGATCTGGCGCGGGTTGAGCGCCCGGCCGACATCCTGGGCGACGGTCATCTCGACCACCCGCACGGCTCCCAGCTCGATGTCCACGTCCACCACCGCGCGCATCGCGCAGAAGGAGATGGAGACGAAGGCGTCGCCCTGCCCGGACTCGTCCAGCGGCTCGGTCGGGTGCGGGCGGCACTGGGCGGTGGCCCAGAGCTCCTTGCCCTCCAGCGCCTCGGCGACCGGCATGCCGAGCACCCCGTCGTAGGAGGTGATCTTGCCGTCGGCGATCTGCAGCAGTTCCACCGACATCCCGAAGTTGGCCGCGATCGGCTGCAGCAGCTGGTGACGGACCATCAGCGCGGCCCGCTCGACCGCCCCGCCGGACACCCAGGTGTGCCGGCCCCGCGCGGAGGGCCCGGCGATCGACTGGTCGCTGTCGGCCGGCGCGATGTAGACCTCGCTGACGCCCAGCACGGTCTGCACGATCTGCCGGGCCAGCGTGGCGAAGCCCTGCCCGGCGTCGACGGCCGCGCAGATCACCGTGGCGTGATCGCCGCTGACCCGCACGGTGGCGGTGGAGACCTCGTCCTCGCCCTCGGCGCCCAGCATGTGCACCATGCCGACGGCGTAGCCGATCCCGCGCCGCACCGCGGCCGGGTCCCCGGCGCCGCCCGGCCCGCCGGGCAGCAGCCACTCGGCGTCCGGGTCGTCCACCGGCAGGGCCGGCAGCGGCTCGGCGGCCACCGCGTCCAGCAGCGCCTTCACCGGCGCCGGGCAGGTGACGGCCTGTCCGGTGGGCAGCGGGTCACCGGTGGACATCGCGTTCCGGCGGCGGATCTCCACCGGGTCCACACCGACCCGGGCGGCCAGCTGGTCCAGCTGCGACTCGTACGCGAAGCAGGCCTGCAGCGCGCCCTCGCCGCGCATCCGCCCGGCCGGCGGGTTGTTGGTGCGCACCGCCCAGGCGTCCACGAACACGTTGGGGCAGACGTAAGGGCCGACCGAGAAGGCCGTCGCGGCGGCCAGCGCCTCGGCCGAGACGTCCGCGTAGGCGCCGCCGTCCAGCAGGATCTGCGCCTCCACCTTCACCAACTTGCCCTCGGCGTCGGCGTGGTGGCGGTAGCGCAGGAGGGCGGGGTGGCGCGAGGGGTGGGTGTGGAAGGACTCCTCGCGGGTGAGGGTCATCTTCACCGGGCGGCCGGTGCGCAGCGCCAGCAGCGCCAGGGTGACCTGGAAGGAGAGGTCCTCGCGGTCGGTGGTGGCGCCGGGCACGCCGGTGACCACCAGTCGGACCCGGTCCGGCTCCAGACCGAGGCAGGCGGCGGTCCGGTCGCGGTCACCGTGCGGGTCGGTGGAGGACAGGTGCAGCTCCACCCCGCCGTCCGGGCGCGGCACGGCCAGCCCGGCCTCGGCGCCGAGCGGGGCCGGGTCCTGCCGGCCGACCTGGTAGAGGCCCTCGACGACGATCTCGCCGACCGCGTCCGGGTCCCCGGTGCGCAGCGGCAGGTGGCGGAACAGGTTGCCGTCCGGGTGCAGCGCAGGGGCGGTGAACGCCTGCTCGGGGTCGGTGACCGCCTCCAGCGGCTCGTAGTCGACCGCGATCAGGCCGACCGCCAGCCGGGCGGTGTCCGGGTGGTCGGCGGCGACGGCCGCGATCGGCTCGCCGTGGTGGCGCACCACGCCCGCGGCCAGCACCGGCCGGTCGGCGACGATCGGACCGGCCGGGGCGCCGTCCGGCAGGCCGTCCGGGCCGGGCGGCAGGTCGGCGGCGGTGACCACGGCGTGCACCCCGGGCAGGGCGAGCGCGGCCGAGGTGTCGATGCCGCGGATCCGGGCGTGCGGATGCGGCGAGCGCAGCACCGCGCCCCACAGCAGCCCCTCGGCCCACAGGTCGGCGGCGTACGGGTAGATGCCGAGCGCCTTGGGCAGCGCGTCGCTGCGCAGCGGTGAGCTGCCCAGGCCGAAGGGTTCCGGTGCGGCGCCGCCCTCGCCGCCGTCCTGCTGGAGTGCTGCGCCGATGTCGGTAGGCGACGTCATGATGCGTGGTCGTCCTCGGGGAGCCGGATGCCGTGGGCGGGGGTGGCGCCGTAGGGGACGCCGAGGGTCGGGGCGCCGGGCGGCCCACCGCCGTCGGCCGGGGCACCGTGCGGGTCCGGGTACGGGATGCCGTGCGGGTCCGGGTACGGGGTGCCGTGCGGGGGCGTGCCGTCGTGGACGGCGCCGGGCAGCGGGGTGCCGTGCGCGGGGGTGGGCTCGTAGACCGGCGCGTCGTAGCCGGTGTCGTAGCCGGTGTCGTAGCCGTTCTGCTGCTGGCCGTCCGGGTAGCCGGCCGGCACGTAGGTGCCGTGGGCGGGGGTGGCCTGGTACGGCTGCTCGGGGTAGCCCTGCGGCTGGTAGTACACCTGGTCGTCGGCGGCCTGGGCGGGGATGCCCGGCTGCATCGCCGTCAGGGCGGAGGTGTCGTACACGCCGGTGTCGTACACGCCGGTGTCGTAGCCGCTGTCGCCGTACGGCTGTTCGGCCGGCGGCTGGTCCTGCGCCTGGGCCTGGTCGGGGGCGGCGGCGGGCTCGGCGGGCGGCTGGGGGACGTGCTCGATCCAGGCCTCGGCGGCGGCGTGGACCGGCGGCACGACGACCGGCTCGGGCTCGACGGCGGCCGGCTGCCCCACGGCGGCGGCCTGTTCGGCGGGCGCGGCGGAGGTGCCCGGCGCCCCGGCCTCGGCGGACGGTTCGGCGGCGGCCTCCCCGGCGGCGGTCGCGGCGGCCCGCTCCGCCTCCTCGGCCTCCAGCGCGCGCGCGTCCGCGACGGTCTGGACGGCGGCCAGCACGCCGCGGTAGCCGGTGCAGCGGCAGAGGTTGCCGCACAGCGCCTGCCGGGCCTCGACCTCGGTGGGCCGGTGGTTGCGCTGGAGCAGGTCGTGCACGGCCATCGCCATGCCCGGGGTGCAGTAGCCGCACTGCACGGCGCCGGAGGCGGCCAGCGCCTGCTGGACGTCGCTCGCGGCGCCGCCGGCCGACAGGCCCTCGACGGTGTTGATCTCGCTGTCGGCGGCCAGCGCGGCGGGCACCAGGCAGCCGGCCACCAGCTGGCCGTCCACCTGCACCGAGCAGGCCCCGCACTCGCCCTGCTCGCAGCCGTCCTTGGCGCCGGCCAGGCCGAGCCGCTCGCGCAGCACGTAGAGCAGGCTCTCGCCGATCCAGGCGTCGGTGACGGGCCGTTCGAAACCGTTGACCCGCAGCGTGTAGGAGGCGCACGGGCGCAGCTCCCGGCTGACCTGCGGAGCGAGGCCGAGCGGATCGGCGTCGAGGGTCTCGATGGGGTCTGTTGTCACTTCAGCGCCCTTCCCAGTGCCCGTCGGGCCAGCACCGATACGGTACGCCGCAGCCGAACGGCGGCCGCCGTCGGCCCCTCGGTCACGGCCTCCCAGGCGCCCTCGGCGCCGTAGTTGTCGGGGACGCAGGCGGCGGCCACGTACTCGCCGAAGGCGGCGCCGGCCGCCGGGTCGATCTCCCGGCTGCCGTCCCAGTCGATGCAGCCGGCCACCCAGGCCTCGGCCTCCAGCGGGCGCAGCGGCACCGGGGCGACGGCGCCGACGGCGCAGCGCACGGCGCGCCGGGCCGGGTCGAGGACGAGCGCGACGGAGGCGGTGGCGCGGGCCGGGCCGCTGCGGCCGGTGGCCTTGAGGAAGACCTGCGGCGCGTGCAGCAGCGGGACCCGCACCCAGGTGAGCAGTTCGCCGGGGCGCACCGGGTCGAGGCCGGTCAGCAGGTGACTGACCGGCACCTCGCGGCTGGCGCCGGCCCGGGCGAGGGTGACGGTGGCCTCCAGGGCGGCGAGCACCGGGAGGGTGTCGCCGGCCGGGGCGGCGGTGACGATGTTGCCGCCGAGGGTGCCGACGTTGCGGACCTGCGGCGGGCCGGCGGTGCGGGCGGCGTCGGCCAGGGCGGGGATGAGCGCGGCGAAGTCGGGGCGGTCCATCCGGGCGTGGGTGAGTCCGGCGCCGAGCACCGCGGTGCCGCCGTCCTCGTAGCGCCAGCCGCGCAGTTCGGTGATCCGGCCGAGGCCGACCAGGGCGGCGGGGCGCAGCCGTCCGGCGTTGACGGCCTCCATGAGGTCGGTGGCTCCGGCCACCGGTACCGCGGCCGGGGCGGCGGCCAGCGCGTCGACGGCCTCGTCGAGCGAGGCCGGCAGCATGATCGTCCGGTTCACCTGGGTCCCACCGTGCTCCACTTGCTCATCGATCGCCTGCCGCCCGCGGCCGCGGCCGCACTGTCCGCGTCAGCAGCCCGGCCTGGCCGTAGGGTACGGGCGATCGGGCCGGGTTGGGCAACTCTGGCACACAATGCTCGATGATCATTTCGGGACCGGTGAACGGGACTGCCCGATTGGGACGGATACCGGGCGGTATCTGCCCCGACTCCGATCGAGCCGGGGCAGATGTTCATCTGTTCTTGACGTCAGATGACCGCCCATAAGTTCCCGGTGGTCACATCGGCGCACCGGGGCACCGCCTCAGCGCACCGGCGGCGGCCCCTCGATCGGCCGTCCCGCCACCCCGGGCCGACGCTGCCACGGATGCGGCCCGTCCATCGGGCGGTACTCCACGCCCAGCGCGTCCAGCACCTCCAGGTGGCCGCGCAGCCGGCGCTCGAAGGCCGGGTAGTCGCGCTCGGCCGGGTCGGCGGGCAGTTCGGACCAGGCGACCTCGGCGAAGGCGACCAGCCGGGGGAAGACCCGGTAGTCGACGTCCCGGGCGCTGTCCGCGAACTCGCTCCACAGGTTGGCCTGGGTGCCGATGACGTGCCGGGCGGCGGCCTCGTCCAGCTGCGGCGGGACCGGCTCGAAGCGGTAGACGTCCTCCAGCGTGCGCACGAAGCCGACCGGGACCGGCTCGTCCGGCCCGTCCGCCTGCCGGTGGTCGAGGTAGACGTGCTGCTCGGGGCACATCACCACGTCGTGCCCGGCCCTCGCGGCCGCGATCCCGCCGCCGAACCCGCGCCACGACGAGACCGCCGCACCGGGCGCGAGCCCTCCCTCCAGGATCTCGTCCCAGCCGATCAGCCGGCGGCCGCGCTCGGCCAGCCACCGGTCGAAGTGCCGGATGACGTGGCTCTGCAGCTCGTCCTCGTTGGCCAGGCCCAGCTCGCGGATCCGGGCCTGGGCGGCGGCGCTCTCCTTCCACTGCTCCTTGGGGCACTCGTCGCCGCCGAGGTGGACGAACTCGGACGGGAACAGCTCCAGGACCTCCTCCAGCACCCCCTCGAAGAAGCGCAGGGTCTCCTCGGAGGCGTTGAGCACGTGGTGGCTCACCCCCCAGTCCGTCCAGACGCCGAGCGCGGAGGTGTCCACCGCGTCGGTGTTGCCCAGCTCGGGGTAGGCGGCGACGGCGGCCTGGGTGTGGCCGGGCAGGTCGATCTCCGGAACGACGGTGACCCCGCGCGCAGCCGCGTAGCCGACGATCTCGCGCAGGTCGTCCTGGGTGTAGTAGCCGCCGTGCGGGCGGTCGTCCCGGCGCTGCGCGGACCGGTAGCCGACCATCGAGCGCTCCCGCCAGGCGCCGCGCCCGGTCAGCCTCGGATAGCGCTTGATCTCCACCCGCCAGCCCTGGTCGTCGGTCAGGTGCAGGTGCAGCACGTTGAGCTTGTGCGCCGCCAGCAGGTCGACGAAGCGCAGCACGTCGGACTTGGGCAGGAAGTGCCGGGCGACGTCCAGCAGCGCGCCGCGCCAGCCGAACCGGGGCGCGTCCGCGATGTCCGCGCCGGGCAGCACCCAGCCCTCCCGGCGCAGCGGGGAGCGGCGGTACGCGTCCGGCCCGAGCAGCTGCCGCAGGGTCTGCGCGGCCCAGAGCGCGCCGGCCGGGCCGCCCGCGGCGAGCAGGGCGTGGCCGGGGCGCACCGCGATCCGGTACGCCTCGGCGGCCAGCGCGTCGTCCAGGGCCAGTTCGATGCCCGTACCCGGCCGGCCCGGGCCGAACGGGAGCCCGGTGGCCGCGGACAGCGTGCCGCGCAGCCACCGCTCGGCGTCGGACAGGCCGGGCGGCGCGGTCAGCGTGGTGGTGGCGTCGAGCGGGAAGTCCTCGTCCGGGCGCCGGACGGCACTCGAAGGTGCGGGAATGAGGTCCATTCCGACATCCTGCCCAGGCCCGCCACGATTGGCATAGACCACTTCGGAAACGCGGTGCTATGCAAAACGACGTCCCGTGGACGGACGGCTACTGCTTGTCGCCGTCGCCGCCCTGGGGCTTGCCGATGCCGTCGTAGATCTCCTTGCACATCGGGCAGACCGGGTACTTCTTCGGGTCGCGCCCGGGCACCCACACCTTGCCGCACAGCGCCACGACCGGGGACCCGGAGAGCGCGCTCTCCATGAT
Source organism: Kitasatospora sp. NPDC101157 (assembly GCF_044768255.1). Lineage (NCBI taxonomy): Bacteria > Bacillati > Actinomycetota > Actinomycetes > Kitasatosporales > Streptomycetaceae > Kitasatospora > Kitasatospora sp. NPDC101157. Next base: position 52,391 of record NZ_JBIWPL010000010.1, on the reverse strand, counting down.
CTTGTCCTTCTGGACGTAGTGCGCGAAGCGCTCGTGGTCGCCGTCCCCGTGGGACACCTGCGGGACGGGCTCGACCAGGGTGCCGGTGCCGAGGCCGCGCTCGGGCTCAAGAGTGCTCATGAGTGCCAAGTCTATGGGCGCCGCCGGAAACCGGGCCAGTGTCGCGCCGCCGCCCGGCCCCGGGCGGCCGCTCAGTTCATCGTCGGGTCGTCCGGGTAGGTCGCCAGCAGCGCCAGCGGACCGCGCTGGCGGCGCAGCACCGCGCGCCACAGCCGCTCCGGCTCGGGGCTGGAGACGTCCCCGGGCTCGCAGTCCACCAGGTACCAGGCGCCGGTCTCCAGCTCGGCCTCCAGCTGGCCCGGGGACCAGCCGGCGTACCCGGCGAAGATCCGCAGGCTCCCCAGCTCCCCGGCCAGCACCTCGGGCGGCGCCTCCAGGTCCACCAGGCCGATCGCGCCGTGCACCCGCCGCCAGCCGAGCGGCTCGCCGGAGCCCGGCTCCCCGGGAGCGACCGCCAGGCCGAGCGCCGAGTCCAGCGCCACCGGACCGCCCTGGAAGACCACCGCCGGCTGCCCGACGAGTCTTCCCCAGCCGTCCAGGACACTGCCCACCTCGACCGGCGTGGGCCGGTTGAGCACCACGCCGAGCGCCCCCTCGGCGTCGTGGTCGAGGAGCAGTACCACCGCACGGGCGAAATTGGGATCGGTGAGCACGGGCGTCGCGACGAGCAGACGGCCGGTGTGCGACCGGCCTCCGTGCGAATGGGCCGCCGTCATGCCACACATGATCCCGCAGAACGGCACCGGTCGGACACCGCAACACTCGAAACCCCGCCGCGCCGGACGAACACCCGTACGGCCGAACCGGCGGGCGTGAGCGGGGCCGGAGAGAGCACCATCACGGGAGAGGCTCACGGGAACCATCGGGACGCCTACTACCATCTACGGATGGTGGACGCCCCTCTACGGTGCCGACTCGGATTCTCCGGGGGCCCGAACGCGCCCGTACGCCCGTACCACCGGTCCACCAGCGGTTCCGTACCGGAGCCGTTCCCACTCCTCTGGCACCCCGGATTGCGAGAACGATGACCGACGACGTCCTGCTGGTCCACGGCGGAAACCCGCTCGAAGGCGAGATCCGCGTCCGCGGAGCGAAGAACCTGGTCCCCAAGGCCATGGTCGCCGCCCTCCTCGGCCAGGGCCCCAGCAGACTGCGCAACGTCCCGGACATCCGCGACGTCAAGGTGGTCCGCGGCCTGCTGCAGCTGCACGGCGTGACCGTGCGCACCGGTGACGAGGACGGCGAGCTGATCCTCGACCCCTCGCACGTCGAGAGCGCCAATGTGGCCGACATCGACGCCCACGCCGGTTCCTCGCGGATCCCGATCCTGTTCTGCGGCCCGCTGCTGCACCGTCTCGGCCACGCCTTCATCCCGGGCCTGGGCGGCTGCGACATCGGCGGCCGGCCCGTCGACTTCCACTTCGAGGTGCTGCGCCAGTTCGGCGCCACCATCGAGAAGCACCCCCAGGGCACCTACCTGGTCGCCCCGCAGCGGCTGCGCGGCACCAAGATCGAGCTGCCCTACCCCTCGGTGGGGGCGACCGAGCAGGTGCTGCTCACGGCCGTCCTCGCCGAGGGCGTCACCGAGCTGCGCAACGCGGCCATCGAGCCGGAGATCGTCGACCTGATCTGCGTGCTGCAGAAGATGGGCGCGATCATCACCCTGGGCACCGACCGCACCATCCTGATCACCGGTGTGGACGAGCTGGGCGGCTACACCCACCGCGCCCTGCCGGACCGCCTGGAGGCCGCCTCCTGGGCCTGCGCGGCGCTCGCCACCAAGGGCGACATCTACGTCCGCGGCGCCCGCCAGCTGGAGATGATGACCTTCCTCAACACCTTCCGGAAGGTCGGCGGCGCCTTCGAGGTGGACGACGAGGGCATCCGCTTCTGGCACCCGGGCGGCGAGCTCAAGGCGATCGCCCTGGAGACCGACGTCCACCCGGGCTTCCAGACCGACTGGCAGCAGCCGCTGGTGGTCGCGCTGACCCAGGCCACCGGGCTGTCCATCGTGCACGAGACGGTGTACGAGTCCCGCCTGGGCTTCACCGGCGCGCTGAACCAGATGGGCGCGCACATCCAGCTCTACCGCGAGTGCCTGGGCGGCACCCCGTGCCGCTTCGGCGCGCGCAACTTCCTGCACTCCGCGGTCGTCTCCGGCCCGTCCAAGCTGATCGGCGCCGAGCTGGTCATCCCGGACCTGCGCGGCGGCTTCTCGTACCTGATCGCGGCGCTGGCGGCCGAGGGCACCTCGACCGTGCACGGCATCGACCTGATCAACCGCGGCTACGAGAACTTCATGGAGAAGCTGCGGGACCTCGGCGCCCACGTCGAGCTGCCCAGCGAGCAGCTGGTCGACGCGTAACGGCCGACGCACGGCGAGAGGCCGGGCTCCCCGCGGGGAGCCCGGCCTCTCGGGCGTTCAAGGGGTGACTCAGGCGCCCTTGGCGGCTTCCTTCAGCTTGGAGCCGGCGCTGACCTTGGCGCTGTAGCCGGCCGCGATCTGGATCGGCTCACCGGTCTGCGGGTTGCGGGCGGTGCGGGCAGCGCGGTGGGTGCGCTCGAAGGTCAGGAAACCGGGGATGGTGACCTTCTCGTCGCCCTTGGCGACGACCTCGCCGACGATCTCGGCGAAGGCGGCCAGAACGGCGTCGGCGTCCTTGCGGGTCACCTCGGCGCGCTCGGACAGCGCGGCCACCAGCTCACTGCGGTTCATGTGTACTCCTGTGGTCTGTTCGCTTGCGGTGTGCGGGGGCCCATCGGTGCTCCCACCGGGGGGCACCCGGATGGGCCGCAGGTCCGCACACTGTGCTCATGCAGGCAATGCGTGGTCGCAGGCCGGGTCCGAACCCGATGCCGCGCGCCGGAGCCGTCGAAGGCCCGCCCGCCCGCCTGGGAACGAATCCTGCCCCGACCGGCCCCGAGAAAGCCAATCGGGCCCCGGCCGAGCCACCCGAACAACGCCCGCCCGTTGGAGGTGTGACGCTCCGTCGGCTCCGGCGGACCGGGCGCGGGCGGCGGTCAGGACGACACGCCGGAAGACCAGGGGGACGTTCCGTACTTGTCGGACACGCCTGCCCCGTGCAGGGCTACCGTACGCCCTAGGCACGACAAGCCCAAACACGCCCCTCGCCCTTGTGTCGCAAGGGTTCGGGGCGGGCTTGGGCGAGTATGGCCGCTAATCGGACATTTGACCGATCGACGACACGTCGTCGAGTGCCGTCCTCAGAGCTTGACGACCGGGAACGCGGAGGTGTCGAGGGTGCCGACGATGCCGGGGGTCGGACGGGCCGGGGCGGGCGCCTGGGCGTCGGCCAGGGCGGCGTCGCGCACCGCGGCGGCGACGGTCTTGGCGACGTCCTTGTGGAAGACGCTCGGGATGATGTAGTTGGCGTTCAGCTCGTCGTCGCCGACGGTGGTGGCCAGCGCCCGGGCGGCGGCGATCATCATCTCGGTGTTGACCGTACGGCTCTGGGCGTCCAGCAGGCCGCGGAAGACGCCCGGGAACACCAGCACGTTGTTGATCTGGTTCGGGAAGTCGCTGCGGCCGGTGGCGACCACGGCGGCGGTCTGCCGGGCGACGGCCGGGTCGACCTCCGGGTCCGGGTTGGCCAGCGCGAAGACGATGGCCTGCTCCGCCATGGTGGCCAGGTCGTCGCCGTCCAGGACGTTCGGGGCCGAGACGCCGATGAAGACGTCGGCGCCCGCCACGGCCTCCTTGAGGGTGCCGGTGCGGCCCGAGCGGTTGGTGTGCTCGGCGATCCAGCGCAGGCTCTCGTTGAGGTCGTCACGGCCCAGGTGGACCACGCCGTGGACGTCCGCGACGGTGGCGTGCTCGACACCGGCGGCCAGCAGCAGCTTGAGGATCGCGGTACCGGCGGCGCCGGCGCCCGACATCACCACGCGGATGTCGCCGATCTCCTTGCCGACCACCTTCAGCGCGTTGGTGAGGGCGGCCAGCACCACGATCGCGGTGCCGTGCTGGTCGTCGTGGAAGACCGGGATGTCCAGGGCCTCGCGCAGCCGGGCCTCGATCTCGAAGCAGCGCGGCGCGGAGATGTCCTCCAGGTTGATGCCGGCGAAGCCCGGGGCGATCGCCTTGACGATGGCGACGATCTCGTCGGTGTCCTGGGTGTCCAGGCAGATCGGCCAGGCGTCGATCCCGGCGAAGCGCTTGAACAGGGCCGCCTTGCCCTCCATCACGGGCAGCGCGGCCGCCGGGCCGATGTTGCCCAGGCCCAGCACCGCCGAGCCGTCGGTGACCACCGCGACGCTGTTGCGCTTGATGGTGAGGCGCCGGGCGTCCTCGGGGTTCTCGGCGATCGCCATGCAGACCCGGGCGACACCCGGGGTGTAGATCATGCTGAGGTCGTCACGGTTGCGGATCGGCAGCTTCGAGGACATCTCGATCTTCCCGCCGAGGTGCATCAGGAAGGTTCGGTCCGAGACCTTGCCGATCGACACGCCGTCGATCGCCCGCAGCTTCTCGACGATCTCCTCGCCGTGCGCCACGGAGGAGGCCGCCACGGTCACGTCGATCCGCAGCGCCTCCAGACCGGAAGCGGTGACGTCGAGACCGGTGACCGATCCGCCGGAGGACTCCACGGCCGTGGTGATCGCACTGACCGCGTTGCCGCGGGCCGGGACCTCCAGTCGCACCGTGATCGAGTTGGAGACACTGGGCACCGTCGCCATCGACGCTTCCTTCTTCCGTCTGTCCCGCAGGCTCAACATTTTGTTGAAGGCATCGCCTGCGCATGCTAGACCTCGATCGTCGCACCTTCCAAGGGATTGCCAGAAATAACGTTCATTGAGTGTGCGGATCCGACAAGCGGGCCCGGCCGCCCGCGGTCTTCCGCCCTCCACTCCTTGCCTCTGCGGGCCGATGCGTTACATTGGACAGGCACCGGCTCGATCCAAGCCCCCGGGCCCAACCTTCGTCCCTCAGAGGGACCACTTGCCGCGAGGCGAGCATGGCGGGTCGGTGTTCTAAACGTCTGAAGGCCCCTCACCACCGGTGAGGGGCCTTCGTCATGGGGCGGGTCAGCCGTGCAGCAGCGCGGGCACGCCGGCCGCGTCCGGCAGGTCGTCCGGGCCGGACAGCACGGTCAGCCGCTGGGTCGCCCGGGTCAGCGCCACGTACAGCACCCGAAGGCCTGCCTCCGACTCGCCCGCGATGCCGGTCGGGTCGGCGACCACCGTCGCGTCGTACTCCAGGCCCTTGGCCTCCAGGCTGCCCAGCGCCACCACGCGCTCGCCCAGGCCCTCGGCCCAGCCCGCGGCCTCGGCCCGGCGGTCCATCGGCACCACGATCGCCACCGTGCCGTCCACCTCGCCCAGCAGAAGCTCCAGCTCGGCCCGGGCGGCCTTGCCGAAGGCCTCCGGCGAGGGGTCGGTGACGGCCGCGAAGCGCGGCTCCACGCCGACGTGGCGCACCGCGCTCGGCGAGGGCGTGCCCGGCGCGGCCAGCGCCAGCACCTTGGCCGCGACCTCGGCGATCTCGGCCGGGTTGCGGTAGTTGACGGTCAGCGTGAAGCGGCGGCGCGGCTTGCCGGCCAGCACCTCGTCCAGCGCCGCCTGGGCCTCCTGCGGGAACGGCCAGGAGGACTGCGCCGGGTCGCCGACGATGGTCCAGGTGGCCATCCGGGACCGGCGGCCGATCATCCGCCACTGCATCGGGGTGAGGTCCTGGGCCTCGTCCACGATGACGTGGGCGTACTCCTTGCGCTCCACCGGCTGGCGGTCGCGCTGGCGGGAGCTGCGGTCGGCGAAGGTGGTGACCTCCTCCAGGCCGCTCAGCAGGTCCACCGCGTCCACCTCGCGGACCTTCGGACGGGCCGGCTCGCCGAGCAGCACCTGCAGCTCGTCCACCAGCGCCACGTCGTGCGCCGACAGCGCCCCCTCGCCCTCCGGCGACAGGTGCCGCCAGGAGGCGGCCAGCAGCCTCGCCTCGTCCGGGGTCACGGCGCGGCGGGCGATCCGGTTGGTGTGCCGGGCCTGCTTGAGCGTGCCGAGCACCCGGCGCGGGCTCAGGGCCGGCCACCAGGCGTCCAGGAAGTCCAGGAAGGACGGCTCGTCCGAGACGTAGTCGTCGAAGGACTCCTTCTCCTCCTGGCGCTGCTCCCGGGCGTAGTGGTCGGTGGGCCTGGGCAGGTGCCGGGTGGCCTCCTGCCACAAGGCGTCCAGCAGCAGCCGGCGGGCGCGCGGGCGCAGCAGGTTCAGCGGGGTGCCGCCGGAGCCCACCACGTTGCCGCGCACGGCCCGCAGCCGGCCCGCGTCCAGCTTCAGCACCTCGCCGCGGGCGACCACCTTGAGCTCCTGCGGGGCGCCCAGCTCCAGGGCCGCCCGGGCGGCCCTGCGCAGCAGCTGCACCATCCGGGCCGAGCCCTTGACCCGGGCCGCCTCAGGAGTGTCGTAGGTGCCCGCCTCGATGCCGTCCACCAGCGAGCCGACGGCGCGGATGGCGACCTGGCCCTCCTCGCCGAGCGAGGGCAGCACGCCCTCGGTGTAGGAGACCAGCAGCGGGGTCGGCGAGACCACCAGGATGCCCCCGGCGTAGCGGCGGCGGTCCTGGTAGAGCAGGTACGCGGCGCGGTGCAGGGCGACGGCGGTCTTGCCGGTGCCGGGGCCGCCGGTGACGAGCGTGGCACCGGCCGCGGCGGCGCGGATCACCTCGTCCTGCTCCTTCTGGATCGAGGAGACGATGTCGCGCATCGAGTGGCTGCGGGCGCGGCCCAGCGAGGCCATCAGCGCGCCGTCGCCGACCACGGCCAGCTCCTCGCCGTCCAGGGTCGGGGTGAGGTCGGGGCGCAGCAGGTCGTCCTCGACGCCGATCACCTTGCGGCCCTTGGAGCGGATCACCCGGCGGCGGATGACCCGGCCCGGCTCGACGGGGGTGGCGCGGTAGAACGGCGCGGCGGCGGGCGCCCGCCAGTCGATCACCAGCGGGCCGTACTCGGCGTCCAGCACGCCCAGGCGGCCGATGTGGAGGGTCTCGGCGACGGCCGGGTCGGCCGGGTCCAGCGGGGTGTCGGACGGGATGCCGTGCTCCTCCGGGGCGTCCGCCTGCTGGAGGTCGATCCGGCCGAAGAGGAAGTCCTCGAACTCGTTGTTGAGGCGCTGGAGGTGCGCGCCGGCCCGGTAGACCTGGGCGTCGCGCTCGGCGAGGGCGCCGGGGGTGCCGACGTGGACCCGCTTGGCGGCGTCCTCCAGGATGTACTCGGCCTCGGCGAGCTTCTCCTCCAGCCGGTGGTAGACGGTGTCGAGGTGCTGCTGCTCACCGGCGATCTCGCGCTCGCGGACGGTCTCGTGATCGGTGATGGGGGTGGTGTCCGTGTTGCTCTGCATGGCCTCGGGGTTTGCGGCGGGGTTGCGGCGGAATCCGGCTCCGGAAAACGAGCGGACGGATGATCCTACGCCCGGGTGGCCGGACGCGCCGCACCAGGACGGTAAAAGTTCGAAGGCCGCCCCCCGCGTGAGCGGGGAACGGCCTTCGGTGTGAACATGGGGTGGTGGAGATGCCGGGAATCGAACCCGGGTCCAGTGGAGTTAATTCAGGGCTTCTCCGAGCGCAGTCCGCTGTGCTTTTCTCGGCCCTGGCGGTCACGCGGACAAGCCGCCAACAGGCCCAGCTGCTGTTTGATTTCCCATCCGCCCCCGCAGCCCGGGCGGACGGTTGAGTTCCCTAGATTATGCCAGGGTCCGGGTCGGGAACTCCCCGGTCTGACACCCAAGCGCTATCGGTGCTTATTAGGCAGCGAGAGCGAACTGCTGGGAATCGCGCTTAGAGTTGGCGATTATTTTTTTGCGACACGTGGTTAACGAGATCATTGCCGCGTTCCTCGGCTCGCTTCCCCTGTTTCAACATCCCCTGTCGAAACCGATCATCCCCATGTTTTTTTGAGAAACAGCTCGGACGGCGACCGTCCGTGTTGCTTGCGCCATAGTACGCGAGGCGACGGGCGAGGGTCCAGCGGATTAAGCCCGCTGGCGCCGCCGGGCCGCCGCCACCGCGCGGGCCGCCTCGCGGGTGTCCTGCTTCTCGCGGAGCGTCTGGCGCTTGTCGTACAGCTTCTTGCCGACCGCGAGCGCGAGTTCCAGCTTGACCCGGCCGTCCTTGAAGTACAGCGACAGCGGGACCAGGGTGTGGCCCGCGTCGCGGACCTTGGTCTCGATCTTGCGGATCTCCAGCTTGTGCAGCAGCAGCTTGCGCTTGCGGCGGGCCGCGTGGTTGGTCCACGTCCCCTGGGTGTACTCGGGGATGAAGACGTTGTCGATCCACGCCTCGTGGTTCTGGATGTAGGCGTAGCCGTCGACCAGGTTGGCCCGCCCCTCCCGCAGCGACTTGACCTCGGTGCCGGTGAGGACGAGGCCGCACTCGTAGGTGTCGAGGATCGTGTACTCGTGTCGCGCCTTCTTGTTCTGCGCGATCAGCTTCTGTCCGGTTTCCTTTGCCATAGCGCGGTCATTCTCGCACTTCGGAGCCGGATCGGGCAGCTGCTTTAGGGACCCGTCCGGCCGGTCAGGAGCGCGTGCCGAGTCCGGCGAGCACGCGCAGGGCCAGCGCGTCGGCGTCCTCGCCCGCGGTGGCCGGGACGTCCGGGTTCAGGCCGGTGCCGTCCAGGGAGCGCCCGGCCGGGGTGTGGTAGCGGCCGACGGTCATCTCCAGCACGGCGCCGTCGGCGAGCCGGCTGGGCTGCTGGACGGTGCCCTTGCCGAAGGTCCGCGAGCCCACCACCACGGCGCGGCTGCGGTCCTGCAGGGCGCCGGCGAGCAGTTCGGCGGCGCTCATCGTGCCACCGTCCACCAGGACCACCAGCGGGGTGCGCGCGTCACCGCCGGGCGGGGCGGTCAACTCCCGCGTCCCGCCGCGCTCCTGGTACGAGCCGACCGCTCCGCCGTCCAGGAAGCTCCCGGCGGTGCCGACCGCCTCGTCCACCAACCCGCCGGAGTTGCCGCGCAGATCGAGCACCACACCGGTGTGCGGGGCGCGCAGCGCGGCGCGCACCTGGTCGGCCACGCCGCTGGTGAAGGCCCGGACGGTGATCCGCAGCACACCGTGGTCCAGGTGCTCCGCGGTGACCTGCCGGCTGTCCAGCAGCACCCGCTGCAGCCGCAGTTCGCGCACCTCGCCGTCGCCGCGCCGCACGGCCAGGGTGACCTCGGAGCCGGCCCGGCGCTCGTCGCCCTGCCCGCGCAGCCGGGCGACCACCTCGGTGACCGGCAGCCGGTCGGCCTGGTCCGGGCCGATCCGCAGCAGCCGGTCGCCGGGGGCGATCCCGGCCCGGGCGGCCGGTCCGGCCGGGACGACCTGGGAGACCTCGGTGACGCCGTCCTCGCCGCGGCCGACCGACAGGCCGACGCCGGGGTAGCGGCCGTCCAGGCCCTGGCTGAACTCCGCGTACTCCTGGGCGGTGTAGTAGGCGCCCCAGCGGTCGCCGCCGGCCGCGAGCAGGTGCTCGGCCTGCTGCTCGGACAGCGCCCGGCCGGACGGGTCCGCCGGGAGCCCGGCGGACGCCGCCGGGGCGTGGTCGGCGGAGGGGCGGCGCGGCGGGTCGCTCGGGTCGCCCCAGGCGCCGGTGGCCGCGCCGGCCAGCAGCACGGCACCGAACACCAGGCTGAGGGCGGCCACCTGACGCGCCCTGCGCGGAGTTTGCAGCATGGCACCGGAGTGTAGACACCGCGCCGTGCGCGGCGGGCCGGAACGAGTGGGGGTGGAACGGCGACGGCCCCGTACGGCGCAGTGCCGTACGGGGCCGAAGGAACCTGCGGGGGTCAGACCTTGAGGTACTTGCGCAGCGTGAAGAACGCCGCGATGCCGGCCATGCCCATACCGACCACGACCAGCAGCGGGATCACCGCCAGCACCGAGCCGAGGCCGATGAAGTGGATGAACTGCACCCGGTCGGCCAGCCAGTTCTGGACGAAGAAGTGCCCGCCGATCAGCAGTCCGGAGGCGAGCGCCGCACCCAGCAGCGCGGAGAACGCCGCCTCGGCGATGAACGGCATCTGGACGTAGAAGTTCGAGGCACCGACCAGGCGCATGATGCCCGTCTCGCGCCGCCTGCTGTACGCCGACACCCGGACGGTGTTGACGATCAGCAGCAACGCGACGAAGAGCATCAGCACCATGATCACGAAGGCCGCCGTCTGCAGACCGTTGAGCAGGCCGAACAGGTTCTCCAGGATCTTCCGCTGGTCCTCGACCGACTTGACGCCCGGCTTGCCCGCGAAGGCGCTCTGGATGACGTCGTACTTGGTCGGGTCGTTGAGCTTCACCCGCCAGGACTGCGGCATGGCGTCCGGGCCGAGGACGGAGATGAGCGGGTTGTCCGGGTTCATCTCCTTCCAGTGCTTGTACGCCTCGGCGGAGCTCTCGTAGGTGGACGACTGGACCACCGAAGTCATCTTGTCCAGCTGGTCCTTGATGTCCTGGACCTGCTGGTCGGTGGCCGCGCCCTTGTCGCACTGCGGCGAGTTGCGGGCGTCCGCCTTGGTGCAGAAGTAGATGCTCACCTCGACCTTGTCGTACCAGTACCCCTTCATGGAGTTCACCTGGTCGCGGACCAGGAGCGAGGAACCGGCGAGGGCGAGGGAGAGCGCGACGCTGACCACGACCGCGATGGTCATGGTCAGGTTGCGTCGGAGACCCACACCGATCTCCGACAGGACGAACTGGGCACGCATGCGGGAAACAACTCCAGGGTCGGTACTGCGCGGTCTGGCGGTCGGGCCGGCGGCCCCACGGGGTCAGCGCTGGTGGATCAGTGCTGGTAGCCGTAGACGCCGCGGGCCTGGTCGCGGACGAGCAGCCCCTTGTCGAGTTCGATGACCCGCTTGCGCATCTGGTCGACGATGGCCTGGTCGTGGGTGGCCATCAGCACCGTGGTGCCGGTGCGGTTGATCCGGTCGAGCAGCTTCATGATGCCGACCGAGTTCTGCGGGTCGAGGTTGCCGGTGGGCTCGTCCGCGATCAGCAGCATCGGGCGGTTCACGAACGCCCGGGCGATCGCCACGCGCTGCTGCTCACCACCGGACAGCTCGCCCGGCATGCGGTCCTCCTTGCCGCCGAGGCCGACCAGCTCCAGCACCTCGGGCACCACCTTGTTGATGGCGCTCTTGGGCTTGCCGATCACCTCCAGCGCGAAGGCGACGTTCTGCGCGACCGTCTTGTTGGGCAGCAGGCGGAAGTCCTGGAAGACGGTGCCCAGCTGGCGGCGCATGTGCGGCACCTTCCAGTTGGACAGCTTGCCCAGGTCCTTGCCCAGCACGTGCACGGCACCCGTGGACGGGCGCTCCTCGCGCAGGCACAGGCGCAGGAAGGTGGACTTTCCCGAGCCGGACGAGCCGACCAGGAAGACGAACTCACCCTTCTCGATCTCCAGCGAGACGTTGTCCAGGGCGGGACGGTTCTGCTTGGGATAGGTCTTGGAGACGTTGTCGAATCTGATCACGGCTGCATCACGGAGGCCATCCTAGGCGGCGCCAGTCCTCGGTCGGTCCGCCCCGGAGGCCCGGTCCGGCGGCGGGCGATGGGAGCGCGGAGGGCCGCTCCCGGTCTGGGACCATACGCGAACCCGCGACCGCCCCGCAGGGACAGCCGGGGAGGGGCCCCGGAATCTGGGGGAGAATGTCCACTTGTGCCCCGATAATTGCGAGCCATCTCACAGCCCGGGAGCCGTGAGCGCCAGAACCTGGCAGAGTGGAGGTGGCGTCCGTGTCCGGCCGCTCCCCCGTACAGGGCAGACTCCCCCGTACAGGTAAGAAGAGGGAACCAAAGCCCCGTCCGGTGCGTTGGCTGTAGCAGCGAGGAGGAGATCGCATGACGTGCGACCATCTGGTGTGCGCCAACTGCAACGGCCGCGTCAGCGACGGGCGTTGCCCGGTGTGCCGCGCCAACCGGGCCCGGCTGCAGGAGCAGCAGGGGCCGTTCGCCGCGCTCTCCCCCGCGATGCTGCTGGCCCTGCTGGCCGGGCTGCTCGCGGTGGCGCTGATCGCGCGGCAGGCGCTGGCCTGAGGCCCCCGACCACACGGAAGGCCCCCGACCGTCGCGGTCGGGGGCCTTCTGCGTGGGTCCGGGCTGCGGGTGTCCGGGCTGCGGGTGTCCGGGTGCCTACTCGGCGCTGGTCTCGCGCTGCTTGCGCCAGCGGATGCCGGCCTCGATGAAGCCGTCGATGTCGCCGTCCAGGACGGCCTGCGGGTTGCCGGCCTCGTACGCGGTGCGGACGTCCTTGACCATCTGGTACGGGTGCAGGACGTAGGAGCGCATCTGGTTGCCCCAGGAGCTGCCGCTGTCCTTCAGCGCGTCCATCGCGGCCTTCTCCTCCTGGCGGCGCCGTTCGAGCAGCTTGGCCTGGAGGACGTTCATCGCGGACGCCTTGTTCTGGATCTGCGAGCGCTCGTTCTGGCAGGACACCACGATGCCGGTCGGGAGGTGGGTGATGCGCACCGCCGAGTCGGTGGTGTTGACGCCCTGGCCGCCGGGGCCGGAGGCGCGGTACACGTCCACCCGCAGGTCGCCCTCGTCGATGTCGACGTGGTCGGACTGCTCGACGACCGGGAGCACCTCGACGCCGGCGAAGGAGGTCTGCCGACGGCCCTGGTTGTCGAAGGGCGAGATGCGGACCAGGCGGTGGGTGCCCTGCTCGACCGAGAGGGTGCCGTACGCGTACGGGGCCTTCACGGTGAAGGTCGCGGACTTGATGCCGGCCTCTTCGGCGTACGAGGTGTCGTACACCTCGGTGGGGTACCCGTGCCGCTCGGCCCAGCGCAGGTACATGCGCATCAGCTGCTCGGCGAAGTCGGCGGCGTCCACGCCACCGGCCTCGGCACGGATGTTGATCAGCGCCTCGCGGGCGTCGTACTCGCCGGAGAGGAGGGTGCGGACCTCCAGCTCCTCGACGGCCTTCTGCAGCGAGACGAGCTCGGCCTCGGCCTCGGCGCGGGTGTCCGCGTCGTCCTCGGCCTCGGCCAGCTCGAACAGCACGCCCAGGTCGTCGATGCGGCCGCGCAGGCCCTCGACGCGGCGCAGTTCGCCCTGGAGGAAGGAGAGCCGGCTGGTCACCTTCTGCGCGTTCGCGACGTCGTCCCACAGGGTGGGGGCGGCTGCCTCCTCCTCCAGGACCGCGATGTCGGCCCGGATCTTGTCCAGGTCGAGGACGGCCTCGATCGACCCCATGGTCGTATCGAGGTTCTTGAGCTCTTCGGAAGGATCGACGGCTGCCACGCCCCCAGCGTAATGGTTCCGGGGGTGGTCATGACGACACCCCCGTTCCGGGAGGGGACCGGAGGGGGCTACGGGGACCGCGGGGCGGTGCCGTGCACGGCCGGTCGGGCCGGGTGGCCGGCGCCCGGCCCGGTGGCGGCGAAGGCCGTCCAGGCCGCGGCGGCGCCCGCCAGCAGCAGCACGGTGGCCAGCAGCACGGCCAGCATCCGGCGGCGGCGCAGCAGCGCGGCACGGTCCCGGCGGTGGCCCGGGGCGGTGCGCTGGGCGCGGGACTCGGCGGCGTACGCGGCCAGCTCCTCGGCGGAGGGGCGGCGCAGGCTGGTGTGGGTGTCCCGGGTGGAGTCCGGGGCGGCGCCCGGCACCAGCGGGACGGCCGGGCCGCGGCGGCGCTTGTGGACGCCCGGGCCGGCGTCGACCTCGGCGTAGACCGCCTCGCCCGGGGTCAGCTGCTCCTCGGCCGGGGCACGGCCCTGGGAGGGCACGGCCAGCACCGGCAGCCCGGCCAGCGAGGGCAGCTGCTCGCGCAGCCGGGCAGCCAGCTCGGCCGCGCGCAGCCGGGAGGCGGGGGCCTTGGCCAGGCACTCGGAGATGATCCGCCACAGCCCGTCCGGCAGGCCGGGGATCGGCGGCACCTGCTCGGTGACGTGCCGGCGCAGCACCGCGCCGGTGTGGCCGCCGCCGAAGGGGGTGAAGCCGGCCAGCAGCTCGTACAGCACGGTGGCGAGGGCGTAGATGTCGACGGCGGCGCGCGGCTCCAGGCCCTCGATGATCTCGGGGGCGAGGTAGTCGGGGGTGCCGATGATCCGGGTGGCCCGGGTGCGCCGCGGGGCGTCGACCAGGCGGGCCACGCCGAAGTCGGTGAGCTTCGCGCGCGGGGCGCCGCCGGGGCCGGGGGCGGCGGCGAGGTCGAGCAGGACGTTCTCCGGCTTGACGTCGCGGTGGACGATCCCGGCCGCGTGCGCGGCCGCGAGGCCGTCGGCGACGTCGGCGATGACCGAGGCGGCGACCTGCGGCGGGAGGGCGCCGTCCCGCTCCAGCCGGGAGCGCAGGTCGGTGCCCTGGACCAGTTCCATCACCAGGGCGAGGTCGCTGCCGTCCACGACCATGTCGCGCACGCCGACCACTCGGGGGTGGTCGAGGCTGGTCAGCGCCGTGCGCTCCTGGACGAAACGGCCGACCAGTACCTGGTCGGCGGCGAGGTCCTCGCGCAGCAGCTTGACCGCCACCGGGCCGTCGGGCCCCTCACCGAGCCAGACCGTCCCGGCCGAACCCCGGCCGATGACCTGGTGGACGGTGTACCGGCTGCCGATCTTGCGTGCCAATGCTGCTCCGTGGGCGGCGCGGGAGCGCTCCGGGGGTCCGGGCGCGCTCGGTGGGGCGGGACAACAGCGACCAACCTACGCGCCCGGACCCCCTGCGCGGGGCGCCTGGGGGCCGTGGAGCGGGACTCGGGGCGAGAAATCTCGTGAATTGTCGACAAAGCGTCAATCCTGGCTTCCGGAACGGGTCCGGACCCCCGGTCAGCCGCCCGCGAGCCACCGGCGCGGCCCCGCCCCGCGGCCCGGCGCTACGTGCTGGAACTGCCGAACACGCTGGTCACCCAGTCCCGCGCGGTGTCGAACCAGCTCACGACGTTGTCCCAGTAGTGCGGCAGCGGCGTGAAGTTCCACAGCGCGATCGCGGCGACGGCCAGTACCAGCAGCACCATCAGGCAGCCCTTGAGGCAGCCCAGTCCCGGGATGTACATCCGGTTGCGGCTGCGCGGGCGTCGCTCGCGCGGCGGGGCGCTCTCCCGGCGGGACGGTGCGGGCGGCTCCTCCCGGGGCGGCCGGGGCTCCCGGTACTGCGGCGCGGGCGGCTCGGCCCGGCGCGGCGGCGCGGCGGGCGGGGGCGCCGGGTAGCCGCCCTGCGGCCGGCCGTACCCGGCGGGGGCCTGACGGTAGCCGCCCTGCGGCTGCGGACGGCCGCCCTGGCCGCCCTGGGGCCCCTGACCGCCGTGGCCGCCCTGGCCGCCCTGGCCCGCCCGGTAGGGCGGCGGGGCGACCGGCGGGCGCTGGGCGTAGCCGGGCGGCGGGCCCTGGCGGCGCTGGTCCTGGCGGTAGCCGGCCGGCGACTGCGGGTGGCCCGGCCCGCCCTGGCCCGCCTGGTACGGCGGCGGGGCGACCTGCGGGTCCTCGAAGTCCTCCGGGCCGAAGTAACCGACCTGGGTCTGCTGGTTGCGGTCGCGCGCCGCCCGCAGCTGGGTCTGCCACGGGTGCGGCGCCTCCTCCTGCGGCGCGGGCGGGCCGGCGGGCGGGGGCGGCGGCACGGCAGTGGGCGGCATCACCTGGGTGCGGTCCTGGGTGCCGTACGGCGGCGCGGGCGGCGGCTGGGTGCCCATCACCCGGGTCGCCGCGGCCGGGTCGTACTGCGGGCCGCCCGGGGCCGGCGGCAGCACCTGGGTGCGGTCCTCCGTCCCGGCCCCGGGTCCGACCGGCACGGTGCCGGGGACGACCGGCACGGTGCCGGGTACGGCGGTCGGCTGCGGGTCCGGCAGCAGCAGGGCGCCGACCGCCAGCGCCTCGTCCACCGCCGCCGGGGAGGCGTGCACCCCGACCCCGGCCGCGACCACCCGCAGCGCCCGGGCCAGCGCGGTGGCGCTCGGCCGCTGCGCCGGGTCCTTGCGCAGGCAGCGCTCGATCACCGTCCAGAGCGGCTCGGGCATGGTGCTGGGCCGCTGGGGCTCCTGCGCCAGGTGGGCCTGGAGCACGGCCAGGGCGCTGTCGCCCTGGAACGGCTGGCGGCCGGTGACCAGCTCGTACAGCATGATCCCGGCGCCGTAGACGTCCACCGCGGAGGTCTGCGGGCGGCCCTCGGCGGACTCGGGGGCGACGTACGCGGGGGTGCCGACGAACTCGTGGGTGCGGGTGACGCCGGGGGAGTCGGCCAGCCGGGCGATGCCGAAGTCGGTCAGCATCGGGTGCATCTGCTCGCTGCCCTGCACCACGGTGGAGGCGAGCAGCACGTTGGCCGGCTTGAGGTCGCGGTGGACGATCCCGTCCGCGTGGCTGGCCGCCAGCGCGTCCGCGACCTGGGCCATCAGCAGGGAGCCCGCGATCGGGCTGAACGGGCCGTTGGCGCGCAGGTAGCGGGCCAGGTCGGGGCCCTCCACCAGGTCCATCACCAGGGCCAGCAGCTCGCCCTCGACGACCAGGTCGCGGACCCGGACGATGTTCGGGTGGCTCAGCCGCAGCAGCAGCGAGCGCTCGCGCAGGAAGCGCATCACGACGTCCGGGTCGGCCGCCAGCTCCTCGCGCAGCACCTTGATCGCCACCTGCTGCCCGGGCTCGCTGCCCGGCACCTGGACGTCCTGGCGCACCAGACCGCGCCAGACGGTCCCGGTGGCACCCCGCCCCAGGGTCTCCTCAAGCAGATACTTGCTGCCGACTGGCCGCACCTGTCGCACTCCTCGCCGTGCCGCCCGCGCGGGGCGCTCCCCCGCCGGTGTGCGGTGAGCCTGCCGGGCCCGTGTTTGCGGCCACTCTAACGGTGTCCGTACGGGTTTTTGGGGTGACCGGTGGGCCGTCCGAGCAGGGTTGGGGGACATCCCCTAGGGGACCGCCCGGGCGTGTCGCGGGTGCCGGCCCGGAGGCGGCCGCCGGCGTCCGGGGCGGGGCCGCCGGTGCGGCGGTTGACCTGACCCTCCGTCGCCTCCACCATGGCGATGATCGCAAGATCGTCAAATCCGGTACGGTGCGCGGACTGTCCACGCCGGATGGCAGGATGGACACTCGCCACTCGTGTGGCCCAATGGGTCGCCGCGACCGCCCGGCGCGTCCGCGACGACACCGGGCAGCGGTACCAGGCATCACACCAGCAGAAGGGACCCGCGGGCGAGATGCAGATCCGGCTGACCGTCCTCCGACCGCGCAGCGGCCCGACCGCCGCCGGCTCCGCCATCCCCTACGTGGACGTGCTGGTCACCGCGCCCGTGGGCACCGCGCTCGGCGCCATCGCGGGCGCACTCGCCGGCGCCGTCGGCGTGCGCGGACCGCGGGCCGCCACCCATGTGCACCTGTACGCCGGGGCACACCGGGTGGACGAGCACACCCTGCTCGGCCATCCCCCACTGCTCGACGGCGCCGTCCTCAGCCTCAACGAGCCCGACCCGACCGCCGACGACCCCGACGACACCCCCGCCGCCGCCGAACTGCGGGTGGTCGGCGGCCCGGACGCCGGCGGCGTCCACCGGCTGCACGGCCGGGAGATCCGGATCGGCCGCTCCGGCGAGGCCGACGTCCCGCTCGACGACCCGGACGTCTCCCGGCTGCACCTCGCCCTCCACCTCGGCGAGGACGGCCGGATCGCCGTCCGCGACCTCGGCTCCACCAACGGCACCACCCTGGACGGCCGGATCGTCCCACCGCTGCCGGCCGAGGCCGCCGTCCCGCTGGACAACGGCGCCCTGCTGCGGATCGGCGAGTCCACCCTGCAGGTCGTCGAACCGGCCGACCCCGCCTCCGTCCGGGCCGCCCTGCCCGACGGCAACGGCCACCTCCAGCTCGCCGCCCCCGGCCCGGTCCGGACCTCGGCCCCGGTGATCGAGCCCCCCACCGCCCCCGAGCCCGCCCAGGGCCGCGGCCGCGGACTGTTCTCCCTGCTGCCCGGGCGCGCCGCCGAACCGCCCGGCCAGGAGAGCGCCGAGCGCCATCACGCCGCCGTCCGGATGCGCCAGGCCGCCGCCCAGCGCGACCGCTGGCCCGACCTCGCCACCGTGCTGCTCAACGCCGTCGGCCCCGGCCCCCGGCTGTGGGAGCGCGGCCCCGGCCACCCCGACGCCCTCACCCTGCGGCTGGGCACCGCCGACCGCCCCGGCGGCGCCGGCACCACGCCGGGCACCGTGCTGCCCGCGGTCCCGGTCACCCTCGACCTGCAGACCGCCGGCAGCCTCGGCCTCAGCGGCCCCCGCGAGCGCCTCGACGCCCTCACCCGCGCCGTCGTCGCCCAGCTCGCCGCGCTCCACCCGCCCACCGGGCTGAGCCTGGTCGTGGTCGACGCCGATCCGGGCCGCAGCCCCGAGGAACGCGTCGACACCTGGGCCTGGGCGCTGTGGCTGCCCCATCTGCGCCCCGCCGACGGCCAGGACTGCCGGCTGCTGGTCGGCCTGGACGACGAACAGGCCACCGCCCGGCTGACCGAGCTCACCGCCCGGCTCAGCGGCCCGACCGGCCTCGGCGGCCACCCCGCCACCGTGGTCGTGGTCGACGGCCGCCCGGCCGGCGAGGCCGCCCGGCAGGCGCTCGACCTGCTGCTGCGCCAGGGTCCGGCCGTCGGCATCTTCCCGATCTGCCTCGCCGAACAGCCCGAGCTGCTCCCCCGGGGCCTCGGCGCCACCGCGCTGATCACCGGCGAGGTCGGCACCCAGCTCTCCCTGGACCGCCCGGTCGCCCGCGGCCGGGAGACCCTGCACGAGATCTCGCTGGACGCCGTCTCCGACGCCTGGGCCGAACGGCTGGCCCGGGTCCTCGCCCCGCTGCGCGAGGCCGCCCCGGCCTCCCGCGGCCCGCTGCCGGACGCCCTGCGGCTGCTCGACCTGCTCCAGCTCGACACCGTCACCCCGGCCAAGCTGTCCGCCCGCTGGGCCGCCCACGCCGGCGGCATCGGCGCCGCCACCGCGCTGCTCGGCACCACCCGGGACGAGCTGTGCACCCTCGACCTGGCCGACCCCGAACTCTCCCTGCCCTCCCCCGACCCGGGCGGGCCGCACCTGCTGATCGGCGGCGCCCGCGGCTCCGGCAAGACCGAACTGCTGCGCACCCTGGTCGCCTCGCTCGCCGTCTCCGAGCGGCCCGAACGCCTCGCCGTCACCATCGTCGAGGGAAGGGCCACCGAGGACGGACTGTCCGGCTGCTCCGAACTGCCGCACGTCACCGGCCGGGTCAACGCCGCCACCGACCCGCGCGCCGCGCTCCTCGCCGCCGAGGCACTGGAGGACGAACTCGCCCTGCGGGAGCGGCTGTTCGACGGACTGGACTTCGCCTCCTGGCACGCCACCCGCATTCTGGACGGGCACAGCCTGGACGGGCACGGCCTGGACGAGCAGGGCGTGGGCTCCGTCCCCGTGCCCGCCACCGTCGGCGCCGCCTCCACCCCGGTGCCCCGGATCATCCCGCCCCGCAGCGGTGACGGCCCCCGGCCGGGCACCACCCCCTCCGGGCCCGTCCCGGCCCGGCTGGTCGTCGTCGTCGACGACTACGACGCCCTGCTCTCCCCCACCTCCCCGGCCGGCCGCCCGCTGGCCCGCGCGCTCGCCGCCGTCGCCCGCCGCGGCGGCCCGCTCGGCGTCCACCTCGCGGTCGCCACCGGCCGCCCGGAGGAGAGCGCCGGCACCGAGGTGGACGAGGCCGCCCTGCTGCGGATCGCGCTGCGCACCGAGGACCCGGCCGACTCCGACCTGCTGATCCACCTCGGCGACGCGGCCGCCCTCCCGGAGGACACCCCCGGCCGCGGCTACCTGCGCCGCCCGGACGGCGGCGTCACCGCCTTCCAGACCGCCCGGATCAGCGGCCGCATCCCCCGCACCGCCACCCTGCGCCCCACCGTGGTCGCGATAGACCCCCTCCAGCTCGGCGCCCCACCCGCCCGCCGCCCGGTCCGCGAACTCGGCAACGGCCCCACCGACCTGGCCCTCCTCGCCAGCGCCCTCCAACGCGCCGCCTCCCGCTGACCCACCGGCACCCGAAGGGCCCCGACGAACCGCTCGGTTCGCCGGGGCCCTTCGGCGTCGCTCCTGGCCTGAGGACGCGGAAGGGGCCCGCGTCCGGGTGGACGCGGGCCCCTTCCGTGCGGCTGTCCGTCAGCGCATCGAGCCGGTGCGCAGCAGGGTGCGGATGACGCGCATCGCGACCGAGAGGCTGGACAGCTCGTAGTTGTCCGAACCCCTTATGTCGTCGAGGGTGGCCTTGGCGCGGTTCAGCAGGGTGGAGTTGAGGTCCGCCCAGGCGTTGTAGCGCTCCTCGGGCGAGGCGCCCTCGGGGCCGCAGGCCAGGATGTCGGCGGTCAGCGCCGCGTGCGCCGCGAAGAGGTCCTCGCGGATCGCGGCCCGGGCCATCGACGACCAGCGGTCCGTGCGGGGCAGTTCGATGATCCGGTCGAGCAGGGGGGAGATCTGCAGGCGGTCGCCCAGGTCGTAGTACAGCTCGGCGACGTCGGCGACGTCCTTGCCGGCGCGGTCCGCGACCTCGCTGATGTCCAGGGTCGGGAAGACCGAGGACAGGCCGGCGATCCGGGTGGCCAGCTCGTCCGGCACGCCGGCCGCGGCCAGCTCGCCCTGGATCGACTCGAACCAGGCCAGGTCCTCGCCGCGCAGCGGCTTGGGCAGCGAGCCCCAGACCTGGTTGACCCGGTCGTGGAAGAACTCGATGGTGCCGGCGATGTCGAGCGGCTGGCGGCGGTTGTTGAGCATCCACCGGGTGGCACGCTCGACCAGGCGCCGCGAGTGCAGCCGCATCTTGGTCTGGGTCCGGGCGGGGACCTGGTTGTCCAGGCCCGCGATCCGGCCCCAGATCTCCTCCAGGCCGAAGACGGCCCGCGCGGCGGTGTGGGTCCGGGCGATCTCCTCGTAGGTCGCGCCGGTCTCCTCCTTCAGGCGGAAGGCGAAGGTGCAGCCACCGCGGTTGATCGTGTCGTTGACGATCAGCGTGGTGATGATCTCGCGGCGCAGGGCGTGGTTGTCGATCGCGTCGGCGAACCTGGCCCGCAGCGCGCTCGGGAAGTACTCGTGCAGCGCGGTGCGGAAGTACGGGTCGTCCGGCAGGTCGGTGGCCAGCAGCTCCTCGGCCAGGATGATCTTGGTGTAGGCGAGCAGGACGGACATCTCGGGCTGGGAGAGCCCGCGGCCGTTCTGCTGGCGCTCACGGATCTGGCGCTCGGTGGGCAGGAACTCCAGGCCGCGGTCGAGCTGGCCGGCCGCCTCGAAGCGGTTGATCATCCGGGCGTGGACGTTGACCATGCTGTGCGCCTGGGCGACGGCGTTGGCCAGCACCACGTTCTGCGCGTAGTTGTTGCGCAGCACCAGGTGGCCGACCTCGTCGGTCATCTCGGCGAGCAGGGCGTTGCGCTGCTTGACCGTCATGTCGCCCTCGGCGACGACCTGGTTGAGCAGGATCTTGATGTTGACCTCGTGGTCCGAGGTGTCCACACCGGCCGAGTTGTCGATGGCGTCGGTGTTGATCCAGCCGCCGGTGCCCTCGGGACCGCCGTTGGCCGCGTACTCGATGCGGCCGAGCTGGGTGCAGCCGAGATTGCCGCCCTCGCCGATGACCCGGGCCCGGACCTGCTCGCCGTTGACCCGGATGGCGTCGTTGGCCTTGTCGCCGACCTCGGCGTTGGTCTCGGTGGAGGCCTTGACGTAGGTGCCGATGCCGCCGTTCCAGAACAGGTCGACCGGCGCCTGGAGGATCGCCTTCATCAGCTCGGCCGGGGTCAGTCGGGACTCCTGGATGCCCAGGGCGGCCCGGACCTGCGCGCTGACCTGGATCGACTTGGCACTGCGCGGGAAGACCCCGCCGCCGGCCGAGATCAGCGACTTGTCGTAGTCGTCCCAGGAGCTGCGTGGCAGCTCGAACAGGCGGCGGCGCTCGGCGTACGAGACGGCCGCGTCCGGGTTCGGGTCGAGGAAGATGTGGCGGTGGTCGAAGGCGGCGACCAGCCGGATGTGCTCGCTGAGCAGCATGCCGTTGCCGAAGACGTCGCCGGACATGTCGCCGATGCCGATGACGGTGAAGTCCTCGGACTGGGTGTCGACGCCGAGCTCGCGGAAGTTGCGCTTGACCGACTCCCAGGCGCCGCGGGCGGTGATGCCCATGCCCTTGTGGTCGTAGCCGGCCGAGCCGCCGGAGGCGAACGCGTCGCCGAGCCAGAAGCCGTACGACTCCGCGACGCCGTTGGCGATGTCGGAGAAGGTCGCGGTGCCCTTGTCGGCGGCGACGACCAGGTAGGTGTCGTCCTCGTCGTGGCGGACCACGTCGGCCGGGTGGACGACCTCGCCGGCCACCAGGTTGTCGGTGATGTCCAGCAGCGCCGAGATGAAGGTCTTGTACGAGGAGACGCCCTCGGCCAGCCAGGCGTCGCGGTCCACCGACGGATCCGGCAGCTGCTTGGCGACGAAGCCGCCCTTGGCGCCGACCGGGACGATGACGGTGTTCTTCACCATCTGGGCCTTGACCAGGCCGAGGATCTCGGTGCGGAAGTCCTCACGCCGGTCGGACCAGCGCAGACCGCCGCGGGCGACCTTGCCGAAGCGCAGGTGCACGCCCTCGACCTGCGGCGAGTAGACCCAGATCTCGAACGCCGGGCGCGGGGCCGGCAGGTCCGGGATGGCCTTCGGGTCGAACTTCATCGACACGTAGGAGTGCCACTCGCCGGAGCCGTCGTGCTGGAAGAAGTTGGTCCGCAGGGTGGCCTTGATGAGGTTCAGGAAGGAGCGCAGGATGCGGTCCTCGTCCAGCGAGACGACCTCGTCGAGCGCGCCGGCCAGCTCCTCCAGGATGCCCTCGGTCAGCTCGGCGGCGCCCAGCTGGTGGCTCGGGCTCAGCCGGGCCTCGAACAGGTTGACCAGCAGGCGGGTGGTGTGGGTGTTGTTGCGGAGCGCGTCCTCCATGTAGTCCTGGGAGAACGTGGAGCCCGCCTGGCGCAGGTACTTGGCGTACGCGCGGAGGACCATCGCCTGGCGCCAGTTCAGCCCGGCGGTGAGGACCAGCTCGTTGAAGCCGTCGTTCTCGGCCTTGCCGATCCAGGTCGCGGCGAAGGTGTCCTGGAAGCGCTCGCGGGCCTCGTCGGTGAGCTCGGTGGCCTCGCGCAGCTTCAGGCCGAAGTCGTACACCCACGCGGTGGTGCCGTCGGAGCGGCGCAGGGCATAGGGGTGCTCGTCCAGCACCTCGACGCCCAGGCGCTGCAGCACCGGCAGGACCTCGGTGAGGGAGATCGGGCCGCCGACCCGGTAGATCTTGAAGCGGCGCTCGTCGTCGCCCGCGCCGACCGGCTGGTACAGGTTCAGCCGGAAGTCGCCGTCGCCGTGCAGCGACTCGATCTGCTTGATGTCGGCGACGGCGGTGCGCGGCGGGAAGTCGGCGCGGTAGCCGTCGGGGAAGGCGTTGGCGTACTTGTGGCCGAGCTCGGCGGCCTTCTCCTCGCCCAGCTCGATGTGCAGCTGGTCGTGGAAGCCGTCCATCCAGAACCGGGCGGCCTCGGCCAGGCGGTTCTCGATCCGCTCGATGTCGGAGTCGGTGAGCTGGGGCAGCTCGGTGCCCGGGGCGACCCGGACCACGAAGTGCAGGCGGGTCAGCACCGACTCGGTGGCGTACACCGTGTAGTCGATGGTGGCGCCGTTCAGCTCCTCCTTGAGGATGTCGGTGAGCAGCAGCCGGATGCGCGTGGTGTAGCGGTCGCGCGGCAGGTAGATGAAGGCCGAGAAGTAGCGCCCGTACTCGTCCTGGCGCAGGAAGAGGCGCAGCTTACGGCGCTCCTGCAGGTAGAGCACGCTGGTGGCGATGGAGAGCAGCTCGGCGGCCGGGGTCTGGAAGATCTCGTCCCGGGGGAAGGTCTCCATGATCTGCAGCAGGTCGCGGCCGTCGTGGCTCTCGCTGGAGAAGCCGGACTCCTCCAGCACCGCCTGGACCTTGCGGCGCACGACCGGGATGCGGGTGACCGACTCGGTGTAGGCGGCGGAGGAGAACAGGCCGAGGAAGCGGCGCTCGCCGATCGGCTCGCCGGCGGCGTTGAACTTCTTCACGCCGACGTAGTCCAGGTAGGCCGGCCGGTGCACGGTGGCCCGGCTGTTGGCCTTGGTCAGGACGAGCAGCTTCTTCTCGTGGGCCTTGGCGCGGACCGGGGCGGAGAGGCGGCCGAAGGCCTCGGAGACCGAGTGGTGGCGGTCGTCGTGGCTGTGCGGGTCGGAGCGCAGGATGCCGAGGCCGGTCCCGGCGACGGCCTTGAGGACCTCCTCGCCCTCGTGCTCGACCAGGTCGTACTCGCGGTAGCCGAGGAAGGTGAAGTGGTCGTCGGCGAGCCAGCGCATCAGCTCCCAGGCCTCGCCGACCTCCTGCTCGGGCAGGCCGGCCGGGGGCTCCTCGGCCAGCTCGTCGGCCAGGCGCAGCGCGCTGTCGCGCATCTTGGCCCAGTCCTCGACGACCTCGCGGACGTCGCCGAGCACGCGGCGCAGGTTGGTCTCGATGGTGCGCAGGTCGTCGCGGTCGGTCTCGCGGTCGATCTCGATGTGCATCCACGACTCGACGGTCGCGTCGGCGGGCCACTCGGCGCCGGCGGCCTGGCTGCGGGAGCAGGCGTCGACGTCCAGGATCTCCAGCAGCTTGCCGGTGATGTCACGGCGGACGACCAGCTGGGGGTGGACGACGAGGTGGATCGCGCGGTCCTGGCGGGACAGCTCGTTGGTGACGGAGTCGACCAGGAAGGGCATGTCGTCGGTGACGACCTCGACCACGGTGTGGCCGCAGGACCAGCCGTTCTCCTCGACCGAGGGGGTGTGCACCCGCACCTCGGCCGTGCCCTGGGGGCGCTTGAGGCCCAGGCGGTAGTGGGAGGCGGCCGCGCCGTACACGTCGACCGGGTCGAGGTCGACCAGGTCCTCGGGCGCGGTGTGGAGGTAGTAGTGGTGCAGGTACGCGGTCAGAGCACCGTTGCTCAGACCCTCCCCCGGCGCCGCTCCCCCCACCTGGCTGTTCTCAGCGGCTACGGCTGCCTTCTTGAGCAGTTCGGCCTTGGCTGCGTCCAGCTTGGTCTGCATGACTTCTTGGCTCCTGTCGCGCGCCGTTGCGTGACTCGGTGGTGTATGGGTGTACACCGACGGGTCGCTCGCAATCCTGCCGCACCGTCCGACTGAAAGGGGCTCATGGCACGCATGAAACGCCCTCCCAGCGGGTAGGACGACTCGTTCGTCCTGCAAGCCACCCGACGACGCCAGCCAGCCTAACCGGATCAATCGAAGGTGCACAGGTACAGGGAGGCGCAAACCCGCAGGATGTCGGGTCCGTCCTGGACACCATGTCCAAACCGGAGCATGGTGTTCGCTTTCAGCCCATATGCGGGTACCCGTGGTGGATCGGCGGTACGAAGGTCTCCTTGATCGCCCGGGCCGAGGTCCACCGCAGCAGGTTCTGGGCGGCGCCCGCCTTGTCGTTGGTCCCGGAGGCCCGGGAGCCGCCGAAAGGCTGCTGTCCGACGACCGCCCCGGTGGGTTTGTCGTTGATGTAGAAGTTTCCGGCCGCGAAGCGCAGTTCCTCCACGGCCTGGGCGATCGCGTAACGGTCCTGTGCGATCACCGCGCCGGTCAGGCCGTACGGGGCGCCCGAGTCGACCCGGCCGAGCACGTCGTCCCAGCGGGAGTCCTCGTAGACGTGGACGGCGAGGATCGGGCCGAAGTACTCGGTGCGGAAGATCTCTCCCCGGTGGTCGGAGGAGACCAGCACCGTGGGCCGGACGAACCAGCCGATCGCGTCGTCGTACTGGCCGCCGGCCGCCAGCTCGACGGTCGGGTCGGCCTTGGCGCGCTCGATGGCGCCCCGGTTCTTCTCGAACGCCCGCTCGTCGATCAGGGCGCCCATGAAGTTGGACAGGTCGGTGACGTCGCCCACCGTGAGGGCGTCCACCTCGGCCAGGAAGTCGTCCTTGATCCTCAGCCAGAGGCTGCGCGGCAGGTAGGCGCGGGAGAGCGCCGAGCACTTCTGGCCCTGGTACTCGAAGGCCCCGCGGATCAGCGCGGTCCGCAGGATCTCCGGGTCGGCCGAACGGTGGGCCAGCAAGAAGTCCTTGCCGCCGGTCTCGCCGACGATCCTCGGGTAGGTGCGGTAGCCGCCGATGTTGGCGCCGATGGTCTGCCAGAGCGACTGGAAGGTGGCGGTGGAGCCGGTGAAGTGCAGCCCGGCGAGCGCCGGGTCGGCGAGCGCCACCGGGGAGACCTGCAGGCCGTCGCCGGTGACCAGGTTGATCACCCCGGGTGGCAGGCCGGCCGCCTCCAGCAGCCGCATCAGGTGGTACGCGGCCAGGGTCTGGCTCGGCGCGGGCTTCCAGACCACGGTGTTGCCCATCAGGGCGGGGGCGGTCGGCAGGTTCCCGGCGATCGCGGTGAAGTTGAACGGGGTGACCGCGTAGACGAAACCTTCCAGCGGGCGGTGGTCGACCCGGTTCCACACCCCCGGGGAGGAGACCGGCTGGTCCGCCAGCACCTGCCGGGCGAAGTGGACGTTGAACCGCCAGAAGTCGATCAGCTCGCAGGCCGAGTCGATCTCGGCCTGCTGCACGGTCTTGGACTGGCCGAGCATCGTCGCCGCGTTGAGCGTCTCCCGCCAGGGCCCGGCCAGCAGCTCGGCGGCGCGCAGGAAGACCGCCGCCCGGTCGTCGAAGGAGAGCGAGCGCCACTGCCGCCCGGCCGCCAGCGCCGCGTCCACCGCCGCCTGGGCGTCCTCCCGGGTGGCGTTGCCGAGCACGCCCAGCTTGGCGGCGTGGTGGTGCGGCTGGACGACGTCGATCCGCTCACCGCCGCCGAAGCGCTGCTCACCGCCGATGGTCATCGGCAGCGGGACCTGCTCGGCCGCCAGCTCGTCCAGCCGCCGGACCAGCCGGTCCCGCTCCGGGCTGCCGGGCGCGTAGGCCCGCACCGGCTCGTTGACCGGGGTCGGCACCTCGGTGACTGCGTCGATGGGCATGGCGGCTCCGTCCTGGCTCTACTGGTGTCGGTCCAGCCTGACCAGCGCGGGGGCGATCCGCTCGTCCAGACACGCCAACGGCGGGCGTGGCGCCCGCCACGTCCGCCGTCGGGAACTCTCAGCCCGCCAGGCTCTTGGCCAGCTCGACCGCCTCGGCCAGGCTGTCCACCACCGGGACGCCGACCGGCTCCAGCTTCTCCCGGGTGTGCGAGCCCCCGGTGTACAGCACCGCGTGGGCGCCCGCGTGCAGCGCCGCCAGGGCGTCGTCCGCGGCGTCGCCGATCAGCACCGTCCGGGCCGGGTCGACCCACTCGCCGAGCGCGGCCAGGTGCTTCGTCAGCTGCTCCGCCTTCTGGCCGCCCGGGGGCCCGCTGCGGCCGTCCACCCGCAGGAAGCTGCCGGTCAGGCCGAAGGAGTCGACCAGCGGCACCAGCCGGTCGTGCACGTACATCGACAGCAGGGACTGGCTGTGCCCGGCCGCCTGCCAGCCCGCCAGCAGCTCGGGCACGCCCTCGGTCAGGCCGCAGCCCGGGCTGAGCTCGCGGTAGCGGTCCTGGAAGGCGTCGTCCAGCCGCAGCCACTCCTCCGGGGAGGGCATCCGGCCGAGCAGCCGCTCGTAGAAGCGGGGGATCGGGACCTCGTACTGCTCGCGGTACTGCTGCATGGTCATCGGCCCGACGCCGATGGTCGCGAACGCGGCGTTGCTCGCGCCGAGGACCGCATCCATGTCGTGGAAGAGGGTGCCGTTCCAGTCCCAAACGATGTGAGTGCGCACGGGGCCAAACGGTAACCCGAACGGTCGAGCGGCACCAAGGCGTGCAGTAGCGCATGAACATGTCGCCGAGGAGGACGAGTCCGGCCGACTACCAGTCGGTCGGGCTCGTCCCGATGCGGGCGGTCACGCCTCGCGGGCCTGCGTCGAGATGTCGGTGGGTTGCTTCGGGTGTCGGTCGAGGGCCTGGCCGAGGGCTCGGTCGAGGCGGCGACGGAGGGCACGGCCGACGGGCTTCTCGACCACGCGGTGGATCACCCAGGCCAGGAGGAGCATCGAGACGGTGGTGAGGGCGAGCCGGCCCCACGGTCCGAGCCAGTGGGCGTGGACGGTGAGTTCTCCGGCCATGGGCAGGCCGAGGCTCTGGTGGATCAGGTAGAAGGGATAGGTGAGCGCACCGGCCGTCATGAGCCAGCGCCAGCGGATGCGGGCGAGCGGTCCGATGGTGGCCAGGAGCAGGAGGGCCAGGAAGGCGGTCAGCAGGGCGCTGGCGACGGTCCAGGAGCAGAGCGCCTTGGATCCCCATTCCCGGTAGTGGCCGGACAACCGGATGGGGAGCATGGTCAGTTCGTAGCACCAGGCGAAGCCGAGGAGTATCCAGAGCATGAGGTTCTGCCCGAAGCGGTACATGAGGTAGACCGCGATACCGGCGACGAACAGGCCGGCGTACTGGCTGAGGACGAGGTCGTCCAGGAACTTGCTCTTCGTCTCCGAGGTGACGATCCCGGCAGCGAGCCAGATCACGCAGAACCCCATGACCCGGTGGTAGGTGGTGCCGAAGGCCAGGAGGACGGCCATGAGGAGGTAGAAGTGGGCCTCGACCGCAAGGGTCCAGGCGACGCCGTCCAGGAGGCTGGCGTGGAGGGCGTCGGGGAACATGGTCAGGTTGGCCAGAACGATCCGAGGATGGATCACCGCGGCGACGTCGTGGGTCTGCATGGGGATCAGCGCGATCCTGGCCACGATCAGGATGAGGGCGCACCAGTAGGCCGGGTAGAGCCGGGATATCCGTGAGACGGCGAACTGCCCTGGCGTGCGTCCCCAACCGCTCATGCAGATGACGAATCC
Organism: Kitasatospora sp. NPDC101157; assembly: GCF_044768255.1. Lineage (NCBI taxonomy): Bacteria > Bacillati > Actinomycetota > Actinomycetes > Kitasatosporales > Streptomycetaceae > Kitasatospora > Kitasatospora sp. NPDC101157. The sequence continues at coordinate 23,566 of NZ_JBIWPL010000010.1, read as the reverse complement.
GCTGATGAGGAAGAAAGCCTCGACACCGAGCCAGCCGTACATCGATGCGTGGTGCAGCGAGTACGCGAACTCCTTCGGGGACGGCCCCCACAGTGTGGGCCCGATCGCGCTCAGGTAGTGGAATCCCGTAACAGCGAGTGCGGCGATCAGCCGCATGCCGTCGACGACGGCCAACCGGGCTCCGGGCTCGCCCCGGCCGCGGCCTTCGACCAGGGCTCCTGCCCGTGCATGACCATTCCGGGCCCGCTGGCCGGTGGGCGGTGACATGGGCGCATGAAGCACGGGCGGGAGTCCGATCATGTCGACAGGCCTGCTCCCGCCCGGGACCGCAGACGAGGGTCATAGGCGTAAGGGAACTGTGATGCCTCTCAGCCGTTGCACGGGCACGCCACCGGCAGGCTGATCAACCGTGCGCTCATCTTAGAGCGTCCACTGGCAGGTCATCGGGGGCGGGGTGCGGGGGCGGGCCCTGGCCCCGGATCCTCGGTCGCGTCGGTGTCCCGTCCGGAGAGCGTGGCCCGCCCGCTCAGCCCAGGAGGGACGGGATCTCCTGGGTCGCGTACCAGAGCAGGTCGTGGTCCTCCGCGCCGTCCACGGTGAACTGGGCGTCCTGGTCGCCCGAGTCGGCCGCGGCCACCGCCGCCACCGCCGCCGCGACGTCCTCGACCACCTCGTCGTCGGCCACGTCCGCGTGCACCGAGGCGGCCTTCGCCAGCTTCACCGGGCCGGCCAGCACGACCCGGCCGAGCGAGGCCTGGTCCTGGTACTCGTCGCCGGGGAAGGGGCGCACGGCCGAGTCGGCCACGTCCAGGGCCACCACGACGCGCCGGCGCGGGGCATCGGGCTCGGCCGCCAGCAGCCGCAGCGAGGACTGGGCGGCCCGGTTGAGCGCCGCGTACTCCAGCTCCTCCAGGTCGTCGCTCACGTACCACTCGCGCAGCGCGGGCGTGACGGCGTAGGCCGCGGACGGCTCCAGGGCGCCGCCCTCGTGCGCTGCCGCCAGGCCGGTCAGGGTGGTGGGCACGTACACGCGCATCGGTGGCACTCTCCGGTTCGTCCAGCGGGGGTTCGTCCAGCGGGGGGTTCGTCCAGCGGCACAGCATCCAGCGCCCCAAGAATAAGCTCCGCCGGACCGCCCGTGATCACCTCGGGCCGGGGCCGCGCCCGGCGGCCAGCGCCTCCCGGCTGGTCCGCAGCGCACTCTCCAGCACCTCGCCGCGGCGGGCCGGGTCCATCAGGTTCGGGCCCATCACCGCCAGGTCGGCCAGGGTCGGCGCGAGCAGCCGCACCCGGACGCCCTCCGCCCGCAGCAGCGCGGCCTCGCGCAGCAGCTGCCGGGTCACCGCCCGCCGGTAGCGGCTGACCAGCTGGGCCAGCACGCCGCGCGGGCGGTCCCGGGCCCGCCACTCGCGCAGCGCGGCCAGGGTGCCGCGGTCCGCGCGCTCGGGCCGCGGGCCCAGCCGCAGGGCCATCGGGGCCAGCACGTACACCTCGTCCAGGCCGCGGCCGAGCAGCAGGTCGGCGTTGGTGGCCGACCAGCAGCCGCCGTCCACGTACGCCGAACCGTTCAGGCGCACCGGCGCGAACCAGCCGGGGATGGCGCAGGAGGCCATCACGGCGTCGGCCACCGCGACGGCAGGGGCCTGCGGATCGCCGAAGATCACCCGGTGGCCGCTGCGGTAGTCCACCGCGGCCACCCGCAGCGGCGCGGCGGCCGCGCTCGGCGCCGGCCCGGCGACGGTGGCGGCCGCGCTCGGCGCCGGCCCGGCGACGGTGGCGGCCGGGCTCGGCGCCGGCCCGGCGACGGTGGCGGCCGGGCTCCCCGGGGCCGGCCAGCCGTCCGGTCCGAACAGCCCGCGGACCAGCTCGCCGACCGGCGCCAGCGAGCCGCGGCCGTGCGGCGCCATCGCCGAGACCATGGTCAGCAGCGGGTACTCGCGCGGGTGCCGGACGGCGTCCCGCAGCAGGTCGGGCGAGCCGATTCCGGCCCGCGGGCGGGGCGGCAGCGCGCCGCCCACCGCCGTCTCGTAGTCGAAGGCCACCCCGGCCAGCGGGCCGTCGGTGATCGGCAGGCCGCGCTGGTGGTCGCGCAACTGCTCGGGGGGCACGCCGCCGGCCAGCAGCGCGGCCAGGATCGCGCCCGCCGAGGTGCCGAGCAGGACGTCCGCCCCGCCCGGCCGGTGCCCGGTGGCCTCCTCGACGGCGCACAGCGCGCCGACCGTCCAGGCCGCGCCGAGCATCCCGCCGCCGCCCAGCACCAGGCCGCGCCGGGGCTCACCGCCGGAGGTCGTTCCCGCCACCGCCGTCCGTGTGGTCGTCCCCGCTGTCGTCATCCTGTCCGCCCGTCAGTCGTTGGGAGCGGGTCAGGCTACCGATGGTGCGCGCGGGCGGGCGGGCGGCGCAACGGGAGCGGGGCCCGCAGCCACCCGGTCCGCCGTACCCGGGCGTCCCCTTTCGGGCCGTACGGCCCGTCCCCGCACGTCAACCCGCCGCCTGCTGGACGCCCGCCAGGCCCGTCGCCACACAGGGCGACTCACCCGGATAGGTGAACTTCGGACCGCCCTTCCGACCCCCCGGAAACACGTTGCCGCCCCGCCCGGCCCGCCGCCAGCCTGGACCCGTCCGTACCCGCACCACCCTTACCGGGAGCCACCGTGACCGCACAGCTCGGCACCGACCTCAGCGCGCACCCCGCCACGCACCCCACCACGCACCCCACCGACCGCCTCGTCGCCCGCCCGCACCGTCGCGTCCGCGCCTCCGGCGGCTGCGACCCGGCCGGGCGCCGGCCGCGCCACCCGCGCGCCGCCTGCGACGGAACCCCCGCCACCGCCGGGGCCACCGGAGCGGCGCGCCACGACACCGGGGCGCTCGCCGCCCGCTTCGCCCACCAGCTGGTCGAGGTCCTCACCGGAGCCCGGCCCTCCGGCCAGCTGATGCGGCACACCACCCTGGACGGCTACGGGCAGCTCGCCTCGCTGGTCCGGGCCGGTGCGCTGCGCCGCGGCGGCCCCGCCGACCGGCCCCGGCTCGGCCCGGTGCACGACCGGTCACCCTCGCCCGACGCCGTCGAGGCCTGCGTCCGGGTCGACCTGGGCCGACGACACCACATGGTGGCCTTCCGGCTGGAGCAACGCGGCCCGGCCGGCCAGTGGCAGTGCACCGCCGTGGAGGCCCGGTGACGGCCGCGGCGCACGGGACGGCGCAGGGCGCCGCCCCGGTACGGGAGCGGCGCCCTGCGTTGCGCGCTGTGCGTGGCTCAGACCTTGCGGCGGCGGCCCTTGGCGGACTTGGCGGCCTTGCGGCGCTCGGCGCGGGTCATCCCGTCGCCCTCGTCCTCCGGCACGGTGTCCTCGAAGTCGCCCTCGACGACACCGCCGCCGACCTCGTCCGAGGGGGCCGTGTAGTGCAGCCGCTGCGGCTTCGGGGCCTCCAGGCCCTTGGCCTTGATCTCCGGGCGGGCGGTGTCCTTCTCCAGCTTGTCGAGCACCACCTCGGCGTCCTCGACCGGGACCTCCTCGACCTGCTGCTCGACCTGGACCTCCAGGTTGAACAGGTAGGCGACGGACTCCTCCTTGATGCCCTCCATCATCGCGGTGAACATGTCGAAGCCCTCGCGCTGGTACTCGACCAGCGGGTCGCGCTGCGCCATGGCCCGCAGGCCGATGCCCTCCTGGAGGTAGTCCATCTCGTAGAGGTGCTCGCGCCAGCGGCGGTCCAGCACCGACAGCACCACGCGCCGCTCCAGCTCGCGCAGGATCTCCTCGCCAAGCTGGTCCTCGCGGGCGCCGTACTGCGCCTGGATGTCCTCCTGGACGACCTTGATCAGGAACTCGGGGGTCAGGCCGGACGGACCGCCGACCTCCTCCTCCAGCTCCGCCAGGTCCAGGGTGATCGGGTAGAGCTGCTTGAACGCGGTCCAGAGCTTGTCGAGGTCCCAGTCGTCCTCGAAGCCCTCGCCGGTGGCCGCCTTGACGTAGGCCTCGACGGTGTCGTCCATGAAGTGGCCGACCTGCTCCTGGAGGTCCTCGCCCTCCAGGACGCGGCGGCGCTCGCCGTAGATGACCTCGCGCTGGCGGTTGAGCACCTCGTCGTACTTCAGGACGTTCTTGCGGATCTCGAAGTTCTGCTGCTCGACCTGGGTCTGCGCGGAGGCGATCGCGCGGGTGACCATCTTGGACTCGATCGGCACGTCCTCGGGCACGTTGGCCATCGAGAGCACGCGCTCGACCATGCCGGCCTTGAACAGGCGCATCAGGTCGTCGCCCAGCGACAGGTAGAAGCGGGACTCGCCCGGGTCGCCCTGACGGCCGGAGCGGCCGCGCAGCTGGTTGTCGATCCGGCGGGACTCGTGCCGCTCGGTGCCGAGGACGTAGAGGCCGCCGGCCTCCTTGACCTCCTCCTGCTCGGCCTTGACCGCGGCCTTGGCCTTCTCCAGCGCCTCCGGGAACGCGGCCTCGTACTCCTCCGGGTTGTCGCTCGCGGAGAGCCCGCGCTGGGCCAGCTCGGCCGCCGCGAGGTGGTCCGGGTTGCCGCCGAGCATGATGTCGGTGCCACGGCCGGCCATGTTGGTGGCGACGGTGACGGCGCCCTTGCGGCCGGCCTGCGCGACGATCTGGGCCTCGCGCTCGTGGTGCTTGGCGTTCAGCACCTCGTGCGGGATGCCGCGCTTGCGCAGCTCCTGGGACAGGTACTCGGACTTCTCGACCGACACGGTGCCGACCAGCACCGGCTGGCCCTTCTCGTGCTTCTCGGCGATGTCCTCGACCACGGCGGCGAACTTGGCCGGCTCCGACTTGTAGATCAGGTCGGGCTGGTCGATGCGCAGCGGCGTCTTGTTGGTCGGGATCGGCACCACGCCGAGCTTGTAGATCTGGTGGAACTCGGCGGCCTCGGTGGTGCCGGTACCGGTCATGCCCGCCAGCTTGTCGTACAGCCGGAAGAAGTTCTGCAGGGTGATGGTGGCCAGGGTCTGGTTCTCGTTCTGGACCTCCACCCCCTCCTTGGCCTCGATCGCCTGGTGCATGCCCTCGTTGTAGCGGCGCCCGGCCAGGATGCGGCCGGTGTGCTCGTCGACGATCATGACTTCGCCGTTCATGACGACGTAGTCCTTGTCCTTCTTGTACAGCTCCTTGGCCTTGATGGCGTTGTTCAGGAAGCCGACGAGCGGGGTGTTCACCGACTCGTAGAGGTTGTCGATGCCGAGGTAGTCCTCGACCCGGGTGACACCCTCCTCCAGGACGCCGACGGTGCGCTTCTTCTCGTCGACCTCGTAGTCGCGGTCGATCTTCAGTCGCAGCACCAGCTTGGCGAAGTCGGCGTACCACTTGGTCGCCTGGTCCGCCGGGCCGGAGATGATCAGCGGGGTGCGGGCCTCGTCGATGAGGATCGAGTCGACCTCGTCGACGACCGCGAAGTTGTGGCCGCGCTGGACGAGTTCGTCCTTCGACCAGGCCATGTTGTCGCGCAGGTAGTCGAAGCCGAACTCGTTGTTCGTGCCGTACGTGATGTCCATCGCGTACTGGCGCTTGCGCTCGGCGGGCGTCATGTTGGCCAGGATCACGCCGACTTCGAGGCCGAGGAAGCGGTGCACCCGGCCCATCCACTCCGAGTCGCGCTCGGCGAGGTAGTCGTTGACGGTGATCAGGTGGACGCCCTTGCCGGTCAGCGCGTTCAGGTACGCGGGCAGGGTGCCGACGAGGGTCTTGCCCTCACCGGTGCGCATCTCGGCGACATAGCCGAGGTGCAGGGCGGCGCCGCCCATGAGCTGGACGTCGTAGTGCCGCTGGCCGAGCACGCGCTTGGCGGCCTCGCGGACGGTGGCGAACGCCTCGGGGAGGATGTCGTCCAGCGTCTCGCCGTCCGCGAGCCGCTGCTTGTACTCGTCGGTCAGCGCGCGCAGCTCGGCGTCGGTGAGGTTGACGAAGTCCTCTTCGATGGAGTTGACCTGGGCAGCAATCCGCTGCAGCTTGCGAAGGATCTTGCCTTCGCCGGCGCGCAGGATCTTGTCGAAGACGGACACTTGGGCGGGCTCCTTGCCTGTATTGGCACTGGACGACTGCACGGCGGGTCCACCCCACCGCACGGGCCATCGTATGCGAGGAGTCCAAGGCGCCGGGAGGTGCGTCAGCACGGTATTCCCGTGTCACCCGCGCGTGCACATGGATCGATAGCACCGTCCACCGGGGCAAATCGGTCGGCGGGCCGAGGAGTTGGCCGACCATTCGGATGCCCGCATTCCCCTCACGGGGAAATAATCCGCCCATGGAACAGCCGCGAAGCGAACTCGTCACCCTCACCACCGACCGCCTGGTCCTGCGGGCCCCGCGGGAGTCGGACGTCGACGCGGTCTTCGCCGCCTGCCAGGACGCGGAGATCCAGCGCTGGACGGTCGTCCCCGTTCCCTACCGCCGCGAGGACGCCGAGTTCTTCGTCCGCACCCTGGCCCCCGCGGGGCTGGCCGCGGGCACCGAGTACATCTGGTGCGTGGTCGAGCGCGGGACGGGACGCCTGGTCGGCACCCAGGCGGTCGTGCGCAAGCCCGGCGACCCGAACGCCGCCTCGGTCGGCTGGTGGACGGCGAAGGAGCAGCGCGGCCGCGGCTACACCGTCGAGGCGGCCCGCGCGGTCGCCCGCTGGGCGCTCACCGACCTGGGGCTGCGCCGCCTCCAGTGGCTCGCCTACGTCGGCAACGAGGGCTCCCGCGCGGTCGCCGAGCGGGTCGGCTACCGCCCGGAGGGCACGCTGCGGTCGTACGCCGAGCAGCGCGGTGTCTTCCACGACGCCTGGATCGCCTCGATGCTCCCGTCCGACCTGGACTGAGCACCCGGCCCGCTCCCCGGGGCCGGGGCCCGCTGTCAGTGCCCCCGGCTACGCTCGCCGGCATGACCGCCGCCGCTGCCGACCACACCCCCGTCACCGTCCTGAGCGCCGACGACGCCCGCCGGATGGCCCTGCGCGCCCAGGGGCTGCTGGGCGCGCCCGACCGCCGGGGCGGGGTGCGCGGGGTGCTGCGGCACCTGGGCGCCGTCCAGCTGGACACCATCTCGGTGCTGGCCCGCTCGCACGAGCTGGTGCCGTACGCCCGGCTCGGCGCGGTCGGCCGCCCGGCGGTCGAGGCGGCCTACTGGGGCGCGGGCACCAGCTTCGAGTACTGGTCGCACGCGGCCTGCATCCTGCCGGTCGAGGAGTGGCCGCTGTTCGCCTTCCGTCGCCGCCGCTACCGCGCCCGCGGCCACCTCTGGGGCCACCAGGTCGCGCCCGAGACGTACCGGGCGGTGCTCGACCAGCTGCGCGCCGAGGGGCCGTTGACCTCCACCGAGCTCGGCGGTGCCAAGCGGACCGCCGAGTGGTGGGACTGGTCCGACACCAAGATCGCCGTCGAGCGGGCGCTGGCCTTCGGCGACGTGGTCTGCACCGAGCGCCGGGGCTGGAAGCGGGTCTACGCCCTGGCCGAACAGGCGATCCCCGACGCCCTGTTCGGGCAGGAGCGGTCCGACGAGGAGTGCGTGCGCACCCTGGTGGCCCAGGCGGGCGCCGCGCTCGGCGTGGCCACCCGGGCCGACCTGCTGGACTACCACCGGCTGCGCGCCGAGGAGTTGGACCCGGTGCTCGCGGACAGCGGCCTGGTCCCGGTCCAGGTGGCCGGCTGGGGCCCGGGCGGCACCGCGGCGGCTGCCTGGGCCGACCCGGCCGCGCTCGCCACCACCCCGCGCGGGCGCCACCGCACCACCCTGCTCTCGCCGTTCGACTCGTTGATCTGGGACCGCGCCCGCACCGAACGGATCTTCGGCATGACGCACCGGCTGGAGGCCTACACGCCCAAGCACAAGCGGGTGCACGGCTACTTCGCGATGCCGCTGCTGGCCGGCGGCCGGCTGGTCGGCCGGGTCGACCCGGCCCGCGAGGGGCACACCCTGGTCGCCCGGCAGGTCTCACTGGCCGACGCCCGGGGAGCCGGCGCCCGGGGAGGCGGCGCCCGGCACCTGGAGGCGCTGGCCGCCGCCCTGCGCGAGGCGGCCGCCTGGGTCGGCTGCGACGGGGTGCGGGTCGAGGCGCTGCACGACGAACGGCTGCGCCCGGCCCTGGAGAAGCTGCTCGCCGATTAGGGGCCCGCCGGACAGGCCCTGGCCCGCGGGACGGGCGAACGGCGGGGGCCGCCGCTCGCCCGGTGGCGCCGCTCACCCTATTTCGAGGATCTTCTCCCGCATCGCGTACACCACGGCCTCCATCCGGGAATGCAGTTGGAGCTTCTCCAGGATGTTGCGGACGTGGTTCTTCACGGTGTTCTCGCTGATGAACAGCTCCTTGGCGATCTCCCGGTTGTTCATCCCGGTCGCCACCAGCTTGAGCACCTCCAGCTCCCGGTCGGTGAGCCGGGGCGCGGGCACCAGGTCCCGGTCGTCGGAGCGCCGCTGGATCATCGACTTGAACTCGGTGAGCAGCTTGGAGGCCATCGACGGGCTGATCTGCGACTGCCCGTCGGCGACCGCGCGGATCGCGGTGGCGACCTCGTCGGTGGAGATCTCCTTGAGCAGGTAGCCGGTGGCCCCCGCCTTGATCGCCTCGTAGAGGTCGGCCTCCTCGTCGCTTATCGTCAGCATGATGATCTTGGTGCTGGGCGCCACGTCCTTGATCGCCGTGCAGGCCTCGATCCCGCTGCGGCGCGGCATCCGGACGTCCATCAGGATGATGTCGGGCAGCAGGTCGGCGGCCTTCAGCACGGCCTCGGCGCCGTCCCCGGCCTCGCCGACGACCTTGATGTCCGGCTCCTCGGCGAGCACGATCTCCAGCCCCCGGCGGAACAGGGCGTGGTCGTCCACCACCAGGACGCGGATCGGCTCACCCCGGTGCGGCGCGTACGCGGGTTCCTCCTCCGGCCCCGGTGGCAGTCCGGCGCCCGGCCCCGCTGCGGGCCCCAGCCCGAAGTGATCCCCCATCCGCTCCTCCCCCTTCGCGGGTCGACGTGCGCCCAATCATTCCACGCCCCGCCCTCGCCGCGGTCACCCTCCGATGCCGATTCCCCCGCATCGGGTGACCCCCGGAGGCAAGGGATCGGAGCACCGTTCGAACCCGTCCCACCGGGTGCGCCCGAAACGGGCGGAACGCCCCGAAACGCCGGTGGCCCCGGCGACTGCCGGGGCCACCTCTCCGTCACTGCTGTCGGGACGGTCAGTCCTCGTCGTCGGACCGGCCGATCGCACCGCCCGCACCGCTGGCCACGCCGGCCGCCATGTCCGGCTGCACGTGGATGACACCGTAGTGGTAGCCGTGCCGGCGGTAGACGACGCTGGGCAGGCCGCTGTCCTTCTCCACGAAGAGGTAGAAATCGTGGCCGACCAGCTCCATCTCGTAGAGCGCCTGGTCCAGCGCCATGGGGGCGGCCGAGTGCGTCTTCTCCCGGACCACCAGCGGGCCTTCGCCCTCCACTTCCAGGGATCCCATCATGGTCTTGCGGACGGCCCCGTTGGTCTCGCCCTCCCGCGCCGTCGTGTCCGGCAGTGCGGCCAGGGCCGCGGTCGCCTCGGCGACGCTGATCGGGGTGCGGCCGTTGGCGCCGCCCTTGTGCACCCGACGCCGGTCAGCCGACTTGCGCAGCTGCGCGTCGAGCTTCGCCGCGGCCAGGTCGAGCGCGGCGTACGCGTCGGCGGCGGCGGCTTCGGCCCGGATCACCGGGCCCCGGCTGCGAAGAGTGATCTCCACGCGGTCCGACCGGTCGGCCTGCCGCGGGTTGTGCTCCTTGGACACCTCGACGTCGAGGCTGATCACCTTGCCGTCGAACTTCTGGACCTTCTCCAGCTTCTCGGCCACGTGCTCGCGGAACCTCTTGGGCACCTCGGTCTTGCGGCCCTTGACGACGATGTCCACGCAGAACTCCGATCCCTCGTGCTGACGCCGATCCGGGTGCTACCGGACCGGACTGAGCTCCAGCTGGACCAGCCCATCCACTGCCGGCCCCCGCCCGCCGCCAGCGGCGGAACGACTGGCCCTCATCTCACTTCCTCCCCATCAGGGACGGTTGAAACCCCCTGGAGCCTTATCGAACACCTCACGGGGAGTTTTCGCCTCCCCGGGCGAGATGAGGGGTATGACCCGATACTGCGGGCTGGCGGTCAAACTGTTGCACCCTGTCTACCCTCCTGTGGGTGAAGCGGCAGTAAATACCTGGACAACGCCCCCCATACGGCGCATCCTTTGCTGACTCTCCGTGCCTGCCGCCGCCAGGAGCAGCCGTGCCTCCGCCCCCTTCCCCCGCCCTTCCGCCGTCCGTACGGACACCGTTCGGCCACGCACTGGCCGGCCTGCTGGACGTCCTGCTCCCCGCGAACTGCGCGGGCTGCGGTGCCGAACGCACCCAGCTCTGCCCGGCCTGCCGGCACGCCCTGGCCACCGCCCGCCCCGGCCCCACCCTGCTGCCCTGGGCGCACGCCGCCGCGCCGTACACCGACCCGGTGCGCCAGTTGCTGCTCGCGCACAAGGAGCGCGGCGCGCTGCGGCTGGCCGGGCCGCTCGGCGAGGCGCTCGGACGGGCGGTGCGCTCCGCCCTCGGGGCCCGGGCCGGGGCCGCGCCGCTGCTGCTGGTGCCCATGCCCTCGGTCCGCGCGGCCGTGCGCGCCCGCGGCCACGACCCGACGCTGCGGCTGGCCGGGGCCGCCGCCCGGTCGCTGCGGCGGGCCGGCCTGGACGCCAGGGCCGCGCCGCTGCTGCGGCACGCCCGTCCGGTCGCCGACCAGACCGGACTGAACGCCGCCGAGCGGCGGCGCAACCTGCACGGCGCGCTCACCGTCCTGCCGCGCGCCCGCGGCGGCCTGGCCGGCCGTCAGCCGGTCCTGGTGGACGACCTGGTGACCACCGGGGCGAGCCTGGCCGAGGCCGCCCGGGCGCTGGCCGACGCCGGACTGCCCGCCCGGGCCGCCGCCACGGTGGCGGCCACCGCGGTGCAGCCGGCCGGCTGAGGGCCGGTCGGGGGCACGGCGGCGCGCCGGCGGCCGGCCCGCCGGTTCAACCCGCCGGTCCGGCCCGCCGGTTCAGCCCGCCGGTTCAGCCGACGTAGAAGTACGAGCGGGCCTTGTCCACCAGCTGGGCTTCCCGCCACTGGTTGCTGACCAGCCGGTAGACCGTCCCGCCCGCCACCGCGAGCACCGGCCACGGCTGGGCCAGGAGGTATCCGCGGGACTCCGCCGACGAGATGGACTGCGGGGAGGACGGCAGGCCGTTGCCGGTCTGCAGCTGACTGTCCGTGCTCTGCGAGCCGTCGGTGCTGATGTAGTACAGCTGCTGGGGGCGGTCGGCCTCCTTGCCGAGCACCAGCAGCTGGTCGGTCTCCGTCCAGGACACCGAGGTGACGTCGGTGAGCGAGGGGGCACCGGGGCGCACCGAGATGATCCTCGCGGTCGGCGCACCCGGCGTGCCGCCGTGCTCCACCAGCCCGAACTCCAGAGAACTGCCCGACACTCCGGCCGACTTGACCACCAGTGCGATCCGGGCGCCGTCCGAAGAGATCTTCACGGCCTGCACCGTCTGCCCGGCCAGCAGTCCCTCGACCGGCACGCCGTACGTCTTGCCGCCGCGCACCAGGACCACCCGCGGGGCCTGCGGGTTGCGGTCCACCACCCAGAGGTCCCCGCGGCCGTCCCAGGTCGGGGAGGCGAGGCCCTCGTCCTTGGCGCCGGCCTTCACCGGCGAGCTGAGCACCGGTTCGGGCATCGCCGTCGTGCCGGCCGCCAGCGGCACCGTGTAGAGCTGGTGGCCGTCGTCCGAGAGCGCGGCGGCCTGGGAGCCGTCCCGGCTGACCGCGACCGTGCCCAGCTGGGGCGTGCCGTTCGCGTGCGGCTTGCCGAGCACCCCGGGCACCGGGTCGCCGCTGCGGCCCTCGTCGGCCACCATCAGCGCGCCGGTGTCGGCGCGCTGGTAGTACTGCTGCGGGGGAACCCGGCCGGCCAGCGCGCCGGGGCCGACGGCCTGGTCGTCGTTGCGGCTGGCCGTGCAGGAGCCGCCCTGCCCCTTCAGCTCCAGCCGGTCGATCTGTCCCTTCCCCTGGTCGGCGAAGGTGTAGTAGAGCTGGGTCGCCATCCGGCGGCAGGCCGTCGCGTCGCCCAGGTCCGGCCCGCGGAGCTGCACGTGGGCGACCCGGCTGTCGTCGATGGCCACCTTGTCGACCGTGGTGCCGCCCGGGAAGGCCGTCCGGACCACCGGCGCGAGCCAGTGGGAGGGCCCCGCGACCAGCGCGTTGGCGGCCGCGGTCAGCGGGTCGATCCGGCGCCGCAGGTAGATCGGGTCGGCGACCAGCACCTCCTGGCCGCCGGGACCGGAACCCGGCACGGACGGGTCGGGGGCGGTGTAGAAGAAGCGCTCGACCTGCCGGAAGCTGTTCCGGAAGTTGGTCTCGTTCATGATCACGCCGGCGGGCAGCTGGGCGATCCGCCACTCACCGTCCTCCCGCGTGAACGTGAAGTCCAGGACCTTGTTGTTGTTCTGCCCCGCCACCATCACGTACGAGCGCTTCTCGTCGACCGTGGCCAGCAACTGCCCGGACACCGTCTCGGAGTACTCGGTGTCCTTGTCGTTGACGACCTGGTCCGGCGCGATCTGCGTGGCGGAGAGCACCTGTATGCCCGCGTCCGGGTTCCAGGTCGCGGCGGCGTGCTCGGTGAGGTACTTGCGCGCGGTCTCGTACCCCTCGTCCGCGGTCACCGCGTCCAGGAACCCGGTCAGCAGCTCGCGCGGCTTGGCGCCCTTGGTGGGCGCCACCGGGAACACCCTGGCCTGCAGGTTCTTGTCGGCCGAGCCCTGCGACAGCTCCACCTTGGTGATGCCGCCGGAGTCCGGCATGGCCGCGCAGCCGCTCGCCACCAGGGCACCGAGCACCGCGCCGGCCACCGCCACGAGCCGCGGCTCAGTCCTGTTGCTCGTCCTTCGCACGCTGCGACCCCTCCAGGTCCGTCCCACCCGTCGCGTCCGGTTCCGCCGTCCGCTGTGCCACCGACGGCCGTCCCGGCGTCGGGTCCACCATGACCTGGGCGCCGGTGGCGCCGTAGCCGGCCCCCGCCGTCCGCACGTCCGAGGGGTCCGAGCGCGGGCCCTCCGGCAGCCGGTTGCGGCCCAGCCCGGGGCCGATGTTCAGCACCCCGCCGAGCCCGCTGCCCAGCCCGTTGCCGGCCCCCTCCGGCGCCTCGCCCTGCTCCTCGGCGGCGGCCATGGCCGTCGACCCGGCCGGCGCGATCGCCCGGCGGTACGGCGTGCCGTACGCGCCCAGGCCCCGGTTGTTGCGGGAGTCCTCCGGCTCCAGCCGGAACGGCGCCCGGTTGATCTCGCCGCCGCGGGTGCGCGGCAGGGTCAGCCGGAAGTGCGAGCCGCCACCGGGCTCGCCCCAGGCCTGGAGCCAGCCGCCGTGCAGGTGGGCGTCCTCGACCGCGATGGACAGGCCCAGGCCGGTGCCGCCGGTGGTGCGCACCCGGGACGGGTCCGCCCGCCAGAAGCGGTGGAACACCCGGGACGCCTCGCCCGGTTTGAGGCCGATGCCGTAGTCGCGCACGCCGACCGCGACCGCGCCGTCCGCCGAGCCCAGCCGGACCACCACGTCGCGGCCCTCGCCGTGCTCCAGCGCGTTGACCACCAGGTTGCGCAGGATGCGCTCGATCCGGCGGGAGTCCACCTCGGCCAGCACCGGCTCGCCGTCACCGCGGATCACCACGGTGCTGCCCTTGGCCTGGGCCAGCGGGTCGGCGGCCTCCACCACCCGGCCGACGATCTCGCGCAGGTCGACCGGCTCGGCGTCCAGGATCGCGGCGCCGGCGTCGAAGCGGCTGATCTCCAGCAGGTCGGCCAGCAGCGACTCGAAGCGGTCCAGCTGGCCCTGCAGCAGCTCCGCCGAGCGGGCCGCCATCGGGTCCAGGTCCTCGCGGCTGTCGTAGATCAGATCGGCGGCCATCCGGACCGTGGTCAGCGGGGTGCGCAGCTCGTGCGAGACGTCCGAGACGAAGCGCCGCTGCACCCGGGACAGCTCCTCCAACTGGCGGATCTGCGCCTGCAGGGCATTGGCCATCCGGTTGAAGGACTCCCCGAGGCGGGCGATGTCGTCCGTCCCGGTCACCTTCATCCGTTCTTCCAGGTGCCCGTCGGCGAGCCGCTCGGAGATGCCGGCGGCCATCCGCACCGGGGTCACCACCTGGCGCACCACGACCCAGGCGATGCCGCCCATGAGGATCACCACGAAGACGCCGGCGGTCGCCAGGGTGCCGGTGATCAGGTTGAGGGTGTCGGTCTCCTGGCCGAAGGAGAACACGTAGAACAGCTGGTAGCTGGTGTTGGCCGGGCCGACGAACTGCATGCCGAGGGCCAGTCCGGGCTCGCTCTTGCCACCGCCCTCGGGCGAGCGGTGGATCCGGGTCGGCTGGTCGAACATCTGGCCGGGCTCTTCGATGAGCTTGGCGCGCAGGGTGTCCGGGACGCTGCTGGGCTGGATGTCGCCCGAGTAGCGCGGCGCGAAGCCGGCGCTGTCGGGGACGACCGCCCCGGTGCCCGGGGCCATCGCGATCACCGAGTAGACCGTCTGCCCGCTCGCGGCCAGGTCGTTGACCTGGCGCAGCAGCCAGGTGCCGGTCTCGCCGGTGCTCGGGTCGACGGCGCCCCGCAGGTTCTGGTCCCGGGCCTCGTCGATCTTCTTCTGCTCGACCTGGAAGCCGATCCGGGCCTGCGCCCGGGCGGCGTCGATCTTGGTGTCGAGCAGGCCGTTGCGCACCTGCGCCACCACGACCACGCCCAGCACCAGGACCACCGCGATGGAGGCCAGCAGGGACACCGCGACCACCCGGACCTGGATCGACCGGTGGTACAGCACGGCCACCTTGCGCGCGGGCCGACGGAACTGACGCTTCATCAGGCCGAAGATCCCGGAAGGGCCGCGACGGCGGCGGGTGGTCGAACTCAGCACGTCCCCGCGCACGGAGCCCGCCCCGTCGGTCGCGGAACCCGACGGGGTGCCCTCAGCCCGGTCCGTCACGTCAGCTGGGTCCGGCCTTGTAGCCGACGCCGCGGACGGTCACCACGATCTCGGGGCGCTCCGGGTCCTTCTCGATCTTGGAGCGCAGTCGCTGCACGTGGACGTTGACCAGGCGGGTGTCCGCCGCGTGGCGGTAGCCCCAGACCTGCTCCAGCAGCACCTCGCGGGTGAACACCTGCCAGGGCTTGCGGGCCAGCGCGACCAGCAGGTCGAACTCCAGCGGGGTCAGCGGGATGCTGCGACCGTCCCGCTTCACCGAGTGGCCGGCCACGTCGATCACCAGGTCGCCGATGGTCAGCTGCTCGGGCGTCGGCTCCTCGGCGCGGCGCAACCGGGCGCGCACCCGGGCCACCAGCTCCTTGGGCTTGAACGGCTTGGTGACGTAGTCGTCGGCGCCGGACTCCAGGCCCACCACCACGTCGACCGTGTCCGTCTTCGCGGTCAGCATCACGATCGGGACGCCGGACTCCGCCCGGATCTGCCGGCACACGTCGATGCCGTCCCGGCCGGGCAGCATCAGGTCGAGCAGGACCAGGTCGGGCTTGCTCTCCCGGAACGCGGCTAGCGCCTTGTCCCCATCCGCGACGAAAAACGGCTCAAAACCCTCACCACGCAGCACGATGCCGAGCATCTCGGCCAGTGCGGAGTCGTCATCAACGACGAGGACGCGTCCCTTCATGCGTCCATCTTCTCATTACCGGATTGTGACCTGCCGCACAGCAGTGCCAATGCTCCACAACGGCCAACTCGCCGGCCGTCGAATTCCGGCCATACCGGGCGAATAGCCCTCGTCGGAGCGCCTCCGAACGGTCCGGAACCCGCCGTCCGACCCCCCGGTGGCCCCCGTTGCCGATCAGCAACCGGATACCCCTGGGGCGTCTCCGGGCCCCATGGCACGATGGGCGCTGCGCGCGGGCGGAAGATCCGCCCGGCTCCGCGCCCAGGACGGCCCCTCCGAGGAGCAGTGATGACCGACACCCCGGGCTGGGCCTCGCCCAGCTCGTCCGAGCCGCCCCGCGACGGCGCCCGGCCCCCGGCCGAAGCGCCCGCCGCCGTGCCCGGGCCGTCGGCACCCCCTCAGGCCACCCCCGGGTGGGGCGCCCAGTACGGACAGCCGAACCGCGGCGCGCAGCCCCCCGGCCGCGACCCGTACGGCTGGGACGCCGCGCGCAGCCCCCGGCCCGGCGTCATCCCGCTGCGCCCGCTCAGCGTCGGCGAGCTGCTCGACGGCGCCGTCACCACCGTGCGCCGGCACTGGCGCACCGCCCTCACCCTCTCGCTCGGCATCGCCGTCGTCGACCAGGCCGGCGCCTTCGTCGCCCAGCTGCTGGTCAAGGGCCGGACCGGCGCCTCCACCCAGCTCCTCACCCTGCTCGCCGGCATGCCGCTGACGCTGCTGCTCGACGCGCTCGCCGTCGCGCTGCTCACCATCGTGGTCAGCCGCGCCGTGCTCGGCCGCTCGGTGACCGCCGGCGAGGCCTGGCGCGACGCCCGGCCCCGGTTGCTGCAGCTGCTCGGGCTCACCGTGCTCACCACCCTGATGAGCGGCGGCGTGGTGGTGCTCGGCTTCACCCCGCTGCTCGGCTACCGGGCCGGCGGCGCCGACAACCCCGCGACCGTGTCCCTGCTGTTCCTGGTCGGCCTGCTGACCCTGCCGGTCGGCCTCTGGCTGCTGATCCGCTACAGCCTGGCCGCCCCCGCGCTGATGCTGGAGAAGCAGGGCGTGGTGACGGCGCTGTCGCGCTCGCGCCGGCTGGCCCGCGGCTCCTGGTGGCGGATCTTCGGCATCGTCCTGCTGAGCCGGCTCCTGGCCGGGATCGTCGGGGCCACCCTGGTCATCCCGTTCCGCTTCATCGGCCTGGTGCTGGGCTTCGGCTCCATCGACCGCTTCGGCGACTCCTCCCAGCAGTCCATCGGCATGATGGTGCTGACCGCCATCGCCGGGATCATCGCCTCCTCGCTGACCACCCCGTTCCTGGCCGCCGTCGGCGTGCTGGTCTACATCGACCAGCGGATCCGCCGCGAGGCCCTGGACATCGAGCTCACCCGCGCCGCCGCCACGCCCGAGCAGGGCGGCACCGGCGGGAACGGCCAGGCCGACCAGACCCCGGCGAGGCACTGAACCGGATGCCTATCTGGGGGGACAGGCTCCTCGCCGCCGCCGGCGCCCCGGTCACCGTTCCGCGTGACCCTGCCCGCGACGCCGCCCGCGACGAGCTGCTCAACGCCGAGTACCACAAGAACGACCCGACCGTCCTGGAACGCGTCGTCGACTGGATCTGGGACCACATCGACCGCGCCATGGGCAGCATCGCCGGCGACGGCACCGACGGCACCACCGGACTGGTGCTCTTCCTGATCGTCGCCGTGGTGATCGGCGCCGCCCTCTGGTGGCGCCTCGGCGCCCCCAAGCGCGCCGCCCGCACCGTCCTGGGCGTGTACGGCTCCGACGGCCCGCGCAGCGCCGACCGGTACCGCGCGGACGCCGCCGGGCACGCCGCCGCGGGCCGGTGGTCCGAGGCCGTCCGCGAGCAGATGCGCGCGCTGGTCCGGGCCCTGGAGGAGCGCACCCTGCTCGACGCCCGCCCGGGCCGCACCGCCGACGAGGCCGCCGCCGAGGCCGGCCGGGCCCTGCCCGAGCACGCCGCCGCGCTGGCCGCGGCCGCCCGCACCTTCGACGACGTCGCGTACGGCGAGCGCACCGCCGACCAGGCCGCCTACCAGTTGCTGCTGGACCTCGACCGGACGCTGGAACGCACCCGCCCGGTGCTCGCCCACGCCTCCGCCGCGGCCGCCGCCCCGACCTCGACCCCGACCCCGGGAGGAGCGGCATGACCAGCACCGCCCCTGCTCCGCCCGCCGCCGCGCCGACCAGCCTCGCCCCCACCGGGCGCCGCCTGGCCCGCCGCGCCCGCTGGTACCTGGTCTTCCTCGCCGTCCTGCTGGTCGCCGCCGTCGGCATCGCCGTCCTCAACCGCGGCCACCGCTACCCGCCGATCGACCCGCGCTCCTACGACGCCGACGGCTCCCACGCCGTCGTCGCCCTGCTCGAACGCCAGGGCGTCAAGGTCGACCTGGGCACCGACCCCACCACCGCCGCGAACGGCGCCGACACCCTGGTGCTGCCCGAGCCCGACCTGCTCAGCCCGGCCCAGCTGCGCGAGATCGCCGCCGCCCGGCACCAGCGGCTGGTCCTGATCGCCCCGGGCCCGGCCGCCCTCAACGCCCTCGCCCCCGGCGTCCGCACCGCCGACGAGGCCGGCGGAGTCCCGTTCGCGCCCGTCCGCGGCACCCAGCCGGCCTGCTCGCTCCCCGAGGCCCTCCGGGCCGGCAGCGCCGCCATGGGCGGGATGCTCTACACCAGCGGCAGCCGCGGCGACGGCTGCTACCCGCACGGCCGCGACTACCCGCTGGTCCGCACCCCGAGCGGGGGCGGCGACGTCGTCGTGCTCGGCAGCGGCCAGTTCCTCCGCAACGAGGAGCTCGCCGAGGACGGCAACGCCTCGCTCGCGCTCGGCCTGCTCGGCTCGCAGCCCCGCCTCACCTGGCACCTGCCCGACTACACCGCGCCGGTCGCCGAGGGCACCCAGCGCAAGTCCTTCGGCGACTACATCCCGAAGGGCTGGCACTGGGCCTTCTACCAGCTCGCCGTCGCCGCCGTGCTCGCCGCCCTCTGGCGCGCCCGCCGCCTCGGCCCGGTGATCAGCGAGAACCTTCCGGTGGTGGTCCGCGCCGCCGAGACCACCGAGGGCCGCGCCCGGCTCTACCGGCGGGCCAGGGCCCACGGCCGCGCCGCCGAGGCCCTGCGCCGCGCCGCAGCCCACCGCCTCGCCCCCGCCCTGGGCGTCCCGATCCAGGCCGGCGCCCCCGACCCGGAAGCACTCTGCGCGGCCGTCGCCGGCCGCCTCCCCGAACGACCCGCCGGGGACGTCCGGGCCCTGCTCTACGGCCCGCCCCCGACCGACGACGCCGCGCTGCTGCGGCTCGCCGACGACCTCGACGCCCTCGAAAGGCAGGTACGGAACCCGTGACCGAACAGGCGACCGCCCAGCTCCGCATCACCCCCGGCACGGCACCCGCCACCCCCGCCACCGACCCGCGCACCGCGCTGACCGCCCTGCGCGCCGAGATCGGCAAGGCCGTGGTCGGCCAGGACGCCGCCGTCACCGGCCTCGTGGTGGCCCTGCTCTGCGGCGGTCACGTGCTGCTCGAAGGCGTCCCCGGCGTCGCCAAGACCCTGCTGGTCCGCACCCTGTCCACGGCACTCAGCCTGGAGACCAAGCGCATCCAGTTCACCCCCGACCTGATGCCCGGCGACGTCACCGGCTCGCTCGTCTACGACGCCCGCACCGCCGAGTTCTCCTTCCAGCCCGGCCCGGTCTTCACCAACCTGCTGCTCGCCGACGAGATCAACCGCACGCCGCCCAAGACCCAGGCCGCCCTGCTGGAGGCCATGGAGGAGCGGCAGGTCACCGTCGACGGCGAGCCGCGCGCGCTGCCCGTCCCGTTCCTGGTCGCCGCCACCCAGAACCCGGTCGAGTACGAGGGCACCTACCCGCTGCCCGAGGCCCAGCTCGACCGCTTCCTGCTCAAGCTGATCCTGCCGCTGCCCGACCGCGACCAGGAGTTCCAGGTGCTGTCCCGGCACGCGTCCGGCTTCGACCCCAAGGACCTCGCCGCGGCCGGCGTCCGCCCCGTCGCCGGGCCCGAGCACCTCGCCGCCGCCCGCGAGCAGATCGCCGCACTGACCGTCTCCCCCGAGGTCCTCGCCTACATCGTCGACCTCTGCCGGGCCACCCGGCAGTCCCCGTCGCTGTCCATCGGCGTCTCCCCCCGCGGCGCCACCGCGCTGCTCGCCGCCTCGCGCGCCTGGGCCTGGCTCGCCGGACGCGACTACGTCACCCCGGACGACGTCAAAGCACTCGCCCTGCCCACCCTGCGGCACCGCGTCGCGCTGCGCGCCGAGGCCGAGATGGAGGGCGTCACCGCCGACTCCGTCATCCAGGCCGTCCTCGCCCAGACGCCCGCCCCCCGCTGACCCACGCCCACCGGCGTACCGGGCGACCCGCCGCCACCGAACCCCCGGCCCCTCCGACCACGGGCTTCCGAAGGAGCGCACCCGCATGGCCCTCACCGGGCGAACCGCCCTGATCGCCGCGCTCGGCGCGCTCCTCGTGGGCCTCCTGCTGCCCTCCTGGGCCGGAATCGGAGCCGTCACCGGCGCGGTCCTGCTCGCCGTCCTGGCCGACCTGGTGCTCGCCGCCCCCGTCCGCAGCCTGCGGATCGTCCGGGGCGGCGCCACCACCGTCCGCCTCGGCGACACCGCCTCCGTCGAACTGACCGTCACCAACCCCTCCGGACGGCCCCTGCGTGCCCTGGTCCGCGACGCCTGGGCCCCCTCCGCCTGGCGCCCCGGCACCGCCGAGACCGCCTCCCGGCACACCCTCACCGTCCCCGGCGGCGAACGGCGCCGCGCCGTCTCCCTGCTCGCCCCGAGCCGACGCGGCGACCACCACGCCCACCGGGTGACGGTCCGGTCGCTCGGCCCGCTCGGCCTGGCCGGCCGCCAGGGCTCCCACCACGTGCCCTGGACGGTCCGCGCCCTGCCCCCGTTCCACAGCCGCAAGCACCTGCCCTCCCGGCTCGCCCGGCTGCGCGAACTCGACGGCCGCACCTCGGTGTTGACCCGCGGCCAGGGCACCGAGTTCGACTCGCTGCGGGAGTACCTGCCCGGCGACGACGTCCGCTCCATCGACTGGCGCGCCAGCGCCCGCCGCAACACCGTCGCCGTCCGCACCTGGCGCCCCGAACGCGACCGGCACATCCTCGTCGTCCTCGACACCGGCCGCACCTCGGCCGGCCGCGTCGGCGACGCCCCGCGCCTGGACGCCTCCCTCGACGCCGCCCTGCTGCTCACCGCCCTCGCCACCCGCGCGGGCGACCGGGTCGACCTGCTCGCCCACGACGCCCGCAAGCGCGCCGCGGTCGTCGGCAGCTCGCCGAACGAGATCCTGCCGGCCTTCACCAACGCGATGGCCCTGCTGGAACCCGCGCTGCACGAGACCGACATGCGCTCCCTGGTCTCCACCGCGCTCAAGATGGCACCGCACCGCTCGCTGATCGTCCTGCTCACCGGCCTCGACGCGGCCCCCGTCGAGGACGGCCTGCGGCCCCTGCTGCCGCTGCTCACCAAGCGCCACGAGGTCGTCCTCGCCTCGGTCGCCGACCCGCACCTCGACGTGCTGGCCGCCGGCCGCGGCACCGTCGAGGCCGTCTACGGAGCCGCCGCCGCAGAACAGACCCGCGCCGACCGCCGCCACACCGCCGACCGCCTCACCCGGCACGGCGTCACCGTCCTGGACGCCCCGCCCGCCGGGATCGCCCCGGCCCTGGCGGACACCTACCTGGCGCTGAAGGCCGCCGGTCGGCTCTGAACCTCACTGCCTCCCAGGGGCGTTGAGCCGAACGTTGAGCCGGGCCGCCTGACGCGTCAGGTGGTCACGCTCGGCGAGGTTGGGCGCCCGCCGGGCCGCCTCGACGTACAACCGGGCCGCCGTCGCCAGGTCCCCGTCGCGCTCGTGGAGATACGCCGCCACCGCCGCGTACCTCGGCAGGGACTCGTCCACCGCCCCCAGCGCCGCCAGCCCGGCCCGCGGCCCGTCCGCCTCACCGACCGCCACCGCGCGGTTCAGCCGGACCACCGGACTGCCCGTCAACCGCACCAACTCGTCGTACCACTCGACGATCTGCACCCAGTCGGTCTCCCCGGCGGTCGGCGCGTCCGCGTGCAGCGCCGCGATCGCCGCCTGGGCCTGGAACTCGCCCAGCCGGTCACGGGCGAGGGCCGCCTGGAGGATCCCGACGCCCTCGGCGATCAACCCGCTGTCCCACCGGCCGCGGTCCTGCTCCGCGAGCGGCACCAGACTGCCGTCGGGCGCCGTGCGGCCGGGCCGCCGGGCGTGGTGCAGCAGCATCAGCGCCAACAGGCCCGCCACCTCGGGGTGGTCGATCGCCGCCGCCAGCTGCCGGGTGAGCCGGATCGCCTCGGCGGCGAGGTCGACATCGCCCGAGTAGCCCTCGTTGAAGACCAGGTAGAGGACCCGCAGCACGGTGGCGACGTCGCCCGGCCGATCGAACCGGACGGCGGACACGGTCCGCTTCGCCCGGCTGATCCGCTGCGCCATGGTCGCCTCGGGCACCAAATAGGCCTGGGCGACCTGCCGGGTGGTCAGCCCGCCGAGCGCGCGCAGGGTGAGCGCGACCGCCGAGGACGGCGTCAACGACGGGTGGGCGCACAGGAAGTAGAGCTGCAGCGTGTCGTCCGTCGCGGCCGCCGGCCCGGGCTCCGGCTCGTGGTCGACAAGGTCCTCCCGACGGCGGCGCGCGG
Organism: Kitasatospora sp. NPDC101157; assembly: GCF_044768255.1. NCBI lineage: Bacteria > Bacillati > Actinomycetota > Actinomycetes > Kitasatosporales > Streptomycetaceae > Kitasatospora > Kitasatospora sp. NPDC101157. The sequence goes on along the minus strand of NZ_JBIWPL010000010.1, from coordinate 1,178 downwards.
TGTCCGCCCGGGTCGCGTCGAGGAACTTCCGCCAGGCGACGGTGACCAGCCAGCCCTTGGGATCCCGCGGCGGATCGGCTCCCCAGCCGCGAACCGCCTCGATCAACGCCTCCTGCACGGCGTCCTCGGCCGCCGCGAAATCTGCTCCGCGGCGGACGAGGATGCCGAGCACGGCGGGCGTGAGGCTCCGGATCAGGGCCTCGCCCACCGCGTGGCTTCCGTTGGCCTCCGTCATCGGAGATGGCACTCCGTGGTGGTCGACGGCATGGCCAGGAACGGACGCAGTTCGAGCCACTCGTGGATCGGCTTCCCCCCGGCTCCGGGAGCGGCCGACAGCTCTCCGGCCAGTTCGACGGCGCGCTCGTAGCTGTCGACGTCGATCACCATCCAGCCGGCGATGAGGTCCTTGGTCTCGGCGAACGGACCGTCGGTCACCGGCGGACGACCCTCGCCGTCGTACCGGACCCACGTCCCCTCGGGCGCGAGCGCCTGGCCGTCGACGTACTCGCCGGTCTTCTCCAGCCGGGCGGCGAAGTCCTGCATGTACGTGATGTGCGCCGTGACCTCCTCCGGCGTCCACTGGTCCATCGGCGTGCAGTTGACCGCGGTCGGAGCGCCCCGGTAGTGCTTGAGCAGCAGGTACTTGGCCATCGTCTTCTCCTCGGTGCTGATGCGACCCATTGTGGCCGCGTCCACCCCAGGGACGGAGCCGGTCACGGGTTCTCGACACGGCTGACCAAGATTTTTTCCGGACGTGACCGACCACGCCGGCCTCGCCGGCCTCGCCGGTCTCGGCTCGGTGACCGGATCCGGCGGCCGGACCTGGTGGTTCCGGAAATGCGAAAAGCCCCTGATCCGATTGGATCAGGGGCTTTTCTGAATGATTGTTCGGCGGCGTCCTACTCTCCCACAGGGTCCCCCCTGCAGTACCATCGGCGCTGTGAGGCTTAGCTTCCGGGTTCGGAATGTAACCGGGCGTTTCCCTCACGCTATGACCACCGAAACACTATGAAACTGTCAACCGCACCAACCCACACCAGGGTTGGGGTCGTTGTTTCAGAACAACACAGTGGACGCGAGCAACTGAGGACAAGCCCTCGGCCTATTAGTACCGGTCAACTCCACCCCTCACAGGGCTTCCATATCCGGCCTATCAACCCAGTCGTCTACTGGGAGCC
>NZ_JBIWPL010000009.1:129982-286640 GCF_044768255.1 Kitasatospora sp. NPDC101157 | reverse complement strand
GCCCCCCGCCCCCGCGGGCCCGCGCGGCGGGGGCGCGCCGGGGGGGCTGGGGGGGGTGGGGGGGGCGGGGGGGGGGGGCCCCCCGGGGGCGGGGGGGGGGTGGGGGAGACTGGGCGCATGCCGGAGCTGCCTGAGGTTGAGGCGTTGAGTGTCTTCTTGGCGGAGCGGTTGGCCGGGCGGGTGGTTGCTCGGGTGCAGCCGGTGGCGATCAGTGCGTTGAAGACGTACGACCCGCCGGTGACGGCGTTGGAGGGGCGGACGGTCGGGGCGGTGGGGCGGCGGGGCAAGTTCCTGGACATCGAGGTGGGCGGGTTGCACCTGGTTGTTCATCTGGCCCGGGCGGGGTGGCTGCGGTGGAAGGACAGCCTGCCCGTGGAGCCGCCGCGGCCGGGGCCGAGGAATCCGCTGGCGTTGCGGGTGCGGTTGGCGGGTGAGGCGGGGGACGGGTTCGACCTGACCGAGGCGGGGACGAAGAAGGGCCTGGCCGTCTATGTGGTGCGGGACCCGGTGGAGGTGCCCGGGGTGGCGAGGCTCGGACCGGATCCGTTGGATCCGGGGTTCGGGTTGGAGGAGTTCGCGGCGTTGTTGCGGGATGACCGGCGGCGGATCAAGGGGGTGCTGCGGGACCAGAGCGTGTTGGCCGGGGTGGGCAACGCGTACTCGGACGAGGTGCTGCACGCGGCTCGGATGTCGCCGTACAAGCTGGCGTCGAGTCTGACGGAGGAGGAGACGGCGCGGCTGTACGAGGCGCTCGGCGGGACGCTGCGGGAGGCGGTGGAGCGTTCGCACGGCCTGGGGGCGGGGGAGCTGAAGGCCGAGAAGAAGCTGGGGCTGCGGGTGCACGGGCGGACGGGGCAGCCGTGTCCGGTGTGCGGGGACACGGTGCGGGAGGTGTCGTTCGCGGACTCGTCGTTGCAGTACTGCCCGACCTGCCAGACCGGGGGCAAGCCGCTGGCGGACCGGCGGATGTCGCGGCTGTTGAAGTGAGGTCCGCTCCAACAGCCGCGTCGCGCGGGGGTCAGCGCTTGATGGCGACGCCGCCCCAGTAGTAGGCGGCCTTGGGGTCGGCCGGGGGCTCGCCGTCCGGGCGCCAGGCCAGGACCGGGGCGACGCCCGGCTCGACCAGCTCCCAGCCGTCGAAGAAGCGGAGCACGTCGTCGTAGCTGCGGGGCACCAGGGTCATTCCGCCGGCCCGGGCGGCCTCGGCGACCTTGCCGACCGCCTCCGGGTCGAAGTCGGGGGTGGGGGTGGTGAGGGCGAGGCAGCTGCCGACGGGCAGGGCGTCGCGCAGGGCGGCGACCCGGCCCCAGGGGTCGTCCTCGTCGGCGATCAGCATCAGTACGGCGATCATCAGGAGGCCGACCGGCTGGGTGAGGTCCAGCGTGGAGGTGAGCGCCGGGTCGGCGAACAGTTCCTCGGGCTTGCGCAGGTCGGCGTGGATGTAGGTGGTGCGGCTGGCCGGGCTGGAGACCATCAGGGCGCGGGCGTGGGCGAGCACGATCGGGTCGTTGTCGACGTAGACGACCCGCGTGCCGGGGCTGACCGCCTCGGCGATCTCGTGGGTGTTCGGCGAGGTGGGGATGCCGGTGCCGAGGTCGAGGAACTGGCGGATGCCGTGTTCGCGGGCGAGGTGGCGGACGGCCCGCCCCTGGAAGGCCCGGTTGGCCTTGGCCATCTCCTTGACGCTGGGCACGGCCTCCTCGATGGCCTGGCCCATGGCGCGGTCCGGCGGGAAGTTGGTCTTGCCGCCGAGCCAGTAGTCGTAGACGCGCGCAGAGTGCGGGGTGGTGGTGTCGACTCCGAAACGTTCCCACTGGCTCAGCTCGGCGGCGTCGTCCTGCGGACCGTGCTGGGGGAAGTCCTGACTTGTCGTCATGGCCACGTCCTCTGATGGCAGATCATCACACTGGGGAAGGCACAGCGTAGCGGTCCTGACGGGAGGTGGCCCTTCCGGTCGGCTTTGTGGGCTGTCGGAGTGGTGGTCGGGACGGGCGGTGACCGGCGGGGCAAGCATTCAGAATGCTGTCTGATCGTCAGATTAAGTCTCCGATGAACGCTCGGATCACTTCGCGCAGGTTGCTGTTGGTCGCGGGTGGGATGTCGCTGCTCGGGGCGGCCGCCGGTTGCAGGAGCCCCTGGAGTGGGGACGGGGCTTCTTCCTCGGCGCAGGAAGCGGCGGCGGGCGTGCGGGAGGTGCTGGTTCCCGCGGGGGGGTCGCTGTCGCCGTCCGCGTCCGCCTCGTCCCCGGTGCCCTCCCCGGCGCCGCCGTCCGCCTCCGGCTCGGCGACGGCCTCCGCGTCGGCCTCCGCGTCGAGCGTGCAGCCCGTTCGCAAGACGCTCAGCGAGGCCGAGAACAAGCCGGTGTACGAGCTGGACCCGGCGCAGCGGGTGGTGGCGCTCACCATCGACGACGGGCCGGATCCCAAGTACACGCCCGCCGTACTGGACCTGCTCCACCAGCACGGGATCCGGGCGACCTTCTTCATGATCGGCGAGAACGCCGTGGAGCACCAGGCGCTGGTGCGGGAGATCGCGGACCGCGGCCACCACATCGCCAACCACACGTGGACCCACCCGGACCTGCGGCACATGTCGGAGAGCGCGGTGCGGGACGAGCTGGAGCGCACCTCCGACCTGCTCCACCGGATCACCGGGCGGATGCCCACCTGGTTCCGCTCGCCGGGCGGTGACTGGTCGCCGGTGTCGCTCAAGGTGTCCGCCGACCTCGGGCTGCGGAACATGGGCTGGTCGGTGGACCCGAGGGACTGGTCGCGGCCGGGGACGCCGGCGATCATCGACACGATCCTCAAGGAGGTCCGGCCCGGGGCGATCGTGCTCAACCACGACGGTGGCGGGGACCGCTCGCAGACGGTGGCGGCGCTGAAGACCTACCTGCCGACGCTGATCGATTCCGGGTATCTCTTCACGGCGCCGCCGAACTGAAATGCGAAGGTCGGACAACGGATATCGGCGGCATATGCCGATGGGGAAGGTAGCGGCTTTGCCAGCTAAACCACCCGATCGAGTGTATTGGGAGAACCGTTTCTGCGACTTTTTGGCCTCTAGGGTGATCTCGCACCAATTCCTCAGGCACTTCCGAGTGCCGCGTGAAAGGCCTTTCGTCATGCGTCTCCGCAATGCCGTGCTCGCCGCCGCCAGCGCCGTCGCCCTCGTCGTCGCCGTTCCGACGTCCGCGAACGCTGCCGTCGGCGATTTCCTCTACAAGGTCGGCCCGGGCGTCCCGGCGGGCATCGCCGACCCGCAGAGCGGCAAGTGCATCAACCTGTTCGGCGCGACCGAGAAGGACCCCGCCTTCGCGCCGGAGAACCTCACCAGCTCGACGGCGACGGTGTTCCTGAACTTCGACTGCAGCGGTGACACCTACTACGTGATGAACCCCGGGAAGATCCTCGGCGACCGGCTGAAGCTGCGCTCGGTGGTCTTCTCCTGAGCGGAGTGGCCCGGGCCGGACGGTCGGCGTAGCTTCGAACTGTCCGGCCCGGTCGTCGGCGCCTCGTCGTGCCCTTGCGGTCTGCCTGTGCCCGTGGTCGGGCGGAGGAGCCTGGGCAGAGCGAAGGAGGGCCTGGGATGACCGGCAACGGCTACGCGCACCCCGAGGTGCTGGTCCGCACCGAGTGGCTGGCCCACCACCTGGACGACGGGACGGTCCGGGTCGTCGAGGTCGACGAGGACACCACCGCCTACGACCGGGACCACATCCCCGGCGCGGTCGGCTGGAACTGGACCACCGACCTGCACAGCCAGGTCGGCCGCGACTACGCGGACCGCGAGGGCGTCCAGCACCTGCTGCGGGCGGCCGGGGTGGAGGACGACACCACCGTGGTGCTGTACGGCGGCAACAACAACTGGTTCGCGGCCTACGCCTACTGGCTGCTGCGGCTGCGCGGCTTCGGGCCGGTGAAGCTGCTGGACGGCGGACGGAAGAAGTGGGAGCTGGAGGGGCGGGAGCTCACCCACGAGGTGATGGACTACCAGCACACCACCTACCGGCTGACCGGACCGGAACGGCCGGAGCTGCGGGCGCTGCGGGACGAGGTGCTGGCCAAGGCGGAGGTGTTCGCCAAGCCCGGCGCGGACGCGGTGCTGGTGGACGTCCGCTCCCCGGCGGAGTTCCGGGGCGAGCTGATCGCACCTCCGAACCTGCCGCAGGAGCAGGCCCAGGTGCCCGGGCACATTCCCGGCGCGGTCAACGTGCCCTGGTCGCAGGCGGCCAACGACGACGGCTCGTTCCGCTCGGCGGAGGAGCTGCGGGCGCTGTACGGGGGCAAGGGCGTCGGGTCGGAGCGCGAGGTGATCGCCTACTGCCGGATCGGCGAGCGGTCCGCGCACACCTGGTTCGCGCTCACCGAGCTGCTGGGGTACCCGCACGTGAAGAACTACGACGGCTCCTGGACGGAGTACGGCTCGCTGGTGCGGGCGCCGGTGGCGCTGGGAGGGTGACGCCCGGGGCGGGGTCGCCGGGGGTTCGGGCGGCCGTATCATTTCGGCTTGTTTCTTTTCATGAACATCTCATCATCAGGGCGTGGAACCCGGGCCGCCGGGACATGGATCGATCCGACCCATCGTTCCGGTGATCCTGGAGGACCACGTTGCGCAAGAGGCTGATCGTCTCTGCTGCCAGTGCCCTGAGCCTGTTCCTGGCCGTCCCCGCCTCCGCCGCCGACTTCCAACCCGGCGCGGCCGGGGTCGGCGACGCCTACTACCCGACCTACGGCAACGGCGGCTACCGCGTCTCCCACTACGACATCAGGCTGAAGTACCAACCCGCCACCGACGAACTGGAGGGCACCACCACCATCCTCGCCACGGCGACCCAGGACCTCTCCCGGTTCAACCTCGACTTCGCGCTGAACGTCTCCGAGGTGCGGGTCAACGGGCGGCCGGCGGCCTTCGCCACCAGCGGCGAACAGGAGCTGGAGATCACCCCGGCCCGGCCGCTGGCCAAGGGCGACCGGGCCACCGTGGTGGTCCGCTACAAGGGCGTGCCGTCCACCGTGAAGAAGTACGGCTTCACGGCCTGGCTGCGCACCCCGGACGGCGCGGTGGCGGCGGGTGAGCCCGAGTCGGCCTGGTGGTGGTTCCCGAGCAACGACCACCCGAGCGACAAGGCCACCTTCGACGTCTCGGTGCAGGTACCGGACGGCAACCAGGTGATCAGCAACGGCATTCTGACCGGTACGTCCTCGCAGGCCGGCTGGACCCGCTACAGCTGGCGCGAGAACAAGCCCCAGGCGACCTACCTGGCCACGCTCGCCGTCGGCAAGTTCGACATCAGCACCGACACCACGGCCGGCGGGCTGCCGGTCTACAACGCGTACAGCAAGGACCTCGGCGACAACGCGGACGCGGCCCGGTCCAGCGTCGAGCGCACCGGCGAGCTGGTGGACTGGCTGAGCGGCTACTTCGGCGACTACCCGTTCAGCTCGGTCGGCGGGTACGTTCCCAACGTCCCGACCGGCTTCGCCCTGGAGACCCAGACCCGGGTCTTCTACAGCCCCCGGCAGTTCTCGAAGGGCGCCAACACCTCGGTGGTCGTGCACGAGCTGGCCCACCAGTGGTACGGCGACAGCGTGTCACTGTCGCGCTGGAGCGACATCTGGCTGAACGAGGGCTTCGCCCGGTACGCGCAGTTCCTCTGGTCCGAGCACGAGAACGAGGGCACCGCGCAGGAGCTGGCCGACTACGTCTACGCCTCGCACCCGGCCGACGACGCGTTCTGGACCGTCAAGCCGGGCGACCCCGGCCCGGACAACCAGTTCGCCTCCGCGGTGTACGACCGGGGGGCGGTGGCCATCCAGGCGCTGCGCAACGCCGTCGGGGACGAGAAGTTCTTCCGGATCCTCAAGGGCTGGCCCACCGAGCGCAAGTACGGCAACGCGACGATCCCGGAGTTCCAGGCGTACGCCGAGAAGGTGTCCGGGCAGAAGCTCGGGGACGTCTTCAGGACCTGGCTGTTCACCGCCGCCAAGCCGGCCGTCGGGCCGGTGGCGCCGGGGGCCGCTGCCCCGGCTTCGCCGGCGCCCGGCGCGCGGGCGGACGTGGCGGACCGGGGCAAGGGGCAGCTGCCCGTGGAGCCGAAGTCCTGGAAGAAGATCCAGGAGACCAACTCGGTGCACGACGAGGCGCACTGACGTCGTTCGGGTCTCGGTGAGCCGGTGAGCCGGTGACGGGCGTGGTCCGGTCGGTCGTCCGGGACGGGTGGCCGGCCGGGCTACGCCGCTCCGGAGCCGTCCGCCGCGAGCAGTTCGGTGAGGCGGCGGACGGCGAAGGGTATGAGGTCGCGGACCGGGATCAGGCGGCAGGGCGCGGCGCCGACCAGCACCTCGCGGATGCCGGCCCGCTCCTCGAACTCCCGCCCCACGACCGGGAAGTGGGTGTCGTCGTCGTTGCCGACGTCGGGCGCTTCGAGCCAGACCCGCTCGCCCTGGATCGCCATCGGGAAGCGGCGCAGCTTGAGCCGGCGGTTGGGGGCGAAGGTCTCGGCGTAGTGCAGGAAGGTGTTGCGGTTGTGCCCGACGCCGACCAGCAGCACGTACCCGCCGAGGTCGTGCAGGGCGCCGAAGGGGGACTCCCGGCCGACGGCGAAGCCGAAGGAGCGGCGGGCGGTCACCTCCCGGGCGTGGGCGCCGACGGCGGCGACCGAGGCCTGCGGGTGGGTGCTGCGCAGGCTCTCCGGCAGGGCGCGCAGCGCCTCGGCGACCGCTCCCATCCGGGAGGGCAGCTCGGGGTGGAACAGCGGTACGGCGTCCCGGAGTTCGGCGATCGCCGGGGTGGGCAGGCCGGCGTGGTCGGGCACCGGGTCGCACACCGTGTCGCCGGTGAAGGTGGGCACCACGACGGTGCCGCCCGGCCCGACGGCCTCGCGCAGGCTGGCCACCACGGCCGCCGCCCCGCCCTCGACCGGGCCGAGGCTGGAGAGCGAGGAGTGCACGATCAGTGCCATGTCCGGGCGGACGCCGACCCGGCGCCAGCCGTCCACGAGGTCGGCGGTGGTGAGCGGGCTGGTGCCCGGATTGGTCATGGTCCCCCCTGGTGGCGGTGCGGCGCACGCGGTGGCGTGCGGGGCTGGGTGGTCGGGTGCGGTCCGGTGTGCGATCGGGCGTGCCGGTGCGGATTCGTACCGGTGTGGTCCGATTGTTCGGGCCCGACCATAGCGGGTGGCACTGACAACCGGTCAGGAGGGGGTGCCCTCCGTCAGCCCACCACGGGACTGCGACGTTCGACCATGATCACGTCGCGCCAGCGGCCGTGCAGCCGGCCGATCCGCTCGCGGGTGCCGACCACCCGGAAGCCCGCGCGCCGGTGGAGGGCGAGGCTGGCGGTGTTCTCCGGGAAGATGCCGGACTGCACGGTCCAGATGCCGGCGGCGTCGGTGGAGGCGAGCAGGGCGTCCAGCAGGGCCCGTCCGACGCCCCGGCCCTGGGCGGCAGGGTCGACGTAGACGGAGTGTTCGACCACACCGGCGTAGGCGGCGCGGGCGGAGACGCGGGCGACGGCGGCCCAGCCGAGGAGGCGGTCGCCGTGGGGGCCGTCGGGGGCACCGGGTTCCAGGGCGACCAGGCGGTGTTGGGGGAGTTTGGCGGCGTCGAAGGAATCCCAGGTGGGGGCGGTGGTCTCGAAGGTGGCGTCGCCGGTGTCGATGCCTGCCTGGAAGACCGCCAGGACGGCCCCGGCGTGCTCGGGGCGCATCGGGGTGATGCGCGGGCCGGACATCGGTGCGGCGGTGCCGGCCGGGCCGGTGGTCATCGGGCGTCCGCCCCGGCCAGGACGCGGGCCTCCTGCTCGGGGGTGAAGCCGTGGCCGAGCGGGGGTTCGCCGCGACCGCGGTCCCAGGCGAGGACGTCGGCGGCGGTGACCGCGAGCGGGGTGGCGGGCAGCCCGGCCGCGCGGGCCCGGGCCGGGTCGCGCTGCTGACCGGGCCAGAGCGGTTCGGCCCGGACCAGGGGGAAGAACGGCGGCGGGGCGGTCTCCGGCGGGACGGGGACGATCTCGATCTCGCTGCCCGCGACCTCGGCGCAGGTGGTGATCAGCCCGCCCAGGGTGGTCGGTTCGGCCGGGCCGACGGCGTGGAAGGCGCCCGGCCGTCCGTCCTGGAGCAGCCGGAGCACCAGCCGGGCCAGGTCGCGCGAGTCGACCACCTGGACGGGCTGTTCGGGGCGCGCGGGCAGCGCGATCCGGCCGCCGCGCGCCGCCCGCCGCACCCAGTACGTCAGCCCGCGGGACTCGTCGTACGGACCGGCGACCTTGCCGGGGCGCACGATCGTCGCCCGGTCGCCGTAGCGGGCGGTGACGTCCTGCTCGCAGGCGACCTTGAGGCGGCCGTACGTCGCGTCGGTCAGGTCCTCCGCGTCGCGCAGCGGCGCGCGGAGCGGGGCGGACTCGTCCGGGGAGGTGGCGGGTCCGCCCTGCCGGTAGACCGCGTGGCTGGAGACGAAGAGGTAGCGGCCGACCCGGTCGCCGAGGACGGCCATCGCCTGGTCGACCTGGCGGGGCCAGAAACCGCTGACGTCCACCACGGCGTCCCACTCGCCCTCGCGCAGGGCGGTGTGGTCGCCGGTGTCCCGGTCGCCGAGGAGGTGGCGGGCCTCGGGGAAGAGGCCGGGGTTGGTCCTGCCGCGGTTGAAGAGGGTGACCTCGGCGCCGTTCTGCAGGGCGTCGGCGGCGATCGCGCGGCCGACGAAGGAGGTACCGCCGAGGACGAGGATCCGCATGTGCTCCAGACTATGACCGGGTGTCAACCGGCTTCGTCAGTGGAGGTGCGGGGCCGTCGGGCGCTCGGCGGGCTCGGGGTGGTCGGAGGGCGTCGGGTGGTCCGAGAGCTTCGGGTAGTCGGTGAAGCCGGTGGCCGTCTGGCCGTAGAGGTGGGTCTCGTCGACGGGGGTGAGCGGGGCTCCGGCGGCGAATCGTTCCGGAAGGTCCGGGTTGGAGATGAAGGCGCGGCCGTAGGAGACCAGGTCGGCGAGTCCGGCGGCGAGCACCGCCTCGCCGCGTGCGCGGTCGGTGGCGTCACGGTTCTCACCGACGTTGGCGATCAGCGGGCCGGACCAGCGGGGGCGCAGGTCTTCGAGGGCCGGGTAGTCGTCGTTGTCGGTGAGGTGGAGATAGGCCAGGCCGAGGCCGTCGAGTTCGGCCAGCAGCGCCCGGTAGACCGGCGCCGGGTCGGCCTCGTACATGCCGAACTGCGAGTTGCCGGGGGAGAGGCGCAGACCGAGGCGGTGCGGGCCGACGGCCTCGGCGACGGCCCTGACCAGCTCGATCGGGAAGCGGAGCCGGTTCTCCAGGGTGCCGGGACCGTACTCGTCGGTGCGCAGGTTGGTGTTGTCGGCGAGGAACTGGTGGATCAGGTAGGAGTTGGCGCCGTGCAGCTCCACGGCGTCGAAGCCGGCCGCCAGCGCGTTGCGGGCGGCGGTGACGTGGTCGGCGACGGTGCGCCGGATCTCGGCGCGGGTCATCTCCCGCGGCGTGACGGCCTCGGCCTTGCCGCCGTCCCGGACGTGCACCGGGCCGGGGGCCGGGACGGCGGAGGGGCCGGCCGGTACGTCGCCGAGCAGCCGGTTCAGCGGGTGGCCCTGTCGGCCGCCGTGCATCAGCTGGGCGACGATCCGCCCGCCGGCCGCGTGCACCGCCTCGGTGACGGTGCGCCAGCCGGCCACGTGCGCGGGTGTTTCCAGGCCGGGCAGGCGCCAGCCGGACTGGCCCTCCCGGCTGGGCCAGATGCCCTCGGTGACGATCAGTCCGGCGCTCGCGCGCTGGGCGTAGTACTCGGCGACGAGGGGCAGCGGCGTACCGTCCTCGGCGGCCCGGTAGCGCGTCATCGGGGCCATGACGACGCGGTTGGGGAGGGTGAACTCGCCGAGGCGGTACGGGCTGAGCAGGGATTCGGTGGTGGTGGTCATGCCGGTACCGTAAAACCTGACACTGGTGTGAGGTTCAACCTCCGGGGTGGGCGTCCTGGCCGGCGACGGAAGTCTCGGTGAGGATCAACTCCCGGACACCGTAGAGGAATTCCGCCATGGCCGGGCGAGGGGGCGCGGCCGGGTCGGCGGTCATGGCCTGGCTCAGCGCCTCCGGGGCCGGGGCGGGGTTCCATGACTCTCTCGACGTGAAGTATCTTGATGTCGAGATTGATGGTGGACGCGGAACGAGGGTCTTCTCATGCGGGGGAACGGACTGTGGGCGCAGCTGCGGCGGCCGCCGGGTGGGCGGGACGCGCGGATCATGCTGCTCGCTCAGGGCGTGGACCGGACCGGCAGCGGGGTGTGGGCGGCGGCCTCGGTGCTGTACTTCACCTATGTGTGCGGAATGGACGCCGGACGCCTCGGACTGCTGCTCGGGGTGGGCGCCGTCGCGGGGATCGTCGGCTCGCCGCTGGCCGGGCGGGCGGCCGAGCGGCTGCCGGTGCGCGCACTGCTGATCGGCTGCCACCTGCTGCGGGTGGCCACCATGGGCCTGCTGCTGGTGGTCGACCGCTTCGCCGCGCTGCTGCTGTCCGTCGCCCTGACCTGCCTGGCCGAGCGCGGGGCCAAGACCCTGGAGATGCTGTTCGCCACCCGGGTCGCGGGCGAGCGGCGCGCCACGTACCAGGCGCTGTTCCGCAGCGTGGCCAACGGCGGGTACGCGGTCGGTACGGGCTTCGCGGCGATCGGGCTGGCGGTGGGCAGCACCACCGCCTACCGGGCGCTGATCGTGGCCAACGCGCTCTCCTACCTGCTGGCCGCCGCGCTGATCCGGCGCACGGCGGAGCCGGCCGGGCGCGGGCTGGTGGCGGAGACGCCTTCGTCCTCCACGCCCGCCCAGGAGCCGGCGGGCGGGATGGCCGGCGGGGTGGCCGGCGGGGTTGCGGGCGGTGGGCGCGAGACCGTACCGAGCCCCTGGCGCGACCGCGGCTACCTGCTGTTCGTGCTGCTGGACCTGCCGATGTGCCTGGACGACTCGGTCCTCAACGTCGGCCTGCCGCTGTGGCTGATCCACCACACCGGTGCGCCGCACGCCGTCGTCCCGGCCTTCCTGACCCTCAACACCGTGATGGTGGTGGTGCTCCAACTGCGCGTCTCCGCCTGGGCCGAGAACCCGCGCGGGGCGACCACGGCGGTCGGCTGGTACGGGGTGCTGCTGCTCGCCAGCTGCGGACTGATCGCGCTCTCCACCGGCGGCGGGCCGCTGACCGCCTCGCTCGCCCTGCTGGCCGCGGCGGCGCTGGTCACGCTCGCGGAGCTGATGCGCTCGGTGAGTTCCTGGGAACTGGCGGTCAGCCTGGCGCCGCCGGGGGCCAAGGCCTCCTACCTGGGGGTGGCGGGGATGTCCCAGTCGGTGCAGAAGTCGGTCGGGCCGATGCTGCTGACCGGCGTGGTGATGGCGGCCGGTCCGGTGGGCTGGCTGGCGCTCGGCGCGGCGTCCACCGGTCTGGCCGCGGTGCAGCGCCGGGCGAGCCTGCGGCGGCTCGCGGCGCTGGAGGCCTCGGCGGGGGCCGCGGGGGCCGCGGTGGGGGTGCCGTCGGCGGCGGTCGTCGGCTGACGAGCCCTGGTTCGGGGAGGCACCTGACGCGCGGGCCGCGCGGGGATTGTTCCGCGATCGCGGGGGCACTCGTGCACTGGCTGGCGGCGCGACCGCTCCGGGAGCGGGCGAGGGAAGGGCGGTTCGAGGTGGCGGCTGTGACGGGGAAGGCACCGGCGCACGAGCAGGTGGCGACCGGGGTGCCGGAACGCTTCGGTTACCGGCTGAAGAGGCTGCTGCTCGGGCCGCCGCTGGTCACGGCACAGCTGCGGGACGAGAAGCTGTCGAAGCCGGTGGCGCTGGGGGTGCTCGCGCCGGACTGCATCAGTTCCAGTGCCTACGGGACCGAGCAGATGCTGACGCAGCTGGTGCCGGTGGCGGGCGTGGCGGGTTTCGCCCTGGTGATGCCGGTGACCGGGGTCATCCTGGCGCTGCTGGTGCTGCTCACGCTCTCCTATCGCGACGTGGTCATGACCTATACCCGCGCGGGTGGTTCGTACGTGGTGGCGAGGGAGAACTTCGGCCCGCGCGTCGCCCAGGTCGCGGCGGTGGCGCTGCTGATCGACTACGTCGTCACGGTGGCGGTGCAGACCGCGGCCGGGACGGACGCGGTCGCCTCCATGCTGCAACTGCTCTTCCACACGGACATCGGCCCGAACAAGCTGTGGGTGACCCTGGGTGTGGTGTGCCTGCTGTGCTACGGCAACCTGCGGGGCATCCGGGAGGCGGGCCGGGCGTTCTCGGTGCCGACCTACCTGTTCGTCCTCGCCGCGGGCCTGACCGTCGTCGTGGGCCTGGTCCGGCTGGCCACGGGCAGCCTGCCGCGCCTGGGCGACGCGGACCTGCACGCGGCCGGGGCGGTGCCGGTCGGCGCCCCTGGCGGGGGGATGGTGGCGGGTGTCTCGCTGTTCGTCCTGATGCGGGCCTTCGCCAACGGCGGGTCCTCGCTGACCGGCCTGGAGGCCATCTCGAACGGCGTGGGCGCCTTCCGGCCGCCGCAGGGCGCCAACGCCCGCCGCACCCTGGTGATCATGAGCGCCACCCTGGGCGCCCTGGTCCTGGGGATCTCCACGCTCGCGTGGCAGACCCGTGCGGTCCCCTTCACGTCCGGCAGCCCCACCGTGCTGGCGCAGGAGGCGCACCTGGTCTTCGGACAGAGCGGCTTCGGCCAGGTCATGTTCGCGCTGGTCCAGGTGGCCACGGCGCTGATCCTGTACACCGGGGCGAACACCTCCTTCAACGGGTTCCCGTTCCTGGCCAGCTTCGTCGCCGAGGACGCCTTCCTGCCCCGCCGGCTCACCCTGCGCGGCCACCGCCTCGCGTTCTCCAACGGGATCCTGGTGCTCGCCGCCGTGTCCCTGGGGCTCCTGCTCGTGACCGGTGGGAACGTGACCAGGCTCGTGTCGCTCTACGCCATCGGCGTGTTCACCGGCTTCGTCATGGCCACCGCAGGTCTGACCAGGTACCACTGGCGACGCCGGGAGAAGCACCGCACGGTCAAGGCCGCCGTCAACGCGGCGGCCGCGACCGCCTCGGCCGCCGTGGTCGTCATCTTCGCCGTCACCAAGTTCACCGAAGGCGCCTGGGCGGTGGTCGTCGTCTTCCCGATCGGGGTGTGGGCCCTCATCCGGACCAACGAGCGCTACCGCGCGGAGCACGCGGTCCTGGAGGCGGCGCCCGCCACGGCGACGACCGCCACCCGGTCACGCAACGTCGTCCTCCTTCTCGTCGACCGCCTGGACCTGGCCGTCATCACCGCCCTGCGCTACGCCCACACCCTGCGGCCCGACGACCTCCGGGCCGTCCACATCGCGCTCGACAGCGCCCACGCCGAGCAACTCCAGCGCGCCTGGCAGACCAGCCAGGCCGCGGACATCCCCCTCGACCTGGTGGACTGCCCGGACCGGCGGCTGCACCGCGCCATCGCCGGACTCGCCTCCCGCATCAGCGCCGACGGCCGCACCGAGGTCACCCTGCTGATCCCGCGTCGCGCCTACGGGCCCCTCGTGGGACGGCTCCTGCACGCCCGCAGCGGCGACGCGATCGCGCACGCCGTCAGTCGGCTCCCGCACGTCGCGGCCACCATTGTGCCCTTCGACGTCTCCGCGGCTCTCAGGGAACACCGGTGCCGTGCGGCCGTGGGCGCGGCCGGGCGGGAAGGCCGAGGAGGAACGACCGTCGAGTCCGAACCGCCGGTGGGAAGGTGAGGCACCGGGCGGTCGACGACGCCCGAGCCGCGGCGGCGCCGGGAAGCCGGCGTCAGGCCGCCCGCTGGGAGGCGGCGGCCGTGGGGTGGAGGTCGGCGAGGGTCAGGCGGTGAACGGGTTCCCGCGGCAGGACGATGCGGCGCGTGACCGTCTGGTCGGGCCCCACGTGCAGGAGTTCCCCGGGCTCCATCAGCCGCCAGTGCGGGTTGTCGTCCATGCGTTCGCTGGCGACCACCGTCGCCCGGGTGTCGGCGAGGTCGCCGGAGTGGACGCGCATGCGTCCGGCGGCGCCGGTGTGGTCCAGGTGGCGGTTGCCGTGGTGTCCGCCGGGCCGGCGTTCGAGGACGTGCAGTTCGTGGGTGTCCGGGTAGCGCAGGGCCCAGAGCCGGTCGGCCGTGGTGAGGACCAGGTTGAGGGCGTAGAGGGGCAGGTGCTGGGCCGCCCAGCGGGCGGCGGCCACGATGCCGGCGGTGACGTCCCCGCCGTGTGCGGCGGTCTCCCGGGTGATCAGGGCGAAGAAGCGTTCGGAGTCGGTGTCGCCCTCGACGAGTGACCGATCCGCCCCGAGATGGGCGTCGAGCCGGTCCAGGTCCTCGATCACCCCGTTGTGGGCGAACAGCCGCCCGTTCTGTTCGAAGGGATGGGTGTTGGACGCCCGCAGGGCTCCGGTGGAGGCGTAGCGGATGTGGGCCAGGAACGTCGCCGACTCCGCCGTCGCCGCGTCCTCGGCGAAGGCGCGGTCCTGGAACGCGGCGAGGGGGGCCTTGTGCACCTGCGGCGTCCCGTCGGCGGTGAAGTAGCCCAGCCCGGTGCCGTCGGGCTCCCGGCGGCTCTGGGCACTCAGGTTGTCCGGTGCGTCCAGCAGCCAGAACGTCGCGCGGCTGCGCCGGGGCGCACTGCTCATGCCGAACAAGCGGCACATGGGGGTCCTGCCTCTCCTCGGGGCACGCGGCGGCGCGTCGGGGACCGTCGCGGCCGTGCCGTTCGCGGCGTCAGTTCCGTCCCGGCCGCTTGGGGTTCCTGGTCTCGGCTCCGTGCGCGAAGCCGCCCGCGTCGTCGGCTTCGCGTTGCGGGCCGTTCTGGCGTTCCAGGCGTTCGAGCACGCGTTTGAGGTCGGCGAGCAGCAGGTCGGCGAGGTCGTGGCCGAAGCCGTTGCGAGCCACGATCCGCAGGACCGACAGGTCGGTGCGGTTCTCGGGGAAGGTGTAGGCGGGCACCAGCCAGCCGCGCTCGCGCAGGGCGGCGGAGCGTCGAAGACGCTGAAGGCGTCGATCCCTTCGCGGACCCGGAAGGCGAGGACCGGGGTCCGGCTGCCGTCGGTGATCAGTTCGAACGGTCCCGGCCCGGCGATCTCGCCCGCCAGGCGGGTGGCGACGTCGCGGCAGGTCTGCTGCACGCGCCGGTAGCCGTCGAAGCCCAGGCGCAGGAAGTTGTAGTACCGGGCGACGGCGTGGGCGCCCGGGCGGGAGAAGTTGAGCGCGAACGTGGGCATGTCGCCGCCCAGGTAGTTCTGGCTCGGCCCAGGTCGACGCGAAGGTCGCCAGGTTCAGCCGCGCGTTGCCGTCCGGCACGAGTTCGTCGTGCACCGGCTGGTAGGCGGTCTCCGGCTCCATTTCGCCCCTCGGGAGGGCGTGGCGGGGGACGGTGAGGGGCTCACGGCTGAAGACCGGGTCCAGCTCCAGCTCGCGGCTGGGGTGGTTGTGGTCCTGGGCTCGCTTGAGCGGCATTTCTCGGCGTCCTCTCGTCGACTCGTCAGGGACCGCTGCTCGACCGCGCGGCCGGCGGTGCACCGGGTACCCCCGAAACCCGGCAGCACGCCGGCGCCACCGGGGCGGCCGCGCCGACCGCGGGAACCGCCACCTACGCCGGCGTCGAAGGAGGGTCCTGCACGGCGGGAGCCGGGTGGTGCTGCCCGTCGCCGGGTGACCGCAGCAGGGTGGCGAGGAGTTCGGCGACGGTGGGGCCGGCGTCGGCGGGATGACGTAGTTGCTTGCTCGCGATCACGCTGTAGTGGTTGGTGCGGCCGCGGCGTTCGTGGCTGAGGTATCCGGCCTGTTCGAGGTCGGTGATGATGCGCTGGACGGCCCGTTCGGTGAGCAGACAGCGGGCGGCGATGTCACGTACGCGGATGCCGGGATCGCGGGCGATCTGGACGAGGACCCGTGCGTGGTTGGTCAGGAAGGTCCACTGGCGTTCGGCCGCTGTTGCGTCGTTCATGTTTCCACGATAAGACTCGTGTTTCATGACTGCTGAAACACGACAATGAATTCGTGCATCGGTTGACATGTCTGGCGGATCGGCGAACAGTGAAGGTGGCGCGCGGATCGTCGTGGCGGACCCGTTTGGCGGCCCTCGTCTGGAGATGGTGCACGTGGACCCGATGAGCAGGGAAGGACTGGAGCGGCTCAGGCTTCTGCTGGCCGAGCGGGTCGGCACGCCCCCCGGGCAGGGCGAGGACGCGAGGCGGGTGGAGCCGCTGCGCCGGCAGGTGTACCACGCGGTGACCGGCATAGACGCCTACCTCAGTGCGGTCGAGGCGGGCAGCTCCACGGTGGTGGGACTGCGTGAGCGGGCCCTGGACCTGTGGGCGGACCTGGAGCGCATCGCATCGCCGTGTCCGGAGCCGGACGGCGCGGCCGGCGACGCCGGTGCCCTCCGGGTGCCCGCCCAACCGGTCCTGCGCGGGTGAGGAGAGGACCGTGCTGCCCTGCCTGAAGTCAGAGACCGTCCGGTTCGGTGAGGCGCTGGTCTGCCGGTTCGCCGGGGACATGATCCTGGACAGCGAACCCGTTGCCGCCCAGGCCCTGAACGCCGCCCTCGCCCAGCGTCCCGGCCTGCTCGCCGTCGACCTGGCCGAAGTGGAACTGCTCACCTCCACCGGCCTCAACCTGCTCCTGACCACCCGGCGGCGTGCCATGGCCGACGATGTGCGCCTCGTGCTGGTGGCCCCCTCGGAGCGGACGATGCGGGTCCTGGACCTGACCGGGACCACGGACCTGTTCGCCGTCCACCCCACCGTCGAGGACGCCCTGCGGGGCCACCGGCCGCGGACACCGTCCCGGCCGGCGCCGCTCAGGCGGCAGGACACGTCCGACTGAACGGGCCGGCCCGGGCGTGCCCGGTCAAGGGCCGGCGACGGGGAAGACATCCGTCAGCCCCGAGGGCCGGTGCGGGCCGGCTCGGCTGAACCACCGACACGGCCCGACGGCCGGCGGGCTCACCTGTCGAACTCGGCCCAGACGGACTTGCCGTGGTGGTGGGGGACGGTGCCCCAGCGGTCGGAGGTCTGCTGGACGATGAACAGTCCGTGTCCCCCGGGCAGCCCGGGGTGGCGGGGCCGGCGCGGTGCGGGCAGTGCCGGTGAGCGGTCACTGACTTCGACGCGCAGGCAGGTCGCCGAGGCGTGCAGGACCAGTTCGAGGGGGCCTTCGGCGTGGATCGCGGCGTTGGTGACGAGTTCGGTGACCAGCAGGACGATGTCGCTCGCGCGATCCGGGTCGGGCCAGGACCAGTCGGCGAGGGCCGCGGCGGTGAACGTCCGGGCGTGGGCGACCGGCCTGGGCAGGCCGGCCAGTGGCAGGCGCCGCCGCTGACCGCCGGCCGGCAGAGCGGCCACGCCGGAGACCGGCGTGTCGCCGAGGAGGTCCCGGCTGGGGTTCATGAGCGGCTGTCCCTTCGGCTCGACGCTCTTCCTGGCCGGGTGCCCTGCCGTGGCCGGAGCATGCGGGGGCCGTTCGATGCGATGACCGGACGGTCGCGCCGCCCGAACGGAGGCTGGTGTCACCGGGGCGCCGAGAGCGCCTCGTCAACAGAAGTATGGAGGGAGAAGACGCTGTTGGCTCCCGTGATGTCCAACAATCTCATGATCGCGTGTGATGGTGCGGCGAGACGGAACGGGATGCCGGCCGTGGTCGCGTTCAGGCGGGTCCTCAGCAGCAGGTTCAGGCCGGAGGAGTCGCAGAAGCCCACCTGCTCAAGGTCGGCCACCAGCAGCGTGGGGCGCGACACGGTTGCCCCTTCCAGCGCGGTCCTGGCCTCGGGGAGGGTTTCGAGGTCGAGGTCACCCCTCAGGCCGCACACGGCGGCCCCCTCGGCGGTGCGCCACACCTGGACCGTCAAACCGGTGGCGGCGGTTGGCGCCGGCGGCGAAGCAGCGGTCGTGTCCTGGGCCGGCATTCTCGTCCCCTCCAACGGATTTCCTCAACTTCTCGCTTCGGTGGCGCTCACGCGGCGTCCAGACCGTCCCGCAGCTTCTTCAGGGTGCGGCTGAGCAGACGTGAGACGTGCATCTGGGACAGTCCGAGCCGTGCGCCGATCTGCGACTGGGTCAGTTCGTCGGTGAAGCGCAGGGAGAGAATGAGCCGTTCACGCTCGGGAAGTCGGGCGATGAGGGGTTTGAGGGCCACGAGGTTCTCGGTGAGGGCGATCGCGGAGTCCTCCTGGCCGAGCCGGTCGGCGAGGGAGCTGCCGCTTCCGTCGTCCTCGGCGCTGCCGAAGTCGAGGGATCCCGTGGAGCGCGCGTTGGCGGCCGTGAGGCCCTCGATCACCTCCTCCTCGGACAGGCGGAGATGGGCGGCGAGTTCGGCGACGGTCGGTGCGCGGTCGAGCCGCGTCGTGAGGTCGTCCTGGGCCTTGGCGAGGGTGATGCGCAGTTCCTGGAGCCGGCGGGGGACGTGGACCGCCCAGGTGGTGTCGCGGAAGTGGCGGCGGATCTCGCCGAGGACGGTCGGGATGGCGAAGGTGGAGAACTCCACGTCACGGTCGGGGTCGAAGCGGTCGATCGCCTTGATCAGGCCGACGGCACCGACCTGCAGCAGGTCCTCGTGGGGCTCGCGCTGGGCGTCGAAGCGGCGGATCACGTAGCGGACGAGGGACAGGTTGAGCTCGATCAGGGTCGAGCGGACGTAGGAGTACTCGCGGGTGCCCTCTTCGAGGAGCGCGAGCCGCTTCAGCAGAACCCGCGTGAGTTCCCGCGCGTCCGAGGGCGCGAGATCGCGGGGGCTGTCCACGCCGGCCAGTTCCGGCGCGACGTGGCGGCGGACGGCGTTCGTGGTGTCGACCGGCCGGGCGGCCGGCGCGGGTGCTGCGGTTCGCGTCGTCATCGTGTTCCTCTCCTGGCCGGGGCGGGCCCGTTCCCGTCTGCCCCCGACCGCTGTTGTCATGCACGCCCGCCGTGTGAAGGTCTTGCGGGGTTGCGGGGACCACGGCTCAGGCGACTCCACCGGCGGGGCCTTCGCCCACGCGGATGCCGATCAGGCAGGTGTCGTCGTCGGTGTCCGCCGGGCTGTAGCGCAGCAGGTGGTCCAGCGCGGCCTCCAGGGCCGCCTGGCCGCCCTGGGCGGGGCGGCTCGCCTTCTCCGTCAGGGCCACCAGGGCTTCCAGGGAGGCGTGTACGGACTGGTCGCGTCGTTCGATGAGCCCGTCGGTGAACATGACCAGGGTGTCGCCTGCTTCGAGCTGGGCCTCGTGCTCCTCGTAGTCGGCGTGGTCGAGCGCGCCGAGCAGGATGCCGCCGATCTGGGGCAGGGTCTCCGCGCGGCCCCGGCGCAGCAGAACGGGCGGCGGGTGGCCGGCGCGGGCCCAGCGCAGCCGGCGGGTGGCCGGTTCGTAGAGCCCGCAGACCGCGGTGGCGGTGACGTTGTCGGTGAGGTGGTGGGTGACGCTGTTGAGCCAGCTGAGCAGTTGGGCCGGGCCGGCGCCGGTGGCGGCCAGGCCGCGCAGGGCGTTGCGCAGGGCGACCATGCCGGTGGCCGCGTCGATGCCGTGTCCGGCGACGTCGCCGACGCACAGCAGGACGTTGCCGGAGGGCAGGGTGAGGGCGTCGTACCAGTCGCCGCCGACGAGGTGGTCCTTCTCCGCGGGGCGGTAGCGGACCGCGACGTGGAGGTCCGGGAGATCGAGCGGGCCGCGGCTGGGCGGCATGATGGCGTGCTGGAGCTGGAGGGTGAGGCGGCTGCGTTCGGCGGCCTGCTGTTCGCTGTGGGCGAGTTGGTCGCGGGTGGCGGCGAGTGCGACCTCGGTCCAGTGCTGGGCGGAGATGTCCTGGTAGGCGCCGCGGACGATCTGCACACCGCTGTCGGGGTCGTGGACGGGTTCGGCGACGACGCGGATGTGGCGGGTGACGCCGTCGGGGCGTTGGAGGCGGAAGCCGGTGGAGGCGGGGCGCTGGTGGTGCAGGAGGGTGCGCAGGAAGCGGTCGATCGTGTCGCGGTCGTCGGGGTGGGCGTGCTCGCCCAGGTGCTCCAGGGGGATCGGCTGGGCGGTGGGCGGCAGTCCGTACAGTTCGAACAGGGTGTCGTTCCAGGCGATGTGGCCCTCGCGGAGGTTCTCCTCGAAGCCGCCGATCCGGCCCAGGCGCTGGGCGTGCTGGAGGAGGCGGGCGACGGGGGTGATGCCGTCCTCCAGCCGCCAGGTGATCAGCACGTGGTGGCCGTGGCGGCTGATGCTGACCTGTCCGTGGGTGTACAGGGGTACGCCGTCGACCATGGCGGCCAGGCGCATGCGCTGGGTGCAGAAGGGCTCGCCGGTGGCGTAGACGTGCTCGACCTTGCCTGCCAGGCCGCCCGGCTCGGCCGCGAGGGGGTAGGCCTCCAGCAGTCGTGCGCCGAGAACCGTGTTGGGGGGCCTGCCGGCGAAGTCCACGAAGGCGGGGTTGACGTCGCGCACGACGAATTCGAGCGGTGCCTCGGTGCTGTCCGGTGCCAGGCGCAGGATCAGGCAGGGGTCGAAGACACCGGCGGTCAGCCGGCGCAGAGCGTCGAACTCGGTGTCGGCCGCGCCGGCGTCCGCCTCGCCGTCGGTCCAGGTCTCCAGCGTCGCGGCGGCCAGCTCCGCGAGGGCCTCGACCTGACGCTGCAGCGGCCGGGTCTGCTCGGGCAGCGCGTCGCGCCAGCAGATCTCCAGCACGCCGATCAGGCGGCCGCCGAGCCCGGCCGGCACCGCGAGCCTGCCGCCGGTGAACTCGTGCTGCCCGATCGAGGGCAGCGAAGCGCCGGCGAGCTCGGGGACCGCCGCGGTGGCGCGTCGGTCCAGGGCCTGCCGGGCCGGGGTGAAGACCCCGGGGGGCACATGACGCCAGCGCTGGGCCTCGGCCGGGCCGAAGCCCGCGCTGCCGCGCAGGGACAGCGACTGGTCGGGGTGGGCCGCCCAGATGGCGACGGCGCCCGCCCCCAGGGGGTGCAGGGCGTGTTCGAGCATGGAACGGGCGGCGGCTTCGGTGTCGGGTGCGGCGAGGGCGTGTGCCTGTGCGGTGCGAAGACGCAGGGCGACCGGGTCCGTACGGCCGGCGGAGGAGGCGACGAAGGTACGGGCCACGGCGGAGATCCGGTCCGATGCTGCCCGGTTGAGCAGGTCGGCGGCGAAGTCGAGGACCGGGACGCCTGCCTGGTCGGCCAGGGAGGCCAGTTGGACGGACGCCTCGGTCGGACTGCAGCGCAGGCGCTCGACGAGCATGCCCACGGCC
Source organism: Kitasatospora sp. NPDC101157 (assembly GCF_044768255.1). Taxonomy (NCBI): domain Bacteria; kingdom Bacillati; phylum Actinomycetota; class Actinomycetes; order Kitasatosporales; family Streptomycetaceae; genus Kitasatospora; species Kitasatospora sp. NPDC101157. The sequence continues at coordinate 265,457 of NZ_JBIWPL010000009.1, read as the reverse complement.
AGCTCGATCAGGGAACGGCCTGCCGCGTCCGAGTGGGCCTGGGCGAGTTCCTCCCGCAGGCGCTCCACGGTTGCGGCGAGCCGGCTCAGGCCGGGGTCGCGGACGCCGTCACGTTGCGGCACCACCCGCACGGTCGCGGGTGCGGCGCCGCCGTCGGCCGGGACGGGGTCGAGGGGGTGGTTCACGCGTTCTCCTGCGAGCTGCTCGTGGCGCTGTCGGCGGGCTGCGCGGTGAGGTGGCCCTTGATGCGGACGACCAACTCGTCGGCGTCGACGGGCTTGGTGACGTAGTCGCTGGCTCCGGCGGCCAGGCTCTTCTCCCGGTCGCCGATCATCGCCTTGGCGGTGACGGCGATGATCGGCAGGCCGTGGTGCTCGGGCATGGCGCGGATCGCCGCGGTCGCGGTGTAACCGTCCATCTCGGGCATCATCACGTCCATGAGGATCACGTCGATCCCCGGGTGGGCGGCGAGGCACTCCAGCGCGGCGCGTCCGTTCTCGGCCTGGAGGACGTGCATCCCGTGCAGTTCCAGGATGCCGGTGATCGCGTAGAGGTTGCGGTCGTCGTCGTCGACGACCAGAACGGTGCGGCCGGTCAGCGAGGAGTCGATGTCCGCACCCCATTCGACCCCTGTGCGGCGGCCCGGCTGGGGGATGTCGCCGGGGCTGTCGGTGCTCATGTGCAGGGCGATGCGCTCGCGCAGCTCGTCCAGGCTGGAGATGACCTCCACCCTCCCGGCGCCGCCGGGGAGGTCCTCGTCGGCGGCGAGGGCGCGGCCGCGGTGCGCGAGGATCGGGACCGCGTGCAGCGCCGGGTCGGCGTGCATCTCCCGCAGCAGCTCCAGGGCGGCACCGTTGGGCATGTCGAGTTCCAGTACGACGCAGTGGCAGGGCCGGGTGGCCAGGGTGGCCGCCGCCTCCTGGGCTCCGACCGCGGTGATGATCTCCACGCCGTGCTGCGAGGTTCGCGGCAGCTCGGCGATGGCGCTCTCGGCCACCATCCGCAGCAGGCCGTTCGGACGGCCTTCCACGACCAGCAGGCGCCGCGGCTGACCGTCGGTGGGAGCACCCGGCGCGTGCGCCGTCTCGACGGCCGGCTGGGCGTCGCCGTCCTCCAGGGCCTTGGGGGCCGCCGGCGCGGTGCCGACGGCGGCCGTGTCGGGGTGTTCGGCCGGGAGGTAGAGGGTGAAGGTGCTGCCGCGCCCCGGGGTGCTCTCCACGGTGATGGCGCCGCCGAGCAGGAAGGCGATCTCGCGGCTGATGGACAGTCCGAGGCCGGTGCCGCCGTACTTGCGGCTGGTGGTGCCGTCGGCCTGCTGGAAGGCGCCGAAGACGGTCTCCAGGTGCTGGGGCGCGATCCCGATGCCGGTGTCGGTCACCCGGAAGGCGAGCACCGGGCCGCTGCGCCGCACGCCGTCGGGCAGTTCGGCCTCGGTGGCGGGCTCGATGTGCAGCTCGACCCCGCCCTGTTCGGTGAACTTGACCGCGTTGGACAGCAGGTTGCGCAGCACCTGCCGCAGCCGGTAGTCGTCGGTGAGGAGCTCACCCGGGACCCCCGTGGCCGTGTGGACGGCGAAGGCGAGGTTCTTCTGCCCGGTCATCGGGCGGAAGGTGGCCTCGACGTAGTCGAGCAGCGCGCGCAGCGGCACCGCGTCGACGTTCAGGTCCATCTTGCCGGCCTCGACCTTGGACAGGTCGAGGATGTCGTTGATGAGCTGGAGCAGGTCGGAGCCGGCGGAGTGGATGATGCCGGCGTACTCGACCTGCTTGGCGGTCAGGTTCCTGGTGGGGTTCTGGGCGAGCAACTGGGCCAGGATGAGCAGGCTGTTGAGCGGGGTGCGCAGCTCGTGGCTCATGTTGGCCAGGAACTCCGACTTGTACTTCGAGGCCAGCGACAGCTGGTGGGCGCGGTCCTCCAGTTCCTGGCGGGCCTGCTCGATCTCCAGGTTCTTGGTCTCGATGTCGCGGTTCTGCGTGGCCAGCAGCTCGGCCTTCTCCTCCAACTCGGCGTTGGAGGCCTGCAGTTCCTCCTGCCGGGCCTGGAGTTCCCCGGAACGGGCCTGGAGTTCGGCGGCGAGCCGCTGGGACTCGTCGAGCAGCTCGTCGGTTCGGGCGTTGGCCACGATGGAGTTGACGTTGACGCCGATGGTCTCCATCAGCTGTTCCAGGAAGTCCCGGTGGACCTGGGTGAACGGCTGGACGGAGGCCAGTTCGATGACGCCCAGGACCTGGTCCTCGACGACGATCGGCAGCACCACCAGGGACAGCGACCCTGCCCGCAGCAGACCGGAGGAGGCGACGAGGTACTCGGCCGGGATGGTGTCGACGCTGATGGTGCGGCGACTGCGCGCGGCCTGGCCGACGAAGGACTCGCCCAGGCGGAAGCGGGTGGGGCGCTCGCCGTCGGGGAAGGCGTAGGAGCCGACGAGTTGCAGGACGGTGCCGTCGGGGCCCTCTTCCGCGAGGTAGAACGCGCCGCACTGCGCGCCCACCAGCGGGGCGAGTTCGTCCATCACCGACTCCGCGACCACCCCGAGGTCGCGCCGGCCCTGCATCAGGGCGGAGAAGCGGGCGAGGTTGGTCTTCAGCCAGTCCTGTTCCTCGTTGGCGCGGGTCGTCTCGCGCAGCGACTCCACCATGAAGTTGACGTTGTCCTTGAGGTCGGCGACCTCGCCGGAGGCGTCCACGGTGATCGACCGGGTGAGGTCGCCGGCCGCCACGGCGCTGGTGACCTCGGCGATCGCCCGGACCTGCCGGGTCAGGTTGCCGGCCAGCTCGTTGACGTTCTCGGTCAGCCGCTTCCAGGTGCCGGAGACGCCCTCGACCTCGGCCTGGCCGCCGAGCCGCCCCTCGGTGCCGACCTCGCGCGCCACCCGGGTCACCTCCGCGGCGAACGCGGAGAGCTGGTCGACCATCGTGTTGATGGTCGTCTTCAGTTCGAGGATCTCCCCGCGCGCGTCCACGTCGATCTTGCGCGTCAGGTCTCCGTTGGCCACCGCGGTGGTGACCTGGGCGATGTTGCGCACCTGGCTGGTCAGGTTGTGCGCCATGAAGTTGACGCTGTCGGTCAGGTCCTTCCAGGTGCCCGCCACGTTCGGCACCCGGGCCTGGCCGCCCAGCGTGCCCTCGGTGCCGACCTCGCGCGCCACCCGGGTCACCTCGTCCGCGAACGCGGAGAGGGTGTCGACCATGGTGTTGATCACACCGGCGAGCGCCGCGACTTCTCCCTTGGCTTCGACCGTGATCTTCTGCGAGAGGTCTCCCCTGGCGACGGCGGTGGCGACCTGGGCGATCGAGCGGACCTGGCCGGTCAGGTTGGACGCCATCACGTTGACGTTGTCCGTCAGGTCCTTCCAGGTGCCGGAGACGCCCCGAACCGTGGCCTGGCCGCCCAGGTTGCCCTCGGTGCCGACCTCCCGGGCCACCCTGGTGACCTCGTCGGCGAAGGCCGAGAGCTGGTCGACCATCGTGTTGATGGTCTCCTTCAGTTCGAGGATCTCCCCGCGCGCGTCGACGCGGATCTTCTGGGTGAGGTCGCCTTCGGCCACGGCGGTGGTCACCGACGCGATCGAGCGAACCTGCGCGGTGAGGTTGTCGGCCATCACGTTCACCGACTCCGTCAGGTCACGCCAGGTGCCCGACACGTCGCGCACGTCCGCCTGGCCGCCGAGCCGGCCCTCGGTGCCCACCTCCCGGGCCACGCGGGTCACCTCGCCCGCGAACGAGGACAGCTGGTCGACCATGGTGTTGATGGTGGTCTTCAGCTCCAGGATCTCGCCCCGGGCGGTCACCGTGATCTTCTGCGACAGGTCACCCCGCGCGACCGCCGTGGCCACCTGGGCGATCGCCCGGACCTGGCCGGTCAGGTTGCCCGCCATGAAGTTCACCGAGTCGGTGAGGTCGCGCCACGTCCCCGACACGCCCTTCACATCGGCCTGGCCGCCGAGGATGCCCTCGGTGCCGACCTCCCGCGCCACGCGGGTCACCTCACCCGCGAACGAGGACAGCTGGTCGACCATGGTGTTGACGGTGTTCTTCAGCTCCAGGATCTCCCCGCGCGCATCCACGGTGATCTTCTGCGAGAGGTCTCCCTTGGCCACCGCAGTGGCGACCTGGGCGATGTCCCGGACCTGCGTGGTCAGGTTGCCCGCCATCGCGTTGACGGACTCGGTCAGGTCCTCCCAGGTGCCGGACACCCCCGGCACCTGCGCCTGGCCGCCGAGGCGGCCCTCCGTGCCGACCTCCCGCGCAACCCGGGTCACCTCCGAGGTGAAGTGCGACAGCTGGTCGACCATGCCGTTGAACACGGTCGCGATCTCGCCCAGCACCCCGTCGGCGTCGCCCGGCAGCTTGGTGCTGAAATCACCGTCCCGCACCGCCGTCAGACCGGCCAGCAACAGACGCAGCTCCGGCTCTCCGGCGGGACGCGGCACCGCAGCCGGCCCGTCGGCCCGCTGAGGACTCTCGGTCGGGGTTGAGCCAGCCATCGAACATCGCCTCTCTGCCGCGCATCCCGGTCGTCCCGCTGCGCCGCCTCGAACACCGGGCGAAGACGCAGCGGACACCGCGTACCGGTCGGAGGCTACCGGTATCGGGAGGAGAACCGGAAAGAAAGCACGGTTACTCTGTGCACCACTGCCGGTGTCGACATGCCCCGCCCCCGCCCCTGCCGGACGGGCAGCACCCCGCGAACGGTGGCGACCACCAGCCTCCGGCCCGGGCGCAGGACGCGCGCCGGCTCGCGGACGAAGCCGGTGAGTGCGCGGAAGTGCTGGGCGGCCTCGGCCGAGGGGACGCCGTCACGGGCCGGAGTCCCGTCAGACCGAGCGTGACGGCAGCCCCGGTACCACGTTGGCCGCCCGGGTGACGGCCGTCTCCACTGCCTCTGCAAGGTGCCGTGCGACGTTGTTCGACTGGAGGGACCGGATGCCCGCTTCGGTGAGACCGCCCGGAGTGGCCAGCGCGGCCCACGGGTTCGGTCCGTGCGGGTCCGCCCGTCGGAGCAACTCGGCGGCGCATTCGAGCGCCTCGGCCGCGAAGAGTGTTGCCTGACGGGAGTCGACACCGCCGTGGACGGCGGCGTCGGCGATGCCGCCGGCCGCGAACGCCAGAAAGGCGGCTCCACTCCCCAGGGTCGAGGCCGCCATGTTCTGCTGCGCTTCGGGAATCTCGACCACGGTGCCGAGCGGCCTCAGCAGAGCGGCGACATCTGCGCGGACGGCCGTGGATGCGGTGGGGGCCGAGGAAACGGCCAGCACTCCGGAGCGTTCCAGCGAGGCGACGTTGGTGGCCACGCGGAAGGCGGTGACGTCCGAGGACGAGGCGGCCGCCTCGATCTGATCGAGCGAGTAGCCGGCGACGAAGGAGACGACCGAGGTCCGGCGCGCGGCATGGGGGATCGCCTCGGCCAGGACGGCGTCCGACTGGTCCGGGCGCACGGCCACGATGAGGACGTGCGCGCCCGCTGCGGCCGCCGGGTTGTCCACACCCGCCGCGATGCCGTGCCTGGCAGCGATGACGCCTGCGTGCTCGCGGGACCTCGTCGTCGCTCGGAGGCGATCGGCGGGATGACCGGCGGCGAGGAGTTTGGCGACGACTGTCCCGCCGATGTGGCCCGCGCCGAGGACAGCGACGATCGGTGGCTCTGAATCCGCGACAGTCCCGGTTCCGGCCGTCATTGACGTTCCCCCCATGGATCGGTGTGTGGCGTCGAAGTGGTGACGACGCAGTACGTGGAGTGTCCCGCACCGCCTGGCGATCACTCAACTGCCGTGCTCCCGAACCCCGCTGGTGACGCGGTCGACTTCGACTGCGACATCGGCAGTGGGGAAAGTGTGGAGTCGTCATGTCGTGCGGAATGAAAGCGGGTTGGCGCCGGATCCGGTGCAACCGGCGGGGTGGAGCGGTAGGCTGGGGTGGTGCGCGTGTGACGGATGAGTCAGGAGGACTGGACGGTATGAGCCTTGACCCCGGCAGGCATCGGGTCAGAGAAGAGATGCTCGCCGGAGAGCTCTTCGTCTATGACGATCCTGACCTGGCAGACGATCGGCTCCGCTCCGCCCTGCTCGTCGAGCGGTACAACCTGACCAGTGTGGGCGACCCGGGGCAACGGGAATCGATCCTGCGGGAACTCCTGGGTGCTGTCGGTGAGGCCGTCGAGGTGCGGTCTCCTTTTCACTGCCTCTTCGGGCGGCAGATATTCCTCGGCGACAATGTATTCGTCAATTTCGGTGGCATTTTCCTGGATTCGGCCCGCATCACCATCGGTGACAAGACGTTGATCGGACCGAACGTCCAGCTTCTCACCGCGACACACCCGCTCGAACCGGGGTTGCGGCGGGCCGGTTACGAGTACGGGGAACCGATATCGATCGGCGAAAACGTGTGGATAGGCGGCGGGGCCATCATCTGCCCCGGCGTCACCATCGGCGATGACGCCGTGGTGGGCGCCGGTAGTCTGGTCACCGCGGATGTCCCGCCCGGGGTCCTGGTTTACGGAAGTCCCGCCCGGATCGTTCGATCGCTTCCCAGTGGTGAGGGTCCCGGTACTGCGACATCGGATCGTTGAAACCCGATCGCATCCGATCGGAGTGATCGCGGCCCGGGAGAACGGCCGCCTCGACGGCCGGGTTCGCCCCCGACCGTCGGCCCGAAGTCCTCGGCCCGGGTGGCCAGTTGTCAACAAACGCGTGGTCGGCGACCTGACCGCCGTGCTCCACCGGGTGCGGCGCCGAAGCGCCGTTCACCGACCGGGTCGGCGTCCGAGCGGCCCAGGTGCCGGTACGCACCTGGGCCGCCGGAGGCGGCACGCCGACCATCAGGCGGACGGGCCACCCTGGACGCGCCAGGACCTCAGCGTCTGCCGTCAGTTCGCCTTGAGCAGGTTCCGGACGGCGCCCACGATGTCCGCCGGAACCACGATCGCCTGCCGTTCCAGGGCCGGCGCGACCGGCTGGACGTCGGCACAGGCTATGTAGGACAGACGCTGTTGCTGCGTCCAGCCGACAAGCTCCGCGATGATCCTCGGCGCGATCGACTGGCTCCGTGCGGCCGGATCGACGAACAGACCCCGCCCGGTCCGCGCCAGCGACGACTTCAGCGCCGCCCAGTCCGTCGACAACATGTCGAGAGCCCGGAGATCGACGATCTCGGCCGCGCAGCCGTCCGCGGCCAACTCCTCGGCCGCTGCCCGCGCCCAGCTGACGCCCACCCCGTAGGTGAAGATGCTGACATCGCTGCCCTCGCGCAGGACCCGTGCTCCCTCCAGCGGGAGACGGGACGAGAAGTCGCGCTCGCTCAGTTCGAACTTCTCCTCGTAGAGCGAGGCGAACTCCACGAACAGGACCGGGTCGTCGCATTCCAGCGCGGCGTTCAGCGTGCCCAGGTAGTCGCGCGGATCGGCGGGGGCGAAGACCCGCCAGCCCGGGAACGACGTGAACAGCCCGGCGGGGTTGAGGCCGTGCTGCGGCCCGTACCCGCGCCCGATCGGCACCTTGGCCCGTACGATGACCGGCGCCTGCGCCGTGTTGCCGTAGAGGGCGCGGATCACGCCGATGTGGTTGAACAGCTGGTCGGCGGCGATGAGGGCGAAGCTGCCGTACATGAGCTCGACGATGGGTCGGAGGCCGGCCATCGCGGCCCCGCAGGCCATTCCCACGAAGCTCGCCTCGGAGATCGGCATGTTGATGATCCTGGAGCCCACGAGCTTCTCGTCGAGGTTCCCCGCCTGCCACAGCAGACCGCCCGGCTTGGCGACCTCCTCACCCATGAACACGACGTCATCCGACCGGCGCACCGCTCGTGCGATGCCCTCCGCGATCGCGTCCTTGAAGGACCACTCGGTGCGTTCGCCGCTGTCCTCGTCCTCGGCGGCCGGCTCGGGCGCGGTGTGTCCGACGGGTGCCGTCCGGCCCCGCAGCAGCGCGTGGGCGTCCAGCTGCGGCGTGACGCCGGCCGGTCCGGGCACGGCGCCGTGAGCACGGGCGATCAGGGCGGCCGCGGCCGCCCTGATGCGCTGCTCCTCCCCGTCCGTCAGCAGCCCCTGCTCCAGCAGCGTCTTCGGCAGCGAAGTCATCGGGTCGAGCTTCAGCCATGCCGCTTCCTCGGCCGGGGTCCGGTACCCGGCCGCGCTGCCGGGGACGCCGCCCACGTGGTCGCGATGCCGGTACGTCTCCACCTCGATGATGGCCGGTCCCGCGCCCTCGCGGATCGCCGCGACGAAGTCCTGGGCCGTCCGGTAGAGCGCGGCCTGGTCGCCGCCCTTGATGCTGGCGGCCCTGAAACCGTGTGCGAGGCCCTGGGAGGCCAGCGGCAGGACGGCCGACGCCTCCTCGGGACGGGTCGCTTCCGCGTAGCCGTTGTTCTCGACGACGATGAGGAGGGGGAGGCGCAGGACGCCGGCCAGGTTGGCGGTCTCGTGGAAGGTGCCCTGATTGACGGCCCCGTCGCCGATGAAGCACACCGCGCATCCGCCGGTGTCGCGCAGCGAGTCCGCGAACGCCAGACCGGCGGCGATGGGGATGCCGCCACCGACGATGGCGCTCGAACCCATGAACCCGACCTCGGAGTGCCGCAGGTGCATGGAGCCGCCCATGCCGTGGTTGACTCCGGTCGCCAGTCCCAGGATCTCGGCGAACGCGGAGGTCAGGAGATCCGTGGCTGCCGGCGGCGGGTCCTCGCTCAGCGGGTCCCAGTCCTCGCCGATCGCGTGGCCCAGCGCTTGGACGAGGAAGTGATGGTGCGAGCGGTGGTTCCCGATGACCTGGTCGCCGTCGCGAAGATGACTCAGCACGGCAGCCGCGACGCCCTCCTGGCCGAGACAGGTGTGCATGGGGCCGGACACCTCGCCCCGCTCGGCGCAGGCCAGCAAGGTCAGCTCGAATTCACGCACCACGTGCATGTCGAACAGCATGCGCCGAAGCGCTGGTTTCCCTATGCGTGCGTAGTCCGAAGGATCGCTGTGACGGTATTCGAGGCGCCCGAACGGTTCGACCGATTCATTCAGCACTGGTTACCTGCCCGTATCGACTGGGAGAAGATTCTTGATGACGTTGGTGACGAGTTCCCTCTCGTGGGGTACGAGGTCGGAGCCGTCACCCTGGAACGCACGGAAGTCAAGACCTGCTGTGCTCGCCGCGCCCCCGGACCGCGACGTCGGAAGGGAAGACCTCGGGATCGCGCTGTCGCCGGCACGGCTGACGGCAGGGCCGTCGACCGCCTGGACCCCCTTCAGGTACGGGTCGTGGGTTCCGAGGGGTTACGGGGCCGGTCGGGCCGAGACGATCAGGCGATGGAGTACGAAGTCGTGAACCGGCCCGAGCCGGAGCACGACCTCGGGTGCTCCACGGTCCGGTCCACCGGATCCGGCGTGAACGCACGTGTTACCGGACCGATCACGATCCGGTCCGACAGCCGCTCGTCCGCCGCCGACTCGACTCGCCCAAGACGTGGCAACCGGAGAGCTCCTGGACGGGCAACCTACCAAGCAAAGATCGCCGAGTCACGGGCGTTGAGACGCCACGTCAGAAGCTGATGCATGATCAGTGTCGCTGCTGGACAACGTTTGCGCAGGTCATGGCGGCAACTGCCGAGCCTCCGAGCCCGAACCGTGACGTTCCGCCAGTTCGCGTCCGCACCAGTCGTTGACAGGTTTTCGGTGATCGTGATCGGATGACGCCGGTCAGGGGGCGGTGAGAGGCAGGGGGGACGCGGTACCGGGGGGCTCCACGACAGTGGAGGTCGGGAGGAGCAGGCGGCTCGCCGCCCGGCCGGATCCCAGGAAGTCTCCACGCCCGTGCGACGGGTGCTTCGCCCGCGACGGGGTGGGCGAGCAGACAGTGTGAGTCCATGTGAAACCGGCGGCCCGGATCGTGGGTGCGGCCGGGTTCCGGCATGAACCGAAGTTGGACGGTCGACCATGCGCAGGGGCGGTCGCACCGGAGGGAATCGCGACTCCTCGCGAGTCATCATGAACGGGGTGGAGGAACAGTGGGCAATCCCTTCGACAGGACGAACGGCGAGTTCCCGGTCCAGGCGGTTCGGGAGGACCCACGTTCCATGTGGCCGCTAGGCGCCCGGACCCCGGAGGGCCGGGACACGGGCCGCAGGGCCGGATCCCGGACCCTGAGCCAGGTGTGAGCGCGCTGGGCCCTGTCGTCCGGGCCTGAACGCTCGTCCGGGCCGACCGGAGTCGGCCGGCTTCCCGGCACTCGCCGCCGGGGAAACCGGCTTCGCCGTGCGCACCTCCGGCTCCACCGGGTCGCGCGGCTCCGTCCGGGCCGTTGGATCCCTTCTCCAAGACTCTCGACACCGCCGACAGCAGTCGGCCGGTGCGCTTTCCACTGCCCTGGGAGGGGCCGGATTCATCCGCCTCCCGGGCCTGTTCAGCCGTGATTTCCAGTCAGTGCACGACGGGGCAACGGGGCCCCGGATGCTTTCCTCCGGTTGGGCCCGGACCGGGTTCCCCAGTCGGTTCGACGCTGTTTGGGATGGATACCGATGACCGATTCACCCACGTTCGTGGAGACCTTCACCGTCACCGCGGAGAATCCGCTGCTGGCCGGACACGTGATCTACGGGCGTCCGCTGCTGCCCGGTGTCGGCTACGTGGACCTGGTGCTGCAGGTCCTCGCGCGCAACGGTCACGCCATGACGGACGTCGAACTGCGGAACCTCACCATCCTCGCCCCGCTCGTCGCCGTACCCGGGGAGAAGGTGCTGACCACCGTGGAGGGGCGTCCCGCCCCGACCGGCGGATGGAAGGTCGAGGTGCGCAGCCGGAGGCCGCAGGACACCGCAGACGTCGTGCACGCGGTGGCGAACGCGCGGCTGCGGACGTCGGAGCCCTTCACGGAACGGCTGGCCCTGCCGCTCGCCGGAGCCACCAGGCTCACCACGATGACCGAGATCTACGACTGGTGCCGGCAGATCCGGCTCCAGCACTCGGGCCTGATGAAGCTCAGGGGCCAGGTCCACCACCGGCCCGCGGACTGGACCGCCGAACTCGAACTCGCTCCCGAGCACCAGGGCAGTACGGCCGCCTTCCTGTTCCACCCCGCACTGTTCGAGGCCGGGTTGCTCGGCGGCGGGGTGGCCATCGGCATGCTCCACGACGGCAACGACGGTCAGGGCCTGTACCTCCCGCTGATGTTCGAGGGGTTCCGGGCGGCCGGGGCGCTCGGCAAGCGCTGTTACGTCCGGGTGCCGGTCGACTCGGTTCAACGGGACGACGAACTCATCAGGCTCTCGGTCGAGTTCTACGACGAGAACGGCGGGAAGGTCGCCGAGGTCGGCCGCTTCGTCGCCAAGCGGATCCGTGCCGAGGACGCTCTGGACATTCGCGACGAGGCGGCCCCGGTGCCGGTCCCGGCGCTGCCCGGGACGGGACCGTCGGGGTCGGCGGCCGAGGAGGCCCCGGCGCCGGTGGGGGCGGGTGCAGGGGATCTGCAGGGCGTGGTGCAGGAGTTGGTGGCCGCGCGGCTGGGTGTGACGTCGGATCAGGTCGACGCGGACCTGGGGTACTACGAGTTGGGCCTGGCGTCGGCGGATCTGTTGTCGTTGGTGACGGACCTGGAGCGGCGGCTGTCGGTGGAGCTGTCGCCGACGGTGATGTTCGAGTACAAGACCGTCGGTGAGCTGGCGGCGTGGTTGACGGACCAGGTACCGGTGGACGCCCTGGCGGCCGCGGTGCCGGTTCCGGTGCCGCCCGGGCCGGGGTTCTCGGTTCCGGTGCCGCCCGGGCCGGAGGCCGTGGTGGTCCCGGCGCCCGCGTCGGTGCCCGCCGAAGCCCGGATCGACCTGGCGGGGCTGCGGAGCGAGGTCGCCGCCCAGGTGCGGGTGCCGGTCGAAGACATCGATCCGGACAGTGAGTTCGGCGACTTCGGCCTCGACTGGACAGCCCTCGCCCAACTGGCCGACCGGCTCAACGAACGCTTCGGCCTCGCCCTGGCCCCGACGACCCTCTCCCAGCACCGCACCGTCCGCGCCCTGACCGCGCACCTCACCGGGACCGCCCTGCCGCCGCAGCCCGGGCCCCGGATCCAGCCGGTCCCATCGGGCCCGGTGGATCTGCCCCCGGTCCTCGCGGAACCTGCGGCGGAGCCCCATCCGATGCTGCACCGCACCGTGACCGAGCCGGACGGCGTCGCCTTCGAGACGCACATGGACGGCAACGAGCCCTGGCTGCGTGACCACCGGGTGCGCGGCGGCCGGGTGCTGCCCGGGGTCGCCCACCTGGAGATGGCGCGTGCCGCCGTGGCGGTCGCGCTCGACGCCGACCGGACCTGCGGGGTGCGACTGGAGAACGTGGTCTGGCTGCGTCCGGCGATCAGCGGGCCGAACGGACTCGACCTGCGGGTGAGTGTCCGTACCCGCCCCGACGGCTGCGTGTTCGAGATCCACGGTGTGGACGGCGACGGCGAACGGACGCTGTGCAGCCAGGGCCGGGCGAGCCTGATCGCGGACGGCGACCGCCCGCTGCCGGGCGACCTCGCCGAGCTGCGCCGGACCTGCGGCGGCACCGTCCTCACCGCGGCGGAGGTCTACGGCCACTACGACCGCATGGGTCTGGCCTACGGCCCCGCCCAGCGCGCACTGGTGGAACTGGGCGTGGGCACGGACACCGACGGCCGGCCCCAGGTGCTGGCCGAGCTGCGCCTGCCGCCGGAGGCCGGGGACCCGGGCCCGCTCGCCCTGCACCCGAGCATCGTCGACAGCGCCCTCCAGGCGACCATCGGGCTCTGGCCGGCTCCGGCAGCGGCCGGTGACGACCCGGCACCGCTGGCCCTGCCGTTCGCCGTCGAGCGGGTGCAGGCCCTGGCGCCGACCCCCGTCCGCTCGTACGCCTGGATCCGGCACCGGCCGGGAAGTGGCACGGACACCCGGTCGGCCAGGCTCGACGTGACCGTGTTCGACGAGCAGGGCCGGGTGTGCGTGGAGCTGACCGCGCTGAGTTCCCGCGCCCTCCCGGATGCGGCGCCGCGGACCGCCCCGAGCGGGCAGCCCCGTCCGGCGGTCGACGGCACCGGGTCCGTCGACCGGGCGGCCACCGCCCGCGCCGTCCCGGCCGACGGGCCCGCGGTCACCGCACCCGGGTACGCGGCCACGGACATCGCCGTCATCGGCGTCAGCGGTCGGTACCCGGGAGCGGCCGACCTCGACGAGTTCTGGAAGAACCTCAGGGCCGGCCGCGACTCCATCAGCGAGGTCCCGGCGGAGCGCTGGGACCACCGCCGCTGGGCCGACGGCGCCGCCGGTACGGAGATCAGCCGCTGGGGCGGCTTCCTCGACGACATCGACCGCTTCGATCCGCTGTTCTTCCAGATATCCCCGATGGAGGCCGACTACCTGGACCCCCAGGAGCGGCTGTTCCTGCAGACCGCGCACCACGCGCTGGAGGACGCCGGCTACACCGCCGAGCGGCTGGCCCGGTCGGTCGCCGCCCAGCGGGGTCCCGACGCCGCCGCCGAGCCCGGGGGCCGGGTCGGCGTCTTCGTCGGTGTGATGTACCAGGAGTACCAGCTGCTGGCCGCCCAGGCGCAGGAGCGCGGAGAGCCGGTCGCCCTGTGGGGCAGCGCGGCCACCGTCGCCAACCGGGTCTCCTACTTCTACGACTTCCACGGGCCGAGCATGGCCGTGGACACCATGTGCTCCTCCTCACTGACCTCGATCCACCTGGCCTGCGAGGCGATCCGCAGCGGCCAGTGCGAAGCGGCCATCGCCGGCGGCGTGAACGTCAGTCCCCACCCCAACAAGTACCTGATGCTCAGTCAGCGCCACTTCCTCTCCGGCGACGGCCGGTGCCGGAGCTTCGGTGAGGGCGGTGACGGCTACGTGCCCGGCGAGGGGGTCGGCGCCGTGGTGCTCAAGCCGCTGTCCCGGGCGGTCGCGGACGGGGACCGCATCCATGGTGTGATCAAGGGCACCGCCCTCAACCACGGCGGCCGGACGACCGGCTACTCGGTCCCCACCCCGGTGGCCCAGGGCGACGTGATCGCCCAGGCGGTCCGGGCGGCGGGCGTCGATCCGCGGGCGCTGAGCTACCTGGAGGCGCACGGCACCGGCACCTCGCTCGGCGACCCGATCGAGGTGTCCGGACTGACCAAGGCGTTCCGCGACCTGGGCGCCGAACCGCGGCACCTGGCGGTCGGCTCGGTCAAGTCGAACATCGGGCACACCGAGAGCGCGGCGGGCATCGCCGGAATCACCAAGGTGCTGCTCCAGATGCGGCACGGGGAACTCGTGCCGAGCCTGCACTCGCGCACGCTCAACCCGCACATCGACTTCGACCGCACCCCGCTGCACGTGCAGCAGCAGGTGGAGCCGTGGCGGCGGCCGACGGTGGAGATCGACGGCGAGCACCGGACGTTCCCGCGGATCGCCGGGATCTCCAGCTTCGGCGGCGGCGGATCCAACGCCCACGTGGTGATCGCCGAGTACCTGCCGCAGCGGGAACGTCCGGAGGACACCGCGGACGGCGGCCGCCCCGAGCTGCTCGTGCTCTCCGCCCGCAGCAAGGAGCAGCTGGCGGCCCAGGCCGGCCGGCTGAGCGCCCGACTGGGCGAGCCGACCGGGGAGCGGCTGTCCGACGTCGCCTGGACGCTGCAGACCGGCCGGGTGTCCCTGGAGGTGCGACTGGCCCTCGCCGTGACCTCGACGGCGCAGGCCCGGGCCCTGCTCGCGGAGTTCGCAGCCGACCCGGACCGGCCCGGTGCCTGGACGTACGGCACCGCCCGCCCGGCGCGGACGGTGGACCGGGAGGCCCTGGCGGCCGCGCTCGCCGACTGGTCGTCGCGCGGCGCGCACGAGCGGCTGCTCGCCCTGTGGACCGAGGGCGCCGACCTGGACTGGGACACCGTCAACCCCGCCGCCGGCACCGCCCGCCGGGTGGGCCTGCCCGGCTACCCGTTCGCCCGGGAGCGCTACTGGCTGGACCTGGACACACCGGGCGCGCCCGCCCGCCGGTTCGCCGCCGGTCCGGCCGAAGCGTCCGAGGAGCGGGACGGGAGCGCGGAGCGGGACGAGGTGCTGCTGCTGCGCCCCGAGTGGGTTCCCCGGGACGCCGCGCCGCGGACCGGCCCGGGGGAGCGGTTCGCCGAACGCCACCTCCTGGTGCTCGGCAGTCTGGCCGCCGAGGAGCGCCAGGCCCTGCTGACGGCGCTGCCCGCCGCCACCGTCTGCGCGTTCGAGGAGCAGGCCGACGCTCCACTGGAGCACCGTTACACCGCCGCGGCACGGCAGTTGTTCACGCTGGTCCGCGCCGTCCTGGAGCGCGGCCTGCGGCAGCCGGCCCTGTTCCAGGTGGTCCTGGCCGGTGCCGGTGCCGGTGCCGGTGCCGAGCGTTCGGCGGCGGCCTGCCTCGGCGGCCTGTCGGGCCTGCTGAAGAGCGCCCAGCTGGAACACCCGCTGCTGCGCACCCAGTTCCTGGAATGCCTGGACGGCTGCGCTCCGGAGGAGATCGCCGCCCGGCTGGCGGCCGAGGCGGTGGAGCACCCCGAGCCGGAGGTCCGCCACCGAGCCGGACGGCGGCTGGTCCTTCGGCCGGTCGAGGTGGCACCCGTCCGGGCCGTGGAGCGGCCGTGGCGGGACGGCGGCGTCTACCTGATCACCGGCGGCGCGGGCGGCCTCGGGCTGATCGTGGCCCGGGACATCGCCGCCGCGACGTCCCGGGCGACCGTGGTGCTCACCGGCCGCTCCGCGCTGGACGCGCAGCGCCGCGCCGAGGTGAACGCCCTGCGCGCGGCCGGCCTGACCGTGGACTACCACCGCGTCGACGCGGCCGACCGGGAGGCCGTCACCCGGCTGCTCGACACGGTCGCGGACAACCACGGGCCGCTGACCGGGGTGCTGCACAGCGCGGGGACCGTCGACGACGCGTTCGTGCTGCGCAAGAGCCCCGAGCAGGTGGCGTCCGTCCTCGCGCCGAAGGTCGCCGGACTGGTGAACCTCGACGAGCTGACCCGCGGGCTGCCGCTGGAGTTCTTCGTCGCGTTCTCCTCGATCGCGGGGACCTTCGGCAACGCCGGGCAGAGCGACTACGCGGCCGGCAACGCCTTCCTGGACTCCTACGCCGCCCACCGCAACCGGCTGGTCGAGGCGGGCGAGCGCAGCGGTCGGACGGTGTCGATCGGCTGGCCGCTCTGGGACGAGGGCGGCATGGGCGCCGAGGGCGAGGTCCGTGAGAAGTTGCGCGGCCTGGGCCTGGCGCCGCTGGGCACGGCCGACGGCCTGGCTGCGCTGCGCTGCGCACTGGCGGGGGAGGAGAACGGCCTGTCGGCCGGCCGGCTGCTGGTGGTCGCCGGTCGGCGCACCGCGCTGCTGCCCCGGCTGACGCGAGCGGTGGAGCCGGGCACGGCGGCTGCGGTCCGGCCGGACGCTGCCGCCTCCGTCCAGCCGGAAGCCGTCGCCCAGCCGGAAGCCGTCGTCCAGCCGGAAGCCGCTGCCGCTCCGGTGGCCGACGGGCGGCGCCTGGAGGAGCGGGCGGTGGCCCACCTGCGGCGCCTGCTGGCCGGGGCGCTGCGGCTCGGCGCCGAGCGCCTGGACATCGACACGCCACTGGATCGCTACGGCATGGACTCCGTGGTCGCGGTGAACCTGATCTCCGGGCTGGAGGAGTCGTTCGGACCGCTCTCGCGCACCCTCCTCTTCGAGGTGCAGACGGTGCGTGAGCTGGCCCGCTACTTCGTCGACGGCCACCCCCGGGAACTGCGCGCCCTGATCGGCGACTCCGACGAACCCGGCCACGTACCGAGCGGCGCGGGGACCGCGCCGGAGGCCGGGCAGACCGCTGAGGAGACCGCCGAGCAGATCGCCGAGCAGACCGCCGAGCCCGCTGCCGGGCGCCCGCTGCCGCGGCACGCCGCCGTCGGGCCGCGCGGGGGAGTGGCCGGCGAGGACGTGGCGATCATCGGCATCGTCGGCCGCTACCCGGGAGCCGCGGACGTCGACGCCTTCTGGACCCTGCTGAGGGACGGCGGGGACTGCGTCACCGAGGTCCCGGCCGACCGGTGGGACCACGCCGCGACCGGCAGCCGCGGCCGCTGGGGCGCCTTCCTCGACGGGATCGACCGCTTCGACCCGCTGCACTTCGGGATCTCGCCGCGCGAGGCCGTGGCGATGGACCCCCAGCAGCGGCTCTTCCTGGAGAGCGTCTGGCACCTGCTGGAGAGCAGCGGTGTGACCAGGGACGCCATCGAGCGCCGGTACGCGCGGCGGGTCGGCGTGTACGTCGGCGCGGCGTACCAGATGTACCGGGCGGACGCCTCGGACCCGGTCCTGGCGGCGCTCACCTCCTCCGCCTCGTACAACCTGATCGCCAACCGGGTCTCGCACTTCTTCGGCCTGGAGGGCCCCAGCCTGGCCGTGGACAGCATGTGCACCTCCTCGACGATGGCCGTCCACCTCGCCTGCGCCGACCTGCAGCGCGGGGACGCGGAGCTGGCCATCGCCGGCGGAGTGAACCTGACGCTCCACCCGGACAAGTTCACCGCGCTGTCGGAGATGCAGCTGCTCGGCACCCACCCGGGAAGCCGCAGCTTCCGGGACGGTGACGGCTACCTGCCGGCCGAGGCGGTCGGCGCGGTGCTGCTCAAGCCGCTGAGCGCGGCGCTGCGCGACGGCGACCCGATCCACGCCGTGATCAAGGGCACCGCCTCGATGCACAGCGGCCGGGCCAACGGCTTCATGACGCCCAGCCACCGCACCCAGGTCGGCGTCATGCGCCGTGCTCTGGAACGGGCCGGCACCGACGTCGACTCCATCGGGTACGTGGAGTCCGCGGCCAACGGGACGGCCTTCGCCGACGAAGTCGAACTGGCGGCCCTGCGCGAGGTGTTCGGCCAGGTGACCGAACCGGTCGCGGTGGGCAGCGTCAAGTCCAACCTGGGCCACCCCGAGGCCGCCTCCGGAATCGCCCAGCTCACCAAGGTCGTCCTCCAGCTGCGGCACCGGCGCCTCGCGCCGCTGGTCGAGGCGGGCGAGCCCAACCCCAACCTGCCACTGGACGGCACCGCGCTGCAGCTGTGCGAGAAGCCGGCCGACTGGGAGCCCCGCGGCGGTGCGGGAACCGCGCTCCGGGCCCTGGTCAACTCGGTCGCGGCCGGCGGCAGCCACGTCGCTCTGGTGGTGGAGGAGGCCCCGCGCGCCGTCGCCGCCGCCGAACCCGCCCCGGTGGTGCGGAGGCCGCAGCTGGTGGTGGTGTCCGCCCGCGACGCCGAGCGGCTGCAGGTGGCCGTGCAGCGGCTGCACGCCTACCTGGGACAGGCGGAGGAGGTGGACCTGCCCGGCGTGGCCTGGACCACCCAGCTCGGCCGCGAACAACTGCCCGAGCGGCTGGCCGTGGTGGCCGGCACCGCCGAGGAGCTGGTCGGCGCACTGGCCCGCCACCTGGCCGGCGAGGACCCCGATCCGCAGGTGCCGCTCTACCGGGGCAACGCCGAGGAGGACGCCGCCGCGCTGGCCTCGGTGCTGCTCGGCGCCCGGGGCAGGGAGTTCCTGGCCGGGTTGGCGGCCGACGGCGACCTGGAGCGCCTCGCCGACCTGTGGACGCGCGGCGCCGCCGTGCCGTTCGCCGATCTCCACGACGGCCGCCGCCAACTGGTGGCGATCCCGGCGACGGCCTTCGAACCGGGCCGCTACTGGCTGGGCGGCACCCCGCAGGGCCCCGCCGCCCCGGACCCCGGCGCCGGAACCCCGGTGCCGGAGGCCGCGCCCACGCCCGCGTCGGGCGAGCGGTCGATGGCGGGCCTCTGGGCGGAGCTGCTCCAGATCGACGAGGGCCGGCTCGGCCCGCGGAGCAACTTCTTCTCGCTCGGGGGCAACTCGCTGCTGGCGACCCGCTTGATCAACCTGGTCAAGCAGCGGACCGGGGTCGACCTGCCGGTCCAGGCCGTGTTCAACGCGCCGCGGCTGGCCGAGATGACCGCCGAACTGGACCGCCGCCGACCGGCCGCCGAGGCCGTCGACGCTCTGGACGTCGACCGGATCCTCGCGAGCATCGGCCTCGTCGAAGGCATGAGCGACGAAGAGCTGGACGCACTGGACTCCGAGAAGCAGGCGAAGGGACGATCGTGACCACCCCCCAGGACGTAGGCTCCGAGCTGCTGGACCGGATCCGGTCCCTGCCCCCGAAGAAGCAGCGCGCACTGATCGCGCTGCTCCGCCGGCAGGGTGTCGACCTCTCCGCCCTCGACGCGGTCCGCCCGCTCGCCCGGTCCGCCGACGAGCCGCCGCAGCTGTCCTTCACCCAGCAACGGCTCTGGTTCCTCGACCGGCTCGACGGCGGCAGCGCCGCGTACAACATCCCGCTGGCCGTGCGGCTGAGCGGGCCGCTCGACCGGTCCGCCCTGCGGCGCGCGCTGGCGGCCGTCGTCGAGCGGCACGAGGTGCTGCGCACCCGCTTCGAGGAACGCGACGGCGTTCCGTACCAGCGCATCGGCGACGGACGGGACTTCGTCGTCGGCGACGGGGAAGCCGCGGACCCGGCCGACCTGGCGCGGATCTGCGAGCAGGAGGCGGCCGCCCCCTTCGACCTGGAACGCGGCCCGCTGGTGCGGGCCCGGCTGCTGCGCGAGTCCGAGCAGGAGCACGTCCTGCTGGTCACCATGCACCACGCGGTGTCCGACGGCTGGTCGGTCGGGGTGCTCGTGCGCGACCTGACCGCCCTGTACGAGGCGTTCCGCAGCGGCCGGCCGTCCCCGCTGGCACCGCTGCCGGTCCAGTACGCCGACTACGCGCACTGGCAGCGCCAGTGGCTCGGCAACGAGGTCCAGGCCCGCCAGGTGGAGTACTGGAAGGGCCGGCTCGCCGGGGTCGACCCGCGCCTCACGCTGCCTCCCGACCGGGAGCGCCCGGCGGTCAAGACCTACGCCGGCGCGAGCGAGACGTTCCGCTGTCCGCCCGAACTGCTCGGCCGGCTGCGGGAGATCGCCGGCGCACAGGACGCCACGCTGTACATGCTGCTGCTCGCGGCCTACATGGTCGTCCTGCACCGCTGGACCCGGCAGACCGACATCGCGGTCGGTACCGTGGTCGCCAACCGGAGCCGGATCGAGGTGGAGGAGCTCATCGGCTTCTTCGCCAACACCCTGGTGATGCGCGCCGATCTGGACGGTGACCCGACCTTCCGCGAGCTGCTGGCCCAGGTGAAGCAGACCGCCCTGGAGGCGTACGACCACCAGGACGTGCCCTTCGAGGCGGTGGTGGACGCCCTCCAACTGGAGCGCAGCCTCGCCCACTCGCCGGTCTTCCAGACCCTCCTCGTCCTCCAGGGCGCGCTGACCGGCCGCGAGGGCGCGCTCGGCGAGCTGGCGGTCTCCCCGGTCGACGTGCCGCTGACCCGGACCAAGTTCGACCTCACCCTGGACCTCCAGGAGACCCCGGACGGGCTGGCCGGCACGGTCGAGTACAACACCGACCTGTACGACCGGGAGACCGTCCTGCGGTTCACCGACCACTACGGCCGGCTGCTGGCCGCGATCGCGGCCGACCCGGACCAGCCCGTCGCCGCCCTCGACATGGTCGGGGAGCCGGAGCGGCGCCGCGTGCTGGAGACGTGGAACGACACCCGCCGGCCGTACAGCGACGACACCTGCCTGCACCGGCTGTTCGAGGCCCGGGTGGCGCGTCACCCCGGACGCACCGCCCTGGTCGACGCCGAACGGTCCTGGACGTACGCGGAGCTCAACACCTGGGCGAACCGGATCGCCGACGCACTGCGCCGTCAGGGCATCGGCCCGGACGACCTGGTGGGCCTGTGCGTCGAGCGCTCCGCCGAGATGGTCGCGGCGATCTACGGCATCCTCAAGGCCGGCGGCGCCTACATGCCGATCGACCCGGCCTATCCGGCCACGCGCATCGGTGAGTTGATCGAAGGCTCGGGCGCCGCCGTGGCACTCACCCAGCCGCACCTGGACGCCGGGCCGCTGGCCGGTGCTGCCGTACTGGTGCTGCACCGCGACGGACGGATCGACGGTCCCGACGGCGCGCCGGCGGCGGACCTGGCCGAGGCCGATCCGGTGGTCGCCGTCGGCGCGGGGAACCTGGCGTACGTCATCCACACCTCGGGTTCCACCGGCCGCCCCAAGGGCGTCATGATCGAGCACCGGGCGGCGGTGAACCGCATCGAGTGGATGCAGAACGAGTACCGGCTCACCGAGACGGACGTCGTCCTGCAGAAGACCCCGTTCAGCTTCGACGTGTCGGTGTGGGAGTTCTTCTGGCCGCTGCTGACCGGTGCCCGGCTGGCCGTCGCCGAGGCCGGCGGCCACACGGATCCCGGCTACCTGGTCGACGCGGTCGAGCGGTTCGGGGTGACCACGCTGCACTTCGTGCCGTCCATGCTCCGGGCGGTCGTGGAGGAGCCCGGCTGGTCGCGGTGCACCTCCGTGCGCCAGGTGTTCTGCAGCGGTGAGGCCCTGCCCCCGGACCTGGTCGCCCGCCACTACGGGAGCCACCGCGCGCCGCTCGTCAACCTCTACGGCCCCACCGAGGCGGCGGTGGACGTCACCCACTGGACCTGCCCCGCCGACCCGCTGCCGCGCGTGGTCCCGATCGGCCGGCCGATCCAGAACATCCGGATGTACGTCCTGGACGGCGCCCTCCGACCGCAGGGCATCGGCTGCGTCGGTGACCTCTACATCGCCGGCGACGGCCTGGCCCGGGGCTACCTGAACCAGCCCGAGCTGACCCGCGAGCGCTTCGTCGACGACCCGTTCGTCCCCGGCACCCGGATGTACCGCACCGGAGACCTCGCGCGCTGGCTGCCGGACGGCACCCTGGAGTACCTCGGGCGTTCCGACGACCAGGTCAAGCTGCGCGGGCTGCGGATCGAACTCGGCGAGATCGAGCACCGGCTGGCCGGCCACCCCCGGGTGCGCTCCTGCGCGGTGGTGCTCCGGGAGGACCAGCCGGGCGAGCCGCGCCTGGTGGCGTACACGGTGCTGGAGAAGGAGCAGGAGCAGGGCACGGAGGACGCCGCGGTCCTGCGCGGCGAGCTGGTGCGCCACCTGGAGCGCACCCTGCCCGAGTACATGGTCCCCAGCGCCTTCGTGGTCCTGGAGGCGCTGCCCGTCACCACCCACGGCAAGCTCGACCGCCGGGCGCTGCCCGCTCCCGGCATCGAGGCGTTCGCCCAGGGCGCGTACGTCGCCCCGGCCACGCCCACGGAGCGGCTGCTCGCCTCGCTCTGGGCCGATCTGCTGGGCTTCGACAGCGCGCGGATCGGCGCCGAGGACCACTTCTTCGCGCTCGGCGGCCACTCGTTGATGATCACCGTGCTGGTCGCCCGACTGCGGGAGGCCGGCCTGCACGCCTCCGTCCAGGACGTGTTCCGCGCGACGACCCTCAGCGACCTCGCTGCCCGGATCGACGGGGCGGGGGACGGCGCCCGGTACGAGGTGCCGGCCAACCGCATTCCCGCGGGCTGCGAGCGGATCACCCCGGACATGCTGCCCCTGGCCGCGCTGGACCAGGAGCAGATCGACACGATCACCGCCTCCGTCCCCGGGGGCGCGCCCAACATCCAGGACATCTACCCCCTGGTCTCCGCCCAGGAGGGCATCCTCTTCCACCACCTGATGGACCCGGAGCACGACCCGTACCTGGTCTGCACCCTGTACGCCGCGGACGACGAAGCCGCGGCCGTCCGGTTCGTCGACGCGCTGCAGGCCGTGGTCGACCGGCACGACGCCATGCGCACCGCGGTGCTCACCGCCGGCCTGCCCGAGCCCGTGCAGGTCGTCCACCGCACCGCCCCGCTGCCGGTGGAACGGGTGCTCCTCGCCCCCGACCGCGACGCCGAGGAGCAGATCCGCGCGCTGCTGGTCGCCCCCCGCCCGATGGCGGTCGACCGGGCCCCGCTGCTGCGGCTGGTCGTCGCGGAGGACCCGCACTCCGAGCGGCGCTTCCTCCTGCTGAACGTCCACCACCTGATCGAGGACGCCACCTCGCTCCGGCTGACCCTGGAGGAACTGGGCCTGCACCTGACGGGCCGCACCGACCTGCTCCAACCCCCGGCGCCGTACCGCGAGTTCGTCGCGCACACCTTGCACAACCAGGCGACGGACGAGGTGGAGGCGTACTTCCGGGCCGCTCTCGGGGACGTCACCGAGCCGACCACGCCCTTCGGCCTCGCCGACGTGCACGGCGACGGCCGCGGCGTGGAGCGGCTGCGCCGCGCGCTGCCGGACGACCTCACCCGCGAGGTGCGCGCCCAGGCGCAGCGTCTGCGGCTGAGCCCGGCCGTGCTCTTCCACGCCGCCTGGGCCTGCGTGGTGGCGGCCGGGAGCGGCCGCGACGACGTGGTGTTCGGCGCCATCATGTCCGGCCGCATGCAGGGCGTGCCCGGCGTCGAACGGATGCTGGGCAACTTCATCAACACCCTGCCGATGCGGGTCGGCCTGGCCGGTCGCAGCGTGCGCACGCTGATCGACGACGTCGACCGCGTTCTGAAGGAACTGGTCGCCCTGGAGCAGAGCCCGCTCAGCGTCGCCCAGCGCTGCAGCGGTCTGGAGGGCGACGCCCCGCTGTTCAGCGCGGTCGTCAACTTCCGGCACTTCGAGCCCTCCAGCGGCGAGGAGGCGGCGACCACCCGGATCGACGACGGCGGCGTGCACTTCGTGGCGGCCTCGGACGGCATCAACTACCCGGTGGCCGTCTCGGCCGACGACTTCGGCAGCGAACTGTCGCTGGACATCCAGGTCGACGAGTCGCTGGGCTGCGAGGCGGTCGCCGGCTACGTCGAGACCGCGCTCGCGGGCATCGTCGCCGCCCTCGCCGCCGATGACGGTCTGGCCACCGAAGCGCTCGCCGTCGAGGTGCTGCCCGCCCGGGAGCGCCGGCGCCTGCTGACCGAATGGAACGACACGGCGGCCGAGGTGGCCGGGGAGTCGCTCGTCGAGGCCTTCGAGGCCCAGGTGCGGCGCACCCCCGACGCGACGGCGCTGATCTTCGAGGGCGACACCCTCAGCTACGCCGAGCTCAACGCGCGCGCCAACCGCCTCGCCCACTGGCTGATCGAACGCGGAGCCGGGCCCGACCGTCTGGTGGCGGTCCGGATGCCGCGCTCCTTCGACCTGGTCACCGCGGTCTACGGGGTGGTGAAGTCGGGCGCCGGGTACCTCCCGATGGAGCCCGATCTGCCGGCCGACCGGGTCGAGCAGATGCTGGAGGACGCCGCGCCGCTGCTCGTGCTGGAGGAGCTTCCGGACACCTCCGGTCAGCCCGCGACCGACCCGGTCAGCGGGGTGACGGCCGATCACACCGGCTACGTCATCTACACCTCCGGGTCGACCGGCCGCCCCAACGGCCTGGTGATCCCGCACCGGGCCGGTCTCAACTGGATCGCCTGGAACCAGCACCGCTTCCCGATGGCCCCCCGCCACCGGATGCTCCTGAAGACCTCGGTGAGCTTCGACGTGTCGGTGCCCGAGCTGTTCTGGCCGCTCCAGGTCGGCGCGAGCCTGGTGATCGCCCGCCCCGACGGGCACCGCGACCCGGCCTACCTCGTCCGGCTGATCCGCGAACAGGGCGTCACCGACGTCGACTTCGTCCCGTCCATGCTGGCCGCGTTCCTCGCCGAGCCGCAGGCCGCCGAGTGCACCAGCCTGCGCAGGGTCGAGGCCGCGGGCGAGGCGCTGCCGGTGGAACTCGCCGAGCGCTTCACCCGGGTGCTGCCCGGCGCCGAGCTGTACAACGGGTACGGCCCGACCGAGGCCGGCCCCGCCACCGCCTGGCGCTACCGCACCGAGCCGGGCGCGACCAGTGTGCCGATCGGCACCGTGGCGTGGAACACCCGGGCGTACGTCCTGGACGGTGCCATGCGGCTGGCACCGCAGGGCGTGCCCGGCGAGCTCTACCTGAACAGCGTGCAGCTGGCGCGCGGCTACCTGAACCGCCCCGACCTCACCGCCGAGCGCTTCGTGGACGACCCCTTCGCGCCCTCGCCCGGCGAGCGGATGTACCGCACCGGCGACCTCGTCCGCTGGCGCGCCGACGGCGTGATGGAGTACCTGGGCCGCGCCGACGACCAGGTGAAGGTGCGCGGCTTCCGCGTGGAGCCCGGCGAGATCGCCGACGCACTGCTCGCCCACCCCGCGGTGCACCGGGCCGTCGTCGTTCCGTACGAGTCCGGCCAGGGCGTCGCGCTGGCCGCCTACGTGAGTCCGACGGCCGAGTGGGTGGCGGAGAGCTCGCCGGCGGCCACGGCCGACCACCTCGACCGGTGGCGGAGCGTCCTCGACGAGCGCCACGCGGCCGGCGGGACCGACCGGCCGTGCGGGAACCTCGCCGCCCTGATGGAGGAGCACCGGCCCAAGCGCGTCCTGCAGGTCGGGGGCGCCGACGGGCTGCTGCTGCGGCGCTACGCCCAGGCCTGCGCCGCGGTGGAGGTCCTCGACCTGTCGGAGGAGGCCCTGGACCGCCTCCGGGAGGAGGCGGCCGAGCACGGTTGGTCGCACGTCACGCCGCTCCGCGGCGAGGCCCTGGCCGCCGCGGAACTCACCACCGGGACCTTCGACGCGATCGTGCTCGACGGGGTGGTGCGGACCTTCCCCGACCGCCACTACCTGGAGCAGGCCCTGGCCGTGCTGGTACCGCTGCTGGCGGACGGCGGCCGGATCCTGGTCGGGGACGTGGGCGACCTGGACCTGCACGCCGCGCGGACGGTGGCGCGGGAACTGCGCCGCGCCACCGGCCCGGTGACGGCCGGCGAGCTGGCCCTCCGGGTGCGCAGCGCCCTGCGGCACGAGGAGGAGCTGCTGATCAGCCCCAGCTGGTTCGCCGGGCTGTCCGAGCGCCTCCCCGAACTGGCCGGGTTCGACGTGCTGCTCGGGGGCCCCACCGGGGCCGGCGAGTCCGCCCACGGCTACGACGTGGTCCTCGCCAAGGGCCCGGCCGGGGCGCCGGAGCCGCACCCGTGGCTGGAGGCCGCGACCCCGGAGCGGCTGCGGGAGCTGTTGGACGCCGGGACGCCTGACCGCTTCGGCGTCAGCGGTCTGACCGACCCCCGGCTCACCGGGGACGTCCTCCTCGCCGAGGGGCTGACCCGCGGGGACCCGGCCCGCGAGGTGACCCCGCCGGCCGACGGCGCGCAACCGCCGGCGTGCGAGTCCCCGGAGGCCCGCGCCCTGGAGGACGTGCTGCGCCATGCCGAGGAGCTCGGCTACCGGGTGGCGCTCACCCGCGCGCAGGACCGCCCCGACGGGCTGGACGTCCTGATCAGCCGGGGCGCCCCGCTCCCGGTGCGGGCCCGTGCTCCGTACCGGGCCGCGCACCAGGCCAACGCCCCGCTGACCGGCCGGATCGGGCCCGCGCTCGCGCGCCTGCTCAAGGACCACCTGGCGGCCCGGCTGCCGCACTACATGGTGCCCGGTGTGTTCGTGGTCCTGGAGGACCTGCCGGTCACCGCGAACGGCAAGGTCGACAAGCGGGCACTGCCGCTCCCGGACGAGGAGGACCTGGCCAAGGAGGCGTACGTCGCCCCGCGCACCGAGATCGAGCGCACGCTGTGCCGGATCGTCGGGGAGGTGCTCGGCGTCACCGAAGTCGGACTGCGGGACAGCTTCTTCGACCTCGGCGGCCACTCGCTGCTGGCCACCCGGCTGACCCTGCGGGTGATGCAGGAGCTGCACCGGGAGCTGCCGCTCCAACTGGTCTTCACCGGCGCCACCGTCGAGGCGATGGCCGAGGCGCTGGAGCAGGCGCCGGCCGCCCAGGAGGCCCCGCCGCTCGACCACCCCGCCGACCGGTCCGGGGAGGACGGGTACGGACCCGGGGAGGCACCGCTGGCACTGGCCCAGGCCGACCTGTGGTTCCTCGCCCGGCCCGGGCACCTGGCCGCCGCGCACGACAACGTCCAGCTGGCGTTCCGGATCGAGGGGGCACTGGACCGGGACGCCTACCGGCGGGCGGTCCAGGCGCTGGTCGACCGGCACGCGGTGCTGCGCACCGGCTACCCCCGCCGGGACGGCGAGGTGGTCCAGCGGGTGCACGAAGGGGTCGAGGCGGCGGTGGACGTGGTCGGGATGGGCGACGAGGAGCAGACCGCGGCCTGGCTGCGGGCCGAACGGGCCCGCCCCTTCGACCCGGAGGGGGAACTGATGGTCCGCGCCCACCTCCTGGCCCACTCGGCGGACGAGCACACCGCGGTCCTCACCCGGCCCTGGGGTGTCTTCGACGGCTGGTCCGTCAACCTCGTCCTGGCCGAACTGCTCGTGCTGTACCGGGCGATGAGCCGCGGCGAGGAGCCGGAACCCGGGCCCGCCGCCACGGGGTACGCCGACTTCGCCCGCCGGCAGCGCCACACGGTCGGCCCGGCGGAGCTGGAGCGCCAGCGGGCGTACTGGCGGGAGCGGCTGGCCGGCCTGCCCGTGCGGCCGTCGCTGCCGACCGACTACCGGCGGCCCCCGGTGAAGACCTATCAGGGCTCCTCGGTGGGCCTCCGGGTGCCGGCCGAGCTGCTCGCCGAGCTCCGGCGGCTGAGCCGGGAGCAGGGTGCCACGCTGTACCTGACGCTGCTGTCGGCCTTCGCCGTCCTGCTGGGAGGCTGGTCGGACGCGCGGGAGACCACGGTGGGCACCGCGGTGGCGAACCGCCCGGAGGCCGAACTGGAGCAGGTGGTCGGCTACTTCACCAACACCCTGGTGCTGCGGCTGGACGTGGCCCCGGAGCGCGCCTTCACCGAGGTGCTGACCCTGGCCAGGACGGTCACCGCGGAGGCGCACGAGCACAAGGACCTGCCGTTCCAGGACCTGGTCCGCACCCTGGTGCCGGAACCCGACCCGGCGTGGTCCCCGCTGTTCCAAGTGATGTTCAACCTGCTTCCGGCGCCGCAGGACGCGGCCGGCGGAGCGCGGGAGCCGGGCGACCTGGCGGTCGTCCCGCTGCCCTCCGACCCCGGCACCGCGCACTTCGACCTCAACCTGGTGGTGCGGGAGGAGCCCGACGGGCTGCGCGGCTACCTGGAGTACAGCACCGACCTGTTCGGGCGGCCGACGGCCGAGCGGATGGCGCGCGCCTACGAACGGCTGCTGGGCGCGCTCGCCGCCGACCCGGAGGCGGACGTCCTGACGCTGCGGTCGGCAGCCGAAACCTCGGAGGTGCATGACGTGCGCAACTCTTCTTCGCGCAAACCTTCCTGATGATCAATAAAGTACCGCCGGGGACTGCACATCGACGCCGGTTTGTGATCGACTGGATGTCACTCCCCCCAGCTCTTCCAAGAGGAGGCACTCCCTTGCCCGCCCAGCCCCCTACGATGGCCGGTCACCCGCTGCTCGGTTCCCTGCTCGACCTCCAGAGCGACACCCTGGGCACCTACCTGCGGGCGCGTCGTGAGTACGGCGACGTGGTGCGCTTCTCGGTCGGCCCGCCCGGCCTGCGCGCCTCCTTCGTCGCCGTGTTCTCCGCGGCCGGCGCCCAGCAGGTGCTGGCGGCCTCCTCCGACACCTTCAGCAAGGACAGCCGCTTCCTCGGCGAGATGCGCCAGTCCTTCGGCAACGGCCTGCTCACCAGCCTGGGCGACGAGTACATGCGCCAGCGCAGGATGCTGCAGTCGCTCTTCACCCCGAAGCAGGTGGACAAGTACGGGGGCGACATCGTCGCGGAGTCCCTGCGGTTGGCCGACCGCTGGGCGGCGGTACCGGACGCCACCGTCGAGGTCGCGGAGGAGATGACCGAGCACACGCTGCGCACCATCTGCCGCATCCTCTTCGGCGCCTACGAGGACATGGACGTGATGATCCGCACGGTGCAGCGGAACTTCCCGCTGATCAACGCCTATGCGGTGAAGCGGGCGTTCTCCCCCGTCCACATCTCCCGGAAGTTCCCCAGCCC
This sequence comes from Kitasatospora sp. NPDC101157, assembly GCF_044768255.1. Lineage (NCBI taxonomy): Bacteria > Bacillati > Actinomycetota > Actinomycetes > Kitasatosporales > Streptomycetaceae > Kitasatospora > Kitasatospora sp. NPDC101157. The sequence continues at coordinate 236,631 of NZ_JBIWPL010000009.1, read as the reverse complement.
GTCCAACCTCAAGGCCGCCAAGGCCCACCGCGAGCTGTACGAGGTCTGCGACGAGATCGTCGCCCGGCGCCGGGCGGCCGAGACCTCGGCCCCGTCGGACCGGCGGGACATGCTCAGCCTGCTGGCCAAGGCGGTCTCGGACGACGGCTCGCCGATCACCCCGGAGGAGACCCGCGCCCAGGTGCTGACCTTCCTGGTCACCGGCCACGAGTCCACCGCCACCACGCTGGCCTTCGCCATGCACCTGCTGGCCTGCAACCCCGAGGCGCAGGCGCGGGCCCACGCAGAGGTGGACGGGCTGCTCGACGGCCGGGAGCCCGGCTCGGCGGACGTGGAGGCGCTGCCCTACCTGTCCGCGGTGATCAAGGAGACGCTGCGGCTGTACCCGGCCGCGCCCGCGCTCGGCCGGGTGCCCACCTCGAACGTGCGGGTCGGGGACTTCGAGATCCCGGCCGGCACCGATGTGGTGGTGAGCGCGGGCGTGGTCCAGCGCGATCCCGAGATGTGGCCGGAACCGGACCGGTTCGACCCCGACCGCTTCCTGGGGGAGTCGCAGAACCAGCGGCCCCGGTACGCCTGGTTCCCGTTCGGCGGCGGGCCCAGGGCCTGCATCGGCCAGCACCTGGCGACGCTGGAGTCGATCCTGACGCTCGCCGTGCTGCTGCAGCGCTTCGGTTTCACCGCGGTCGACACGGACGTTCCCTTCAGCTCGGCCATCACGCTCCGCGCGGAGGGCCCGATCCGCTGCAAGGTCACCCCGCGCTGACCGGTCACCGCCGCGAAGGCACCTGACCGGGGCCGGGCCGCCGGTCGGTCGGCCCGGCGACCGGGCGGTCCCGTTCCACCGGGGCGCCGGCGCAGGCCGAGGAGCTGGCGCAGGCCGAGGAGCCGGCGCAGGCCGCGGAGCGCGAATTCGTCGGCGCCTTCGCGGCCTGCCGTGGCTTCTCCCCTGCGGGCGCGCGGTTCTGATCATTTCTCAGATGAATTCGTTGCGCCCCGCGGGTGCGGCGGACTAGGCTCCGGGATGGATGGCGAGGGGGATTCACCAGTGATCTGCCCACGCCGGACTGCCGGCGCCGAAAGCGCACCGCAGATCGTCCCGGGGGGGAAGATGGCGGCCGAATTCCACCGGAATCCGATGCCGTGGAGAAATCACCGACATTCATTGATCTGATGGAATTCAGGCGCGCCCGGCGAGGGTGGATCCAGTTCCATTCGCATGCGATCAAACCGCCGGAAGGCCGATTCTCCGGGCCTGTCCCGGCAACTGCCCGCCCGGCAACGGAGCCGGCCCCGGGGCAGCGGTTCCCAGCACACAATCCAGCCCGGCCCTCCGGCCGGGCGCGCACGCAAGGGGGAGGGTCGGCCCGGTGAGTATCCCCGAGGGTCCGATGGTGGCCGAGACGGACGTCGCGATCGTCGGTATGGCGGGGCGTTTCCCCGGCGCCGACGACGTGGAGTCCTTCTGGCGCCTGCTCAGCGAAGGCCGGGAGGGCATCACCAGGTTCACCCGTGAGGAGCTGGCCCGGGCCGGGGTGCCCGCCGCCCTGTCGGGCGACCCCGACTACGTCCCCGCGCACGGAGTGATCCCGGACGTCGACCTCTTCGACACCGGGTACTTCGAACTGACGCCTTCGGAGGCGGAGTTCATCGACCCTCAGCACCGCGTCCTGCTGACGGTCGGTCATGCGGCGCTGGAGAACGCCGGATACGACCCGAGCCGCTACGGCGGCCTGATCAGCGTGTACGCCGGTGCGGCGATCAACACCTACCTCCAGCAGCAGGTGCTGCCCAACGTCGACCAGACCACCACCTCCAAGCACTTCTCGGTGATGGTCGGCAACGACAAGGACTTCCTCGCGACCCGCCTGTCGTACAAGCTCGACCTCAAGGGCCCCAGCTACAACGTCCAGACGGCCTGTTCCACCTCGCTGGTCGCCATCCACCTCGCCTGCCAGGGGCTCGTCAACGGCGAGTGCGACCTGGCTCTGGCCGGCGGCGTGACCGTCAAGCTGCCGCAGGAGAAGGGCTACCTCTACGAGGAGGGCGCCATCCTGTCCAAGGACGGGCACGTGCGCACCTTCGACGCCGACGCCAGCGGCACCGTGCTCGGCAACGGCGTCGGCGTGGTCGTCCTCAAGCTCCTGCGCGACGCCATCGCCGACCGCGACACCGTCCACGCCGTCATCAAGGGCACGGCGACCAACAACGACGGCTCCGGCAAGGTCAGTTTCGCCGCCCCCAGCGCAGCCGGGCAGACCGCGGTGATCCGGGAGGCGCACGCGGTCTCCGGTGTCGACCCGCGTTCGATCAGCTACGTCGAGGCCCACGGCACCGCCACCCGGCTGGGCGACCCGGTCGAGGTCTCCGCGCTCACCAAGGCCTTCCGGGCGGCCACCCCCGACACCGGCTTCTGCGCGATCGGCTCGGTGAAGTCCAACATCGGTCACCTCGACGCCGCCGCCGGCGTGGCCGGGGTGATCAAGACCGCGCTGATGATGAAGCACCGCACCCTGGTGCCCACCCTCAACCACCGCACCGACAACCCGGCCATCGACTTCGCGTCGGGACCGTTCAAGGTCAGCGGCGCCACCGCGCCCTGGACCGCCGACGGGCCGCTGCGCGCCGGAGTCAGCTCCTTCGGCATCGGCGGCACCAACGCCCACGCCGTGCTGGAGGAGGCCCCGCCCGCCCCGCTCACCGGGCCCTCCCGCCCCGAGCAGGTGCTGGTCGTCTCGGCGCGCACCGCGACCGCCCTGCGCGCCGCCGCCGACCGGCTGGCCGACCACCTCGACGCGGACGAGAACGCCGAGGCCGCCGGACTCGCCGACGTCGCCTACACCCTGGCCGTCGGCCGGCGGGCTCACGAGCACCGGCTCGCCGTCACCGGCGGCGACCGCGCCGCACTCGCCCGCGCCCTGCGTGCCGCGGAACCGACCGGTCCGGCCGGCACCGGCGAACTGTCCTTCGTCTTCGCCGAGCGGATCGCCGACGCCACGGCGCTCGCCGAGCGCTGGGCCGCCGTCGAGCCGGACTTCGCCGAGCAGTACGCGGCGGCCCTCGCGGCCGGCGCCGCCGACCACGGCGAGCGCGGCCAGGCCTTCGCGCTGCAGTACGCGCTCGGCCGGCTCTGGCTCGGATGGGGGCTGCGCCCCGTCGCGATCCACGGCGACGGCGCCGCCGCGCTGGCCGGCGCCTGCGTCACCGGGGCGCTCACCCTGGCCGACGGCGCCGCCGCGTTGGCCGACGGACCTTCGGCCGCGGACGCCCCGAAGCCCGGGCAGGCCAAGGCCCGTGGCTCCCGGATCACCCTGCGCGGCGCCCAGGAGGAGGCCCGCGGCCTCGTGGTGGGCGTCTCCGACGGGCCGTGGCACGCCGTCGCCCGGGCCTGGCAGGCCGGCGTCGAGGTCGACTGGGAGGCCTGGTTCGCCGCCGAGGAACGCGGCCGGGTGCCGCTGCCGACCTACCCCTTCGAGGGCCGCCGGGTCTGGATGACCGCGCCCGACCGTCCGGCCGCCCCCGCCGTCGCCGCGGCGGGCCCGCACCCGATGCTGGACGAGAACGTCTCCACCCTCGACACCCTCGCCTACCGCAGCAGCCGCACGGGCGACGAGTTCTACCTGGCCGACCACCGGGTCGCCGGCGCGCCCGTGATGCCCGCGGTCGGCTACCTGGAGCTGGCCCGCGCCGCCGGCGAGCTGTCCACCGGTGCCCCGGTACGGCTGCGCGGTGTCTCCTTCGAGCAGCTGCTCTCCTACGCGGACGGGCCGCGCACCGCGACCGTCGAGCTCTGGCGCGACGGCGACTCGGTCGGCTTTGAAGTCACCGCCGACGACACCGTTCACGCCCTCGGGGAGCTGCACCCCGCGCCCGCCGAGCCGGCTGCCCCGGTCGACCTGGCCTCGATCGCCGAGCGCTGCGCCGAGGCCGTCGCCCACCAGGACTGCTACACCGAACTGCGCTCCCGCGGCCTCGACTACGGCCCCCGGATGCGGGCCCTGGCCGAGATGGCGCTCGGCGAGGACGAGGCCCTGGGCCTGCTGGAGCCGCCCGAGGGCGCGGCCCTGGACGGCGCGCTGCTCAACCCCGCGCTGCTCGACGGCGCCCTGCACGCCCTGGTGGTGCTGCTCGGCCGCCGCTACGGCCCGGCCGCCGCCGGTTTCCTGCCGCTGGCTCTCGGCGAGCTGACCGTCCACGCCCCGGTCACCGGGTCCTGCTGGGTTCACGTCGCCCTCGGCCGGACCACCGAGCGCTCCGCGACGGCCGAACTGACCCTGCTGGACTCCGACGGGCGGGTGCTGGCCCGGCTGACCGACCTCGCCGTCCGCGTGCTGACCGGTGCGGGCGAGACCGCCGCTCTGCTGGCCCGGCGCTGGGCCGACGCCCCCGTCGAGCAGGACCGCGCGGCCGCGCCGGGTGCCGTCACCGTCGTCGCCGCGACCGAGGCCCGCCGGACCGAACTGGCCGCGCTGCTCACCGCCCTCGGCGCCGAACCGGTCACCGCCGCGGCCGCCGACACCGCGGAGCCTGACGTCACCACCACACTCGTGGTGGACGAGCCGGAGCCCGAGCAGGCCCTGCGCCTGGTCCAGGGGCTGCTGAGGGCCAGGCCGACCGCGCCGGTCCGCGTCCTGCTGCTCCACCGTCACGAACCGGACGGCGCCCGCCCCGAGCGCGCCGCCCTGGCCGCCTTCGCCCGCAGTGTCCGGGCGGAGAACCCGCTGCTCGCCCTCCAGGCCGTGGGCCTCGCCGAGGGCGTCGACGAGGCCGCCGCCCTCGCCGCGGAGCTGGCCGGGCCCGGCCGCGACGCCGAGGTCCGGCACACCACCGCCGGCCGCCAGGTGCCGCAGGCCGTCCCCGCCGAGACCGCCGCTCCGGTGGCCGTCCGCGACGGCGGAACCTACGTGGTCACCGGCGGCGCCGGCGGCCTCGGCCGGGCCGTCGCGAGCCGGCTGCTGGAGCGGGCCGACGCGCGGGTGGTCCTGCTGGGCCGCAGCGCGGAGCCCGCCGCCGGGCTGGACGAGCGGGTGGCCTACCGGGTGGCCGATGTCGCCGACGCCGAGGCGCTGGCCGCCCGACTGGCCGCGGTGCGCGAGGAGTTCGGGCCGATCAACGGGGTCGTGCACGCGGCCGGCGTGCTGCGCGACGGCTTCGCCCTCGGCAAGGCGGCGGAGGACTTCGCCGCCGTCCTGGCGCCCAAGGTCGCCGGGTTGCAGGCCCTGGTGGCCGCCACCGCCGAGGACCCGCTGGACTTCTTCGTCGCCTTCTCCTCCATCGCCGCCCACATCGGCAGCGCCGGGCAGACGGACTACGCCTACGCCAACGCCTATCTGGAGGCGGCCGCCGAGCGCCACCCGGGCCTGACCGCGATCGCCTGGCCGATGTGGGCCGAGGGCGGGATGCGCCAGAGCGACGAGGCCGCCGCCGAGATCGCCGACCGCACCGGCTTCGGTGTGCTGCCCACCGTCGTCGGACTGGACCTGCTGGACCGGGCCCTCGGTACGCCCGGCCCGCTGGTGGCCGCCTACGGCGACGTCGCCAGGATCACCGCCGCCATCGGCGCGCCGGCCGCCGCGCCCGCCCCGGCCGCCGGCACCGCGGCCACCGCCGACGCCGTCGCCGGGTCGCACGCCGACGCCATGGCCCTGCTGCGCGAGCTGATCGCCGCCCAGACCGGCCTGGCGGCCGAGGAACTCGCCGAGGACGTGCCGTTCGACCGCTACGGCATCGACTCCCTGATGATCACCCGGCTCAACCGGGAGCTGGAGCGCCGCTTCGACGGCCTCTCCAAGACGCTGTTCTTCGAGTACGCCAACCTCGGCGAGCTGGCCGGGTACTTCGCCGAGCACCACGCGGCCGAGCTGCTCGGCACCGAGCCCGAGACCGCCGTGCCGCAGCCGCACGGCGGGCCGCGCCCCGCCCGGCCCGCCGTCGAGCGCACCGCCCGGACTGTCCGCCGCCCCGCCCGGACCGAGGCCGTCCCCGAGCACGAACGGGACGAGGCGGTGGCGATCATCGGACTGGCCGGCCGCTACCCGATGGCCGACGACGTCGAGGAGTTCTGGACCAACCTGCTGGAGGGCCGCGACTGCGTCACCGAGATCCCCGAGGACCGCTGGGACCGCGACCGCTGGTACGACGCCGATCCGGCCACCCCCGGGCGCGCCCACACCCGCTGGGGCGGATTCCTGCGCGACGTCGACCGCTTCGACCCGCTGTTCTTCGGCATCTCCCCCCGCCAGGCCGAACTGATGGACCCGCAGGAGCGGCTCTTCCTGCAGAACGCCTGGCACGTCCTGGAGGACGCCGGCTACCGGCGCGCCGACCTGGCCGGCCAGCCGGTCGGCGTCTACGTCGGCGTGATGTACGGCGAGTACCAGTTCCACGGCGCCCTGGACGCCCTTCGCGGCGGCCGCCCGCTCACCGGTTCCTCGTTCGCCACCATCGCCAACCGGGTCTCCTACGCGCTCGACCTCTCCGGCCCGAGCCTGGCGCTGGACACGATGTGCTCCTCCTCGCTCACCGCCATCCACCTGGCCTGCGAGTCGCTGCGCCGGGGCGAGAGCGAACTCGCCATCGCCGGCGGCGTCAACGTCTCCGTCCACCCGTACAAGTACGCCTTCCTCAGCCAGGGCCGCTTCCTCTCCTCCGACGGCCGCTGCCGCGCCTTCGGAGCGGGCGGCGACGGCTACGTGCCCGGCGAGGGCGTCGGCGCCGTCCTGCTGAAGCCCTACCGGCGGGCGCTGGCCGACGGCGACCGCATCCACGGCGTCATCCTCGGCAGCGCGGTCAACCACGGCGCCCGGACCAACGGCTACACCGTGCCCAGCCCGCACGCGCAACAGCGGGCGATCACCGAGGCGATGGCGCGGGCCGGCGTCGAGCCGCAGGACATCGGCTACGTCGAGGCGCACGGCACCGGCACCTCGCTCGGCGACCCGATCGAGCTGACCGGCCTCACCAACGCCTACCGCTCGGCGGCCGCCGAGCCCGGCCGGTGGCCGATCGGCTCCGTCAAGTCCAACGTCGGGCACCTGGAGTCGGCCGCCGGCATGGCCGGGCTGACCAAGGTGCTGCTCCAGTTCGCCCACCGCACCCTGGTGCCCTCACTGCACTCCGCCGAGCTCAACCCCAACATCGACTTCGACCGCTCGCCGTTCCGGGTCCAGCGCGAACTGTCCGCCTGGCCCGACGGCGACCGGCCGCGCCGGGCCGGCCTCAGCTCCTTCGGCGCCGGCGGCGCCAATGCCCATCTGGTGCTGGAGGAGTCCCCGAGCGCCGACCCGACCGACCCCCTCCCGGCAGGTGAGCAGCACACCGTGGAACCCGTCCTGTTCCTGCTCTCCGCCCGCGACCAGGAGCGGCTGCGCGCCTACGCCGACCGCGCCGCGCACTTCGTGGCGACCGAGCACGTCCCGCTCGCCGACCTCTGCTACACCAGCCAGGTCGGCCGCGAGGCGTTCGAGGCGCGGCTCGCCGTCCTCGCCGCCGACGGTGCCGAACTGCTCGCCGCGCTGCGGGCGTTCGCCGACGGTGGAGCGGTGCCCGAGGTCGTCGGCGGCGGCCCGCTGGGCGAACACGCCCGCCGCTGGCTGGCCGGCGCCGACGTCGACTGGGCCGCCTGGCACGCCTCCCGCTCCGGCCCGGCACCGCGCCGGGTCCGCGCCCCGCGCTACCCGTTCGCCGAGGAGCGCTACTGGATCCCGCTCGACCCGGACCTCGGCGACGGTGCGCCGCACCCGCTGGTGGACGCCAACGAGTCCACGGTCCGCGAGTCGCGCTTCCGCAAGACCCTGCGCGCCGGCGACCCGCTGCTGCGCGACCACGTCATCGGAGGCCGTCCGCTGCTGGCCGGCGCCGCCACCCTGGCGTTCGTCCGGGCCGCCGCCGGCCTGGCCGAGCCGGGCGTGCGGCACAGTCTGCGCGAGGTGGTCCTCGGCCGGGCGATCGAGCTGCCGCAGGGCGAACTGGCCCTCTACGCGGCCTTCCGCCCGGAGGACGCCGCGCTCGCCTTCGAGGTCTACAGCGAGGGCCCGGACGGCCGGACCACCCACGCCCGGGGCATCGCCGCGCCCGCCGCCGACGGTGGACAGCCCGCCGCCGACCTCGCCGCGCTGCGCGCCGCCCTGCCGGCGGTGCGCGAGCGGGCCGGGGTCTACGCCGACTACCGGGCTGCCGGCTTCGGCTACGGGCCGTCCTTCCAGGTCGTCGAGGAGGTTCGCAGCGGGGCCGGCCAGGCGCTGTTGAAGCTCACCGGCGAGGCCGGCACGGAGCTGCCCCCCGCGTTGCTCGACGGCGCCCTGCGGGCCTGCCACTGGGCCGGACGCGACACCGCACCGACCCCCGGCGAGCTGGCCGTCCCGTTCAGCCTCGGCGCGCTGGAGCTGTACGGGCCGCTGACCGCCGTCTGCTGGGCGCACGCCCGGCTGGTGGGGGAGTCGGGCGGGGTGCGCCGCTTCGACCTGACCGTTTACGACGAGCAGGGGCGGGTGCTGGCGGTACTGAAGGACTTCGCCGGCCGACTGCCGAGCGCAGCTCCGGCCCCGGTCGCCGCGCTGCCCGCTGCCGGGACCACGCCGGCCACCGTCGCGGCCCCCGCCACCGTGTCGGCCCGGATCGACGCGTCGGCGGCAGCCGACGGAGAGGTCCGCCTCTACGAGCCGTACTGGCGTGCGGCCGCAGAGCCCGAGGCCGGCCCCGTCGCCGGGACGCTCGCCCTGCTGGGCGGCACCCACGAGTTGGCGGACGCGCTGCGCGCCACCGGGACGTGGCGCCGGGTGGTCGCCCTCGCCGAGGAGGCCGACGGCCTCGCGGAGTACGCCGACCAGGGCGGCCTGGACCTGCTGCTCCCCGCGGGTCTCACCGGGGTCGGCCCCGCCGACGCCGAGCCCGACCCCGCCACCCTGGAGCGACTCGGCTTCGTCCTGCTCGGCCTGGTCCGGGCGGTGGCCGCCGACGAACTCCCCGGCCGCGTCCGCTGCCTGCTGCTCCACCCGCAGGAGGACGGCGCCGACCGCCCCGAACTCGGCGCCCTGACCGCCTTCGGACGCTCCACCGCTGCCGTCGCCCCGCGCCTGGAACTGCTGACCCTGGGCGTGCCGGGGCACACTCCGGCCGCCGGACTCGCGGCGGCCGCCGCGGCCGAACTGGCTGCCGCGCCGCGCGTCGGCGGGCTGGAGGTGCGCCGCGCCGCCGACGGCCGGCGCGAGGTCCGCGTCCTGCGCCGGGCCGAGGACGTCGCCCCGACGAGCGGCCAGGTGCTGCGCGAGGGCGGGGTCTACCTGCTCACCGGCGGCGGCGGCGCCATCGGCCGGGTGCTCGCCGAGCACCTGGCCCGGACCCACCGGGCCCGCCTGGTGCTGGTCGGCCGTTCCGAGCCGGACGCCGGGCAGCTGGCCTGGCACGACAGCCTGACCGCCCTCGGCGCGCAGGTGCTCGCCGTCCGCGCCGACGTGGCGGACGTCGGGAAGCTGGAAGCCGCGCTTGACACGGCGCGGGAGCGCTTCGGCGCCCTGCACGGGGTGTTCCACCTGGCCGGGGTCGCCGACGACGGCCTGGCCACGGACGGTGACCGCGAGCGCTTCGCGCGGGTGCTGGCCGCCAAGACCCGCGGCCTGGTCCACCTGGACCGGCTGACCCGCGACGACGCCCTCGACCTGTTCGTGGTCTTCTCCTCGATCTCCTCCCTGGTCGGCGACTTCGGCGCGGCCGCGTACGCCACGGCGAATCGTTTCGCCGACCTCTTCGTCCTGCGGCGCGCGGCCCAGGTGCGCAGCGGCGCCCGCCACGGCCGCAGCCTCTCGTTGGACTGGCCGCTCTGGGCGGTCGGCGGCGTCGACGGGCTGGTCCGGGAGCAGGAGCTGGCCGCCTACGCCCGGCGCACCGGGATGCGCGCCCTCACCGCCGCGCAGGGCCTGGCCGCGTTCGAGCGCGCGCTGGCCCTCGGCGCTCCCTGGCTGCTCCCGGCCTGGGGCGAACCGGCCGTCCTCGACGCCGCCCTGCTGGCGGCCGAACCGGCCGGGACCACGCCCGCCCCGGCCGCGGCGAAACCGACCGGTGCGACGCCGGCCGGGGCGAAGCCGGCCGGTGCGACGGTGGACGGTCGGCGCGCCCGGCTGGTCGAGCACCTGAGCGGAGTGCTCTCCGGGGTGCTCAAGCTGCCCGCCGGACGCTTGGACAGCCGAGTCGCGCTGGACGACTACGGCCTGGACTCGGTGCTGGTGATGGAGTCCAACGGCCTGCTCGGCAAGGACTTCCCGGGCCTGCGCGGCACGGTGTTCTTCGAATGCCGGACGGTGGACGAACTCGCCGACCACGTGCTCGCCGAGCACCCGGACGCGGTGGCGCGGCTCTTCCCCGAGGCCCCCGCCCCCGCCCCCGCCCCCGCCCCCGCCCCCGTTCCGGCTCCGGCCGTGCCACAGCCGGCCCGGCCCGGCACCGGCCCCGAGGCTGAGGTCCGGACACCGGTTCCGGCCCGCAGGGAGCCGGCCGAGGACGAACCGATCGCCGTCATCGGAATCAGCGGCCGCTACCCTCAGGCCCGGAACCTGGACGAGTTCTGGCGCAACCTGGCCGCCGGCCGGGACTGCGTGACCGAGGTGCCCGCCGACCGCTGGGACGCCGAGGCGCTGTTCGACACCGACCCCACCGCGCCCGGCCGCAGCTACAGCCGCTGGGGCGGCTTCCTGTCGGACGTGGACGCCTTCGACTCGCTGTTCTTCCAGATCTCGCCGATGCAGGCCCGCACCATGGACCCCCAGGAGCGGCTGTTCCTGGAGACGGCCTGGTCGGCCCTGGAGAACGCCGGCTACCCCCCGTCCCGCATCCCCGCGCCGCGCTTCGGCGGCCAGGGCCACGACGTGGGCGTGTTCGTCGGCGTCATGTGGGACGACTACGCCGTCCTGGCGGCCACCGAGTCCGCGCGCGGCAACCACCAGGTGGTGCTGGCCAACCGCTCCTCGATCGCCAACCAGGTCTCGTACTTCGGTGACTTCCGCGGCCCCAGCGTGGTGGTCGACACCGCCTGCTCGGCCTCCCTGGTGGCCCTGCACCAGGCCTGCGAGAGCATCCGCCGGGGCGAGTGCTCCTACGCCCTCGCGGGCGGCGTCAACGTCGCCGTGCACCCGGACAAGTACGTCCACCTCAGCCGCAAGACCATGCTGTCGGCCGACGGCCGCTGCCGGGCCTTCGGCGCGGACGGCAGCGGCTACGTACCGGGCGAGGGCGTCGGCGCGGTGCTGCTCAAGCGGCTCTCGGAGGCCGTCCGGGACGGCGACACCGTGCACGCGGTGATCCGCGCGACCGCCGTCAACCACGGCGGTCGCACCAGCGGCTACACCGTCCCCAACCCGCACGCCCAGCAGGCCCTGGTGGAACAGGCGCTGGCCGCCGCCGGAGTGGACGCCCGCACGATCGGCTGCGTCGAGGCGCACGGTACCGGCACCTCGCTGGGCGACCCGATCGAGCACACCGCGCTGGCCCAGGCCTTCCGCAGGCACACCGCGGACACCGGCTTCTGCGCGCTGGGCTCGGTCAAGTCGGCCATCGGCCACCTGGAGGGCGCGGCCGGCATCGCCGGGTTCACCAAGGCCGTGCTCCAGTTGCGGCACGGCACCCTGCTGCCCACGCTGCACGCCGAGACGCTCAACCCGAACATCGACTTCACCCGCTCGCCGTTCACCGTCCAGCGCGAGACCGCGCCCTGGCCGCAGCCGTACGACGCCGAGGGCCGCCCGCAGCCGCGCCGCGCCGCAGTCAGCTCCTTCGGCGCCGGCGGGACCAACGCGCACGTGATCCTGGAGGAGTACGTCGCACCCGGGACGGACGCACAGGTGGCCGGGCCGGAGCTGATCCTGCTCTCCGCCCGCGACGAGCGACGGCTGCGCGCCTACGCGGCCGAGCTGGCGGTGGCGCTGGCCGACCCGGCGGCGCCGCGGCTCGCCGACGTCGCCTACACCCTGCGGGTGGGCCGGGAGCCGATGGCCGAGCGGCTGGCGTTCGTCGCCGCCGACCTCGCCGAGGCCGCCGAGCGGCTGGCCGCCGTCGGCCGTGGCGAGGAGGGCCGGTGGCTGCACCGGGGCAACGTCCGTCAGCACCCGCCGCTGGCCGACCTGTTCACCATGAGCGTCGGCGGGCGGGACTTCCTGACCGCCCAGGTGCTGGCCGGTGACGACGACCTGCTGGCCCGGCTCTGGGTCTCCGGCATCACCCTCGACTGGGACGTGGTGCACAAGGCCCGGGCGAGCGAGCGGCGTCGGGTGCCGCTGCCGACCTACCCGTTCGAGCGGGTGCGCCACTGGCTGGACCTCACGGCCGCTCCGGCTCCCGTCACCCCCACCGCCCCGCCGCAGGCCGGACCCTGGCGCCGCACGCTGTCGGCGGACGCCCCGGTGCTGCGCGACCACGTGGTGGCCGGCCGCCCGATCCTGCCGGGCGTCGGACACCTGGACCTGGTCGCCGAAGCCCTCGGCGGGCTGGCCGGCCGGGCACTGGCCGACGTGCGCTGGATCGCCCCGCTGGCCGTCGACGGCGCCGAGGCGACCGTCGCGGTCCGCTTCGACGGCGACCGCTACGAGCTCCTCGGCGAGGACGGCTCGCTGCGCTCCTGCGGCCGCCTGGACACCGCCCCGGCCGCCCCGCCCGCCGTCGACCTCGCCACGCTGCGCTCCACCCTGGAGGCCGGTCCCGACCGGGCCGCCTTCTACCGCCTGCTGGAGGGGCAGGGCCTGGCGTACGGCCCGTTCTTCCGCCGGGTCGACCAGGTGTGGACCGGCACCGACCGGGTGCTCGGCCGGATCGGCGCCGTCGCCGTCGAGGCCGCCCACCCGCTGCACCCGGGAGTGCTGGACGCCGCCCTGCACACCGTCGCCGCGCTGCTGGTGCGCCGGCGGGGGCCGCTGGCCCGGCCGATGCTGCCGTTCGCGGTGGACCGGGTGGAGGTCTTCGGCCCGGTGCCGGCCACCGGCTGGTCGGACGTCCGTGAGACCGGCGCCGACCGCTGCGACGTCCTGCTGCTCGACGAGGACGGCGCCGTCCGGGTGCGCTTCACCGGCCTGACGTACCGCGAGGCGAAGCCCGCCACCGTGACCGGCTACCGCCCGGTCTGGACCGCGAGCCCCGCCGAGGGCACGGCCGCGCCCGCCCGCCGCGTCCTGCTGGTCGGCGAGCGGCCGGACGCCGAGCCGGCCGTCGGCCTCGCCCTGGCTCACCGGGACGCCCTGCTGCGCCGGCTGCCGATCGGCCCCGGCGGTCTGACGGACGCCGAGCTGGACCGCGCCCTCACCGAGGACGGCGGACCGGACCTGGTGTACTTCCTCGGCACCGGGCCGCAGCAGCAGCCCGCCGACCGGGCCGCCGTGCGCGCCCTGATGGACCGCGGGGTGATCTCGCTCTACCGCCTGGTGCGCGCCCTGGACCGACACGGCCTGCTGGAGCGGGAACTGCGGCTGAAGGTCGTCACCACCGACGTCCACCCGCTGGAGGCCGGCGACGACTCGGGCCCCTGGCCGGCGACCCTGGCCGGGCTGGCGACCGTGGTCGGCAAGGAGTACCCGACGCTACGGGTCTCGCTGGTCGACGTGCGCTCCGCCGAGGCCGCCGAGGTGGCCGGCGCGGTGGCGGCCGAGCCCTTCCCGGCCCGCACGGTGCCGGTCTCGCTGCGGGCGGGCGTGCGCCGGGTGCGGACCCTGGAGCAGGTCGAACTACCGCTCACCGGTACCCGGTTCCGCCGGGGCGGCGTGTACCTGGTGATCGGCGGCCTGGGGGCCGTCGGCCGCGACACCTGCCGCCACCTGGCCGAGACGTACCGGGCGAAGCTGGTCGTGGTCGGCCGCTCCCCGCTGGACGAGCGGAGCCGCGGGACGCTGGCCGAGCTGACCGCGCTCGGTGCCGAGGTCCGCCACCTCGCGCTGGACGCCACCGACCCGGCCGCGCTGGGCGAGGCGATCGCCCTGGCCAAGCGGGAGTTCGGTGCCCTGCACGGGGTGGTCAACGCCGCGATGGTGCTGGTCAACAAGGTCGTCCGGGAGCTGCCGGAAGCGGAGCTGCGCGCGGCGCTGGAGTCCAAGACCGACGCCGCCTGGAGCCTGCTGCACGCGGTGCGGCAGGAGCCGCTGGACTTCGTGCTGTTCTACTCCTCAGGGGTCAGCTTCGAGGGCAACCACGGCCAGGCCGGCTACGCGGCCGGCTGTACCTTCGCCGACGCCTACGCCCTGCACGCCGCGCGCACCCTGCCCTTCCCGGTCCGGGTGCTCAACCTCGGCTACTGGCACGCGGGCGGCGACGCCGGGCGCGAGCGGGTGCTGCGCCGTTTCGAGGCGGCCGGCATCCGGCCGATGTCCGCCGAGCGGGGGATGGGCGTGGTCGAGCGGATGCTCTCCGGCGACCTCCCGCAACTGCTGGCCCTGGACGCCGACCGGCACATCCTGGACAACCTGGGCGTCGTGCCGGACCGCACCCTGGCCGTGCTGCCGGGCGCCGTGCCGACGGTGCTGCCCGAGGTCCGCACCCGACAGGAGTCCGGCACCGACCGTGAACTGATGACCCATCAGGCAGCGGTGGCCGAGCTTGAGGAGCTCGCGGTCCGGCTGCTGGCGGCGTCCCTGCACCGCCTCGGCGTGTTCGAGCAGCCCGAGCTCCGTCACGACCGCGCCGTCCTGGCCGCCCGCCTCGGCGTGGTGGCCGAGCACGCCGCGCTGTTCCAGGTGCAGCTGGACATCCTGGCCGCCGCAGGACTGCTCAAGGCCGAGGGCGGCTGGGTGCAGTCGGTCGGTCCGGCGGTCGAACCGCAGGAGCTGCTCGACCGCGAGACCGACGGGCTGATCAGCCGTCACCCCGGCGTCGCGCCGGTGGCCGCGCTGCTGCGGGACTGCCTGGCGGCGCTGCCCGAGGTGCTCACCGGCCGGCGCGGCGCGATGGAGGTGCTGTTCCCCGACGGTTCCTCCGAACGCGTGGCCGCCGTCTACCGGGGCGACCCGGTCACCGACCGCTGCAACGCCGAGGTGGCCCGCCTGGTCGTCGAGCAGGTCGAGGCCCGGCTGGCCGCCGAGCCCGGCTGCCGGGTGCGGATCCTGGAGGTCGGCTCCGGCACGGGCGGCACCAGCGCGACGGTCCTCGCGGCGCTCGCGCCGTACGCGGACTCGGTCGAGTACGTGTTCACCGACCTCTCCCCGGCCTTCGTCCGCAAGGGCCGCGCCCGGTTCGGCGCGGGCCACCCGTTCGCCCGCTTCGAGGTCCTGGACGTCGAGGCCGACCTGGCGGCCCAGGGCGCGGCGATCGGCAGCTACGACGTGGTCCTCGGCACCAACGTCCTGCACGCCACCAGGTCGCTGGCCACGACCCTGGGCCAGGCCAAGCTGCTGCTGCGCCGCGGCGGCGTGCTGCTGGCCGTCGAGGGCACCCGGCCCCGGCACCAGCTGGCGCTGATCTTCGGCCTCACCACCGGCTGGTGGCTGTTCGAGGACGCCGGGCAGCGGATGCCCGGCTCGCCGCTGGCGAGCGAGCGGCAGTGGCGCGACGTACTGGCGGGCAGCGGCTTCCGGGACATCAGCGTGGGCTCGCCCACCACGGAGGCCGGGCCGGCCCACCAGAGCGTGATCGCGGCGGTCAGCGACGGCCTGCTGCCGGCGCCCGGTAGGGCCACGGCCACGGCCACGGCCCCAGCTGCGCCCGCGTCCGCGGCCGCCCCGGTCTCCGCCCCCGCCGTCGAACCGGCACCGGCACCGGCACCGTCCGCCCTGCCGGTCGGGGACGACGCGCTGGAGCAGGTGACCGCCGTCTTCGCCCGGGTGCTGGAGATGGCGCCCGGGCAGCTGGACCCCGACCTCACCTTCGAGAACTACGGTGTCGACTCACTCGTGGTGCTCGAACTGACCCGGGGCCTGGAGGCCGTCTACGGACCGCAGCCCGCGACCCTGCTGTTCGAGCGGATCACCATCCGCCGGCTGGCCGAGCACTTCGGTGCCGCCCGGCCCGCAGCGGCCGCCCCGGTGGCACCGGAGCCCCCCGCGCCGGCGGCGCCGCAGGCTCCGGGCGGCGAGGCCGAGCGCCTCGTCGCGGGACTGTCCGACGCAGCCGTCGAGGAGCTGCTCGCCGAACTGCTCTCCCAGCGCGGGGAGTCCGAAGGAGGCGCACGATGACCGCCGAGCCGTTCAGCTGCGTGGTGGTGGGCGAGGAGGCCCTGCTGGTCGAGTGCACCCGCGTGCTGCTGGCGCGCGGGCACACGGTGGCCGCCGTGGTGTCCCCGTCCGCCGCGCTGACCGCCTGGGCGCAGGGTGAGGGTCTGACGGCCGTTCCGTTCGGCCCCGACCTCGCCGAGCGGCTCGCCCCGCTGCGCTTCGACTACCTGTTCAGCATCGCCAACCTGCGGATGCTGCCCGACAGCGTGCTCGCCCTGCCGAGCCGCCTGCCGGTCAACTTCCACGACGGGCCGCTGCCCCGGCACGCCGGGCTGTTCGCCACCAGCTGGGCCATTCTGGACGGCGACAAGCAGCACGGCGTCACCTGGCACGTGATGACCACCGAAGCCGACACCGGTGACCTGCTCAAGCAGCGGGAGGTGCCGGTCGACCCGGCCGCCACCGTCCACGACCTGGACGTCGCCTGCTTCGACGCCGGCGTCGAGTCCTTCACCGAGCTGGTCGACGAACTCGCCGCGGGCACCGCCGTGCGCACCCCGCAGGACCTGTCGCTGCGCACCTACCACGGCCGCTTCGACGGCCCGCCCCGCGGCGGCGTCTTCGACCTGCGCCGCCCGGCCGCCGAACTCGACGCGCTGGTGCGGGCCACCGCTTTCGGCCGGCGCCGCAACGACTTCGGCGTTCCGCTGCTGCCGCTCGGCGGACGCCTGCTGGCCGTCCAGGGCGTGGAGATCACCGACCGCCCCTCCACCGCCGACCCCGGCACGGTGGTCGACGCAGGCCCGGACGCCCTCACCGTCGCCACGGCCGACCGGGACCTGCGGCTGACCGCCCTGGCCGATCCGGAGGGGGAGCCGGTCGACCTGCCGGCCCTCGCCGACACCCTGGCCCGCGAGCACGGCGGTCGCTTCCCCGCACCCTCCGAGGCCGAGGTCGTCGAGCTGGCCGCCGCCGGGCGGGCCGCCCTCCGGCAGGAGGGCCGCTGGCTGCGCGTCCTCGAAACGCTGGAACCCGTCCTGCCGCCGCGCTTCGGCCGTCTCACCGCGCCCGCACGCCCGGCCGGCCCGGTGCCGCTGCCCGCTGCCCTGGCGGGTGAGGGCGACGCGCCGGAGCGCACGGCCGTGGCCGCCGTGCTGGCCTTCCTGGCCCGCCTGACCCGGGACGGCGAGCGGGACGTCGCGCTGCTCGCCGAACCCTCGCCGGTGCCCGGGCTGCTGGCCGCCGAGGTGCCACTGCGTGCCCCGGAAGGCCTGCTGGAGCACACCCTGGCGGAGCTGGCCGAGTCGGTCGGCGCCGAGCTGGCGACCCTGCGTGCCCGCTCCCCGTACCGGCGTGACCTGCTGCTGCGCCACCCCGCGCTGCCCGGCGTCGCCCGTGGCGGCCTTCCGGTGGCCGTCCGGCTGCCCGGCGCCGCGCCCCTGGACACCGGGCGCCCGCTGACGGTCGCGATCGACGAGCACGGCACGGTCTCCTTCGACGGCCTGCCGGCCGATCAGCTCGCTTGGCTGGCAGAGCACTTCGCCCTCCTGCTCGACGGCGCGGCGGCCGCCCCCGGGCAGCGGCTCGCCGCGCTGCCGCTGCTCACCGCCGAGGAGCGCGAGCTGCTGGACGGTCGCTGGAACGACACCGCCGAGGAGTACCCGCGCGAGCGCACCGTCAGCCGGCTGTTCGCCGACCTCGCCTGCGCCGCCCCGGCCGCGCCCGCGGTCCGGCACCTCGACCGCGAGCTGACCTACGCCGAACTGGACCAGGCCGCCGACCGGTTGGCCCACCGGCTGATCGAGCTGGGCGTCGGCCCCGGCGCCCTGGTGGGCGTCTACCTGGAGCGCTCCGTCGAACTGGTGACCGCCCTGCTGGCCGTCATGAAGAGCGGCGCGGCCTACGTCCCGATCGACCCGATCTACCCGCCCGCGCGGATCGGCCACATGCTGGACGACTCCGGCGCCCGGCTGGTCCTCACCGACGGGACCCTGGGCGCCGCCCTGGCGGACTTCCCGGTCACCCCCGTCCTGGTGGAGCCGGAGGCCCCCGGGGAGCCGGCCGTCGCGCCGATGGACCGCTCCACCCCGGACGCGCCCGCGTACGTGATCTACACCTCCGGCTCCACCGGCGTCCCCAAGGGCGTCCAGGTGGGCCACCGGGCGCTGGTCAACTTCCTCTGGACGATGGCCCGCAGGCCCGGCTTCGGCTCGCGGGACTCGCTGCTCGCCCTCACCACCGTCTGCTTCGACATCGCCGGGCTGGAGCTCTACCTCCCGCTGGTGCGCGGCGGCACGGTGGAGGTGCTGCCCGCCGCGGTCGCGGCCGACGGTTTCGCTCTGCGCGAGCGGGTCGAGCGGGCGGCGCCGACCGTGCTCCAGGCCACGCCCACCACCTGGCAGATGCTGATCGCCGCCGGCTGGGAGGGTGACCCGAAGCTGCGCGCGCTGTGCGGCGGCGAGCCGCTGCCCGCCGAGCTGGCCGATCGACTCGCGGACCGGGTCGGCGCGTTGTTCAACATGTACGGCCCGACCGAGACCACCATCTGGTCCACCGTGGACCGGGTCCGCCCCGGCGAGCCGGTCACCATCGGCCGCCCGATCGGCAACACCGGCTGCCACGTCCTCGACGAGCGCGGCGAGCCCGTCCCGCCCGGCGTCCCCGGCGAGCTGTACCTGTCCGGTGACGGCGTCGCCGACGGCTACCTCGGCCGGCCCGAGCTGACCGCCGAGCGCTTCGTGACCGCGCCCGCCGGGCGCGGCCGGGCCTACCGCACCGGCGACCTGGTGCGCCACCTGCCGGACGGACGCCTGGAGTACCTGGAGCGCATCGACGGACAGATCAAGCTCAACGGCTACCGGATCGAGCTCGGCGAGGTCGAGTCGGCGCTGCGCCGACTGCCCGGGGTGAGTGCCGCGGTCGCGGTCGTCCGCGAGGACCAGCCCGGCGAGCGCCGGATGGTGGCCTACGCGACCGGCACCGCGGAGCCGGCCGGCCCGGCCGAGCTGCGCGCGGCGCTGCGCGAGCGCCTGCCGGCGTACATGGTCCCCTCGGCCCTGGTGGTGCTGCCCGCGCTGCCGCTCACCCCGAACGGGAAGATCGACCGCAAGGCGCTGCCGAAGCCGGGCACGGCCCGGATCGCCGGCGGCGCGGCGGCCGTCCGCACCGACCTGGAGCGCGGCATCGCCGAGGTCTGGTGCGCGGTGCTCGGACTGGAGACCGTCGGCGCCGAGGACAACTTCTTCGACCTGGGCGGCGATTCGCTGCGACTCACCTCGGTGGTCGCCGCGCTGCGCGAGCGGCTGGGCCGCCCGGTCACCCGCCTGGACATGTTCGGGAACCCGACCGTCCGGGCCATGGCGGCGCACCTCACCGAGAACGCCGGGCCCGCCGCCGCCCCGCCGGCCGCTCAGCGGCGCGGGCGGGACGTCACGGCGCTGGCGCAGCGGCGTGGCCGCAGGAGGCGCGGATGACCGACGCCTCCCGTACCGCAAATCGATCCCAGACGGGTACCACAGGGGGTTCCGTGTCCAGCTGCAAGGTCTGCTCGCTCAAGGCCGACCACCCGGGCGTGGTCCTCGACGACCAGCAGGTGTGCAATCTCTGCAACCTGGACTTCGCCGAGGACCTGCTGAACAACTACCGCTACACCAACGAGGTGTTCACCGAGTTCCAGCAAGCCCCGCCGGCCTCCGGCGAGTTCGACTGCCTGTTCATGTACAGCGGCGGCAAGGACAGCACCTACATGCTGGACAAGTTCGTCAACGAGTACGACAAGCGGGTGCTCGCCTTCACCTTCGACGTGCCGTTCGAGAGCGTGCACGCGGCGCAGAACATCGCGCTGGCGCGGGAGAAGATCCCGGCCACGTTCGTGCTGGACGCCGACGACGACAACATCAAGCTGATGATGCGCGAGGTGTTCAACCGCCGCGCTCCCAAGAAGCCCGGCAAGTACCTGGACGAGAAGCTGCCGTGTGTCTCCTGCCGGACCTTCTTCGTGCTGCGGGCGATCCTGATGGCCTACCGCCAGAAGATCCCGTACATCGCGCTGTGCGCCGACCCGCAGCAGATCCTCACCATGGAGTCCAACGTCCGCGAGGTCGTCCGGGGGTTCTACAAGACCTTCGGCGAGCGGCTGACCGACACCCTCTTCGGCGGGCAGCTGGAGGAGCTGCTCTTCGACGAGGACGAGAACCTGCCGAAGATCGTCTTTCCGTTCATCGCGATGCGGCACGAGTACGACCCGGACCGGATCGTCGAGGAACTGCGCGCCAAGGGGCTGTACGAGTCCTCGCCGCTGGAGACCCACTGCACGCTCTTCCCGCTCCTGAACTACTACTCGTTCAAGAACTGGGACTGCATGTTCTACAAGCTCAACGCGGCGAGCCACGTGCGGTCGGTCAAACGCAACGCCGACTACGACCGCAACACCTTCAGCATCAAGTTCCCGCGCTCGCTGGACCTCGCCGACGTGGAGCAGCGCCTCGGCGAGGTCGTGATGGCGATCGCCGCCGACGAGGGCGAGAGGTCGGACCACGAGGCCGTGCTGGTGGACCTCTTCCAGCGGATGGACGCCTCGGAGGAAGCCGCCCGCTTCGTCGCCCAGACCTTCCTCGACATGCGCTCGGTCGCCGCCGATCTCGGCATCCGGCTCAGCTGAGACCTCACCAGGGAGAACATCGTGACCGTTTCCGACTCCGATGTCGCGATCATCGGCATCAGCTGCCGCTTCCCGGGCGCTGACTCCGTCGACAAGTTCTGGGACGTGCTGCGCGAGGGCCGCGAAACGCTGACCCGCTACACCGACGAGGAGCTGCTCGCCGCCGGGGTTCCGGCCGAACGGCTGGCCGACCCGCGCTACGTGAAGGCCGGCCAGACCATCCCGGACGTCGACCTGTTCGACTCCGAGCTGTTCCGGTTCACCCACGACGAGGCCGAGATCCTCGACCCGCAGCACCGGATCTTCCTGGAGTGCGCCCTGGAGGCCCTGGAACGCGCCGGGTACGACCCCGACCGCCACGAGGGCCACATCGGCGTCTACGCGGGCGCCGGCATGAACACCTACCTGCTGCACAACCTGGGCGAGCGCTACCGCTCGGCGTCCTCCGTCGACCACTACCGGCTGATGCTGGCCAACGACAAGGACTTCCTGGCCACCCGCACCTCGTACAAGCTCAACCTGCGCGGCCCGAGCATCAACATCAACACGGCCTGCTCCACCTCGCTGGTCGCGGTGCACACCGCCTGCCTGGCGCTGCTCAGCGGCGAATGCGACATGGCGCTGGTCGGCGCGGTGCACCTGGGCCAGCCGGGGCAGGGCTACCAGTACCAGGAAGGCATGATCTTCTCCCCGGACGGCCACTGCCGCGCTTTCGACGCCGAGGCCCAGGGCACCGTGATCGGCAGCGGAGCCGGGGTGGTGGTGCTGAAGCGGCTCAAGGAGGCGCTGGCCGACGGGGACTGGATCCACGCCGTGGTCAAGGGGTCGGCGGTCAACAACGACGGGTCGCTGAAGACCGGCTACACCGCGCCGAGCATCGCGGGGCAGGCCGAGGTCATCGCTGACGCCCAGGAGGTCGCCGACGTCGAGCCGGACAGCATCGGCTACGTCGAGGCGCACGGCACCGGCACCCCGCTCGGCGACCCGATCGAGGTCGCCGCGCTCACCCAGGCCTTCCGCCAGGGCACCGAGCGCACCGGCTTCTGCGCCCTCGGCTCGGTGAAGACCAACATCGGCCACCTGGACACCGCCGCCGGCATGGCCGGCCTGGTCAAGACCGCGCTGATGCTGGAGCACGGCACCCTGGTGCCGAGCCTGCACTACACCCGGCCCAACCCGGACATCGACTTCGCGGCCGGTCCGTTCTACGTCAACACCGAGACCACCGCCTGGCCGGCCGCCGACGGGCCGCGTCGGGCCGGCGTCAGCTCCTTCGGCATCGGCGGCACCAACGCCCACGTGGTGCTCCAGGAGCCGCCCGTCCGCACCGAAGCGCCGCGCGGGCGCGACCGCGAGCTGCTGGTGCTCTCCGCCCGTTCCGAGGCCGCCCTCAAGCAGGCCGCCACCGCTCTGGCCCGTCACCTCAAGCAGCACCCGGACCTGGACCTCGGCGCGGTCGCGCAGACACTCGGCCTCGGCCGACGCGGCCACGCCCACCGGCTGGCGCTGGTGGCCCGCAGCACCCGGGACGCCGCCATGGCCCTGGCCGTCGGCGACGAGGAGCGGCTGCACCAGGCCGTGGCCGGCCCCGACGGTGCCGGGCCCGTCCTGGTGCTGACCGGGGAGGGCGCGGACGAGGCGGACACCGACGAGCTGTACCGGACGGTGCCCGCGTACCGCGCCGCCGCCGATGCCTGCGCCGCCGCGCTGGGCCGGGACGGTCGGAGCGAGGCGGTGCTGCGCGAGCACGGCGCCGTCCACGAGTACGCGCTGGCCTCCGCACTGACCGCCTGGGGAGTGGCCCCGGCCGCCCTGGCGGCGAGTGGCCGCGGCACGGCCGTCGCGGCGGCCCTCGCCGGGGCGCTGCCGCTCGCCGAGGCGCTGGCCCTGGCCGGCGGCGAGGCGCCCGCCAGGCCGGAGGTGCCGCGCCTGCCGGTGCTGAACCCCCGCACCGGCCGCTGGATGACCGAGGACGAGAGCCGGCTGCCCGACAGCTGGAGCGCCGCGGTCGCGCCGGTGGAGGGCCTGGACGCGCTGCTCGCCGCCGAGGGCCGCCACGCGCTGCGCCTTGCCCCGACCGAGGAGGGGGCGGCGGGCCTGGCCCACCTGCTGGCGCTCGCCGGACAGGCGTGGACGCACGGCGCGCAGCTGGACTTCAGGGCCGTGCACGAGGGCAGCGACCCCCGCCGGGTACCGCTGCCGACCCATCGCTTCGAGCGGCGCCGGCACTGGGTGGAGCCGGGCGGCCACGCCACCGCCGCCGCCCCGGCCGCCGCGGACCGGCTGCTCGCCCGCTTCGATGCGGAGGACCCGGCGCACAACGTCGAGCTGGTCACCGACTACCTCGTCGAGGAGATCGGCAAGGTGCTCGGCGGCCGTCATCTCGCCGCCCTGGAAACCAACCTGTTCGACCTGGGCCTGGACTCGCTGGTGCTGATCGAGGTCGTCGCGAAGCTGAGCGAGGAACTGGACTTCGCCGTCCCGGCCACCTCCTTCGTCGAGTTCCCGACCATCCGCGCCTTCGTCGACAACCTCGCCGAGCTGATGGAGTTCGGCCCCGCCCAGGGCACCGCTCCGGCCGCCGCCGGCCGTACCTCCCGGCGGGCGCAGCGCGCGGCGGCCCGGCAGTAGTCCCCGTCCGGTGGACCGGCTCCGCCCACGCCGATCCACCGGACGCCCCCCGGCGTCCTCGCGCCGCCCCGGCGCAGCAGCGGTACGCACCCGGCCTCAGCGCCAACCGATGACCTTGAAAGAAGAGAACTGTGGACGACAAGCGCAAGCTGCTGCTGAGCCTGCTGGCGCAGGCCGGAGCCGGGGCCGCCACCCCCGCCGGCGAGGCCGTGGCCATCGTCGGCGTCGCCGGCCGCTACCCGCTGGCCGACACCGTCGGCGAGCTGTGGGACAACCTGGTCGCCGGCCGCAACTGCATCCGTGAGGTGCCCGCCGACCGCTGGGACGCGGACGCGCACTGGGACCCGTCCGGCGTGTCCGGCGGCTACAGCAAGTGGGCCGGATTCATCGACGACGTCGACAAGTTCGACCCGCTGTTCTTCCAGATCTCTCCGGCCGACGCGGAGGCGATGGACCCGCAGGAGCGGCTGTTCCTGCAGACCGCAGCGCTCACCCTGGACGACGCCGGCTACCCGGCGGCCCGGCTGGCGGCCCAGGGACCGGTCGGCGTGTTCGTCGGCGTGATGAACAGCAACTACGAGTGGATGGGTGGTGAGGCGAGTGCGCTCGGCGTGCAGACCGACGCCCACTCCAACCACTGGTCCATCGCCAACCGGGTCTCGTACACCTTCGACTTCACCGGGCCCAGCCTCGCGGTGGACACCGCCTGCTCGGCCTCGCTGACCGCGATCCACCTGGCCTGCGAGAGCCTGCGCACCGGGGAGTGCGCCGCGGCGATCGCCGGCGGCGTCAACCTGATCCTGCACCCGATGCACCTTCGCACCCTGGCGCAGCGCGGGATGATCTCGCGCGACGACCGGCTGAAGAGCTTCGGCGAGGGCGCGGACGGCTTCGTCGACGGCGAGGGCGTCGGCGCGGTGCTGCTCAAGCCGCTCAAGGCGGCGATCGCGGACGGCGACCGGATCCTCGGCGTGATCCGTGGGTCGGCCATCAACTCCGGTGGGAAGACCGGTGGTTACACCGTCCCTAGCTCGGCGGCCCAGGCCGAGGTGATCCGCGGCGCGCTCGGCCGGGCCGGGGTGGACGCGGACACCGTCGGCTACGTGGAGGCGCACGGCACCGGTACCCCGCTCGGCGACCCGATCGAGATATCGGGCCTTGCCGAGGCCTTCGGCGGACGGATCGATCCGGCCCGCCGCGCAGAGCTGCCGACGGTCGCCGTCGGCTCGGTGAAGTCCAACATCGGCCACCTGGAGTCGGCCGCCGGCATCGCCGGGCTGACCAAGGTGCTGCTCCAGTTCCGGCACGGGCAGCTGGTGCCCTCGCTGAACTCCGCCCGGCTCAACCCGGAGATCGACTTCTCCACCACCCGCTTCGAGGTCCAGCAGACCCTGCGGTCCTGGCCGCGCGTGGAGCGTGCCGGCGCGGACGGTGCCCGCGAACAGCTGCCCCTGCGTGCGGTGGTCAGCTCGTTCGGCGGCGGCGGCGCCAACGCCTGTGTGGTCGTCGAGGAGTACCGGCCGACCGGCGTGCCGGAGGCGGCCGAGGCGGGGCAGCCGCAACTCCTGGTGCTCTCGGCCAAGGCCGAGGACCGGCTGCGGGCGGCCGCCGGCGAGCTGGCGGCCGTGCTGCGCCAGGGCGGCCCGGCGCAGCCGGCCGCCGACCCCGGCGCGCTGGCCGAGGCCCAGCGCCGCTGCCTGCGGCTGGCCGCCGAAACGATCGGTGTGGCACCGGAATTTCTGGACCTCGGCACCGAACTGGCCGACTGCGGCTTCGGCGTGGCCGAGCGGGCCCGCTACCACGCCCTGCTTGCCGCCGAGTTGGGCGCCGAGCTGCCGGCCGCCGCGATCGCCGCGGACACCGTCGCCGCGGTCGCCGAGGCCGTCGCCGGCGCTCTCCCGGCGGCCCCCCGCGAGGGCGCGGGCCCGAACCTCGCCGATGTCGCCCTCACCCTCCAGTCGGGCCGCACCGCCCACGAGTTCCGGCTGGCCCTGGTGGCGGCCTCGGCCGAGCGAGCCGCCGAGCTGCTGGCGGAGTACGCGGACGGAAGGACGCCCGACGGGGTGGTCCTCGGCCGCGCGACCCGCGCCCGCGTCGAGCTGACCGGCGATCAGGCCGATTCTCTGGAGAAGGCGCTGGCTCACCGTGACCTGGCCGCGGTGGCCGGGCACTGGGTGGCCGGCGCGGCCGTCGACTGGTCACGGACGACCCCCGCCACCGCCCGCCGCGTCGAGCTGCCCGGCTACCCCTTCGCCCGCCGGCGCTACTGGATCCCGCAGCCGCCCGCGCCGGTCGCCGCGCCGGCCCCGGCCGCCGTCGGGACCGAGGAGGACGGGCCCGAGTTCTACCGCCCGCTCTGGGTCCGCGCCCAGGCCCCGGCCGAGCCCGCCGCCCGGGCCGAGCGGATCGTCGCCCTCGTCACCGCCGCTTCCCGCCGGCTGGGCGAGGCGATCGCCGCCGTCCGTCCGTCCGCCCGGGTCGAGCTGGTGGACCTGGACGACGACGACTGGCTCGCCCGTACGGCCGGCGCGGATCTCGTGCTCCACCTCGGCGGCGCCTGGCTGAAGGTGACCGAGGGCGTCGGCGAGCACCAGGCCGCCGAGCACCTGCGCCGCGGCTCGCACGCGCTGTTCCGTCTGCTCGGCGAGGGCCGCGCCAAGCGCGTCGCCGTCGTCACCAGCGACGTGCACCCGGTGGCCGACGGCACTGCGAACGGCGGCGAGGTGGCCAACCCCTTCGCCGCCGGCCTGCACGGCCTGTTGCAGGTCGCCCCCAAGGAGGACCCCGACCTGCGGGTGGTCGGCATCGACTTCGCCTCCGCCGAGGCCGAGGGCGAGGCCGCCCTCCGGAGCCTCGCCGAGGCCGTCCTCGCCGAGCCCCTGGACGGCACCGGCCGCAGCGTCGCCCTGCGCGGCGGGGTGCGCTACCACCGCCGGCTCGGCCGGGTCGACCTGCCCGAGGGCGGACCGGTCTTCCGCGACGGCGGGGTCTACCTGCTGATCGGCGGCACCGGTGGCATCGCCCAGGAGCTGAGCCTGCACCTGGCCCGCCGACACCGCGCCAAGGTCGTCTGGTTCAGCCGGGGCGCGCTCGGCGCCGCCCACGAGGCCGTCGCCGAGCAGGTCCGCGCCCACGGCGGCGACGTCGCCCACCTGCGCGGCGACGCCTGCTCCGTCGAGGACCTCGCGGCGGCCGTCGCCGAGGCGCACCACCGCTTCGGGGCGCTGCACGGCGTCGTGCACGCCGCGATGGCCTTCGACAACCACCTGCTCGCCGACCTCGACGAGGCCGCCTTCACCGCCGCCACCCGGGTGAAGACCGAGGGCGCCGCCGCGCTCGCCGCCGCCGTCGCCGGGCAGCCGCTGGACTTCCTGACCTACTTCTCCTCGGCCGGCTCGTTCGGCAGCTTCGCCGGCAACGGCGCCTACATCTGCGCCTCCGCCACCGAGGACGCCTACGCACTGTTCCTGCGCGCGCGGCTGGACGTCCCGGTCACCGTGATCAACCAGGGCTACTGGGGCCAGGTCGGGTCCGGCACCCGGCCCGGGCTGGAGGACATCTTCGCGGGCCTGGGCATCAGCGGCTTCACCGCCGCCCAGGGCATCGCCGCCGTCCGCCGCATCCTCGCGAGCGGTCTGTCGCAGGCCATGCCGATCCGGGCCAACCGCCGCGCGCTGGAGGCCATGGGTCACGACCCGGCTCTCGACGGCGAGGTGCTGTCCGGAGGCCACCCGGCCGCGCTGGCCCGCGCCACCGACCGCCTGGCCGCCGACCTGGACACCGACCCGGCCGCCCGCCGGGTGCTGGCCGGCTACGCCGAGCTGGAGACCGTGTCCGCAGCCATGCTGCTCGGCGTCTACCAGCGGATGGGCGTGTTCCGCCGCTCCGGCGAGCGCCACCACGCGGCGGAGCTGCGCGTCGCCCTGGGCATCCTCGGCAAGTTCGACCGGATGAACGAGGCGCTGCTCAACATCCTCACCGCGGCCGGCTTCCTGACCCGCGACGGCGAGCGGCTCACCACCACCGCCGCGGTCGACACCGTCGACCAGGCCGAGCAGACGCCGCGCTGGGAAGCCGAGTTCGACCGCCTGGCCGCCGAGTACCCGGACATCGAGCCCACCGTCACCCTCAACCGCCTGTTCCTGCAGTCCTATCCGCAGATCCTGCGCGGCGAGGTCGGCGCCACCGAGATCATGTTCCCCGGCTCCTCGATGAAGCTGGTGCAGAACTTCTACAAGGGCAACCCGCTCACCGACTCCTTCAACCTGCTGGTGCGCGAGACCGTCCGCCGCTTCCTGGAACTGCGCCTGCCGGAGCTGCCGGCCGGCCGCACCGTCGAGGTGGTCGAGCTGGGCGCCGGCACCGGCGCCACCAGCGAGCGGGTGCTGCCCGCCCTGGCCGACCACCCGGGCCGGGTCGGCTACACCTTCACCGACATCTCCCCGCGCTTCCTGGACTACGGCCGTGAGCGGTTCGCCGACCGCTACCCGTTCACCCGCTACCAGGTGCTCAACCTGGACCGCGGCCTCGCCGAGCAGGGCTTCGCCCCGGCCCAGGCCGACCTGGTGCTCGCCACCAACGTCGTGCACGCCACCCGCAACCTGCGCGCCACCCTGCGCAGGGCCAAGGCGCTGCTGCGGCCCGGCGGTTGGCTGGTCCTCAACGAGCTGACCGAGGTACGGGCGCTGCTGACCATCGGCGGTGGCGTACTGGAGGGCTGGTGGGTCTTCGACGACGGCGAGCTGCGCATGCCCGACTCGCCGCTCGCCTCGCCGGAGGGCTGGACCAGGCTGCTGCAGGAGGAGGGCTTCCGGCCGGTCCGCACGCTCGGCGCGGGCGACCTGGGCCAGACCGTGCTCGTCGCGGAGAGCGACGGCGTGGTGCTGAGCGCCGCCCCGGTGGCCCCCGCGCCCTCCCGTACGGCCGCCGACGGGCCGGCGCGAGCCGAGGCGGCCCCGACCGGGCAGGCCGACGCCGCCGGCGCGGTGGGGGAACGGCTGCGCGAACTGGTCGAGCGGGTCCTCAAGCTGGACGAGCGGATCGACCCGGACCGCGCGCTGGCCGACTACGGCTTCGACTCGCTCAGCGGGATGAAGATCGTCACCGCGGTGGACGAGGCCTTCGGCGTCACCGTGCCGCTCGGCGACTTCTTCGAGCGGCCCACCCTGCGGGAGCTGGCCGACCACCTGGTCTCCGGCTGGCTCGCCGGCGCCGTCGCCGCGACGGCGGCCCCGGCCGCCGCTCGGCCCGTTCAGGCCGCTTCGGCCGCGCCGGCCGTCCCGCCCGCCGGCGCCGCCGCCGACCTGGTGCTGCGCCCGCGCGGCGACCACGAGCTGACCACGCACCGCCTCTCCGAGGGGCAGCGCGCCCTGTGGGTCATCGAGCAGATCGCGCCCGGCAACTACGCCTACAACCTGCCGCTCGCCCTCTGGCTCGACGCCGACGCCGACGTCCTCGCCCTGCGGGTCGTCCTCCAGGACCTGCTCGACCGGCAGGAGGAGCTGCGCGCCACCGTCCGCACCGGCGAGGACGGCCCGTACGTGCGGATAGCGGCCGAACCCGAGCTGCCGTTCCAGCAGGTCTGGCTCACCACCCGCGACGAGGCCGAGTTGCGCGAGCGCATGCGGGCGGACCTGCGGCGCGCCTTCGACCTCGCCGTCGGCCCGCTGCTGCGCGCCACCCTCTACACCCTCGGCGACGGCCGCCAGGCCCTGCTGCTGACCTTCCACCACCTGGTCTTCGACGGGGTCTCCATCGCCGGCCTGCTCACCGAGCTGGAACACGGCTACCGCACCGTCCGGGCCGGCCGGCTGCTGCCCGCCGAGCGGCCCGCCCGCAGCTACGCCGACTTCACCGCCTGGCAGCGCGACATGCTGGCCGGCCCCGAGGGTGAGCGGCTGCGCACCTACTGGGTCGAGCGGCTGCGCGGCCGCCGCACCGCCGTACCGCTGCCGCTGGACCGTCCCCGTCCGGCCGTCCCCGGCTTCCGGGGCGCCAGCGTGGACGGGCACATCGCCGCCGACGTCACCGACCGGGCCCGCGCGCTCGCCTCGGCGGAGCAGACGTCGCTCTTCGGTGTGCTGCTGGCCGGCTACTTCGCGCTGCTGCACCGCTACAGCGACCAGGCCGACCTCGCGGTCGGCACCCCCACCGCCGGCCGCCCCGCCGGCGGGTACGAGGACGTGTTCGGCTACTTCATGAACATGGTGGTCCTCGCCGAGCGCATCGACACCGGGGAGGCCTTCCGCACGCTGGTCCGCCGGGTCCACCGCACCGTCCTGGAGGCCCTGGACCACAGCGCCTACCCGCTGCTCACCCTCGTCGAGGAGCTGCGCCGGGAGGACCCCTCCGCCGCCGTCCAGCCCTTCAACACCGCCTTCTACTTCCAGAACTGGGCCCGGGCCGCGCAGTCGGGCGGCCTCGTCCTCGGTCCGGTCGAAGGAGTCCACCAGGAAGGCGAGTTCGACCTGACCCTGGAGCTCGTCGAGCAGGCCGACGGCTGCCGCTGGACCCTCAAGTACGACCCCGACCTCTTCGACGCCGCCACCGTCGAGCGGATCGGCGAGCACTTCACCACCCTGCTCGCCGCCGCCGTCGGCGCTCCCGACACCGCCGTCGGCGACCTCGACCTGCTGACCGCCGCCGAGCGGTCCCGGCTCACCGCCCCGGCCGCCGCCGACTACCCGGCCGACACCCTGGTCTGGGAGCTGGTCCGGCGCCAGGCCGACGCCCGGCCCGAGCAGGTGGCCGTCCGCAGCCGCGGCACCGAACTGACGTACCGGCAGCTGGCGGAGCGGGTCGACGCGCTGGCCGACCGGCTGCGCACCGCCGGGGTCGGCCGGGGCCGCACCGTCGGCGTGCTGCTGCCGCGCGACGCCGACCTGCCCGTCGCCCTGCTCGCCGTCCAGGCTGCCGGCGGCGCGTACGTGCCGCTCGATCCCGCCTTCCCGCAGAAGCGGCTCGCCTACATGGCCGAGGACGCCGGGCTGCACCTGATGCTCACCCACTCCGCGATCCCCGGCGGCCACGGCACCGTCCCCCGGCTGCTCGTCGACGGCGAGGAGCAGCCGCCCCCGGCCCCCTCGCCCGGCCCGGCCGGGCCCGCCGACCCCGCGTACGTCCTCTACACCTCCGGCTCCACCGGCCGGCCCAAGGGCGTCGTCGTTCCACACCGGGCCCTGGTCAACTTCCTCTGGTCGATGGCCCGAGAGCCCGGATTCGGCCCCGGCGACACCCTGCTGGCCCTGACCACCGTCTGCTTCGACATCTCCGGCCTGGAGCTGTACCTGCCGCTGATCAGCGGCGGCACGGTCGAGGTGCTCGACACGGAGACGGCCAAGGACGGCCTGCGGCTGCGCGAGGCTCTGGAGCGCTCGAAGGCCACCGTCGTCCAGGCCACCCCGGCGACCTGGAGCATGCTGCTCGCCGCGGGCTGGCAGGGCGACCCCGGCCTGACCGTGCTCTGCGGCGGTGACGCGTTGCCCGCCGAGACCGCCGACGCGCTGCTCGCCGGCAACCGCGCGGTGTGGAACCTCTACGGCCCCACCGAGACCACCATCTGGTCGACGGCCGCCCGGCTGCGCCGGGGCGAGAAGGTCACCGTCGGCCACCCGATCGCCAACACCCTGCTGTACGTGCTCGACAGCGCCCGCAACCCGGTGCCCACCGGCGTCGCCGGCGAGCTGTACATCGGTGGCGACGGCGTCGCCACCGGCTACCTGGGCCGGCCCGAGCTGACCGCCGAACGCTTCCTGGCCGACCCCTTCGCCGGCGACCCCGCCGCCCGGATGTACCGCACCGGCGACCTCGTCCGCCGCCTCGCCGACGGCCGGCTGGAGTACCTCGGCCGGATCGACTCCCAGGTGAAGGTGCGCGGCTTCCGGGTCGAGCTGGAGGAGATCGAGGCGACCCTGCGCCGGCTCGACGGCGTGCGCGAGGCCGTCGTGGTGGCCCGGGGCAAGGACGGCGCCAACCACTCGCTGCTGGCCTGCTACGTGCCCGCCGGGAGCGGCGCCGAGCCGACCCGCGAGCAGCTGGCCGAGTGGCTGCCCGGCCACATGGTCCCGGACCTGCTGATCGCGGTCACCGGCTTCCCGCACACCCTCAACGACAAGGTCGACCGCGCCACCCTGGCCGCCCTGCCGCCGGCCGAGCTGCGCGCCCGGTACGGCACCGCGCCGGTCGAGGCCGCCGCCGAGACCGCTCCTCCTTCCCCCGCGGGCCGGGTCGAACTGCTGGTCGCCGAACTCGCCGGCGCCGTCGCCCGGATCTCCGGGACGAGCCCCGAGGAGATCGGCCCGCGCACCCCGCTCGGCGAGGTCGGAATGAACTCGGTGAGCTTCACCGAACTCGCCACCGAGCTGCGCAAGCGGTACGGCATCGACGTCTACCCGACGCTCTTCTACCAGCGCGGCACCCTGCTCGCGCTGGCCGAGCACCTGTGGGAGCACCACTCCGGCGAACTGACGGCCCGGTTCGGTGCCCTGCCGGCGGCCGTCGCGCCCGCGTCCGCCGCTGCGCCGTCCCCGGCCGCCGAGCGGCCGCGCGACGCCGGGATCGCTGTCATCGGCATGGCCGGCCGCCTGCCCGGCTCCACCGACCTCAGGGAGTTCTGGCAGCACCTCGAAGCCGGGCACGACCTGGTCGGGGAGATCCCCGCCGACCGCTGGGACTGGCGCGACCAGCCCGGCTCCCGCTCCCGCTGGGGCGGCTTCGCCCCCGACATCGACCGCTTCGACGCCGCCTTCTTCGGGATCTCCCCGCGCGAGGCCGAGCTGATGGACCCGCAGCAGCGGCTGATCCTGGAGGTCGTCTGGTCGGCGATCGAGGACGCCGGCTACCGCCCGTCCGAGCTCGCGGGCAAGCGCGTCGGCGTCTTCATCGCCGTCACCAACTCCGACTACCTGGAGGTCCAGCGCGCCGCCGGCCGGAGCACCGAGGGCCACACCATCACCGGTGCCGCGCTGTCCATCGTCCCCAATCGCGTCTCCTACCTGCTGGACCTGCGCGGCCCCAGCATCGCGGTGGACACCGCCTGTTCCGGCTCGCTCACCGCGGTCCACCAGGCCTCCGCCGCCCTGCGCGACGGCACCTGCGACCTGGCCATCGCCGGCGGCGTCAGCCTGATCCTCTCGCCGAGCGTGTACGAGGCGCTGAGCCGCGGCGAGATGCTCAGCCCCGACGGCCGCTGCAAGGCCTTCGACCGCCGGGCCGACGGCTACGTCCGCGGCGAGGGCGCGGGTGTGGTGCTGCTCAAGCCCGAGGAGCGGGCGCGGCGCGACGGCGACGCCGTGCACGCGGTCATCCGATCCGTAGTGATCAACCACGGCGGCCGCACCACCTCGCTCACCGCCCCCAACCCGGACGCCCAGGCCGACCTGCTGGTCGAGGCCTACCGCACCGCCGGCGTGCCGCTGGAGACGGTCGGCTACATCGAGGCGCACGGCACCGGGACGGCCCTCGGCGACCCGATCGAGACCACCGGGCTGAGCAGCGCCTTCCGCCGGTTGCGCGCGGAGCAGGGCGGCGGGGCCGCGCCCGGCTGCGCGATCGGCTCGGTCAAGACCAACATCGGCCACCTGGAGGCCGCCGCCGGCATCGCCGGGCTGTTCAAGGTCGCGCTCGCCCTGCGGCACGCCACCATCCCGGCCAGCCTGCACTTCCAGGAGCAGAACCCCTACCTGGAGCTCGACGGCGGCCCGTTCGAGGTCGCCGCCACCGCTCGACCCTGGCCCTCCCCGCGCGACGCCGCCGGGAGCGAACTCCCGCGCCGCGCCGGGGTCAGCTCCTTCGGCTTCGGCGGGGCCAACGCGCACATCGTGCTGGAGGAACCGAACGTGCCGGAAACCCGCGAGGAGAGCACGGCGGAGCAGCTGTACGTGCTCTCCGCCCGCGACGAGGACGCGCTGCGGCTCGCCGCCGAGCGGCTCGCCGACCACCTGGAACGGCAGGACGTCCGTGCCGACGACCTCGCCCACACCCTCCAGGTCGGCCGCGAGGCGATGGCCCACCGGCTCGCCGTGGTCGCCGACGGCCCGGCCGCGCTGCGCGCCGAGCTGGCCGCGTACCTGGCCGGCCGGCCGTCGGCCGTTCGCACGGGCCGGGCCGAACGGGGCGTCACCGCCCGTCCGGCCACCGGGGGCACCGATCTGGCGGCCCTGGCGCGGGACTGGCTGTCCGGCGCCGAGGTCGACTGGGCGGCCCTGCGTGGCGGCGCCGCCGGCCGCCGGGTCCACCTGCCGACCTACCCGTTCGCCCGCACCCGGCACTGGGTGCGCCCGGAGGTCTCCCCGGCGGCTTCGGCCCCGGCGTCCTCCGCGGGGCAGGCGGCCGGACGGCTGCACCCCACCCTGCTGGACACCAACCTCTCCAC
Organism: Kitasatospora sp. NPDC101157; assembly: GCF_044768255.1. Taxonomy (NCBI): domain Bacteria; kingdom Bacillati; phylum Actinomycetota; class Actinomycetes; order Kitasatosporales; family Streptomycetaceae; genus Kitasatospora; species Kitasatospora sp. NPDC101157. The sequence continues at coordinate 202,853 of NZ_JBIWPL010000009.1, read as the reverse complement.
CTTCGGCGAACAGCTCTTCGAGAAGACGCTGACCGGCGAGGAGTACTTCCTGCGCGACCACGTGGTCGTCGGCGAGCGGGTGCTGCCCGGCGTCGCGTACCTGGAGATGGCGCGGCTGGCCGGCGAACTGGCCGCCGCCGGTACTCCGGTGCGCGGGGTGGACGGCCTGGTCTGGGCCACCCCGGTCCGGCTGCCCGCCGGCGCCCGCGAGCACCGGCTGCTCGTCCAGGTGACACCTGACCGTGCTGCCGACACCGTTGAGCGCGCCTCCTTCGAGGTGCGGACCGCCGGGGCCGGATCCTCGGTGCACGCCCGGGGCACCCTCCTCTTCGGCGCGCCCGGCGACCGTCCGGCCCGGATCGACCTGGCCGCCGTGCGCGAGCGCTGCACCACCGTCCACGACGGCCCGGACTGCTACGCCGCGTTCTCCCGGCTCGGCTTCGACTACGGCCCCGGCTTCCAGGTCATCGACCGCCTCGCCCGGGGCGAGAACGAGGCGCTGGCCACCCTCCGGCTGCCCAAGGCGCTCGGCGCCGACTCCGGCCGGTTCGTCTTCCACCCCTCGCTGTTCGACGCGGCCCTGCAGACCGCAGGGCGCCTCGCGCCCGGGGCGGACGGCCCCACGGGCCAGGTGCCGTACCTGCCGTACTCGCTGGGCGCGGTGCGGCTGTACGCCGACCTGCCGGAGCAGGTCCACGCGTACGCCACCCCCTCGGCGCGCCCCGTCCCGGCGGGCACGCTCTGCTTCGACGTCGCCCTGCTGGACGGGACCGGCGAGGTGGTCGCCTCGATCGACGCCTTCACCTTGCGGGCCGTACCCGCCGCCCCGGCCGGCGGGGCCACGGGTGACACCGTCCACGCCTTCGAACCGCTCTGGCGGCCCGCGCCGACCGCCGCGCGCGAACCGGCCGGCACCGTGTTGGTGCTGGACGCCGGCACCCGCGGCGAAGCGGTGGCCGCCGCGCTGACCGAAACCGGCGCCGACGCCCGCGTGCTCGCGCTCGGAACCGGCTTCGACGCCGACGCGACCGTCCGCGCCCTGCCGGCCGGCCCGGTCGACGTGGTCCACCTGGCCGACGAGGACGCCGGCACCGCCAGCGCCGTCGAGCACGGCTTCCACGGCGCACTGGCCTTCCTGCAGGCCTGGCAGCGGGACCGGCGCGGCGCCCTGCGCTACGTGTACGCCCACCGCGAGGTCGCGGCCTCGCCGGTCCACGCCGCGATGGCCGCCTTCGCCCGTACCGTGCGCCTGGAACACCCCTCGGTGGACTTCGGCGTGCTGACCGTCGCCGCCGGGCCGCTCGCCGACGCGGTGGCCGCCGAGCTGCGCACCCAGGGCGAACCCGAGGTGCGCGTCGGGGCGGACGGCCGTACCCGCCGCGCCTGGCGGCAGGCCGAACTGCCCACCGCCGGGCGGGTGTTCACCGGGACCGGTGCCCACGTCATCACCGGCGGCACCGGCGCCCTCGGCCTGCTGCTCGCCGAGCACCTCGCCGCGGCCCGACGTGCCGCCGGCGTCACCGGCGGCGGAATCGTGCTCGCCGCCCGTACCGCCCCCGGTCCGGAGGCGCTCGCCCGGATCGAGGCGGCCGGCGCCCTCGTGGTCCTGGCCGACGCCGCCGACCCGGCCGGCGTGCGCACCCTGATCGCCGAGGCCCGGCGGGCCCACGGCTCGGTCAGCGGAGTCCTGCACGCCGCCGGGGTGCTGCGCGACGGCCTGCTGGGCCGCAAGGAGCGGGCCGACGCCGAGGCCGTCCTGGCCGCCAAGGTGTACGGCACCGTGCTGCTCGACGACGCCACCCGGGACGAGCCGCTGGACTACTTCGTCGCCCTCTCCTCGGCGGCGGCCTCCTTCGGCAACATCGGCCAGAGCGACTACGCCTTCGCCAACGCCTTCCTCGACCACTTCGCCGAGCGCCGCGAACAGCAGCGCCGCCAGGGCACCCGACCGGGCCGCACCCTGGCCGCCGCCTGGCCGGTCTGGGCCGAGGGCGGCATGCGGATCGACGCCGCGGCCGTGGAGTTCATGGACCGGGCACTCGGCATGCGCCCGGTGCGCACCGCCCCCGGGCTGGCCGCCCTGGAGCGCGCGCTGAGCGGGACCGCGCCGCGGCTGCTGCTCGCCCCGGGCGACCCGGCCCGCATCCTGTCCGCCCTCGACGGCGGGCCGGCCACGGCCGAGCCGTCGCACGTCCCCGCCGACGCCGTCGTACGGACTCCGGCCGGGGTCACCGGGGCGGAGAGCGGCACGGACGCGCGGTCCCGGGCCGAGGCGCTCGTCCTGCGGCTGCTCGCCGAGGAGCTGAAGCTGCCCGAGTCGGAGATCGCGGTCACCGAGCCCTTCGAGTACTTCGGCGTGGACTCGCTGATCACCATGAGCCTGGTCCGGCGCCTGGAGGAACGGATCGCGCCGCTGTCCAAGACGCTGCTCTTCGAGTACGTGACGGTCGCCCAGCTGGCGGACCACCTGGCCGGCGCCCATCCGGAGGCGTTCGCCGCACCGGCCGAGGACGACGCATCCGCCGCGCCGGCGGAGGACGACGCTTCCGCCGCGCCGGTCGCGGCCGAGCAGCTGCCGGTCGCAGTGGCCGAGCCGGTGCCCGTGGCCGCACCCGTCGCCTCCGGTGGGGACGACATCGCCATCATCGGAGTGGCCGGCCGCTACCCGCAGGCCGACGACGTGGACGCGTTCTGGCGCAACCTGCGGGCCGGCGTCGACAGCGTCGAGGAGATCCCCGGCGAGCGCTGGGACCACGACCGCTTCTACGACCCCGACAAGTCCGTCTTCGGCAAGACCTACGGCAAGTGGGGCGGCTTCGTGCGCGGCGCCGACCGCTTCGATCCGCTGTTCTTCCGCATGTCGCAGATCGAGGCCGAACACACCGACCCGCAGGAGCGGGTGTTCCTGGAGACCGTCTGGCACCTGCTGGAGGACGCCGGCTACACCCGCGAGCAGCTGCGCGGCACCCGTACCGGGGTGTTCGTCGGCATGATGTACGGCCACTACCAGCTGTACGGCGTCCAGGAGGCGCTGCGCGGCAAGGGCTTCGCCACCTCCTCGTCGTACGCCTCGGTGGCCAACCGGGTCTCGTACTTCTTCGACTTCGCCGGGCCCAGCGTCGCCCTGGACACCATGTGCTCCTCGTCGCTGGTCACCATCCACCAGGCCTGCCTGGCCATCCGCAACGGGGACTGCGAGGTCGCCGTCGCCGGCGGCGTCAACATCTCCAGCCACCCGGTGAAGTTCCTCCAGCTCGCCCAGCGCGGTTTCCTGGCCGAGGACGGCCGCTGCCGCAGCTTCGGCGAGGGCGGCACCGGCTACGTCCCGGCCGAGGGTTCCGGCGCCGTCCTGCTCAAGCGCCTGGACGCGGCCCTGGCCGACGGCGACCGCGTGCTGGCGGTCGTCAAGGCCTCCACCGTCAACCACGGCGGCGCGGGCGCCGGTTACAGCGTGCCCAACCCGCAGGCGCAGGGTGACCTGGTGCGCGCCGCGCTGGAGCGCGCCGGACTGCGCCCCACCGACCTGGACTACCTGGAGGCCCACGGCACCGGCACCGCGCTGGGCGACCCGGTCGAGGTCAACGGCATGCTGCGGGCCTTCGCGGGCGACCTGCCCGAGCGGCTGCCGATCGGCTCGGTGAAGTCGAACATCGGGCACGCCGAGTCGGCCGCCGGCATCGCGGCGATCACCAAGGTGCTGCTCCAGCTGCGTCACGGCGAGCTTGCGCCCTCGCTCCACGCGGACCGGCTCAACCCGAACATCGACTTCGGCGCGACCCCGTTCGAGGTGCAGCGCGAGCGGGCGCCCTGGCCGCGCCGGGTCGCAGCGGACGGCACCGTACGGCCCCGCACCGCGGGCGTCAGCTCCTTCGGCGCCGGCGGCACCAACGCCCACATCATCCTGCAGGAGTACCTCGGTGAGCCGCAGGCCCCGGCGGCGCCGGCCGGCCCGCAGCTGGCCGTGCTCTCCGCCCGGGACGCCGAGCGGCTGACCCGGCAGGCCCACCGCCTCGCCGCCCACCTGCGGGTCGTTGCCACCGAGGGCACCGCCCCGGCCCCGCAACAGGTCGCCTGGACGCTCCAGTCGGGCCGCGAGGCGATGGCCCACCGGTTCGCCGTGCTCTTCCAGGACCTGGCCGAACTGGCCGACCGCCTGGAGGAGTTCGCGGCCGGCGGCGCACCCGCCGGCAGCTGGACCGGCACCGTCGACCCGCGCCGTCCGGCCACCGGCGACGCGCTGCCGGCCGACCCCGCCGCATACGCCGCCGCCTGGACCGGCGGCCGCAGGGTCGACTGGTCGGCCCTGCACCGGGGTGCCCGGCCCGGCCGGGTCGCACTGCCCGGCTACCCCTTCGAGGGCGGCCGGGTCTGGCTGGCCGCCGCCGACGCCGAGCTGGCCGCGCTGGACGCCGACCGCGCCCGGCAGGGCCTGCTGCTGACCCGGCAGTGGACGCCCGCCGAGCCGGCCGCCCGCACCGCGCCGCCCGCCCGGACCGCCATCCTGGCCGTACCGGGCACCGAGGCGTCGGCCGCCCGACTCGCCGCCGCCCTGCCGTCCGCCGAGGTCCTCACCGTCGACGCCCTCACCGCCGAACTCGCCGCCCCCGCCACCCGCTGGGAGCGCTTCGACGCGGTGGTCGACCTGGCCGGCTGCGCCGACCCGGCGCTGCCGCCCGCGCACTCCGTCCTTCCCACCTGGCTGCGCTGGCTCCAGCAGCTGGTCGACCGGGGCAGCCGTGAGCTGACCGTCCTGCTGGTCTCCCGGGGCGCGGAGCCCGGCCCCGACGGCGGCTCGGCCGCCCTCGGCGGCGCGGCCCGCGTCGGCCTCTACCGGATGCTCCAGAGCGAGTACCGTCACCTGCGCTCCCGCCACGTCGACCTGGAACGGAACGCCTCGGACGAGCAGTTGGTCCACTGGGTGACCGAGGAGCTGAGCAGCGGCGACGAGCTCGCCGAGACCGCCTGGCGCGGGGGCGTGCGGCACCGTGCCGAGCTGCGCGAGCTGCCCGAGGGGCCGAAGAGCACGCTGCGTTTCCCGGCCGGACACGTTCTGTGGGTCACCGGCGGCACTCGTGGCATCGGCCTGCTGACGGCCCGCCACTTCGTCGCGGAGCACGGCGTGCGCAAGCTCGTCCTCACCGGCCGCGAGGAGCTGCCACCGCGCACCGAGTGGGCCGCCCACATCGCGGCCGACGGCCCGCTCGGGCGCAAGCTCCGGCCGCTGGCCGAGCTCGCCGACCAGGGCGTGGAGCTTGAGGTCGTCGCCGTACCGCTGGAGGAGCGGGAAGCGCTGGCCAAGACGCTCGCGGACGTCAAGCTGCGGCTCGGCCCCGTCGGGGGTGTCGTCCACAGCGCCGGCTTCACCGACTTCGAGAACCCGGCGTTCGTCCGCAAGCCGCAGACCGGCATGGCCCGGGTGATCGGCCCGAAGGTGTTCGGCGTCGACGCCCTGGTGGAGGTCTTCCGGGACGAGCCGCTGAGCCTGTTCGTGCTGTACTCCTCGGTCGCCGCCACCGTCCCCGCGCTCGCGGTCGGCCAGAGCGACTACGCGCTGGCCAACGCCTACCTGGACGCGGTCGCCGAGGCCCGCCCTCACGGGCTGCCGCTGGTCAGCGTGCAGTGGCCGAGCTGGAGGGAGAGCGGCATGGGGGAGGCGCGCAGCGCCGCCTACCAGGCCTCGGGTCTGGCCACGCTCACCGACCGGCAGGGGCTCGACCTGCTGGAGCGGGCGCTGGCGAGCGGCGCCCGGGTCGTGCTGCCGGCGATCGCGCGGCCGGACGCCGAGTGGCGTCCGGAGCGGTTGTCGGACCGGAGGCTGGCGGCCGCGACCCCGTCGGCTGCCGCTGTTCCCCCGGCTCCGGCTCCCGCCGGGACGGCTCCGGCTGCCGCTGTTCCCCCGGCTCCGGCTCCCGCTGGGCCGGCCCCTGCCGCGGCCGACGCGTCGGCGGCGGTCGCGGCGGCGGTCGCGGCGGTGTCCTCCTGGCTGCTCGACCGGCTCGCCGAGGAACTGCGTTTCGAGCGGGCCAAGTTGACCGGTGACGTGCCGGTACAGGACTTCGGCATCGACTCGATCATGGTCTCCCAGCTCGTCCAGACCGTTGCCAAGCGGCTCGACATCACGATCGACCCCTCGGCGCTGCTGGAGCACCCCACGACGAACGGCTTCGCGCAGTACCTCGCCGAGGAGCACCGGGAGGAACTGCTCGCCGCGTTCGGCGAAGCCGTACCGTCCGTGCCGGCGGCTGCGCCGGCGGCCGTGCCGGTTGCCGTCCCCGCTCGGGCCGCTGAACCCGCGCCGATCGTCGTGACGGCCGCGCCGCCCGTCGGCGCCGACATCGCCGTCGTCGGCCTGTCCTGCCGCTTCCCGGACGCCGCCTCCCCGGACGCGTACTGGGAGCTGCTGCGCCAGGGCCGATCGGCGCTGCACCCGATCCCCGAGCGGCGCTTCGGCCGCCCGGTCGGCTACCACGCGGGCCTGCTGCCCGAGGTGCTGCGCTTCGACCCGGAGAGCTTCCTGCTCTCCGAGCCCGATGTCGCGGCCATGGACCCGCAAGCGCTGCTGCTGCTGGAGGAGGTCCACCAGGCGGTCCACCACGCCGGCTACCGTCCGGCCGAGTTGAAGGGCCACCGGGTCGGCGTGTACGTCGGCGGCCGGGCCACCCACACGCCGGACGCCCTGGCACTGGAGCAGGCCAAGAACCCGGTCGTGGTCACCGGTCAGAACTATCTCTCCGCCAACGTCTCGCAGTTCTTCGACTTCCGCGGCCCCAGCGTGGTGATCGACACGGCCTGCTCCTCCGCCCTGGTGGCGATGGACATGGCCGTCCAGGCCCTGCGGGCCGGCGACCTGGAGGCCGCCGTGGTCGCCGGGGTCAACCTGCTCGCCGACGACCGCGCCCACCAGGTCTTCGGGAAGCGTGGATTGCTCAACCCGGGCGCCGAGTTCCACGTGTTCGACCGCCGGGCGGCCGGCCTGGTGCTGGGCGAGGGGATCGGCGTCGTCGTCCTCAAGCCGCTGGCGCGGGCCCAGGCCGACGGCGACCAGGTACTCGCCGTCCTGCGCGGCATCGCCATCAACAACGACGGCCGGACCGCCGGCCCGGCCACGCCCAACCTCCAGGCCCAGAAGGACGTGATGGTCGAGGCGCTGGCGCGCAGCGGCCACGGTCCGCAGGACATCGGCTGGGTGGAGGCCAACGGCTCCGGCTCGACCGTCACCGACCTGCTCGAACTCAAGGCCGTCGAGTCGGTCTACCGCAAGGGGTCGAAGCAGCCGGTCGCGCTCGGCTCGATCAAGCCGAACATCGGCCACCCGCTGGCCGCCGAGGGCATCGCCGCCTTCATCAAGGTGGTCCTGATGCTGCACCACGGCCAGCAGGTGCCGTTCGGTTCCGGGCAGGTGCCGCTGGACCACTTCGACGTGGACGCCTCGCCGTTGTACTTCCCGCGTGAGGCACGTCCGTGGCCCGACTCGGCCCGGCTCGCCGCGCTCAACTGCTTCGCCGACGGCGGCACCAACGCCCACCTGCTGCTCGCCCCCGCCCCGGCCGGGCACCGCGGCACCCGGGCCCCGCTGCCGCAGCCCACGCTGAACCGGCGGGTGGTCATCCGGGGCACCGGGGAGCCGGCCGCCGCGGCGGCGCACGCGCCGGAGGTTCCCGCCGTGCCGGCGCCCGCAGCCCCCGGAGCGGGCATGTTCTGGGACACCTACCGATGAGGGCGCCGACGGCCGACCAGGCCGCCCAGGGCTCCCTGCCCGTGGTGTTCATGTTCTCCGGCCAGGGCTCGCAGTACTACCGGATGGGCAAGGAGCTCTTCGACGACAACCCGGTCTTCCGTGCGGAACTGGTCCGGCTGGACGCCGAGGCCACCGATGCACTGGGCGAGTCCGTCCTGGACCGGGTCTTCGACCCGGCCAGGCGGAAGGCCGACCCCTTCACCGACACCAGGATCACCCACCCGGCGATCGTCATGATCGAACTCGCCATGGCGGAGACCCTCCGCGCGGCGGGTGTCGAGCCCGACCACCTGCTCGCCTGCAGCCTGGGCGAGTACGCGGCGGCCGTCGTCTCGGGCAGCCTCTCCGCGGGGGACTGCCTGCGGCTCCTGGTCCGCCAGGCCGACGCACTGCGGGCGGGCCCGCGCGGCGGAATGCTCGCCGTGCTGGCCGGGCCCGAGGTGATGGACCGGGTGCCCGAGCTGCGGGCCTGCGAGGTGGCAGCCCGCAACTACCCGGGCCACTTCGTCGTCGCCGGTACGGACGAGCGGCTGGACCGCGCGGAGTCCGCGCTGCGCGCCGCCGACGTGATGCACCAGCGGGTCCCCGTCGAGTACGGCTACCACTCCAGCCTGATGGACGAGGTGCTGCAGGCCTGCCGCAGCACCTTCGACGGGGTGGAGTTCGCCCCGCCGCGTCTGCCCTGGACCTCCGGGGTGGACGGCCGCCAGGTCGAGCGGGCCACCGCCGAGCACTTCTGGCAGGTCGCCCGCCGGCCCATCGAGTTCGAGCGGGCGATGGCCTCGCTGCGGGGGCGCGGGGAGTTCCTCTACCTGGACCTCGGCCCCTCCGGCACCCTCCACAACTTCGCGCGCAACAACCTGCCGGCCGGGAGCCGTTCGGTCTCCCTGCCGCTGCTCAGCCCCTTCGGGAACGATCCGGGTCTGCTCGGCAAGGCCCTCGCGGCCGCCGGCCCGAACCGGGCTCCAGCCGCCCCGAAGCGCGCTTCGGCCCCAGGGACGGCACCCGTCCCCGACGCACCAGCACCGAGGAAGGCACACGGTATGAAGGTCTACGGCTTCCCTGGCCAGGGATCCCAGCAGCGGGGCATGGGCAAGGGGCTGTTCGAGAGGTTCCCGGAGCAGACCGCGATCGCGGACCGCGTACTCGGCTACTCGATCGAGGAACTGTGCGTCTCGGACCCCGAGCGCCGGCTCGGCCGCACCGAGTACACCCAGCCCGCCCTCTACGTGGTCAGCGCGCTGACCTACCTGGACCGCGTCGCCCAGGACCCGGAGCCCGCGGACTACCTGATCGGCCACAGCCTCGGCGAGTACGTGGCCCTGTTCGCGGCCGGGGTCTTCGACTTCGAGACCGGCCTGCGCCTGGTGCAACGCCGTGGCGCGCTGATGGCGGCGGCCGGCGGCGGCGGGATGGCCGCGGTGGTCGGCAGCGACGAGGACGCCATCACCCGGACCCTCGCCGACGCCGGCCTCGACGGCCTCGACCTGGCCAACCACAATGCTCTGGACCAGTTCGTCCTCTCCGGGCCGGTCGAGCAGATCGACGCCGCGTGCACCGCCTTCGAGGCGGTCGGCGCCCGCGCCGTCCGCCTCAACGTCAGCGCGCCGTTCCACTCCCGCTACATGCGGGGCACGGCTGAGGAGTTCGCCGGCTTCCTGGGCGGGTTCACGCTGCGCCCGCCGACCGTCCCGGTGCTCGCCAACGTGGACGCCCAGCCGTACCGGGCGGCCGCGATCGCACAGACGCTGACCGCGCAGATCGCCTCCCCGGTCCGCTGGACCGAGACCGTTCGCAGGCTGATGGGGCACGGTGACTTCGAGTTCGTCGAGCTGGGCCCCGGCCAGGTGCTCACCCGGCTGGTCACCAAGATCCGCGCCGCCGCCGAGCCGCTGCCGGCGCCGGTGGTGGCAGCGCCGGTCGTTCCCGAGCCGGTCGTGACGGAGCCGGTCGTGACGGAGCCGGTCGTTCCCGAGCCGATCGCGACGGAGCCTGTTGCCCCGGCTCCGGCGGTGTCGGCTCCGGCGGTCCCGGCTCCGGTCGTGTCCGGTATCAGCGCCGACAGCCTCGGCGCGCGCAGCTTCCGTGAGCGGTACGGGCTGAGCCGGGCGTACCTGGCCGGCTCGCTCTACGGCGGCATCTCCGGGCAGGAGATGCTGCGCTCGCTCGCCAAGGCCGGCCTGCTCGGCTTCCTCGGCACCGGCGGGCTCAGCCTGACCGAGGTGGAGCAGCAGCTGCGCGCCATCACCGGCGAGCTGGGTCTCGGCGGCGCCTTCGGCGCGAACCTGCTCTACCGCCACGGCGCGCCGGAGGAGGAGAACGCGCTGGTGGACGTCCTGCTGCGGAACGGCGTGGACCTGGTCGAGGCCTCCGGCTTCCCCCTGATCACCCCGGCCCTGGTGCGCTTCCGGCTCAAGGGCGGCCGGATCGTCGCCAAGGTCTCCCGTACCGACGTCGCCACCGAGTTCCTCGCCCCGCCGCCCGAGCGCATCGTCGCCCGGCTGCTCGCGGACGGGCAGGTCACCGCGGAGGAGGCCCGCGCCGCCTCCGGCCGCCCGATGGCCGACGACCTGTGCGTGGAGGCCGACTCCGGCTGGCTGACCAGCACCGCGGACCTGCTCACCCTGCTGCCCGCCGTGCTCCGCCTGCGCGACCGGCACGCCGTCCCCGGCCACAAGGTGCACGTCGGCTGCGCCGGCGGCATCGGCACCCCGGAGGCGGCCGCCGCGGCCTTCCTGCTGGGCGCTGACTTCATCCTCACCGGCTCGGTCAACCAGTGCTCCGTCGAGGCGGCCACGAGCCCCGAGGTGAAGGACATCCTCCAGGAGACGCGCGAGTACGACGTCGACACCGCGCCCTGGGGCGAGATGTTCGAGCTCGGCGTCCGCGCCCGCTACCTCAAGCGCGGACTGTTCTTCCCCGCCCGCGCCTCCCGGCTGCACGAGCTGTGGCGCCGCCACGGCTCGCTCGCAGAACTCGACGCGGAGACCAGGAGCCAGGTCTTCGACCGCTACCTCGGAGGCGAGTCCGCGCCCGCCCCGGCCTTCGGCACCGACCCCAAGGCCGAGCTGGCGGCCGTCTTCCGCCGCTACTTCCAGCGGGGCTTCCGCCTCGCCGTCACCGGCGACCAGCGCTCCAGGGTTGACTACCTGATCCACTGCGGCCCGGCCATGGGCGCCTTCAACCAGGTCGTCGCCGGTACCCAGCTGGAGCCCTGGCGCGCCCGTACCGTCGACGCCATCGCCGACACCCTCCTTGAGGGCGCCGGCGAGCACCTCGTGGAGCGCATGAGGGCCTTCGGTCGATGACCAGCCCCCGCTGACGCCGTTTCGAAGCGGGGCGGCCCGGCAAAGGGGGGTCTGCAGGTCGAGCCGCCCGGGGTTGTCGACACCGAGCCGGGCGGTCACGGCCTCGGACGACCACGGCCTCGGACGCCCCCGGAGGCGGGTGCGGGTGGTTCGACGACCACATGGCCCGGGAGAGGCTGTCCCCGAGCGGGACAGCCTCTCCCTCAGCAGGGCCTGCACCGGACTCCTACGCGTACGCCGTGGCCCGGCGCGGGAGCTCCCGGCCGGGTGCGCGCGGCGGCCCGATCCGAACCGGACCGGGGCGTTCGGCGTCGGGCGCACCGAGGGACTTCGCGTGCTTGGCCGCATCGACGGAACCGGCTCCGTGGACGGTGAGTTCGAAGTCCTGGTGCGCCTTGGCGTCCGGGGCGAACGGCAGGCGGATCCGCTCGTCCACGACCAGACGGCGCACCTCGGCCCGGCTCAGGCCGAGGCCGAGCTGGAGCAGCCGCTCCACCCGGACCGGCGCGGGCAGCTCGAAGCGCACCTGCACGGAGAGCGGGTTGGGGTCGTCGAGCGCGTACAGCGGCGTGCGGGTCTCCAGCTCCCACGTCCCGGTCCAGTCGAGCCGGTACCGGTTCTTCGCCGCGAGCGACGCGCTCATCACCAACTCCCGTACCGCTGCCGGGTCGTTGATCTCGTACGCCACCAGCCGGGACGGCTCCAGCGTCGAGACGTGGACGCGCTCGTGCACGGGCACCTTCGAGGTCCGGTCGCACGTCGCGCAGCTCAGCAGCAGCCAGACGTCGAGCAGCTTGCCGTTCGCGTTGGCGCGGATCTTCCCCGAGGCGCGGTGCCGCATGCCGGGACAGTCCGGGCAGGACCGGACGACGGTGGGCAGGGCGGACTGACGCACGGCCCACAGGGCCTTGCGGTCGGTATTCATGTGTGTTGGGTGCTTTCAGGACTCAGCAGGAGGGCACGCCGAACTCACTCGGCGGCTCCCGCTCTCCGACGGTTGCTCACGAGGGGCGCGACCCATCGCCCCGGGCCGGGTCGTCAGGCTCCGAGGTCGATCGCGCGACAGGTACGTACTACGTGGCAGTCATCAAAAGTCCATGCGGGCGATCATGATCGAGACGGCGGCCCGCGGCAACCGGATTTCTCCGGCGGCGCCGCGCGACGCCTGGGGGTTCGGAGCGCCGGTCGGGGCAGGGGGTGCCGCCGGTGGCGTCGAGGACCTCGGCGGTGAGGCGCTCCACGGCCTTCGTCGAGGAGCGCGGTGTCGAGGAAGGCGGGTGGCGCGGGCGGATCGCCCCCGTTTTCCGGACCGGCGGCGGGGCACACGCACCGGCATGGACCAGTCCCAGGCGCCGGTACTCGAAGCCCTTGGCGCGTTCCACGCCAACCCGCTGACCGTGTTCACCCCGCCCGGCCACAAGCAGGGCCGCGGCACCGACCCCCGCGTCCTTCAGGTGATGGGCGCGGACGTGTTCCGCTCCGACGTGCTGGCCACCGGAGGTCTGGACGACCGTCTGGACTCGCGCGGCATCCTCCAGCACGCCCAGGAGCTGATGGCCGAAGCCGTCGGCGCCGACCACACGTTCTTCTCCACCTGCGGCAGCTCCCTGTCGGTGAAGTCCGCGATGCTCGCCGTCGCCGGCCCCCACGAGAAGCTGGTGGTCGGCCGGGACGCCCACAAGTCCGTCGTCGCCGGACTCATCCTGGCCGGCATCCGCCCCGTGTGGGTCGACCCCCAATGGGACGCGGAGCTGCACCTGGCCCACCCGCCGTCCGCCGACGCGTTCCGTGCCGCCCTCGGACAGCACCCCGACGCCCGGGGCGCCCTGGTCACCACGCCCACGCCGTACGGGACGTGCGCCGACCTGGAGGCGATCGCCGCCGTGTGCCACGCCGTGGGCAAGCCGCTGATCGTGGACGAGGCCTGGGGCGCGCACCTGCCCTTCCACCCCCGACTGCCGCGCTGGGCCATGGACGCCGGCGCGGACGTGTGCGTCACCTCCGTCCACAAGATGGGCTCAGCCCTGGAACAGAGCTCCGTCTTCCACCTCCAGGGCGACCTCGTCGACCCGGCCGTCCTCAAGCAGCGCGAGGACCTGCTCGCCACCACCAGCCCCTCCACCCTGGTCTATGCCGCCCTCGACGGCTGGCGCCGCCAGATGGTCCAACAGGGCCGCAAGCTCTACGACCACGCCCTCGGCCTCGCCGACACCGCCCGCACCCGGGGCGAGCAGATCGACGGACTCCACGTCCACGGCCGCGACGACTTCTGCGCCCCCGGCCTGGCCTTCGATCTCGACCCCCTCCAGGTCATCATCGACATCTCCGCCCTGGGCACCACCGGCTACCGTGCCGGCGACTGGCTGCGCTCCCACCACCAGCTCACCCTGCACATCTGCGACCACCGCCGCATCAGCGCCCAGCTCACCCACGCCGACGACACCACCACCGTCGACAGGCTCCTGCACGGCCTGACCGAACTCGTCGCGATCGCCGAAGACCTGCGCCCCGCCCCCCGCGTCCACATCCCCGCCCCCCACGACCTGCGCCTGGAGCAGGTCCTGTTGCCACGCGACGCGTTCTTCGGCCCCACCGAACAGGTCCCCGTGGAGAAGGCGCCCGGGCGGATCACCGCCGAGATGCTCACCCCCTACCCGCCCGGCATCCCCGCCGCCCTGCCCGGCGAGCGTCTCAACCGGGACGTCATCGACTACCTGCGCACCGGCCTCGACGCCGGGATGCTCGTCCCCGACAGCGCCGACCCCCGCCTGGACACCGTGCGCGTCGCCGTCGAGACCTGATCTGGCCGGCGGTCCTCATGCACGACCACGCCCCGGCCGCACCCGCCGCACCGTCGTCCTCCCGCGGCAACGACCGGGCGGCGCCCGAGAGCACGGCCCGCAGCCGCACCGGCGTCCTGGCGCGCCAGATCACCGCCGCCCTGGCAGCGGCCGGGCACACCGTCGCCGTCGCGGAATCCCTGACCGCCGGGCGCCTCGCCACCGCCCTCGCGGACGCGCCCGGCGCCGGGCAGACCTTCCTGGGCGGCATCACCGCCTACGACACCGCCCTCAAGGCGACCCTCCTGCACGTCGACGCGCACCTGCTGGCGCGGCGGGGAGCCGTGGACCCCGACGTCGCCGCACAGATGGCGCACGGCGCCCGTGCCCTCACCGGCGCCACCTACGCCCTCGCCACCACCGGGGTCGCCGGCCCCGCCCCGCAGGACGGCCGACCGGTGGGCACCGTCTACATCGCCGCCGCCACCCCGGCCATCACCGTCGTGACCGCCCCCGAGCCGCCGTCGTGCGGGCGCGAAGCCATCCAGGACGGCGCCGTCCTCTCGGCTCTCCAGCTCCTGCACGACCTCCTGCGGCCTGCGGGGGCGCCGCACGGGCCGGAACACGGCCCGTGAGGCGCCCTCGGCCCGGGGGCAGCCACGCGGGCGAGAGCGCCGTCGGCGGCATCCGCCCGCACGGCCGGCGGCGGGTGGAGCCACCGCGCGACCGCTCAAAGCCAACTGGCCTCGCGACGGAGGATTGGTGTCCCGCCGTCCGGAAAGACGGGCCAGTGTCCGTACCCCTCGCCGCCACGTACGGAGGCCCGTCATGGTCAAGGAGCTCCACAAACCGCCGGCTCCTCTTCGGCACGCTCGGCGGAGTGGGCCGCCGGGGCGTTCTTCCAGCGCCTGCGGGCGCTGCTGGGCCATGAGGACGACGCGCCGTCGCCCACCGGTCCCGAGCGCACCCGGAAGGAGGTGTTGTCCGCACACGGCCCGACCGAGAAGGCACCGCCGACCCGGACAGCCCGCTCCGGTAGCGGGCCGCTCGACGAGCACCGATGGTCGAAGCCATGGGCACAAAGAAGTGGACCGCGGCCGTCGTGCACTGCCTGCCCGGAGCCGTGCCAGGGACGGCCGCCGTGCACGTCAGCGGGCAGGTACGCCTGAGCGGCCGCTGGGTCAGGATCCGCCCCGCCGACGACGGCGACGAGACGTGGATCTCCGCAGCCGCCGTCCAGCGCATCGTCTGGACCGCCGGCGCACCGGACTGAACCCGAGGCAACCCCACTGGACAGGAGGCACACGTGCCACAGGGCGCGTCCGGCCGCGACGAGACAGCCACGGAGAGGGCGGACCGGCTCTGGGACGAGATGCTCCAAGAAGTCCGAGTCTGCCAGACCGGTGCCCAGATCCTCTTCGGCTTCCTCATCTCGGTGGTCTTCACCCCGCGGTTCACCGCGCTGCCCACCTTCGACCGCCACCTGTACGTTGCCACCGTGATGCTCGGCGCGGCCGCCACCGCCGCCCTCGTCGCCCCGGCAGCCTTCCACCGAGTCCTCGCCGGCCGCGGCATGAAACCCGAACTCGTCCGCGCCGCCGGCCACCTGATCACCACCGGCCTGGCCCTGCTCGCCCTGACCATCACCAGCGCCCTGCTGCTCCTGCTCCGCACCGCCCTGTACGCCTCCACCACCGCATGGGTCTTCAGCGGTGCGGTGCTCCTGTTGTTCACCACCTGCTGGCTCATCCTGCCGTTCCTCGTGCTGCGACGGGAACGACACCGGTAGGGCGTGTACCCGAGTGCTCTTCACGGCCGGCTGGGGAACACGGTCCCTGTCATGCGACGCCGACGCCATGACCGATCACCGCGAGGCGTCCGCTCGGAGAAGACGGGCGGCAACCGGAGCAGAGGGCTCCGGCCGGCACCGGACCTCCATCAGGCAGCGAATCGCCGGAGTCGGGTCGGGCCTGTCCCAGGTGATTGCGGACAGGCCCGGTGGCGGAATGTGGCCGGGTCAGGCCGTGCAGCCTGCGGGCGCACGTCAGGTGGACTCCTCACGCCGGGCCGCGCGCCACCCCGGCACGCTCCTGCCCGCCTTGAGGATTCACCGCCCTGCGCACCCGCGTTCCTCGCCGCACCGACTGGGAGATCGAGTTCGACTCCCCACCACCAGTGCAGCTCAGCATCGCGTACAGGTGGCAGAGCACACTTCACAGCTCACACCATGTGCGGATCCGCGTCAGGTGACGCGGGTCAGCGGAGGGCACTGCCACGTCGCGTCGATCACCTCGGGGCGGGGCCGGTACATGCGGAGGACGACGAACCAGGTGCCGTCCTTCGCTGTGGGCAGCCAGTTGCCTTCCCCGTCCTGCCGGGGCGGCTCGCTCTGGAGCCGGATGGTCAGCCCGCCGTCCGCGTCCCGCCGCAGGCCGGAGGTGCGGTCACCGATCGAGTAACGGTCGACCGGGTTGGGGATGAGGTTCATGTCCTCCCGGTAGGCAGTCAGCGACCAGAAGGCGTCGACCGGCGGCAGTGCGTCGACGGCGAAGCGCAGGCAGTACTGGCCGTCGCAGACCAGCGTGTTGCCGTCGGCGTCCTCGAAGTTGAACAAGTAGACCGCCTCGGCGGGATCGTTGGCGGCAATGCCGACCAGCGACTGGTCGGCGGCGCGTTTGAGGAAGTCGTCGCCGAAGCGTCCTATCTGCGAGGGCGGGTAGCGCCAGCCGTTGACGTGGCGGGCCCAGTCACCGCTAAGGATCTGCCGCCTGAGCAGGGGCACGCCGATGGCAGCGGCCCGGATCAGGCTCTGTTTGACCGAGTCGGGCTGTGCTTCGACGTCGAGGTCGGGGCCTATGCCGATCTGGGCAAACTGCTGGAGCAGGACGTCGTGGTGGGCCGGCGGAGGATTCTCGGCGAGCATCGCGTTCAGGGTCTTCCACGGGCCCAGGGGATCCTTCGTTGCCGGGATCGGGGTCAGCACGTCCCGGCTTTCGGGAACCGCCGCGTCCGGTTCGCCGAACAGGCTGAGCGGGGTGAGGCGGAACTGTTCCTGGCATTCCCGTACCCGCGGCACGTCGTGCGGGCCGTTGACGAGGGTGCGGCCCAGGACGAGGATCCAGGGGCTGGGAGCCGGCTTCAGCCGCCGTACCCCGGAGGGAAGCTCTCCCTGCCAGCGCGGGCCGACGAGTGCGAAGCTGCCCCCGCCGGAGCCGGTGGTGCGTTGACCGACGTAGTCGAAGTTGTCGGACGTGATTCCGACCAGCTCGAAGGTGAAGTACCGATCGCCCATGTCCGGATGGGAGAGGATGACCGGCTCCTCGCCCAGGTTCACCCAGGCCGCCGAGTACAAGGTGTCGTTGCTGGGGCAGCCCCCGTCGCGGTAGGTCGCGTCGATGAGTTGCTCGGCGTGCCAGAAATGGTTGACAGGCGCATAGGGGATCGTCGACGGGTTCCGTGGTTGTGTCACCCAGTCGTGGCGCAGCTGGGCGTTGTAGATGTACGGGAAGCCGTAGACGAACGCCTGCTCACCGAGCGTGTAGGCGTACTCGCCGCGCCAGTCGTCCACGCGCCCGGTCAGGATCGGCTTCACCGCCTGACCGAGCAGGGGCACTGCTTCGGGCAGATGGCGTGCGCGATCGATCGTCGACCGTGGGTGCAGTGCCGCACGCCCGGTCGCCCGCGCCACCGTGACGGCTGCGCCGCCCACGTCCTTGGAGATCCGGCGCCAGGCAGGACCCCGCGATGATTCGGCCATATCGACACCACTCCGCTCGACATGGAGGCTTTCGACTGGTCCGATGACGCGTCCGCGTGAGACCGTCCTCGCGACCATCCTCCCTCCTCGTCCCTGTCGACGCAGCCGGAAAGGGCGGGGCCGCCAGGATCAGCACTTCCCCCGCCCAAGGGGAACTCTTCCGGCGACGCTGCCGCACGATCTACTGCTTCGATGCCAGCAGCGACCGGCGCACCTTCGCAGCATCGCTGGCGGACTCGGTGGCCCTGGCATACGAGGAACTGGGCGTGGTCATCGACCTTGACAAGCTGCTCGTCATCGGGCGCACGACCCTGGACCCGCGAACTCCCTGGTGGATCAAGCGTTATGCAGCCGAGCACGAGCTGTTTCCGTACGACGCCACCGGCGATCAGTTCTTCGACGGGGACAAGTTCAAAGCCTGCACCGCGCTCGGCTACCACGTGGGGGAAGCGGTGGTGGAGGCCAAGCAGAGTAAGGAGCGCCTGGACGCCGCCACCGCCCTCGCCGCCGGGAAAGTCTGATCACGGTGGAGCCCAGCCAGGTTCCGTCCGGGCGATCACGTGCGGAGCCAGATGGCGAGGGCGGCTGCGGTGACGGTACCGAGGTAGAGGTATCCGCGTTTGTCGTACCGGGTGGCGACGGCTCTGGCGTGCTTGAGCTTGTTGATGGCCCGTTCGACGGTGTTGCGTTTCTTGTGCCGCTCCTCGGCGAAGCCCGGTGGCCGTCCTCCGCGTGAGCCCTTGCGCAGGCGGGGCGCCCGGCTGTCGGTCTGGCTGACGGAGTTCAGCAAGGCCCCGGTGAAGCCGCCGAGCCCGCGGCTGCCCACCACCGGAAGCGTCATGTCGTCCTCGGCGGCAGCCTTCAGCAGGGCCCGGGCCGCGGTGCCCTCCTCCCCACGAGTGGTGATCTCACCGGGCGGCTCGGAACCCACGGCCTTCTCGATGCTCCCGTTCGACCCGCAGGAGCCTCGACGGCTTCGGCACACGAGGCCTCCCTCCGGCCGAGTACGCCGAGGATGCCGTCCGTGCCGTCATCTCGGCGGTGTCCCTGCACCTTCCCCCGGGGCAGCTGGAGCACGTCTTCGACCCGCTCCGGCACGATCTGCGGGCGCTCGTCACGCCCGAGGCACGGGAGCCCGGCAGTGGAGCGGGGAGCGGCGGGCGCCCGCGCCACGGGCCGATCGTGCTCTGGCCGGCGGCATCGGCCGGCCCCACGTCACCACCGACGACGCCGCCGTCCAACGCGCCCTCGAACTGGAGGCCGATGCCCTGCTGCTCGCCAAGCAACAGAGTGCACGCCGTCTACGACCACGACCAGCGCACCCACCCGACGCCGTCCGCTGCACCAGCCTCGGCCCCCGGGAGGCCCTGCCTCGGGGCGTCTGGATGATGGATGCCACCGCCCGGGTCCTCGCTGCCGAACACCACCTGGCCATGCACGTCTTCGACGCCGCCGCGACCGGCGCGAGGCGCGCGATCTGCCAGGGCTGCGACATCGGCACCCGCACCTCCTGCGGCGATGCGGCCGGGCACCTCCCGCCAGCATGAAGCGGCGGTCTTGGGGGCCCGGTAGCCCCGGCGGCAGGCCCGGGCCGGACGGTCCGGATCAGCGGCCGGTCCCGGCTACCGCCGCCCGCCCGTCGGAGGAGCCCCACACGAATGTCCGGCGCGCCGCTCGTCGTGTCACTCGGGCGCGCGTCAGGTCGCACTCCGGCCGGACCCGTTCGGACGCGGATCCGGCACGTCTGCTCGCACTCGTCGATCCCGTCGGCTTCAGTGATCTCGTCATTCCGGCCGTCACGGTCGTTCCCGGCGGGCCGGGCGGCCCGTGCCGGACGCCGAGTTCCCCTGGGAGGTTCAGTGAGATCGTCAAGGTGGTGTGTCGGCTTCGCGGCTGCGGTCGGCCTGGCCGGTTCCGTGGTCATGGGCCCATCCGTGTCGTCGGCCGCGCCCGCGGTCGAGGAAGGCGCTCGTCGAGCGGGCGCCTTCGGGCAGGTCGGGGCGGGCATGCCGGCGCCCGGCCCGGTGGGGGTGCCCGCACAGCGGGGGGACGAGGACGGCGATCACGGTCGGCCGCGTGCGTGCAAGGGACTGGTGCCGTACCCCATCCCCGAGGAATTCCGCCCGTACTACTTCTGCGGCGACTGGCGGCTGGGCCCCAAGCGGCTGCCGACCCGTGGGCTGCTGGGCAACATCCTTGAGGGCTACGACCGGCTCGGCGGCCTCACCGCCGTGGAGTTCCTGAACACGTGGTGGGACCCCTCCCTGGACTCGGGCGAGGGTGACTGGAAGTACCCGAACGACGACGGCTTCGAGCACGACGCCATGGGCCGCGTGCTCGCAGCGCCGTTGCTGCTCCAGGCGGGCCAGAACCTGATGGTCGACCGGTTCGGCAACGAATCGGGCCGGTTCTTCTCCCCGGCGGGCACGAAGTACGGCCAGCGGGCGATCCCGCCGTCGAGCCTCAACACCATCGACCCCCGCTATCCGTACGACTACAACCTGTACCGGGTGGCGAAGGACGTCACCGTGTGCGCGGGGCCGGCCGCCCCGGCATTCGAGCAGCCGGGCGGGGCCGTCCAGTACGTGGCGTCGAGCAAGTTCTGCCCGAGCATCCCCTTCGCCACCGTCGCCACGCTGGTGAACAACGGCACCCTGGTGAGGGTGAAGACCACGCCGGTGGACGAGGACGAGGCACAGATGGAGCAGAAGTCCGCGCCGATGGCGGGGAAACCCACCTCGCGATGACGTCGTGACGCCGGGGTCCGGCCCTCGGTCGGGGGCCGGGCCCCGGTGTTTTGCCGGCGGGAGGGAGACTGGCTTCATGGACCGGTTCCAACTGCGCAGGGCCCTTCGAGCGGCCGGGGTCCCGCAGCCGTACTACGAGATCCCCGGCTGTCCCGGCGGCCCTCAGCGGGCCGACCGCTACTTCCTCGAAGAACGCGCCGGAGTCTGGGTCGTGGGAGTCCATGAGCGCGGCGAGCGAGAGGTGCTTGCGCGGTTCACGGACGAGGACCGGGCGTGCCGATGGCTCTACGACCGCCTGACCGACGGGGGACCGGACCCCGTCCCGGCCACGCCGGAGGAGATGGACGCGCTCCTGCACGACAGCGACGGAATCCAGCGGCGGGCCCGCGAGCAGTTCGAGCGGGCCCTTGCCGAGGCCCGCCGCCGGACCCTCCAGGAGCCGGCCGCCGCCGACGATCCCGCCGAGCCGCCGCCCTTGCCGTGACCGCGGAGGACGCCTGACCGGCCACACCCGGACCGCGCGCCGGTGGTGCGCCCGCGGCGGCTGCGCGGACGGACCCGGGGAGGCCCAGGGCGGACGGGCAGGGGCCGTCATGCCCAGGCCCCTGCCGCCGCGATGGGCTCAACAGTTGATGTAGCGCATGCCGAGGCTGGTGAAGTGGGTGTTCGAGGGGGCGAGGAGGGTGATGGAGCGGGACTTGCCCTTTCCGCCGGCCCAGTCGCTGTCGACGTGGCCGCCGTTGGAGAGGTCGCCGCGCACGTAGGGGCAGCGGCCGTCCGCCATGGTGTCGTGCACCGTGCCGATGACCTTGGTGTCGTAGTTGCACCACTTCCCGTTCGCGTAGCCCTCGGCGGAGCTGATGCTCCAGTTGTTGGTGCACGAGTCGGCGCGCGGTGCGGCGTGGGCACCGGCGGCCGGGAGGAACAGGGCGGCGAGGGCCAGAGCGGCGACGGCGGCTGCGGGGACGGCGAGACGGCGCTTGGACATGGTGGTACCTCCAGGAGGGTGCACGGTGGACATCCGGCCGGGGCGTCGGGACGGCGCTCGGCGACGCGGAAGACGGGCCGCCCGGGCGGTCCACCGAGCGTCACGTACTCGAACTACTTCCGTCAACACCCTCGCCGAGCCAGGGCATTGACGCGCTTCCCCGGGACACCGGGACGGCGCGGGCGCCCCACCGGCACGTCCAGCACCACGGACGCGGGTCCGGGCGGTCGCTCTGGTGCACGCAGTGGGGTCCGGAGTTCGAGCAGTCGGAGCACCGCCCCCTGCCCCGTTCCCGGCGGGGCGGGGCAGGGACGGGACGACGCCCCGGCCGGTACCGGCGCGGGGTCGGCCGCGGCCCAACCGGAGCGCGCACACCTGGTCCTTCTCCGGCTCCTCGCCCCAACCCGGCAGGCGGCTTCCAGGAGGTCGCTCATCGACGTGCCCCGGTCCGGTCGGTGGCCTCCATGCTGACTCCGCCGGGCCTCCCCGTGCATCGGGACGCGGACCGTGGTGGTGGGCCACGGCCCGGGTTCCGGAAGGAGTTCCGGGACGGGGCCGGGTTCGGTGCGGCACCGCCTTCGTCGGCGGTCCCGGCCCCGTGCAGGTGAACCTGGGACCACGCCACCTGCGGATGGGAGTGCCCTGCCGACGATGCTCTGGAAAGCTGGGCCGGAAGCCTCCGCAGCAGTTGCGGGGCCGAAACGGGCGTCGGCCGGCGGATGGTTCCGGATCACATCGACACGAGTCCTCCGGGACCGCACGCGTCGGTCGTGGCGGGCCGTGCCGGAAGGTCCGCCGGTGAGAGGTCGGCGCCCGCCGACGTACGGGAGGTTTTGCTGTGTCGGCTGCGGAGACGCGATCCCCCCTAGCGACCCTCCCGATCATCCTCGGGCTCTCCATCTCCTTCACGATCACGACCGTCGACCCCCTGGTCCTCAGCCTGAACATGTCGCAGATCAGCCGGGCGCTCCACGTACCGCCCGACGTCGTCGGGTTCCTGGGAGGCGCGGCGACGCTGGTCGTGGCCGCCGCCGTCCTCGCCGTGGGCAGTCTCGGGGACGCCTTCGGGCTCAAGCGGCTGCTGATGCTGGGACTGGCCGGCAGCGTCGTCGTCAACCTGCTCTCCGCGCTCTCCCCCGACTACGGGTTCCTCCTGGTGATGCGCCTGCTCGACGGCCTGGCGCTGGCCGCGATGCTGGGGGTGTCACTGGCCCTGCTCAAGGTCGCCGTGCCACCGGAGCGGCGGCCGGCGGCCATCGGCATCTTCATGGCCGTCGAAATGGTGCTGTGCGGGGTGACACCCGCGGCGGTGGGCTGGGTGGTGGGGGCCGTGGGCTGGCGGTGGCTGTTCCTGCTCGTCCCGCTGCTGGCGCTCATCGCGCTCGGGCTGACGGCCCGCTACGTCACCGAGTCCGCCGTCCCCCGGCGCCGTGGGGTCGACGTGGTCGGCGTCAGCCTGGTCGGCGTCAGCCTGCTGACCCTCGTCCACGGCATCGCCGAGGCGGAGAACGGCATCACCCGGCTCCAGGCGTGGCTGCCCCTGGTGATCAGTGCGATCGCCGGCGTGCTGTTCGTACTCCACGAGCGACGCGCCGCCGAGCCGGTTCTGGAGCCGTCGCTGTTCCGCAGCGGCGCGTTCACCGTGGCCGCGCTGGCCAGCCTGACGCTGAACTTCATCGCCGCGGGGTTCAGCTTCGCCCTGGGACAGTTCGGCAGTGTGGTCCTCACGCTGTCCCCACGCACGATCGGCCTGCTGTATCTGCCCGGCACGCTGCTGGTGGCGGGCGCCGTCGTCCTCGCCGGGCGCCTGATCGGGAGGTACACCCCCCGGCCGGTCCTCATCACCGGCATGCTGGTGCTGGTCGCGGGCGGGCTGCTGATGGCGGTCACCGCCGGGCCCACGATGGCGCTGTGGGTCCTGGTCCTGGCCACCTGGCTCACCAACCTGGGCTCACTGGTGGCTTCGGCATCGGTGGCCGAGACCATCCTCTCCCACGCCCCGCCCGGTCGGTCGGGTGCCGTCGCCTCCGTCCAGCCGGCGTTCGGAATGACCGGCTACGCCCTCGGCCCCGCCGTCTACCTCCTGCTGTTCAACCTCTTCTTCCGACGGCAGTGGCTCAACGACGCCGATGCGCGCGGCCTGTCGGAGATCCAGGCCGCCCAGGCCGTGGACGCGACCCGAAGCGCGATGGCGCAGAGTCCGGCCGCCGTCGGGTACGACCCGAACCTGCTCCGGCAGGCCGGGCTGGACCTCGGGCTGGACTTCACCGACGGCCTGCGGCTCACCATGCTGGTCACGAGCCTCCTGCCGCTCGCCCTGGCCGTGGCCGCGTACTTCCTGATGCCCCGCAGGGTCCGGCCCGCGCCGTAGCGGCCCGATGGTCTTCCACACTTCGCTCATACGGCGCCCCGGAGCCGTGCCGTCGACGAGGTCGTCTGGGCTGCTTGTGCGGTCACCCGTCGGCTGTGTCCCCGTCTGCAGGGCCGAGGGTGCGGTGCGCCTTGCGGATGGTGTCGGCCACCCGGCGGGTCAGTTCGGGCAGTGCGGTCCGGACCGCGGGGCTCAGCCCGACCCCCAGGGTGAAGTCGGCTCCCTCGACCGCGTGCACCACCAGGGCGCGGGGCATCCGGTCGAGAGCGGCGGCGAGGGCGAAGGTCTCGCCGAGGCCGAGCGCGTGGGTGCTGGCCGAGCCGACCGTGGCCCGCTCGGCCTGATCGGCGCGCAAGGTGAGCAGTCGACCAGGCTGCCCGGGGTGCGCATGCACCGCCTCGACCACCACGACTTCGTCGTGACGGTGCCACAGGTCGAGTATCCGGACGGGCTCGCCGTCGCTGACGGTCAGCACCGTGCCTGCGGGCACCTGGGTGCGCACTGCCTCGATGACGGCCGGGCCGACGCCGTCGTCCCGGCGGAACGGGTTGCCCACGCCGATCACCACCACCCGGCCGGTCATGCCCGCTCCACGGTGAGGTCGAGGAAGTGGGCGGAGCAGGAGATGCACGGGTCGTGGTTGCGGATGGCCCGCTCGCACAGCGCGGTCAGCTCCTCGTCGGTCGCCGCCGCGCCCGGGCGGTCCAGCCGGGTCTGCACCACGCGGCGCAGGTCCTCCTCGATGGCTGCCTGGTTCTGGGCGGTGGGCGGCACGATCCGGGCCTGGGTGAGCGCGCCGTCCGCGTCCATCGCGTAGCGGTGGTAGAGCAGCCCGCGCGGTGCCTCGGTGGCGGCGCAGCCGGCCGCCGGGCGTGGCGGCAGCTCGACGTACGAGCGAGGCGGCGGCTCGTAGTCATCGATGATCCGCAGCGCCTCGGCCACCGCGTGTGCCACCTCGACGGCGCGGACGACGATGCTGCGGAACGGGTTGCGGACGACCGCACCGGCGGCCGGGTCGCCCAGTCCCGCCGCTCGGGCGGCCTCGGCGGCCAGAGGGTGCAGCCAGCGCCCGCTGATCGCGTACCGGGCCAGCGACCCGGTGAGGTAGCGGCGGCCGTCCAGTTCGGACTGCAGGGCGGTCGAGTGCGGGACCTGGCGTTCCACCACGTGCTGCTCGAACTCGTCGACCGCGAAGCGCCGTACCGGTCCGGCTCGGTCCGAACCCGGGGAGTCGGGTGCGGCCATCGCGGCCGGGGTGCCGGAGTCGATGGCGTACCGGCCCGGGTCCTGCATCGCCAGCAGGTCGTAGTCGCACGATGCTTCGGGGAAGTCGAAGCCGGCCACCCAGCGCACGGTCTCCACGGCGTCCTCCTGGATCCGGCGCAGCCGCTCGGCCAGCGGGGCGAGCTCGGCTCTGGCCGGCACCCGGTGGAAGCCGCCGATGCGGACGTTGACCGGATGGATGGCCCGGCCGCCGAGCTGCTCCATGACGGCGTTGCCGGCCTGCTTGATCCGCAGGCCGCGCTCCACGGCTTCCCGCTGCTCGCGGGCGAGTTCGACCGCGCTGGGGCATCCGAAGAAGTCGGGGGCGTGCAGGAGGTGGATGTGCAGGGACTGGCTCTCGATCCACTCGCCGTAGTAGAGCAGGCGGCGCAGCTCGGCCAGTTGGTCGTCGATGGTGATCCCGCAGGCCCGTTCGATCGCTTGGCAGGCGGTCATCTGGTAGGCGACCGGGCAGATTCCGCAGATCCGGGCGGTGATGTCCGGGGGTTCGTCGTGCCCGCGGCCGACCAGGAACGCTTCGAAGAAGCGCGGTGGCTCGTAGATCCTCAGCCGTGCCTCGGCGACCGTACCGTCGTTCACGGTCAGGCGCAGCGCGCCTTCACCCTCCACCCTGGCGAGCGCGTCCAGTCGCAGGACGCGCGGTCCGCGATGGCTCATGCGCCCTCCTCGCCGCGCTCGCCGGTGCCTTCGCCGAACGCGCACCTTCTGGTGGTTCGCTCGTTCACTGAGGTGTCTCCGGGGTGTTCCGGGTCTTCTGGCTCCTGGGTGGCGAGTTCGGCTACCGGCGCGTACTCGGGGGAGGCCGCGTTGAAGGTGCGGAAGATCCTCACGATGTCCCGGCCGGTCATGCCGTCCTGTCGCAGCTGGCGCACCATCGCCACCAGGTTGGGGTTGGTGACCGGGCCGAAGCAGCCGTAGCAGCCCCGGCCGTACGTCGGACAGAGGGCACCGCATCCGGCATGGGTGACCGGCCCGAGGCAGGGGGTCCCGTGGGCGACGGTGACGCAGGTGTTGCCGCGCCGCTTGCACTCGAAGCACACGCTGTGGTTCGGGATGTTCGGCTTTCGTCCGACCAGGAACGCGGTGATCACCTCAAGTAGTTGGCGCCGGTCGATCGGGCAGCCGCGCAGCTCGAAGTCGACCGGCACATGGGCCGAGATCGGGGTGGAGGTGGCCAGGGTGGCGATGTACTGCGGGCTGGCGTAGACGGTGGCCCGGAACTGCTCGACGTCCGCGAAGTTGCGCAGCGCCTGGACGCCGCCGGCGGTCGCGCAGGCGCCGATGGTCACCAGGCGGCGGGAGATCCGCCGGATGTGGTGGATCCGACGCACGTCCTCCTCGGTGGTGACCGACCCCTCCACCAGGGAGAGGTCGTACGGCCCGATCCCGTCCAGGGTGGCCGGCTCACGCCCGTCCTCCGCACCGGACATTTCCAGGAAGTGCGAGATCCGCACCTGGTCGGCCAGGCCCAGCAGTTCGTCCTCGCAGTCCAGCAGGGTCAGCTGGCAGCCATCGCACGAGGCGAACTTCCACACCGCCAGGGTGGGCCGGGTGTCGGCGTCCATGTCACAACTCCCTGACGGCGAGCAGGGGCTCGGCGCGGTCGTAGCCGATCACCGGGCCGTCCAGGCAGAGCAGCAGCGGCCCGAGCTGGCAGTGGCCGCAGTGGCCGGTGCCGCAGCGCATGTTCCGCTCCAGCGATGTCTGGAGGCGGTGCGCCGGCAGACCTCGGGCGAGCAGTGCTCGCGCGGTGTGACGGATCATCGCCTCGGGGCCGCAGACCAACGCGCGGGTCCGGTCGAGGCGCAGGTCGATGCGGTCCAGCAGCGCGGTGACGACGCCGACCGTACCCCGCCAGGTCGGGTCGGGCCGGTCGACGGTCACCTCGACCTGGGCGGAGGTCCGCCACTGCGGCAGTTCCGCGCGGTACAGCAGCTCGTCCGGGCTGCGGGCGCCGACCAGCACGGCCAGTGAGCCGAAGCGGCCGGGGCGGTCGAGCGCCTGGTGCACGACCGGCCGCAGCGGGGCGAGGCCGAGGCCGCCGGCCACCACCAGCAGGTCGGAGCCGGCCGCCGCGTCCAGGTCCCAGCCGGTGCCGTACGGGCCGCGCAGGCCCACGGCGTCACCGGGCCGGAGCCGGCACAGCGCGCCGGTGACCGCGCCGACCGCGCGGACGGTGAACACCGGACGGCCCCGGAGGGCACTGACCGAGATCGGAACCTCGCCGATGCCGAAGGCGTACACCATGGCGAACCGGCCGGGCGAGAAGGCCGGCAAGGCCCGCTCGATCGGCTCCAGTTCGAGCGAGACGGTGTCCGCGGTCTCCGGCGTGGCGGCGGTGACCCGGTACGGCACGGGCACGGTGGTGGTCATGGCGGGCCGCCTCCGACCGGCGCGTAGAGGTCGAGCAGCCGGATCCTGGTGGCCTGCAGGCGGTCGGCGATCACCTCGACGCAGTGTCGCATCAGCGTGTACCCGAGCTCCGGGTCATCCGCGCACAGTTGGCGCACCTCTGCGGCGGGGAGCTCCCAGGCCCGCACCGGCCCGACGGCCCGGGCCCCCAGGTGCCAGCGGTACGGCGGGAAGATCCACGACCAGCCGAGCTGCTGCCCCGCTCCCAGGGTCTCCACCACCGGCGCGGGACGGCCCGGGACGTAGACGTCGAGGGCGACCTCGCCGGAGCGGACCAGCCAGAAGCGGTCGGCCGGGCCACCCTCATCGAAGAGCCTGCTGCCGTCGGGGAAGTCCCGGTCGTGGGCGAGCGCGAGCAGCCGGTCCCGGTGGTCCTCCGGGAGGGCGTCGAGCAGGGGTGGCAGGGTGGTCATGGTTCGCCGTCCGGACGGTTGGCCCAGTCGTGCAGAGCGGCGGCCTCCTCGGTGATGTCGATGGCGACCGGTCACCACACGATGCAGCGGCCGCAGCCGACGCACCCGGAGGAGCCGAACTGGTCGTACCAGGTGCCGAGTTTGTGGGTGAGCCACTGCCGGTAGCGGCTGCGCGCCGAAGGGCGGACCGGTCCACCGTGCAGCTGGGAGAAGTCCAGGTCGAAGCAGACGTCCCAGACCCGCCAGCGCTCGGCGTGGTCCCCGGTCAGGTCGGTGACGTCCTCGGTGGTGGTGCAGTAGCAGGTGGGGCACACCATGGTGCAGTTGCCGCAGGTCAGGCAGCGGGAGGCGACGTCGTCCCAGCGGGGTGCGTCCAGCGTCCCGGCCATCAGCCGGCGCAGGTCGGTGTCGGGCATGGTGCGGCCCATCCGGTCCGCGGCGGAGGCGACAGCCCGGCGCGCGGTCTCGCAGACGGCTTCGGAGGCCGCGCCGCTGGGAAGTTCGGCGAGGATGTCGGCGCCCTCCGGGCTGCCGCTGCGGATCCAGAACCGGTGACCGTCGGCGTCGACCAGCTCGGTCAGTGCCAGGTCGTACCCGGGGCCGGCCGCCGGCCCGGTACCCATCGAGGCGCAGAAGCAGGTGGCGCCGGGTTCGGTGCACTCGACCGCCACCAGGAACGCCCCGGACCGGCGCCCCTGGTACACCGGGTCACGGTGCCGCCCGCCGGTCAGCACCCGGTCCTGAACGGCGATGGCCCGCAGATCGCACGGGCGGACCCCGAGGAAAGCGAAGCGCGGCGGCGGGGTGTCGTCCTCCTCGATCACCAGCTGTCCGTCGCTGCGCTCGGCCCGCCACTGGCGTACCCGGGCGGGGTGCAGGAACGTCTTCCACGACTGCGGACCGGCCGCATGGGCGAAGGCCGCGCCGTCCTCCCGCTCGCGCAGCCGATAGTGCCCGGCTTCGAGCTCGACGCCCCACCCGTAGGGCAGCTGGTCGGCGGACTCCAACTCGGCCAGCACGATCGCGCCGTCCCGTACGGTCGGGCCGACCACCGTGAACCCGCGCGCCCGCAGCAGACCGACCAGGGTGGCCAGGCCGTCCTTGCCGATCACGGCGCCTTCGGCCGCGGGAGTCGTCGCCGTACTCACAGCACCACACCTCCGTCACCGATCAGGGACGGACGGCCCACGTTGCCGGAGCGGGTGTCGACCCACACCATCCTGCCGCACCTCCTCGCCCGACCGGACACGTCCGGCACTCCGCCCACACCGCAGGCCCATCTGTCACCCACGTCCCATAAGAGCAGGATTTCCGCCCCGACACGGCGCCGACAGGGCCGGTCGGGGCATCGGTGGCGGGTCTTTCGACCACCTTCACCGTCAGCCGCGCTCACCACGCACGAGGACCACCGGACGGGGCGCGTGCCGGACGCAGCGCCGGCGGTCCACCGTGTACGGCCTTGCCGGAGCCGGTGCTCGCGATGCGTTCCCTCCTCGGTTCGGCGGCTCGTGGGACGGGGCTGCGGAGGGCGACGGCGGCCATGTCTGTCGTGGCCGTCGCCGGGATGGTGGTCGGCCGCGTCCGCACGAACTCGTCGAGCGGAAGGTCGGCGTGGTCGGAGGCGAGCCGGGCGAGGGCCTGGAGACCGGTGTCGACGGAATGGTGCGGGTCTGCTCGGCCACAGTCACGTTCTGTTTCACGGCGGCGAAGCTCGTCGCCGACGGGATCGCACTCCGGATCGCGCGATCCCGGCTCGCACACCAGTATGGACAGCATGTCCGGCCCGAGCACCACACCCCCGGTCCTCACCCTCACGATGAACCCTACGGTCGACGTCTGCTGCGATGTCGACCACCTGGTGGACATCGGCAAGACCCGCGCGCGGGTCAGGTACGTGGCCGCCGGCGGCGGAGGGATCAACGTCGCCCGCGGCGTGGCGCGGTTCGGGGGACGGGCGACCGCCGTCCACACCGCCGGCCAGGAGATCGGCCAACGCCTGAACCGGCTGCTGGACGAGGAGGGCATCGACCACGTCCCCCTTGAGATCGCGGGTGAAACCCGCGAAGCGTTCGTACTGTTCGAAACCGAGTCGCACCGCAGCTATCACATCGTGCCGCGCGGCCCGCGACTCGACGACGACGAGGGGCGGCGCTGTCTGGACCTGATCGAGCAAGCAGCCGGTGCTCACCCGTACGTCGTGGCCAGCGGCAGCCTGCCCGAGGGTCTGCTCGACGATTTCTACACAGCCGTCGCCCCCCGGATCAGGGGAACCGGGTCCAGGCTGCTGCTGGACACCTCAGGACCGGCTCTGCCCGAATCACTGCACGAGGCCGTGTACCTGCGCAGATGCAACCGCAGCGAAGCCGGCTACCTCGTCGGCCGGGCCGTGCAGAGCTTCGACGACGCTCGCGCCGTCAACGAGCAGCTGCTCGCCGCCGGAGCAACCGAGGTCGCCATCACCACCCTCGGGGAACTCGGCGCGCTGTGCTCGACCGGTCAGGGGCACATGGAACTGCATGCGCCGCCACTACCCGGAGAGCCCCTCAGCGACGCCGGCGCCGGGGACGGCATGATCGCCGCAATCGTCACCCGGCTGGCCGCAGGCGACGACCCGGTCGACGCCTGCGCGCTCGGGGTGGCCGCAGCTGCCGCATCGATGCTCACCCCCGGCACCGAACCGTTCGATCGGGAGGTAGCCGAGTCCCTCTGTACCGCCGTTCGGATCAACCGGCTCGCACGCTGAAGACCCCCTGCCTGCCAGGACCCGTTCCGAGCAGGGCGAGGTGGTCGAGGCTCGACCGGCGGTCGGTCAGCGGACGGAGCTGACCCTGGAGGAGCTGGCCCGCGTAGTGGGCGCCGTCCGACCCGGGCGCCCACCACAACCGGGAGACGAACCGACCAGCGGCCAGCGCCGGTTCGCCACGTGCTGGGCCGCAGAGGCGGCGGCCGGTGGGGCTGGCTGGTTTGCGGGCAACCCCAGGGGGCGGGGTGCCTGCGAGGTGTGGGCGGTGGCGGCCGGACTCGCTCGGCGAGGCTGCGGGCGATACCTGCCCGGCCACTTCATCGCGAGCCAGCCCCGCAAGGTCGCCGGGTCATCGGCGCCACATCAGGCCGCTCGGCCGGTGAGACCAGGGCCGTTGGGCCCTCGCCGGACACCCCCGGCGCGGCGGACCATCGAATCACCGGCGCTCCCCGCCGGCAGCAGGGAGTGAACCCGCCATGACCACTCAAACCGCCCTCACCGCTGCCGAGCTGCGTCTGCTCGCCGAAGCCGGCGGCCTGGCCCCGTCGCTGCACAACAGCCAGCCCTGGCACTTCCGCCCCACCCCCGACCGCAGCGGCCTGGAAGTCCACGCCGACCCGGCCCGGGCTGTCCCGGTCACCGACCCGGACGGCAGGGCGATGCACATCTCGATCGGTGCCGCCGTTTTCAACCTGCGGGTGGCCGCCGCCCGCCTGGGCCGCGAGGCCTCCCTCAGGTTGCTGCCCGAGGGCGAGGGCGCGCAACCGTGCGCCGTGCTCGATCTCTCCGCGCGGGCCCGCTCATCGCGGCCCTTCGGCGCCGACCTCTACCCGGCCATCGCGGGGCGCCACTCCAGCCGCCACCCGTTCGCCAATCGGGACGTCCCCGAAGCGCTCGTCGCCGACCTCATCACAGCCGCCCGGGACGAAGGCGTCACCCTCACCATGCTGGAGGAGCACGGCGTACGCCGGGTGCTCGCCCTCACCTCCGAGGCCGAGGCCCGGATCGCCGCCGACGCCACCCGCGAGGCCGAGACTCACTCCTGGCTGCGCCTCGAACCCTCCTTCGACGGCATCCCGCTCGCCGCCCTCGGCTCGCACGACCGCGACGCCCGTCTCCCGATGCGCGGCTTCACCGGCCATCCGCCGCGCCACGCAACCCCAGCCGCACGCTTCGAGGCCCTGCCCCAACTCGCCGTCCTCAGCACTGACTTCGACAAGCAGGCGGACTGGCTGCGCACCGGTCAGGCGTTGGAACGGGCCTGGCTGCTCGCCACCGTCCACGGCCTGCGCGCCTCCGTGCTGCACCAGGCCATCGAGATCCCCGACACCCGCTGGCGCCTGCGCGACCCGGCCGAGGGCCCCGCCCACGTCCAGCTGGTGCTGCGCCTCGGCTACGGCCCGCCCGGCGTCGCCAGCCCGCGCTGGCCGTTGACGGAGGTCCTGGACCTGCCGGAGGGGTAGCGCAGAAACGACCCCTCGCGACCACCGGGGTCGCCGAAGCCCGATCGCCGCAGTCGCCCCCGAGCCGAGCAGACTTCCCGGCACACCGCGGTCATCTCGGCTTCTTTGCGGGGTGGGTGGGCACGGGTGTGAGCCGGGGCGGGCGGAGTCGACGCAGGTCAGCTCGCCAGCACGCGCGACATGCCCTTGAGGGCGAGCTCCATGGCCTGCCAGGGACGGCCGCCGTGGAACGGGCGGCCCGCTCGGAACTGGACAGGGAGGTAGACGCCCAGAGCCTTCTTGCCGAGGCGCCACAGCGGGGACGTGCCGACCCGGTAGGCGCCGTCGGCGTCGGCCGCGACGCGTACGGGTGGAGCCGGAATGCCGGTTTCCTCCAGCGGCACCTGGGCGAAGGTCGCCTTGTCGAGCATCTCCGTCACGCACATGCTGATCGGCTCGAACGGCCGCGGGCGCTCCAGGAGTCCGGGCTCGATGACGGTGCAGAGGTGCTGGGCGACGGCGTCCGCCTGGAGGAAGGCGAGGAAGGCCTGCTTCATCGGGAAGTCGCCCGCGTCGCCCGGGGCGTAGATCTGCGGGTGCCCGCGCACCTGCCGGGTGTCCGGGTGGGTGTGCAGGAACCCTCGATCGTCGTGCGGCAGTTCGCGGTAGTCGACGGCGGAGGCGTACGGCGGGAAGGTGACGAGCAGATCGAAGGGGCGGACGGCGCCGTCGGCGTAGCGGACTTCCTCGTGGAAGACCTTCTTCACCACGGCCGAGGTGTGCCCCTCGATGCCCCGGGCCGCGAACTCCCGCTCCACCACCTGGTGCAGCCTCGGCCCGAAGGCCTGGATGTAGCCGGCCTCAAAGGTGGTCCATGTCAGGTGGACGAGCGGGCGGAGATTCGCCCGGCGCAGCCAGGTGTCCAGCATGAACGCGATCTCGTACAGCGGCCCGGCGCACTCGTTGTTCGGCGGGACGAGGAACAGCACACGCTGGTGCCGGCCGGTCCGGGCTGCGTCTTTGAGCTCCTGGAAGCAACGCCCGAGCGAGCGCATCTGCCGGGGCGTCCAGATCGTCTGGGCGTGTTCGGCGAGGCCGGGCACTTCCTGAGGGCGCATCGCGGCGCCGGTGGCGAGGACCAGGAAGTCGCCGCGCAGCCGGGTGCCGTCGACGAGTTCGACCGCGAGTGCGTCGGGTTCGACCTCGGTCACCGTGCTCTGGTGGAAGGAGATGTGGCGGCGGAACAGCGGGTTGGGAAGCGGGATGTGGAGGGGGGCTTCGGCGCCGCCGAACGGCAGGTAGATCGTGTTGGGCTTGAACAGGAAGTCCTCCCGGTCGGCGGCGAGCGAGAGCTGGACGCGGTCGCCGAGCAGGTAGCGTAGGCCGAAGGCCGTCTCCAGGCCGGCGAAGCCGCCGCCGACCACGATGACGTGCGGTTTCGCGTTCATCGCAGTGGTTCCTCTCCCACTGCGGAGTCGATGATCGGGGGACCCTCGGGGTGGATGGTCCGGCCGCTGATCCCGGTGGGCCGGATGCGCATCCAGGTGTCCCGGGTACCGCCCGCCCAGGGGCCGGGGTCGGCGTGTTCGCGGAGCCAGCGCACCGCGTCCTCGTCGGAGACGACCGAGACGGTGCCGTTCACCAGCACGCTCCAGCCGGTGGCGAACACCTCGTCCAACCGGTCCACCTCGAAGGCGACTTCGCTGTCCGCGGCGCGGGCGAGGGTGCCGTCGGCGTCGGTGCGGTAGAGGATGGTGGCGTCCAGCACCCGGTAGTTGACGGGCAGCGCCACCAGCCCGCGGGGTGCCGTCAGGATCACCCGGCCGACACCTCCGGGGTTGAGCTTGGCCCAGCAGGCCGTCGGGTCCAACTCCTCGGTCCGCACCTGGACGTTGGCGCAGGCCCGGCCGGGAGGTACGTCGCGTCCGGCGCCGAGCAGGTCGGTGATTGTGGTGTCGAGTGCGTCGGCGAGTCGGGTGAGGATGGTGATGTCGACCGGGACGGGGTGCGTCTCCAGGTACGTGACGAATCCCGGGTCCAGGCCGCCGCGTTCCGCCACCATCTCGCGGGTGAGCCCGAGTTGGGTGCGGCGGTGGGCGACCCGGCGGCCGAGGTCGCCGGGGCCGGCCGGGCGGGGGGCCGCCCGGCGTTCGTTCGTGGTCTTCACGTCGACCTCCGCGGGTCAGGCCTGGTTGCCGTTCGGGACGATCACCAGCGGGACGCTGCAGCGGTGCACCAGGGCGCGCCCGGTGGAGCCGAACAGCAGGCCACGGAAGCCACCGAGGCCCCTGCTGCCGATGACCAGGCACCGGGCGCGGGTCGCGACGGCGGCCAGCATGGGGGCGGGGGAGCCGGTGAGCACCTCGCGCCGGACGCGGATGTCCGGGTACTTCTCCTGCCAGCCGGCCAGGGACTCGGACAGGTCCACCAGGGATTCCTCCACCAGGTCCGGCTGGGTGACCTCGGCGGGGCGCCGGACCTCCACGGCCAGCACGTCGGCTCCGACGAGCGAGGCATCCTCGAAGGCGAAGCCGATCGCGGTCCGCGAGGCATCGGAGCCGTCCACCCCGACCACGACCGGTCCAGAGCCGGAAATGTCGTCGGGCGGCTCGGGGACGAGGGCGATCGGGCAGCTCAGGTGGCCGACCAGGGACGCGCCCTTGGAGCCGATCGGCAGCGCGGAGTGGGGCTCGGTGAGCCTGCGGATGCCGAGGACGAGCTGTGCGGCCTCGTCGGCCGCCTCGCGCAGCACCCGGACCGGCCGGCCCTCAACCAGCCTGGGCGTGATCTCCAGATCGGGGTGCCGCTCGGTGGCCAGCAGTCGTGCCGTGTCGAGCAGCGCGTCGCCGGCGGCCCGGAGACCGATCACGAAGCGGTGGTCCGTTTCGGCTTCCGGTCCGCCGGTGGGCCACTCCTGCGCGTGCAGCAGGCGCAGCGGGAGGCCGCGCCCGGCGGCCTCGTCCGACGCCCAGCGCACGGCCCAGTGGCTCGCCTCGGAACGGTCGACGCCCACGATCACGGGGCGGCGGGTTTCGAAGCTGTTCATCGCAGACTCCTTCCTCGGCCCCGGCCGGCGCCGTCACCGGCTCTGTGCGGAGCCCTGACCACCCTCATCGTCGGCCGCGGTCGTGTGGCACGAGCAGGGCCGGACGGGCCGAGGCCACGGGCCAGTAGGCCCCAGGGCCCGTCTTCGAATCCCCGCCTGTGAGGCGGCAGCACGCCACCGGGGCTGCTGCGGAGGGAAGCCCCGGGCGGCGTCGCGTGCTCAGCGCGGCCAGTCGTGATCACGGGCGAACGGCAGAGCCGCCCAGCGGCGGCCGAGGCCCCTGGTGTCCCGGCAGTGAAGACGGCCAGCACGATCAGCAGCAGCGCGAAGATCACGTGGTAGTGGACGACCGGGTTTCGGCGGCTGCGGGTGGGAAAGCACCGCTTGGCGAAACCTTTCGCCGTCATGGCCACCGACCTCGCCGTCGTCCACCGCCTGGCCCGCCCGACGCCGGCCGAGGAGGACCTGCTGACCACCACCGCCCGGCCGATCGTCCTGCTCGCCTCCCGCCACGGGAACGGGCTGGCGGCCGGCGTTCAGATGGTCCGGCCGGTGATGGTGGTGGGTGCGATCCCGATCCACACGTCGCGTTCGCCTCCGGCCCACGGGTCCGGGTCTCCCTGGCGCATCAGCTGTTCGACGGCCGCCTGGTCGTCGACGCGGACCGCCAGGCCCGAGACCATGACGCTCCAACCGCTGCGCTGCGCCTCGTCGATGTGGTCCACTTCGAAGGCGACCCGATGGCCGGCGGCGCTCGCGGGGATGCTCCCGACGCCGGTGCGGTAGACCACGGCGCCGTCGTGGATACGGTAGTTGACCGGGAGTATGACGGGGCCGGTGTCGGTGGACAGGGCCACCCGGCCGATCCCGCCGGGTGTGAGTCTGGACCAGCATTCCTCTTCCGGGAGCTCCTCCAGGGCGGGATGGGCCGCCGTGAGGGCCCGGCCGGGTGGTGTGTGCCGTCCGCCGCCGAGCAGTTCCTGGGCGGATGTGCCGAGTGCGGCGGCCAGCCGGGTGAGGGTGACGGTGTCGAAGGCTTCGGCCGATGACTCGACGTATTCCACGTAGCCCGGGGCCATGCCGGCCCGGTCGGCCACGTCCTGGCGGCTGAGGCCGAGCAGTTGTCTGCGCCGGGCCACGCGGCGGCCGATGTCTTCGGGGCAGGTCGGTCGGGGCTGGGCGGTCTCTGCACCCGCGTACTTCATAAACACGATGTCCTCCGCGAGGTCGGGCGTCGCTGTGGTGAGCGAACGGACCGCTGTCGATGGGCCGGCGTCCTAGCGGTCAGCTGTACAGCGGCGGTTCGTTGGCGGCGGCGTCGGTCCTGCCGGCGCGGAGCAGCTGGTTGCCGATGTCGATCAGGGCGCGCGCGGCGGCGTACTCGTCGCCGATCTCCGGTGCCGGGGGGTCGTTTGGATTGCGGTGGGCGATGGTACGGCTCTCCAGGCGGTTGTCGCCTGTGCCGAGGACGGCGTGCACCTTGGTGACGTCGCCCTCCTCGAAGAGGTCCACACGCAGAATCCACTGCTTGGTGCGGAGCTGCTGGGCTGTCGTGTTCGCCTTCATGTCCAGACCCGTCCTTTCAGGGGGTTGACCTGGATCTCTGATGCTGTTGGGCCTGCTCGTCGTCCAAGCCCTCCGCGTCGCCATCGAGGTTCTCCGCCTCGACATGCTCGGGAACAGCTGCCCGGTGATGCCGTCCTTGGCCCACTCCAGGTCCATCGGGCAGCCGTAGCGCTCCTCGACGGCCACCGCCCATCGGGCGAGGGCGCGGATGTTGCCCCGGCCGAGCACCGGGCGGACCCGTTCGGTCTCGTCGGTGTCCACGGTCGTGGTCGAGCCGTCCTCGCCGTACCCGGCCCACGGCGTCCACCTCCTTGAAGCGTCGGCACCTCCAGCCTGGGGCGTCGGCGATGCCCGCGGGTGGGCCGGTCGGCCCTGACCGGCCGAGGCGAACGGGCACCGATCAGCGGATCCCGGTCCGCTATCGGTCGTCACCGCCGTGTGTCGCGCGCCAGGCCTGGTAGGCCTCCAGGGCGGTGGGCAGGGTGGGGAAGATCCGCTCCCGGCCGATGGACCTGGTGAGGCCGTAGGCGTCCAGGTCGTCGAGCAGGTCCTGCTTGACGCGCGCCAGGCCGAAGACGATGCCGCGTGCGGTCAGTTCGCGGCGCAGGGCCTCCACGGCGTCCAGCGCGGTGATGTCGACCTCCACATTGGCTTCGGTGTTGAGGACGAACCACCGGACCGGCGTCCGCTCGTCGGCGACGGCGGCCAGGGCCCGCGTGCGGAAGTCCTCCGCGTTGGCGAAGAACAGCGGGGAGTCGTAGCGGTACACCACCAGCCCGGGGATGGTGCGGGCCTGGGGATAGTCCTCGATGTCGTGCATGCCGGCCAGGCCGGGGACGAGGCCCTCGACGGCGTCGTGTGGCCGGGCCACCCGGCTCAGCAGCTCGGCCACCGACAGGCCCACGGCCACCAGGACGCCGTACAGGATGTCCAGGGCGAGGACGCCGATCAGACAGCCGATCGCCAGCAGCAGCTCCCGGCGTCGGAATCCGGCCAGCCTGCGGAAGCCCGGCAGATCGATCAGCTGGACGGCGGCGTAGACGACCAGCGCACCGAGCACGGCCGAGGGCAGGTGTTTCAGCAACGGGCCGACGAAGAGGAGCACCGCGACGACGCACGCGCCAGCGACGAGGGCGTACGCCTGGGTGCATCCGCCCGTCAACCGGGCGAGTGCGGTGCGGCTGGCGCTGCTGCTCACCGGGAGGCCGGAGAAGAAGCCGGCACCGAGGTTCGCCGCGCCCAACGCGAGCAGTTCCTGTTCGGCGTCGAGCCGTCCGCCGCGCTCGCCGGCCGCTGCGAAGGCGCGTGCGGTGAGGATCAGGTCGGTGTAGCCGACCAGGAGGACTCCGACGGCGGGCAGCACCAGTCGGTCCAGCTCGTCCAGGTCAGGCCGGGAGAACCGGGGCAGCCCGCCGGGGATCGATCCGACCGTGTGGATGCCGTGCTGCTCCAGGCCGAACCCGGCCACCACCGCCGTGCCGAGCACCACGGTCAGCAGAGGGCCCGGCGCGCGAGGGAACAGACGGGCCGAGGAGAACAGGAAGACCAGAGCGGCACCGCCGAGGACGACGGTGGCGGCATTCGCCTCGGACAGGTGTTCCGCGAAGGACCGCAGCTGTGGAAAGAAGCGCGTGCCCGCCACCGGAACGCCGGTGAGCGTCGACAACTGATCCGCCAGCATGAGCAGGGCGACCCCGGCCAGATAGCCGATCAGGACGGGCTTCGACAGCAGGTCGGCGACGAAGCCGAACCGGGCCACCCAGGCCACCAGGCACAGCACCCCGACCACGGCGGCCAGCGTCGCGGCGAGGACGGCGTACCGACCGGCGTCCCCGTCCGCGAGCGGACCGACCACGGTGGCGGTCATCAGCGCGGTCGTCGTCTCGGGCCCGACCGACAGCAGCCGGGACGAGCCGAGAACGGCGTACACCGCGATCGCCGGCAGGATCGCCCACAGGCCCGCGACCGGCGGCAGGCCGGCGACGGTGGCGTACGCCATGACCTGTGGCACCAGGTAGGCGGCGACGGTTGAACCGGCGGTCAGGTCGCCGCGCAGCCAGTCACGTCGGTAACCCCTGAGCACGGCGAGCCCGGGCATGAAGCGATGGCGCTCGTGTCGCCCGAGGACCTCGGCGTGCCGCGCCATGGATCTCCTTCCACCGGGAGGCCTCAGCATGCCGTCCGTGGGTGCCCGGCCGTGCGATGCATGCCCGGCGTGTCCGGGCGGGCGCTCGGAGGTCCGGTAACGGGGCTGGTCATGCCGGCTCGATGCTGTGGCTCAGGCCTTGCCAGGAGACTTCGACCGAATCACCGCCACCGGGCACGACGCGTCCCGCAGCAGGGTGTGGCTGACGGATCCGACGGCAGTCCGTGGCAGCCGCCACTGCCCCGCGACCCGACCACCGCGAGGTCGGGCCGGATCCCGCAGGATCCGGCCCGGCCCTGCTGGTGACTTTCAGATGGTCTCGCGGTGGGCGAAGACCACGTCCGGGGTCATCACGCCGCGGACGGCGCGGTGCTGCACCCATCCGCGACGAGATCGACCACGACGTGCTCGGCCAGACCCTCTGGCTCACCCCCGGCGACGTCCTGGTCGGCGTTCACGAGGGCGTCGTCACGCTCAGGGGCCGCCTGCCGCGTCGCAGCCTGATCCCGATCACCGAGCAGCTCTGCCGCGCCGTGGACGGCGTGGTCGCGGTGCACGCCACCCTCGACTGGACCGAGGACGACACCGACCCGCACCTGGAACACCCCCGCGCCTACCGCGCCGCTTCCTAGGAGGCCGCCGTGACCGGCACACCGAGCACCGTCGCCGACGTCATGTTTCCGATCGGCGCGACCTTGGCACTCTGTCCAGAGGTCGGTCGAGGTCCAGGAGAACCACAAGGGTCTCGAACCGCTTCGGCGGGCGATGATCGCGGCCTCGCCGATCCTGCAGTCGGTCACCAGGTCCGACTTGAGGTTCCCGCGCAGCCAGGGTTGCTCCGGACACGTTGTGATGAGACCGGAGTGGGAGATTTGGGGACGTGCCGGGGACCACGCGTCGGTCACCATGGTCTCGGAGGCGTCTCTCAGTGAACGAACAGCGCGGGCTGTCCACCGTCTGACGTGCTGCAATGGGTATCCCCGGGCGACTGGGGGTCAAGGGGCGTGGGTCAGTGAAGTGCCTGGTTCGGTGTGGGCCTGTCCCAGGTGATTGCGGACAGGCCCGGTGGCGGAATGTGGCCGGGTCAGGCTCGGGTGGCGGTGACGAGGTGGTAGTCGAGGAGGCCGTGGCGCCAGGCGTGGAGGAAGTTGCGGGTCCAGTGGTCGGCGGGGACGGTGTCGGCGAGGTAGCGGTCCAGGCCTGGCCAGACGTCGGGGCCGATGGACTCGGTGGCGACCTCGGTGAAGCCGGTGCCGCCGAGAGCGGCGGTGAAGTCGTCGAGGTGGTGGGCGATGTCCAGGCCGTCGGCGAAGCTGGCGAGCAGGATCTTGAGGCGTTCGGTGATCTCGTCCCCGGGGGCGGCGAAGAAGGTGGCGACCACCAGCCTGCCGCCCGGGCGCAGGATGCGGGCCGACTCGCGGACGAAGCCGGTGAGTTCGCGGAAGTGCTGGGCGGCCTCGACCGAGTAGACGCCGTCCAGGGAGGCGTCGGCGAAGGGGAGTTCGTCCGCCGATCCGATGGTGTAGCCGAGCCGGTCCGGATAGGTGGCCATGGCACGCGCGTTGACGGCGCGGGCGCGCTCGACCTGGTCCGGATGGATGTCCACGCCGGTCACCGAGGCGAAGCGGAACTCCCGCAGCGCCAGGGCCGCGCCCAGCCCGCGCCCGCAGCCGACCTCGGCCAGCCGCAGCCGCTCACGCGGCTCCGGGAAGGCACGCAGCACCCGCCGGTACAGCTGTTCCTGGCTGCGCACCCGGTCCTCGGGGGTGGGAGCGGCGAGGTCGATGCCCTGCCAGTCACCGAAGTTGATGAACCCGCCCGCGAACGAGGGGGCGGTACTGAGGTCGTCGGCGCCGTACGTCCGGCGTACCGTCGGGGGGATGTGGTTGTGGTCCATGGGTCGTCGGGTCTCCTGCTCGGTGGGCGCCCGGCGGTCGGGCGCGCCGAGGTACGTACCCAAACCGGTGGCGGTCCGAACACGGTAAGTGACGGGGGCGCGTTCGGGGTTGACGGCCGGTGCGGGTCAGCCGCGCCGGGGCCCGGAAAGGCGCTGTCGGGCCGGGCCCGGCGTTCGCTACAGTCCGCCGGGAACTGCCGATCACGAGGAGGAACGACCCCATGAGCACCGACAGCCGACCCGTGCCGTCGCTGACCGGAGGCGAGCGCGAGATGCTGCGCGGCTTCCTGGACTTCCACCGGGCGACCCTCGCCATGAAGTGCGAGGGCCTGACCGACGAACAGCTGCGGGAACGCTCCAGCCCGCCGTCCACGCTGAGCCTGCTCGGGCTCGTCCGGCACATGGCCGAGGTGGAGCGCACCTGGTTCCGCCGGGTGATCGACGGGCAGGACATCCCGCTGGTCTGGTCCGAGGACGGCGACTACCAGGCGGCCTACGACCCGACCGGGGCCACCCGCGCCGAGGCCTTCGCCGCCTGGCAGACCGAGGTCGAGCACTCCCGCCGCATCGAACTCGCCGCCCCCTCGCTCGACGTCACCGGCTATCAGCCCCGCTGGGAGGCCGAGGTGTCGCTGCGGCTGGTGATGCTCCACCTGATCCACGAGTACGCCCGGCACAACGGCCACGCCGACTTCCTGCGCGAGGCCATCGACGGCGTCGTCGGGGCGTAGGCCGCGCCCGCCCGCGGGGGGTCACCAGCCGAGGAGGTGGGTGCGGGTGGTGAGGGCGGTGAGGATGGACTTGGTGGTGGTGTCGGGGGTGAGGGGGGTGGTGTCGAGTTCGTGGGGGGTGGTGGGGGCCTCGGTGGTGAGGACGACGTAGTGGAGGGCGGCGCCGGTGGTGCGGCTCTCGCGGCGGAAGGTGTCCAGGGAGACCGGGGTCTCGGGGCACTCGACGACGACCTGGTAGCCGCCGGTGGCGTAGGCGAAGGCGGCCTGGGCCGTGGCGGCCAGGGCGGTGGCGTTCTGGCGGGCGGCCTCGGGGAGGTGCGGCGGCAGCTGGCCGTTGCGGATGACCTGGAGGAAGTCGTCCGTCCGCAGGTGGACGCTCGGGCGCAGCTCCTGGGCGAGCAGCCCCGCGACCGGGCTGTTCCCGGCGCCGGAGGGGTCGACGAGGACCAGGACGCCCCCGGCCCCCCGGCCGCCCCCGAGCTCCGGCCCACCTACGGTCGTACGGTTCACAGCTGCTGATCCCTTCGCGGGCCGGGGACGGACGGGGTCGGTCGGTTCGGTCGGGTAGCCGGGGCGAGGCGGTGGGAGTGCGAAGGAGCCGGTCGGCCCGGATGCGGACAGCCGACCGCCTCGTCCCTACGACTGATGCGTTTCGGGAATCAACCTAGTCCAAACGGGTGCCCCGAGTCGTCCCCCCTCCCTGTCCGCGGCAGGTCCGCGGACGGGTCGCGGGCGGGTCGGGGGTGGCCTCAGCGGTCCTCGGTGCGCAGCACGATCGGGTTGGTGAGGGCCGCCATCGGGCCCCAGGGGAGTTCCCCACCCATCGAGTTGCCCCTGCCCGGCGTGCCGTCGGCCCTCGGGTGACGGACCTCGGCGCGGACGTACGCGGCGAGCGAGGCGGTGGTGCGCCACACCACGGTGCCGGTGCCGCCGGCGGGCAGCGACTCCTGGTGCATCTGCCCCTCGTCGGTGATCAGGCGGACGGTGCCGCCGGGCACCCCGGAGACGCTGAGCCGGACGTCCACCGGGGCGTCGGCCGGGACGGTCAGCTCCTCGCCGATGCCGGCCTGACGGCCGTGCCCGGTGGCGGTGAGGTCGAGCGCGACGGCGGCGGACTCGGCCAGCCAGCTGCGCCCGGCGCGCAGCCCGTCGAGGACCGCGTCCCGGGTGAGGTCCTCGGCCAGGACGACGTTGTGCGGCAGGCCGATGACCTGCGGGTCGCTGTGGGCGTCGCTGTTGCCCATGGCGGGCAGCCAGGAGCGGCCGCCGTTCCCACCACCGCCGTTCCCACCACCGCCGTTCCCGCCGCCACCGCGCAGGGCGACGGCGAGTCCGGCGTCCCAGGTGTCGACGGCCGACTCGTCGTCGTACGTCCAGGGCCCGTTCCACACCTCGACGGCGTCGGCCTGCTCGTAGCCGAACTTCCACTGGCAGGCGACGTACGGGCAGTACGGGTGCGCGGGCACGACCAGGCCGCCGTCACGGTGGACCTGGCGGACGAAGCGCGGGTACTCCTCGTCGCGGGAGCGGTAGCGCCAGTCGACGAACCGGCCGGGCTCCAGGCCCAGGGCCAGCCAGTGGCCGTTGCGGGTGGTGACCTCCTCGCCGGTGACGATCAGCAGGTCGGGGCCGGCCAGCGGGCCCCAGACGGCGTGCGAGGAGCTGGTGTTGTGGTCGGTCGAGACGATGAAGTCCAGGCCGGCCGCGCGGGCTCCGGCGGCCACCTCCTCGGGCAGGCGACGCCCGTCGGAGTGCACGGTGTGCAGGTGGCAGTCGCCCCGGTACCAGGCCCGGCCGCGGCCGCGGGCCCGCTCCGGCGGGTAGCGCGGGGTGAACTCCGGCCCCGGCTCGCCGAACCGGAGGGTGACCTGGACGTGGTAGTCCAGGCCCTGCGGGGCGATCTGGTAGGGGCCCAGCACGATGTGCCAGGTGCCGGGGTTGATGGGGCCGGGGAGGTAGCCGGGCGTGGCGGCGCCCCGGGAGAGGGCGAACTCGGTGCGGAAGCCGCCGGACCAGCCGCGGAAGCCGTCCCCGCCGAGGCCGGTGCCGCGCTCGTCGAAGATGCCGATGTCGCAGGAGTTTCCGGGGGTGCCGGCGGGGACCTGCGGTTTGTCGTAGCCGTAGGAGACGGCGATCTCGCGGACGCCGTCGGGGACCTCGACCGGGAGGAGGACGAAGTCGGGAGCGCCGGTGGGGAGGTGGCCGGTGAGGGTGAGGGTGCGGTCGCCGTGGGCCGGGGCGTGGGCGGGGGCTGCCGAGGCGGGGCCGGTGGCGGCGGCGAGGCCGAGGGCGGTGGCGGCGCCGGTGGCGAGGCCGGTACGGAGCAGGTCGCGGCGGGCGGGGTGCGGCGGGGCGGTGGGGCGGGCCGGGTCCGGGGAGCGGGCCGGGTCGGCTGGGTTTACCGGGTCTACCGGGTCGACCGGGGAGGTGGGCATCGGGGCCTCCGGGCTGGGGCGGGCGGGTCCGCCGGCTTGCCTACCCCGGGGGATGAACCGGGGGTGAGGCGGGCCCCACCGGGGTGGGGCGGCTCGGTGAAGGTGGCCGGGCGGGAGTGAGGGCAAGTTGCGGGGAGTGACGAATGGTCGGTTCATAGTCATGTAGTCGGGTCGTATGACAAATGGCGATGGGTCGGTCGGGAGGCTGGTGTGGCGCTGAGTCGGCGAACGCTGCTGGCGGCGGTGGTGGCCGGGGGCACGCTGGCGGGGTGTCGGGCGAGGCGGGGCGGGGACGGCGGTGGGGCGGCCTCGCCGCCGCTGTCCGCCGCGGGGGCGGCGCCCGCCTCGGGGCCGGGCACGCCCTCGGGCGGCGGGTCCGCCGGTCCGTCCGCCGGTCCGTCCGCGAGTGCGTCAGCCACTTCGTCGGTCAGTCCGTCGGCCGCTCCGTCGGCGACGGCCTCCGCCGCCGCGCCTTCGGCGGTGCGGGAGCCGAGCCGGGCCGAGACGGTCCAGCGCTACGGGGCGCTGGCGCCGAGCGAGTGGGGGCTGCGGGTCTCCGGGGTGATCACCGAGCTGCCGGAGGGCGAGAGTGCGATGGCGCTGACCTTCGACGCCTGCGGCGGCCCCGGCGGGAACGGCTACGACGCCGACCTGATCGACTTCCTGCGGGAGCGGAAGGTCCCGGCCACGCTGTTCCTG
Source organism: Kitasatospora sp. NPDC101157 (assembly GCF_044768255.1). Classification (NCBI taxonomy): domain Bacteria; kingdom Bacillati; phylum Actinomycetota; class Actinomycetes; order Kitasatosporales; family Streptomycetaceae; genus Kitasatospora; species Kitasatospora sp. NPDC101157. The sequence goes on along the minus strand of NZ_JBIWPL010000009.1, from coordinate 158,350 downwards.
AACGCCCGTTGGATCGACGCCAACCCGGACGTCTTCGAGCAGCTCGCCGCCGACGGGCTGTTCGAGATCGGCAACCACGGCACCGTGCACCGCCCGCTCTCGGTGACCGGCCGTTCGGCGTACGGGATCGCCGGCACCGGCGGGGTCGGCGAGGTGTACGACGAGGTGGTGGGCAACGCCCACAAGCTCACCGGGCTGCTCGGGCACCCGCCGCGGTTCTTCCGTTCCGGAACCGCGCACTACGACGACGTCGCCGCCCGGGTGGTCGCCGACCTGGGCGAACGCGTGGTGGGGTTCACCGTGAACGGGGACGGCGGGGCGACGCTGCCCGCCTCGGAGGTGCGGCAGGAGGTGGCGTCGGCACCGCCCGGCGCGGTCGTGATCGGGCACATGAACCACCCGGGCGGGGGCACCGCCCCCGGGATGGCGGCGGCGGTGCCGGAGCTGCTGGCGGCGGGGCGGCGGTTCGTCCGGCTGTCGGACGTGATGTGAGCCGCCGAGGTGTCAGGCCGGCCGGTGGCCGCCGGGGCGTCAGGCCAGCCGGAGACCGCCCGGGTGGCGCTCCTCGATGACGTCGACCAGCCAGTCGAAGACCGTCGGGCCCTTGCCGGCCCGGGCATCGGCCAGCTCGGCCGCGACCTGCCCGCGGTTGGTGGGGTGGACCCTGGCCAGCCGGCGCTCCAGCTGCCGGACCGTCTCCGGGTAGCCGAGCCGGCGGCGGGACAGCTCGTGGTCGCGCCACTCGATGAGGTAGTCGCCGTCGTCGGGCGTGCCGTAGCCGCCGCCCAGGCAGTCGGCGAACGCGTCCAGGTTGCGGCCGAAGTAGCCGTCCACGCCCATCGTCCGCCCGACCACGTCCCAGAAGTCCTCCAGGGTGTCGATCTCGTCGCCGTCGATCACATAGGTCACCGTCACGCGGTCGAGGATATGCCCGGTCGGCGAACGGCCGGGTGATGGAGGGTCACGGTTGCGGCCACGCCTCCCGGTGAGCGGCTACGGCTCCCCGACTCACGGCCGCGGCGACGGGGCCCCGACCAACGGCCGCGGCTACGGCTCGACGGCGATCGCGGTGGCGAGCAGCCCGTCGCGCACCGCCCAGCGGCCGTCGAAGCCGTCGAGCCGACGCCCGCCGACCACCGGGCCGGGGACCAGCAGACGGGCGGAGAAGGTGCCGTCGGGGGAGAAGTCGAGTTCGGCCTCGTGGAAGTCCAGCCACAGCTCGGTCAGCGGGAACCAGGCCTTGTAGACCGACTCCTTGGCGCTGAACAGGATGCGGTCCCACGGCGTGCCCGGGTCCGCGGTGGCGAGCGTGGCCAGCCGCTGCTGCTCGACGGGCAGCGCGACGGCGTCCAGGACGCCGTCCGGGAGCGGCAGCGCGGGTTCGGCGTCGATGCCGACCGAGGCCAGGGGGGCGCCGGTGCGGGCGACGGCGGCCGCGCGGAAACCGTCGCAGTGGGTGAGGCTGCCGATCACGCCCTCCGGCCAGCTCGGCGCCCCGCGCAGGCCGGGGACGAGCGGGCGGTACGGGACGCCGAGGCGGGCCAGGGCGGTGCGGGCGCAGTGCCGGACGGTGGTGAACTCGCGGCGGCGCTTGTCCACGGCGCGGGCGATCACCTCCTCCTCGGCGGGCTCCAGCCGCGCCTCGGGCGGGTCGTCGTAGGCCACTTCGGTCACCACGACGTCCGGCAGCAGGTCCCCGATCACGCGTTCCCCCTCGGTCGGCAGCGCGGGCGGCGCGCCGCGCGGGTCGAGCGTAACCCGGGTGGGCGGTGGCGGTCCGTGATCTTCGGGAATCGGCGGGACCGGCCGCTGTGCGGGCGTGGCCGCGGGGTCGGTCGGTGGACGGTCGGTCGGTGGACGGTCGGTCGGTGGACGGTCCGTCGGTGGTCGGCCGGGCCGGGCGGCGCTACTGGCCGAGCAGGCGGGCGAAGTCCATGCCGAGGCCGCCGAGGACCGGGAGCGCGCCGAGGTCGGTGATGCCGCCGACCGGGATGCTGTAGCCCTGGTTCACCACGCGCGGGGCCGCCGCTGCCGCCGGGTGCGCGGCGGCCGGGGAGGCGGTGAGGACCGGGGCCAGGGCGGTGCCGAGGAGCAGGGCGGCGGCGAGTGCGGTGCGCATGCGCATGGGTGGGCCTCCGGGGCGAGGGGCTGGTGACGACCCCTCAACACTCCGCGTGGCGGTGCGGTCACGCATCTTCGCCCCTTCGGCCGCATTGGTAAAGATCCTTGCCTTGTGTTCATGGCGACACCATGGAGGTCTGGACCATGCCGAGGTTGAGCGCATACGTTCCCATCACCGGGCGGGCATCGGGCATCTGGCCGCCGAACTGCTGGGCAGAAGCGGCCAGTTAGGCCTGTCATGCTCATGACTTCGACCCGGGACCGTCGAACCGGAGGGAACGAACCATGCGCGCCATCGGCAAGAACCTCAGGATCCTCGCAGGCGCCCCGCTCGCGGCCGCCGCCCTCGTCGCCCTGGCCGCCGGCTCCGCCGGCGCCGCGATACCGGTCAACAAGCCCATGGCCGGGAAGGCCACCTACTACAACGACGCCGGGTACGGCGCCTGTGGGACCCGGATCAACGCCTCCAGCCAGATGCTGGTCGCCGTCTCGCACACCTGGTGGACCTCCGCCAACCCCAACAACGACCCGCTCTGCCAGGGCATTTCGGTCAAGGTCACGTACCAGGGCAAGACCGTCACCGTACCGGTGCAGGACCAGTGCCCGTCCTGCGACTCCACCCACATCGACCTCAGCCAGCCCGCCTTCGCCAAGCTGGCCCCGCTGGGCACGGGTGTGATCAACGGCCTCACCTGGCAGTTCGTCAGGAGCGGGGCGAACGGCAGGACCGTCGCGCTGTCCGAGCCGGTCACCGGCTCGACCATCGGCTGACGCTCCCGGCAGCCACCGTGCCCGCCCCCGGTCGTCCGTGGGGGCGGGCACCGTGGCGTTCGCGGTGCGGCCGGGGTGACGGCTCGACGCGCGGGGGCGGTCGGCACACTGGGTGGACGGGCGGGTGTTCTGCCCGGTGGTGAGAGGGGTGTTCGGGAGATGGCCGAGGCGGGGAAGCCGGTGCTGTACGTCGTGGTGTGTGCGGCGGGGGTCGCCGGCGGGGTGGGGGAGTTGATCTCGGCGGCGCAGGGGCGGGGCTGGGAGGTGGGGGTGGTGGCGACGCCGCTCGCCACCGGGTTCATCGACGTCGCGGCGGTCGAGGAGCAGACGGGGTACCCGATCCGCTCGGCCTGGCGGAAGCCCGGGGAACCCCGGCCGTTGCCGGATCCGGACGCGCTCGTGGTGGCTCCGGCGACGTTCAACACGATCAACAAGTGGGCCGCCGGGATCTCGGACACCCTCGCGCTCGGGATCCTCTGCGAGTCGTACGGGTGGGGGATTCCGGTGGCGGTCCAGCCGTGCCTCAGCGCGGCCCAGGCCGCGCACCCGGCGTACGGGGAGAGCCTGACCAGGCTGCGGGGCATGGGCGTGCGGGTCGCGGAGTCCGTGCCGGGGGCGTACAGCTGGACGCGGGTGCTGGAGCTGCTCGGGGACTGACAGGGTGGCTGCTCCGGGGGCCGGATCCTGCCAGGGTGGGGGTGGTTCGCCGTGATCGGCCCGGGATAGCGTCCGGGCAGGTCGGCGATGGCGTGGGAGGTTCCGGTGGCGGCGGTCAACGGTGGGGTGTCGTTCTGGTACACGGTGGGAGGGGTGCCGCGGCCGGGGCCCGCGTTGCCGGGGGACGCCGATGTGGACGTGTGCGTCGTCGGGGGCGGATACACCGGACTCTGGACCGCCTACTACCTGAAGAAGGCCGAACCCTCCCTGCGGGTGGCCCTGTTGGAGCGCCGCTTCTGCGGGTACGGCGCCTCGGGGCGCAACGGCGGGTGGCTGTACAACGGCTTCGCGGGGCGGGGCGCCTTCGCGCGGAAGTACGGGCGCGGACGCGCCGCCGCGATGCAGCGGGTGATGGACGGGGCCGTCGGGGAGGTGGTCGACACGGCGGCCGCCGAGGGGATCGAGGCGGACGTCGTCCGCGGCGGCGTGCTCGAAGTCGCCCGCAGCAGGCCTCAGTTGGAACGGCTCAAGGCGTACGTGGCGGCCGAGCGCGGCTACGGCGACGGGCGGGTGGAGGAACTCGGGGCGCAGGAGACCGCGGAGCGGATCGCGGTCGCCGGCGCGGTGGGCGGGGCCTGGTCCCCGCACGGTGCCAGGATCCAGCCGGCGAAGCTCGTCCGGGGGCTGGCCCGGGTGGTGCGGGGCCTGGGGGTCGAGGTGTACGAGGGCACGCCCGTCGGCGCGATCCTCCCCGGTGACGCCCATCGCCGCCCCCGGGCCGTCACCCCGTACGGGACCGTCACCGCCGACCGTGTCCTGCGCGCCACCGAGGGGTTCACCGCCGGGCTGCCCGGCGAGCGCCGCACCTGGCTGCCGATGAACTCCGCGATGGTCGCCACCGAGCCGCTGCCCGCCGAGTTCTGGGCGGGGGCCGGCTGGCAGGGCCGGGAGGGGCTCGGGGACTTCGCGCACGCCTACATGTACGCCCAGCGCACGGCCGACGACCGGATCGCGCTCGGCGGGCGGGGCGTGCCGTACCGCTTCGGCTCGCGCACCGACTCGGACGGGAGCACCCAGGTGGAGACCGTGCTCCAGCTGCGGCGGATCCTCGACAGGTTCTTCCCCGCGGCCGCGCACGCCCGGATCGACCACGCCTGGGCCGGGGTGCTGGGCGTGCCCCGGGACTGGTGCGCGACGGTCGAGCTGGACCGGGTGAGCGGGCTCGGTTGGGCGGGCGGGTACGTCGGCAGCGGGGTGACCACCGCGAACCTGGCCGGCCGTACCCTGCGCGACCTGGTGCTCGGGCGGGACACCGAGCTGACCGCGCTGCCCTGGGTGGGGCACACGGTGCGGCGCTGGGAGCCGGAGCCGCTGCGCTGGCTGGGGGTGCGGGCGATGTACGCCGCGTACCACGCCGCCGACCGGCAGGAGGCGGCCGGGCGGGCCGGGACCTCGCCGATCGCCCGGGTGGCGGACCTGGTCTCCGGGCGGCACTGATCCGGCGGCACCCGGCGGTACCGGTCCGGCGGCGCCGGGCGACGGCGCCGGGCGGCGGACCGGCCCCGCCGTTCCGGGCGCCGTTCGGCCGAGCCGTGCTGCGGGGCGGTCGGGAAGCGGAGAGCGTGGGGTCGTGCTGAGGAGAACGCTGTCCGCGCTGGGCCTGGCCCTGCTGCTCTGCGCGCCCGCCGGCCGGACGGAGGCCGGGGTGCCGGCGTGGCGGGTCGTGGTCGCGGACCAGGCCTCCCGCCGGGTGCTGGTGCTGCTGGGCGCCCAGGATCTGACGGACAGTCAGTCAGTGGACCGGCTTCCGGTGGTGTGGTCCTGGACCGCGGACCTGGCGCCGGACGTCGCCGACCTCTCGCCGGCCCGCAGTTGGTCGAATCCGGCCGAGGCGAAGAGCCGGATCCTGCGGGGCCGGCGCTACCTGCTCACCGCGGCGGCCGGCGGTCTCGTCGCCGTGGTCGACACCGCCACCGGTCGCACCCGCTGGGCGGCGGACGTCGGCCCGAGCGACAACGCGCACAGCATCGAGCTGCTCCCGGACGGCAACGTGGCCGTGGTGGCGAGCCGCGGCTGGGTGCGGCTGTACGCGGCCTCGCAGGGACCGCGTGCCACGGCCTACAGCGAGTTCGGGCTGCCCGGTGCGCACGGGGTGGCCCGGGACGACCGGTCCGGTCTGCTCTGGGCGCTCGGGGCCGGCGCGCTGGTCGCGCTGCGGGTGGGCGGCACCCCGGCCGCACCGACGCTGACCGCCGTGCGCACCGTGCCGCTGCCGGACCCGGGCGGGCACGACCTCGCGCCGGTGCGGTCCGCGCCCGGCCGGTTCTGGCTGAGCACCCTGCGCGGCCTGTGGCAGTACGACCCGGCCGCCGACCGCTTCACGCCCGTCCACCTGGCCGATCCCGCGGCGGAGCGGGACGTCAAGAGCGTCGGCGACGAGCCCGGTACCGGCCGGCTGCTCACGGTGGCACCGATCACACGGCGCCGTGCGACTGGTGCACCTCGGTGATCCGGCTGCACCGGCCCGAGGGCGTGTGGACGCTGCGCGGCATCCACCTGTACAAGGCGCGGTGGTGGGAGGCCGTTAGCAGATTTGCGACGGACCGTAGTTGATCTTGCTCGGCGAGTCGGCGATGCCACCCGTTCTGCTTACCGCGTTCGGCTGACGGAGCATATTGTGTACCCCCGCAAACTACTCCGATGGAAGTCAGTTTCCCGTCACCGTCCGAAAACCTTCTGCGGACCCGCGTCGACTGGGATAGCGTCGATGGCGTCGGGGGGCCGACACCGGATGACGGTGTATTCGAACGTCAGTTACCGGGCCGTAATGGCCCGAATTGGTCCTGGAGAAAAGAATGCGGAATTCACCGAAGGAGAGCCGGTCGGACGCCATCGACGATCTGCAGCTCGCAGTCGAATCGCTGGCGGCCTTTCCGGCCCGTAACGCGGCCGGTGCGGCCGATGTCACCGAACGCCTCGCCGCGGTCGCCGACCTCTGCCGGTCGGTCGACGTGGTGCTGGACAGCCTGGTCGTCCAGGCGGCCGCGGAGGCCGCCGAGGAGGGCTGGACCGCCGCCCGGATGGCGGCCGAACACTCCGGTTACTACGCCCGGTTGCAGCGCGCGCTGCTCCCCACCGGCGCCGGCGCGGGGCTGACGCAGCAGTGAGCGGGCTGTTCCCGGGTGTGCACGTGCTGTCCTGTCCCACCCGGTGGAGCGACGTCGACGAGAACGGGCACATCAACAACGCCAGGCTGGTCGGCTACATCCAGGAGGGGATTTACGACCTGTTCTGCCACCACGCGACCGCCGTGCGGGAATCGCTGTTCCCGTCCGGATTCATTATCGCCCGGCACGAGATCGATTATCTGGAGCAGTTGCACCACCGCCCCGAGCCATTGTCGGTGCGGTTGACCGTGCAACACATCGGGCGGAGCTCCGCCCATGTCGAGGTGAATGTCTGCCGCGATCCGCGCACCTTTATGCGGGCGCGGACCGTGGTCGTCGCGCGGGACCGGGCATCCGGTCGCTCGCGCAAACTCAGCCAGAACGAGCGGCGCTTTCTGTCGGCCTTTATGTCGGACTCGGTCGCGGACCGGGTCCCGGACACGGCGCGCGGCGACACCGTGGTCGCCGTCGGGAAGCCGATGGCGCCGGCCCAGCGGACGGCGGTGCGCTCCGGTGCGGGCGTGGGGACGTCGCGCGGCTCGCGCAGAAGGGTGCGCGCCTCGGCGGGCTGATCCGGGCGTTCCCGTGCCGGTGGCGGCGCGGGCCGGTGGCGTGATCGACAACGGCGTCGATCCGCCAGGCCGGTCCCGGCCACGGCTCAGGTCGCACCCCCGGCCACGGTTCCGGTTGGGGCTCCGGCCTCAGGGTTCCGTTCGGCCTCCGCTCTCCCGCCGGATCGACGGCCCCCGCCCCGGCCCGCTCGCAGTACCCTGAGCAGCACGGGAACCGGTACGTCTCCCGGCGGTCACGGGCCGCGATGAGGCAGGCCCCCGGCCCTCGGCCGCCGCTCACCCGGCCGGTCCCGCGGACCGGAAGGAGGACGCGATGACCATCTCCTGGGAGGACTTCCTCGCCCGCGTCGTGGAGCGCGGTGAGTACCGGGGCGAGGCCGAGGCGGACCATGCCACCCGGGTCGTGCTCGCCCTGCTGGGCGAGCACCTGGTGGGCGCGGAGCGGCTGGACCTCGCCGCCGCGCTGCCCGGGACGTACGCCTCGCTGCTCCGGGACGCCCAGCCGGCCGCCGAGCCGCTGACCGCCGAGCGCTTCGTGGAGGCCGTGGTCGGCTGGATCGACGGGGCGACGACGGCAACGGCGCAGTGGGACATCGGGGCGGTGCTCAGCACCGTGGCCGACCTCGTCCCCGGGGAAGTGATCGACCGGGTGATCGAGCAACTGCCGGACGGCTACGACCTGTTGTTCGGACATCCGCTCCCGGCCTGAGCCGGGCGGAGGCGGGCGCCGCCGCCGACGCGGGCGCTGACGCCGCCGCCGACGCGGGCGCTGACGCCGCAGCCGACACGGAGGCCCGGAGACGGCCCGCGACCTGCCCGCCGCCGCGGACCGGCCGGCCGCCGCGGGGCGAGGCCAACTCGTCGCAGGGTCCTGCCGGTTGGCCCGCCTCCGGGGCGCCGCCCCGCAGCACCCGGTAGCCCGGCCCGTCGCAGGGAGGACCGGACGGCAGGGAGGACCGGACGGCAAGGCGCCGGGGCGGCTCAGCGGCAGAGCGCGGCCGCGCCGATCAGCCCGGCGTCGGTGCCGAGTTCGGCCCGGCGCACGTCCAGCCCGCGGACGTACGAGAGGGCGGCGTAGCGGTCCAGGTGGCGGGCGAGCGGGGTGAACAGCACCTCCCCGGCGGTGGCGACGCCGCCGCCGACCACCACCCGGTGGAGGTCGACCAGGGCGGCCGTGGCGGCGATCCCGGCGGCCAGTGCCTGGGCGGCCCGGTCGAAGGAGGCCAGCGCGACCGGGTCGCCCGCGGCGGCCGCCACGGCCACCGCGCGGGCGGTGCGGTCCTCGCCCGGCGGCCGCCAGCCGTCGGCGAGTGCCCGGCGGGCGATCGCGGTGCCGCTGGCCAGGCCCTCCAGGCAGCCGCGGGAGCCGCACGGGCAGGGTTCGCCGTCCAGCTCGACGGTGATGTGGCCGAGGTGCCCGGCGTTGCCGCTGGGGCCGGGCCGCACGGCGCCGTCCAGCACCAGCCCGGCGCCGACGCCGGTGGACACCACCAGGCAGAGCGCGTTGTCGGCGCCCCGGGCCGCGCCCTGCCAGTGCTCGGCGGCGGCCATCGCCACGCCGTCCCCGGCGAGGCGGACGGGCAGGCTCCGGGCGGCCACCGCCGGGTGGGCGGCGACCTCGGCGACCAGCGGGAAGCCGCGCCAGCCGGGGATGTTGACCGGGCTGACGGTGCCGTCGGCCAGGTCGACCGGGCCGGCGCTGCCGATGCCGACGGCCGTCACGGCGGCCCAGTCGGCCGTACCGGCGAGCTGGTCCAGCACCTTGTGCACGACGGCGAGCACGGCCGGGCCGGGTCCGTCGGCCGGAGTGGGCAGTTGGAGCCGCTGCCGCAGCCGTCCGCCGCCGTCGACCAGCGCCCCGGCGATCTTGGTGCCGCCGATGTCGACGGCGGCGAACAGGGGGGTGAGCGGCATGGCGGGCTCCAGGAGGGTCGCAGGGGCGGCGCCCCGGCTGCGCGGGGCCGGGGCGCCTTTACGGTACGTCGGTCAGCCGGCCGCGCTGAGCCGCAGGGTGACCAGCTCGAACGGTCGCAGCGCCAGCCGCACCGCGCCGTCCTCCACCGTCACCTCGCCGCGGGTGCCGTCCCAGGGCCGTTCCAGCAGGTCGCAGGGCACGGCGCGGGCCAGCGGGAAGGAGGTGGTGAGCCGCCCGCGTGCCCGGCCGCCGCCCGCCTCGTAGACCCGGACGACCAGGTCGCCGCTGCGGTCGTCGGCGAGTTTGACCGCGCTGACCACCAACGCGTCGTCGTCCAGCTCGACCAGCGGCGCGACCCGCTCGGCGCTGCCGGTGACCCGCCGCTCGGGCAGGCCGATCCGGTAGCCCTCGCGGACGGCGTCGGCGATCGCCGCGCCCGGGACGAGCGCGTGCCGGAAGCGGTGCACTCCCTGGTCGGTCCTCGGGTCGGGGAAGCGCGGGGCGCGCAGCAGGGAGAAGCGGACGGTCGTGGTGGTGCCGCCGTCGGTCGCGCGCACGGTGCGGGTGACGTCGTGGCCGTAGGTGGAGGCGGTCACCAGGGCCACGCCCCAGCCGGGCTCCTCCAGGTGGACGAAGCGGTGGTTGCAGGCCTCGAACTTGGCGGCGTCCCAGCTGGTGTTGGTGTGGGTGGGCCGGTAGAGGTGGCCGAACTGGGTCTCGGCGGCGTAGCGCTCGGTGTGGACGTCCAGCGGGAAGGCCGCCTTGAGGAACTTCTCGGTCTCGTGCCAGTCGACCTCGGTGTCGATGTCTAGGCGCTGCTCGCCGGCCCGCAGGGTGAGGACCTGGACGACGGTGGAGGAGCCGAAGGAGCGGGCGATGCGAACGGCGGCCCGGTCGGCGGAGGCGGTGGCGGTGAGCGAGTCCACGCCGGTCAGGTCGGTGACGGTGTTGCGGTAGAACCGGTCCACGTCCCAGGCGTCCCACATGTTGGGGAAGTCCGGGTGCAGCTGCAGCAGGTTGGCCCTGCTGCCGGGGGCGACGGTCTCGCGGCCGCTGGACAGTTCGACCACCGAGCCGATCAGGCCGTCCGCGTCGACGGTGACCTCCAGCAGGCCGTTGCGCAGGGTGAACCCGCCCTCGGGCCGCTCGTCGGCCCTGCAGCCCTCCCCCCTCGGGGCCGCCACGGCCGCCCCGCCCGCCGGGACGGCCGAGCGGGCGTGCGGCGCGGCGTTGAACACCAGCTCGCGCCCGCCCTCGGCCTCCCCGGCCAGCGCCTGCTGGGCGGCGCCGATCAGCCCCTCCAGCTCCTCCGCCAGGGCCGCGTACGTCGCCTCCGCCTCGCGGTGCACCCAGGCGATCGAGGAACCGGGCAGGATGTCGTGGAACTGGTGCAGCAGCACGGTCTTCCAGATCCGGTCCAGCTGCTCGTACGGGTACGCCGCACCGGTGCGCAACGAGGCGGTAGCGCACCAGAGTTCGGCCTCGCGCAGCAGGTTCTCGCTGCGCCGGTTGCCCTGCTTGGTCCTCGCCTGGCTGGTCAGGGTGGCCCGGTGGAGTTCGAGGTAGAGCTCGCCGACCCAGACCGGCGGGTCCGGGTACTCGGCCTCGGCCTTGGCGAAGAACTCGGCGGGCTTCTCCCAGCGAACGGTGGCCGAGCCCTCCAGGTCGCGCAGCCGGGCGGCCTTGGCGACCATCTCGCGGGTCGTCCCGCCGCCGCCGTCGCCCCAGCCGGTCGGCGCGATCGAGTGCCGGGCCACTCCCTTGTCCTTGAAGTTCCGTGCCGCGTGGGCGATCTCGCTGCCCTTCATGGAGCAGTTGTAGGTGTCCACGGGCGGGAAGTGGGTGAAGACGCGGGTCCCGTCGATGCCCTCCCAGAGGAAGGTGTGGTGCGGGAACCTGTTGACCTGGCTCCACGAGATCTTCTGGGTGAGCAGCCACTTGGAGCCCGCGTTGCGGATGATCTGCGGCAGGCCGCCGGTGAAGCCGAAGGTGTCCGGCAGCCAGGCCTCGTGGTTCTCGATCCCGAACTCCTCCAGGAAGAACCGCTTCCCGTGGACGAACTGACGGGCCATCGCCTCCGAGCTCGGCATGTTGGTGTCGGACTCGACCCACATGCCGCCGGCCGGCACGAACCGGCCCTCGGCCACCGCCTTGCGGACCCGGGCGTACACCTCGGGGCGGTGCTCCTTGATCCACGCGTACTGCTGCGCCTGGGGCATGGTGTAGAGGAAGTCCGGCTCGTCCTCCAGCAGCGCGGTCATGTTGGCGGTGGTGCGGGCCACCTTGCGCACCGTCTCGCGCAGCGGCCACAGCCAGGCCGAGTCGATGTGGGCGTGGCCGATCGCGCTGATCCGGTGCGCGGACGGGACCGCGGGTGCGGCCAGTACGGCGGTGAGCTCCGAACGGGCGGCCGCGGCCGTGCCGTTGACGTCCTGGAGGTCGATCGCGTCCAGGGCCCGCTCGACCGCGCGCAGCACCTCCCAGCGGCGGGCGCCGTCCACCGGGAGTTCGGCCATCAGCTCGCCGAGCACCTCCAGGTCGATGGAGAGCTGCCAGACCGTGTCGTCGAAGACCGCGAGGTCCATCCGGGCCAGCTTGTACTGCGGCTGGTCGCCGGCCGTCTCCCGGTCGCCCAGCTCGGTGGGCAGGAAGGGGTGGTAGTCCAGGATGACCGGGTTGGCGGCGGCCTCGACGTGCAGCAGCACCTGCTCGCCGCCGGCCGCCGGGGCGGCGATCCGTACCCACTGGTTGCGCGGGTTGAGGCCCTTCACCGGGCTGCCGTCCGGGCGGTGGACCAGGCCCTCGCACTGGAAGCCGGGCATGTTGGCGTCGAAGCCGAGGTCGATCAGCGCCTCGACCGTCCGGCCGGCCCAGGCCTGGGGCACGGTGCCGGAGACGGTCAGCCAGCTGGTGCCCCAGGGCGCGCCCCAGGCGTCGCCGACCGCGATCGGGGTGCGCGGCGCGGCCAGGCCCTCGGCGACCGGGACGGGCTCGCCGGGGGCGGTCCAGATGCCGACCTCCAGCGGGACGGACTCCGGGTAGACCGCCGGGAGGATGCGCTCCTCCAGGACGCGCTTGAGGCGGGACTCGACGAGGGTGCGGTCATCGTGCATGTCGGCAGGCTCCGTTGCGTGGCGAGGGACAGCGCTGACTAGAGAGAACGTACGTCGGAGGGGTGGACCACCTCGGTGATGCCGCGGGCGGCCAGGTGCGCCCGGTCCCCGGCGCGTTCGGCGAGCACGGTGGTCGGGCGGACGCCGGCCTCGGCGAGGCGCATGAAGGCCTCGTACACCGCCCCGCCGGGGCCGCAGACCGAGCGGTGCGGCGAGGTGACCTCGTCCCCGGTGGCGACCACCACGGCGGTGCTGCGCGGCTTGGGCGGCTGCCAGTGGCGGCGGGCCTCGGCGGCGGCCCCGGCGAGCCGGGCGCCGGCCGGTTTGACGGCCCGGTCGGTGGTCAACAGGCCGAGGCCGTACTCCAGTTCGGGGAAGTCGGCGAGCGAGCGGTCCACGTCGTGGGAGCACCACCAGGTGACGCCCCAGAGGTCCGGGCAGTCCAGTACGGCCCCGACGGTGGCGCCGGTGAACCGGGCCGCGTCCTCGGCGCCGATGTGCGGGGCGGGCGCGCCGACCTCCTGGAGCCAGACCGGGCGGGCCGGGTCGTCGGCCCAGGCCTTGGAGAGCTCGACCAGGTAGGCAGCGTGCTGGGCGGTGGCGGTGGAGCGGGCGCCGTAGCGCTGGGCCGTGCCGTTGAACACCCAGGAGTGCACGGCGGTGGCGGCGCCCAGGCGGGCCGAGTGCCAGGGCGTGAACGGGTGCCCGTCCAGGTACCAGGCCGCGTCGTACGAGGCGTGCAGGTGCAGCCGTCCGGGGGCGCCGCGCTCGCAGGCGGCGAGCATCCGGCGCAGCCAGGCCTCGGCCTCGGCGGGGGTGACCTCGTCCGGGTCGGGGTGCGGGCCGCCGGAGAACTGGTTGATCTCGTTGCCGAGCGTCATGCCGAGGAAGTTCGGCCGCTCGCGCAGTGCCCCGGCGAGGGTGTGCAGGTAGGCGGCCTGGCCGTCGATGACCTCGGGGTCGGTGAAGATGTTGCGGCGGTGCCAGGTCCGGGTCCAGGACGGCAGGAAGTCGAAGCTGGACAGGTGGCCCTGGAGGCCGTCCACGGCGACGTCCAGGCCGCGTTCGCCGGCCGCGTCCACCAGGGCCGTCAGCTGTTCGACGGCGCGAGGGCGGATCAGGGTGCGGTTGGGCTGGAACAGCGGCCAGAGCGGGAAGACCCGGACGTGGTCCAGGCCGAGGGCGGCGACGGAGTCGAGGTCGGCGCGCACGGCGTCGAGGTCGAAGTCGAGCCAGTGGTGGAACCAGCCGGCGGTCGGGGTGTAGTTGACGCCGAAGCGCGGAGCCTGCGGGAAGGTGGTCACGGGGGCATCCTCAACTGAGCTGGGGCCTGCGGGAGATGGGCTCATCCCTTGACGGCACCCTCCTCGACGCCCTTGAAGAAGAAGCGCTGGCAGACGGCGAACACCAGGACGATCGGCAGGAAGGCGATCATGGTGCCGGCCGCGATCAGCCGGGGATTGGCGGAGAAGGTGCCGTTGAGGTACTGGAGCCCGACGGTGAGGGTGTACTTCTGCGGGTCGTTGAGCACGATCAGCGGCCAGAGGAAGTCGTCCCAGGCGCCGATGAAGGTGAAGATGACGATCACGCTGAGCATGCCGCGCACGTTCGGCAGGCCGATGTGCCACAGCCGCTGCCGGACGTTGGCGCCGTCGACCAGCGCGGCCTGGTCCAGCTCGGCGGGTACGGCGGCGAAGGCGGTGCGCATCAGGAGCACGTTGAGCATCGCGATCGCCCCGGGCAGCGCGACGCCGAGCAGGCTGTCGGCCAGGCCTAGGCCGCGCACCAGCACGTACTGGGAGACGATGGTGACCTCGCCGGGCAGCACCAGGGTGGCCAGGAACAGGCCGAGGAGCAGCTTGGCGCCGCGGAAGCGCAGCCGGGCCAGCGCGAACCCGGCCAGGGTGCAGCCGACCACGTTGCCGGTGATGCAGACGGCGGCGACGATCACCGAGTTGAGGGCGTAGGTCCACACCGGGATGGTGTCGGCGACCTGCCCGTAGTTGCCGATGGTGGGATGGTCGGGCAGGAAGCCCGGGGTGCGGGAGTAGACGTCCTCGCCGACGCCCTTGAGGGAGGTGGACAGCTGCCACAGGAAGGGGCCGATCACCAGGAGCAGGACGAGCAGGAGCAACAGGTAGCGGGCCGCGGTCCGCGCGGGGGAGGGGGTGTTGAAGCCGCGCGCCGCCCTGGTGCGGACGGGCGCGGTGCGGACGGTGGTTCCGGGTTCGCGGACGGTGGTCACGGGTCAGGCAGCCTTCCGGTTCAGCCGCATCAGGAACAGCATCGGGCCGAGGGTGATGACGAACAGCAGCAGGCTGAGCGCGGAGGCGTAGCCGAGGTGGCCGTTGAAGCCGCGGCTGTACATCTGGATCAGCATCACCACCGACATGTCGCGACCGCCGGGGCCGCCCAGGCCGTTGGAGAGCACGTAGAGCTCGGAGAAGACGCGCAGCGAACTCACCGAGATGAGGGCGGAGATCAGCACCATGGTCGGGCGCACCCCCGGGAGGGTGACGTGCCGGAAGCGGCTCAGCGGGCCCGCGCCGTCCACGGCCGCCGCCTCGTGCAGTTCGCGCGGGACGTTGGCGAGGGCGGACAGGTAGATGACCATGTAGTAGCCCAGACCCTTCCAGACGGTCAGGGCGATCGCGCTGAACAGCAGCAGCCAGCGGTCGGTGAGGAAGGGGACCGGGGAGCGGCTGAGGCCGCTCTGCCCGAGCAGGCCGTTGACCAGCCCCCGGTCGTCCAGCACCCAGCCCCAGATCAGCGCCACCACGACGGCGGAGGCGATCACCGGGGTGTAGAAGGCGGTGCGGAAGAAGGTGATGCCGGGGATGCGGCGCTGGACGAGCAGGGCGAGCAGCAGGGGGAGGACGGTGAGGAGGGGGAGGCAGACCAGCATGAAGACGATGCTGTTGAGCAGGGCGTCGGCGAGCTGGGCGTCGTCGAACAGGCGGCCGTAGTTCTCCAGGCCGGTGAACCGGCCGCCGCCGATGGGCTTGGCGTTGGTGAAGGAGAGGATCACCGTGTTGACGGCCGGCCAGAGGTTGAAGACGGCCAGCCAGAGTATCGCGGGCCCGGCGAGCAGCCAGGGGGTGAACCAACGCCGGTGGGTCATCGGATACCTCCGGATGCCCCCGGCTTCAGCCGGGGGAGGAAACGGATCTTCTGCTGAGCAGGACAAGGGGCTGCGTTTCGCCGCCAGGCGGACCGCAACTGGCCTACCTTTCCGAGGTGTCGTCCGTGCCGTTGCAGCAGGCCCTGCGGCACTTGCAGGGGGCGTTCGCCAACTTCTGGCAGAAGAAGGCGAAGTACCCGACGTTCGGGGGCGGGGCCTTCCGTTGGCCGGGAGGTGCGGACCGCGTGGGGGCCTCGGGCGGTACGGGCCGGGAACGGTACGGGCTCGGGATCCGGGGTTCGGGTCGTTCCCGGGAGCGGAGGGTGCGGGGAGCCCCGCCGCTTCGCCGGCAGGGGCTCCGGGAGTGGTGGGGTCAGCCCTTGAGGAGCTTGTCGCACTGCTCGACGGCGGTGTCCAGGGCCTGCTTGGAGCTGGTCTGTCCGCTGATGGCGAGCGCGAACTGCTGCTTGACGACGGTGCCCATCGCGTCGTCCACCTCGACCGGCTGGATCAGCTTGGCCTTGGCGAGCGAGTCGAAGGCGATCACCTTGGCGTCGCCCGCGTTGGTGCCGTCGCTCCTGCTGAAGAACGGGTCGTTCGCGGAGGCCTTGGTGGAGGGGAAGACACTGGTGAGGTGGGCGAAGGCGGCCTGGTTCTCGGGGCTGGTGACCCAGCGGGCGAGGGCGACCGCGGCGGCCGGGTTCTTGGTGCTCCTGGGAATGGACAGGCCCTGGACGTACAGCGGCGGGGTGCCCATCGCGGGGGAGGCGACGACCTTCGGCGCGAGGGTGGGGTTGTCGGTGGCGAGGCTGGTGATGTAGTTGCCGCCGCCGGTGGTCCAGGCCACGGTGCCGGCGCTGAAGAGCTTGGAGTTGCCGGCGTAGGTGTCGGTGAGCACCCCGTTCGGCATCAGCCCTTCCTTGAAGGCGTCGCGGTACTTGTCGAGCAGCGCGGCGGCCTCGGGGGTGTTGAAGGTGAAGGACTTGCCGTCGTCGGCCATGATCTTCACGCCGATGTCGTAGAGGTCGCCGAGGCCCGGTTTGCGGCTCATCAGGTAGTCCTGGCCGCCGGACTTCTGCTTCATCACCCGGGCCTGGGCGATGAGTTCGTCCAGGGTGCTCGGGGGCTTCTTCGGATCCAGGCCGTCCTTTTGGAGGAGTTCCGAACTCCAGTAGTTCACATCGGTGTTGAGGTACCAGGGATAGCCGAAGGTGCCCTGGTAGCCGTGGTAGCGGTAGGCCTCCACGCCGCCGGCCACGTACTCGTCGGCGAGCTTCGGGTCGGCCTTGGCCACGTCCAGCAGGACGTCCTTCCTGGCGAGCGGGAAGGCGAAGTCCGGCGGGAGGTTGACCACGTCGGGCAGGGTGCCGGCGGCGGCCTGGCTGAGCACCTTGTCGGAGTAACCCTCGCCGGGCTGGTCGAGCCAGTCGACCTCGACGCCGGGGTACTTCTTCTTGAAGCCGTCGATCACGCCCTGCATGTAGTCGGTGAACTTCGGCTTGAGCGCCCAGGTCTGGATGGAGACCCTGCCCTTGACCTCGCCGGTGGCGGCCGCACTCGCCACGCTGTCGCTGTTCTTGCTGTCGCCGGAACCGAGTCCGCAGCCGGTGAGGGCCGCGGCGGTGAGGGCCGTCGTCGTCAGTGCCGCCCAGATTCTTCGCATGAGGGTCTCCCGGTCCTGGGGGTGGGTGGGGGATCGCGCCGAGCTCGGGGGTGGGTGGGTTCTTCGGTCGGGTCGTGTTCCGGAAAACGGGCTACTAAACCGGTCTAGCTCTGGCAGGGACTATGCTCCGGCCTAAACTTGGCTGTCAAGAGAAGGAGTCGGGTTCCGTGGGCAGACCGACGATCGCCGACATCGCGCGCCGGGCCGGCGTCTCCAAGGGCGCGGTCTCCTTTGCGCTCAACGGCCGGCCTGGCGTCAGCGAGGCGACCAGGGACCGGATCCTGCGGGTCGCCGAGGAGATGAACTGGCGGCCCCACCACGCCGCGCGCGCCCTCGGCGGGGCCCGGTGCGACGCCGTCGGCCTGGTGATCGCCCGCCCCGCCCGCACCATCGGCGTCGAACCGTTCTTCAGCCACCTGCTCTCCGGCCTCCAGGCGGTGCTCTCGGCCAGCTCGGTGGCGCTGCACCTGATGGTCGTGGAGGACACCGCCGCCGAGATCGAGGTCTACCGGCGCTGGGCCTCCGAGCACCGGGTCGACGGCTTCGTGGTGGTGGACCTCCAGGTCAGGGACCCGCGGCTGCCGGTGCTGGACGAACTCGGGCTGCCCGCCGTCGTCCTCGGCGGGCCGGGCAAGGGCGGCCGCCAGCTGCGGATCTGGGCCGACGACCGGGAGGCGATGCTCTCCATCGTCGACTACCTGGCCGCCATCGGGCACCGCCGGATCGCCCACCTCGCCGGGTTGCCGCACTTCCAGCACACCCAGCGGCGGATCCGCGCGCTGCGCGACGCCTCGCGCCGGCTCGGGCTGGAGGAGGCGGTGTCGGTGCCCACCGACTTCAGCGACGCCGAGGGCGCGGCGGCCACCCGCACGCTGCTCTCCCGGCCCGGGCGGCCCACCGCGATCGTCTACGACAGCGACGTGATGGCCGTCGCCGGGCTCGGCGTGGCGGGGGAGATGGGCGTCGCGGTGCCCGGGGAGCTGTCCATCGTCTCCTTCGACGACTCGGTGCTCGCCCGGATCGTCCACCCGCCGCTGACCGCGCTCAGCCGGGACACCTTCGCGCTCGGCGAGCAGGTCGCGCGCAGCCTGCTGGAGGCGGTGGACGGCACCGGGCCCGGGCGGGACCTGCAGATGCCCACGCCCCGGCTCACCGTGCGGGAGTCCACCTCGCCGCCGTCACCGGTGGGTGCGGTTGCTGCGCGATTCGTTGACACGGGTTCTGAACCGGTTTAGCCTCGCTGCGCCGAGGAGGTCCGGCCTGCGCACCGCTTGCTGTCATGTCCGCCGCATTCCCTCGATGAGCACCGCCGCGCCCGCATGCACCCGGGCCTGCCGCTGCCGGTGGGCCCGGCCCCACCCACTCCGCTCGATCGGAGCCACCGCATGTCCAGACGTCTCCCCCTGCTGCTCAGTGCCGCGCTCGCGACGGCCGCGCTGGGTGTCGTACCGGCAGCCCAGGCCGCCCCCGCCGCCCCCGCCGCCACCGTTCCGGCCCCGCCGGCCGCGGCCGCCGGGAACCAGCCCTACGCCTCGTACTGGTACCCCGGCACCATCCTCGACTGGGACCCGGCCACCGACCCGGACGCCCGGTTCAACCGCTCCCGCGTCCCGCTCCAGCCGCGCACCAGCGACCCGTCCCTGGCCGCGAACCCCAACGCCCGTGCGGGCGAGGGGAAGATCGCCTCGCTGGTGTCCTTCGCCCCCACCTCGAACAACCCCTCCCAGGGCTCCGCCGACCCCAACTACTACGCCTTCGGCTACTGGCAGTACGTCGACAAGCTGGTGTTCTGGGGCGGCTCCGCCGGTGAGGGCCTGATCCTCGCGCCGAACCCGACCGTGATCGACGCCGCCCACCGCAACGGCGTCAAGGTCTACGGCACCGTCTTCTTCCCGCCCGCCGCGTACGGCGGCCGGCTGCAGTGGGTGCGCGACTTCGTCCAGAAGTCCGGCGACCACTACCCCGTGGCCGACAAGCTGGTGCAGGCCGCCCAGTACTACGGCTTCGACGGCTGGTTCATCAACCAGGAGACGGGCGGCGGCGATTCGGGCCTCGCGTCCGAGGTCCGCAACCTGATGCAGTACACCGAGGCGAAGCGCGGCACCGAGTTCATGTGGTACGACGCGATGACCACCTCGGGCGCCGTCGACTGGCAGAACGCCCTCACCTCGGCCAACTCGCCCTTCCTGCAAGCCGGTCCGAAGCGCACCTCGGACTCGATGTTCCTCAACTTCGGCTGGACGGCCCCCGGCCTGGACTCCTCCCGGACCCTGGCCCACCAGCTCGGCCGCAGCGAGTACGACCTGTACTCCGGCATCGACACCGAGGCGAACGGCTACAACACCTCCGTCGACTGGGACACCCTCTTCCCGGCCGGCCGGCCGCACACCACCTCGCTCGGCCTCTACCGCCCCGAGTGGACCTGGAAGGCCGCCACCGACCGGGCCGACTTCTACGCCAAGGACGCCCGCTACTGGGTCGGTGCCAACGGCGACCCGTCGAACACCGACCTCTCCGGCAGCTGGCCGGGCCTGGCGGGTTACGTCGCCGAGTCCTCGCCGATCACCGCCAAGCCCTTCGTCACCAACTTCGACACCGGCCAGGGCGACTTCTACAACGCGGCCGGCACCCGGGTCGCCACCGGCGGCTGGAACAACCTCTCGCTGCAGGACGTCCCGCCGACCTACCGCTGGGTGGTCGACTCCGGTGGCAGCAAGCTCAGTCCGTCGATCGACTTCACCGACTCCTACCAGGGAGGCTCCTCGCTGCGGCTGAGCGGCACCCTGGACTCCACCAACACCGTGCGGCTCTACCAGACCAGCCTGCCGGTCGCCGCCGACACCGGGCTCGACCTGGTGGTGAAGACCCCGGCCGCCGGTCCGACCAGGCTCAAGGCGGCGGTTTCCTTCACCGACACCCCGGGCAGCTTCACCACCGTGGACGTCGGGGCCAACGCCGGGACGGGCTGGGAGCGGCACACCCTCGACCTCTCCCCCTACGCGGGCCGGACCATCTCCCAACTCGCACTCCAGGTGGACGGCTCCTCCGGCCCGGACCCGGCGTACGACCTGCGCGTCGGCCAAGTCGCTGTCCACGACGGTTCGGTGGAGAAGCCGGCGGCACCGGGCGGGCTGACCGTGCTCGGCGCGAGCGAGGTGACCGCGGGCGCCGTCCAGTCGCTGCGGCTCTCCTGGACGGCCGCGCCCGGCGGAAACGTCCACCACTACGAGGTGTACCGGCGCAACGCGGACGGCAGCCGCACCTTCCTGGGGGCCACCCCCAACGACGCCTACTTCGTCGGGCGGCTCGACCGGGCCGGTGGTGAGGCCGGCACCACGCTGGACGTCGAGGCGGTGTCCACCACCTACGGGCACTCCGACGTCGCCTCCACGGTGGTGGGTTGGAACGGAACGCCGCCTTCGGGCTCGACCAACCTGGCCCTGAACCGCCCGGCCACCGCCTCCGGCCAGTGCAACGCCAACGAGGGCCCGGCCAAGGCCGTCAACGGCAGCGTCGGCGGCGGGACCGGTGACAAGTGGTGCACCCTCACCACCGCCAAGTGGCTGGAGGTGGACCTCGGTTCGGCGAGGAAGCTGGACAGGTTCGTGGTCGAGCACGCCCAGGCGGGCGGTGAGAGCGCCTCCTACAACACCCGGGACTTCTCCATCCAGGTCCGCTCGAAGACCACCGACCCGTGGACGACGGTCGCCACCGTGACCGGCAACACCGCGGGCACCACCAGCCATCCGGTGAACACCACCGCCCGCTACGTGCGGCTGGTCGTCACCAAGCCGACCCAAACCGCCGATCCGGCCGCCCGCATCTACGAGTTCGAGGCCTGGGGGCAGTAGGACCCTCGGACCTCCGTCAGGAAGGGACCAACGCCCGTGCCGGTCACCACCATCGCCGCCGTCGAGAGCACCGACCTCTTCACCGGCCCCGAGGACAGCCCGCGCCAACTGCTGCGGGTGACCATCGAGGGACCGGCCGCCCGGATCACCGTCAGCGGTACGGGCGTTCGCGGCGAGGCGACCGGCACGGGTCCGGTCGAAGTCCCCCTGGAGATCACCGGGGCCTCGCCGGGCGACCGGCTCCCCGTGACGGTGCGGGCGTCGTCCAGCGAACTGCCGGGCGTCGTCGAGGTCGCGGAGCCCGGCTGGACGATGTTCCTGGTCTCCCACTTCCACTACGACCCGGTGTGGTGGAACACCCAGGCCGCCTACACCTCCCCCTGGGAACTGCTCTCCGCCGACGCCACCACCCGGCCGCTCTGGGAACGCAACGGCTTCGCCCTGGTGGACGCCCACCTGGACCTCGCCCTGCGGGACCCGGTGTACAGGTTCGTGCTCGCCGAGGTCGACTACCTGAAGCCCTACTTCGACCAGCACCCGGAACGCCGCGAGACCCTGCGCCTGCTGCTGGAGCGCGGGCAGGTCGAACTCGTCGGCGGTACCTACAACGAGCCCAACACCAACCTCACGGGCGCCGAGACGACCATCCGCAACATCGTCCACGGCATCGGCTACCAGCGCGACATCCTCGGCGGTGACCCGCGAACCGCCTGGCAGCTCGACGTGTTCGGGCACGACCCGCAGTTCCCCGGCCACCTGGCCGCGGCCGGTCTCACCGGCAGCGCCTGGGCCCGCGGGCCGTTCCACCAGTGGGGTCCGATCCAGAAGAACTTCCGCGAGGGCAAGGACGACGCCCGGGTGATGCAGTTCCCGAGCGAGTTCGAGTGGATCGCGCCCGGCGGCGAGGGCGTGCTCACCCACTACATGCCCCACCACTACTCGGCCGGCTGGTGGATGGACTCCTCCCCGGACTCGCCACCGCCGAGCAGGCCGTGTACGAGCTGTACCGCAAGCTCAAGCCGGTCGGGGCGACCAGGAACCTGCTGCTGCCGGTGGGCACGGACTACACCCCGCCGAACAAGTGGGTCACCGAGATCCACCGCTCCTGGGCCGCCAGGTACCTGTGGCCGCGCTTCGTCTGCGCCACCCCGCGCGACTTCCTGGACGCCGTCCGGGCCGAACTCGACGCCACCGGACGCCGGCCCGGCCCGCAGACCCGCGACATGAACCCGGTGTACACCGGCAAGGACGTCTCGTACATCGACACCAAGCAGGCCCAACGGGCGGGTGAGACCGCGGCGGTGGACGCGGAGAAGCTCGCCACGCTCGCCGTCGTGAACGGGCTGGGGCGGTACCCGGCGGCGGCGCTGGACAAGGTGTGGCGCCAACTCGCCTACGGGGCCCACCACGACGCGATCACCGGCTCGGAGTCGGACCAGGTGTACCTGGACCTGCTCGGCGGCTGGCGGGAGGCGTACGACCTGGCCTCGGCCGTCCGCGACACGGCGCTGGACGCGCTGACGGCGCGGATCTCGACGGTGGGGCCGGGGTCGGCAGTGGGGCCGGGGTCGGCGGTGGGGCCGGGGTCGGCGGTGGGGCTCGGGTCGGCAGTGGTGGTGACCAACACGTTGTCCTTCGACCGGACCGACCTGGCGGCCGTCGAACTCCCGGACGGCGAACGGTCGGTGCGCGTGCTGGACGACACGGGCGCGCCCGTGCCGAGCGCCGTCGACCGGGGCACGCTGCGCTTCCTCGCCGAGGGCGTACCCGCGCTCGGGTGGCGCACCTGGCGACTGGTGGAGGGCCCCGCCGAACCGGCGTGGACGGCCGCCGAAGGGTCGGTGATCGCCAACGACCGGTACCGGGTGGCCGCCGACCCGGCCCGCGGCGGCGGTCTCGTCTCGGTGTACGACCTGCTGCACGAGCGGGAGTTGATCCAGGACGGCCGTCTCGGCAACGAGCTTCGCGTGTACCGGGAGTACCCGCAGCACCCCGACTTCGGCGAGGGCCCCTGGCACCTGGTGCCGAGCGGCCCGGTGCTCGGTTCGGGCTCGACGCGGGCGGACGTGCGCCGGGAGACCGGGCCGCTCGGCGAGCGGCTGGTGATCGGGGGGAGGGTCGACGGCATCGGCTACGAGCAGACGGTCACGCTGTGGCGCGGCCTGGACCGGGTGGACTGCCGGACCCGGGTCGTCGATCACTCCGGCGCCGACCGGCTGCTGCGGCTGCGCTTCCCGGTCGAGGTGCCCGGTGGGCTACCGGTCAGCGAGGTCGCCGGAGCGGTCATCGGGCGCGGCTTCGCGATGCCGGACGTCGACTCGGCGGAGGCGCCCTGGACCCTGGACAACCCGGCCAACACCTGGTTCGGCCTGGGGGCCACCGCCCGGGCCGTCCTCACCGACGCCGCGGGCCGGGTGACCGGCTGCCGCGCGCTGGGCGTGGCCGAGGTCGTGGTGCCCTCCCTGGACGATGCGGCCGACGCCCGCCCGCTGGTGGTCGCCCTCGCCCGCGTCGGGGTCACCGCCACCACCTCGGGAGCGGACTGGGCGCGGTACGGCTGGCTCGACCTGGACTCCAACCTGCCGGACTTCCGGATCGTGGTCGGCGGTCCGGAAGTCAACGACGTGGCAAGCGATTTGATCGACCGGGCGGGGGAGGAGTACGCGGCCGCGCTGAAGGCGCACGGCGCCGTGTGGGTGCCGGCCCTCACGCCGCTCGCCGAGGTGTGGCGGCCGGGCGCCGACCTGCGTGACCTGCGGGCCCTGCCGGCGCTGGTCGTCTCCGATCTCCAGGCCCTGGTCGAGGACCTCGCGGACGCCCGGATCACCGCCGTCTGCCCCTCCCCGGTCCGGGACGAACTCGCCGACCACACCGTGGCGTTGCTCAGCTTCGGCCTGCCCGGCTTCGCGGTGGACGCCACCGGCGCGCTGCACCTGTCGCTGATGCGCTCCTGCACCGGCTGGCCGTCCGGCGTGTGGATCGACCCGCCCCGGCGCACCCTGCCGGACGGAGCCTCCTTCCAACTCCAGCACTGGACGCACGAGTTCAGCTACGCACTGGTGGGCGGTGACGGTGACTGGCGGGCGCAGACCCTGCCCGCCCGAGGGCAGGAGTTCAACCACCCGCTGTACGCACGGGTGGTGGAGGCCCAGGAGGGGCCGCTGCCGCCCACCCTGTCCTGGCTGCGGGTCGAACCGCAGCGCGAGGTGCTGCTGGGCGCGCTCAAACCGGCCGGGAACCCGATCGCCCAGGGCTCGGCGGCGGCCGTGGGCCGCGATCTCACCGTCCGACTCGTCGAGTCCACGGGCCTCGGGCGGACGGCCGAGCTCGGCGGCGCGCTCGGGCTGGACCGGATTCGGCCCGCCGACCTGCTGGAACGACCGCTCGGGGAGCCGGTCGGGGCCGTGGAACTCGCGGGTTCGCAGATCGCCACCCTGCTCGCGGCTCCGGGGGCCCCGGCGCCGACCGCCTCCACCGACGGACCCGTGCTCGGCCCGGTCGCCGAGCCCGCCCAGCCCGTCCACGCCCGCTACTGGCTGCACAACCGGGGCCCGGCCCCGCTCGGCTACCTGCCGGTGTCGGTCGGCGCCTCGCCGGGCCTGCTGCGGACGGCGGGGGAGACGGTGACCTTCTCGGTCGCCCTCTCCTCCCAGCTCCGCGATGCCGCCGTCGAGGGCACGGCCGTCGTCCTGCCCCCCGAGGGCTGGACGGCCGGCCCCGGCAGCCGCCCGTACCGCCTGGAGCCCGGGGGCCACCTGCGCTTCCCCGTCACCCTCACCCCGCCGGCGGACACCGAACCCGGGCTGCACTTCGCCGCCGTCCGGATCGAGCACGACGGCCAGCGGTTCGAGGACGTGGTCACCATCGCGGTCGGCGACCTGCCCGGGCTGCTGCCCGTCCCCGGGGACGCCCCGGAGGACTGGACGGCGGCCCAGGGAACCAAGGGCGTGACCGCCCGGGACACCGGCCTGTCCGTGGACGTCTCCTCCGAGTCCCTGCACCTGGCCCCCGGCGGCCGCACCGGCCTCGGCCTCACCCTCACCAACCGGACGCGCGGCGAGATCCGGGGTGAGCTCCAACTGGTCTCCCCGTGGGGCACCTGGGAGGCGATCGCGGACCCGGTGCGCGGCTTCACCGTCCCGGCCGGCTCCTCGGTGACCGTCGACTTCGCCGTCACCGCTCCCGAGTCCACCGACCCGGGCAGCTACTGGGCGCTGGCCAAGGTCATGTGGTTCGGCCGCTGCCAGTACGCCCCGACCGTCGCCCTGGTGGTGGAGGCGTGACTCTCGGACTGCTCGACGGGCGCCCCCTTCCCCGCACCGCCCTCGACCAGCGCCTCGCGGCGCTCCGCAGCGGCCCGCGCGCCACCGCCCTGCCGCAGCCGGGCAGTTCGGAGGACCGGCAGCTCACCCGCTGGGTCGCCCAGGTCCTGCTCACCGAGGCGCTCTGCGAGGCGGTCGCCGCCGAACGCGGGCTGCCCGTCACGGCGTCCGGGCCCGCCCGGCTCGACCAGCGGGCCGCCGTCGAACTCGGCTCGATCACCGCGGCCGCGTACGAGGGCAGCGCGGCCGTCCGCGCCGTCTACCGGGCGGTGACGGCGGGGGTCGAGCCCTCACCCGCCGACATCGCCCACTACCGCAGCCTGACCACCCGCCCACCGGCCACCCGCTGGCGCCTCGCCCTGCCCGACGGCGGCTTCGAGGCCGACCCCGCCACCCTCCCGACCGCCCTCGCCGAAGCCCTCCGCACCGCCCCGCCCGGCCAGTGGGTCACCGTCTGCCCCTGGACGGCCGTGCTCCTCGCCACCCTCACCGCCCCCCGGAGCGCCGACCCCGCGCCGGCCCTCCGCGAAGCCGCCCGCCGCGCCGCCTTCGTCCGCTGGCTCGACGGCGCGCGGGCCCAACGCCTCACCCTGGTCGAGGGACTGGAACACCCGGGAGACCCCGCGCAGCCCGACAACCACCACCGGCACTGAGCGGGGCCGGCGCCGCCCGCCCCCACGAATTCCGTTTCGCCACGAACCCCGGGGGTGGGAAGCTGCGGTCTGCTCGACCACTGGACGGCTACGCGGCGACCGGTGCCGCGCCACGGCAGCAGGGAGGCCCGGATGGCTGACTACTTCCCGTACCGCATCGTGACCAGGAGAGGGGACTTCACCCTGGTATGGCGTCCCGGGGAGGGCGAGGACCCCGATGCGCTCATGGTCGACGAAGGCGGGAGGCTCCTCGCGTTCGAGGAGCTCGCACCGTTGCGGGAACACTGCGAGCGCAACGGCTGGGAGGTCACCTGGGAGGGCGAGGGCACCCTCGATCTGCGCCCGGTGCGGCGGTGGGTCGAGCACCCCGAACTCGGCCCGGTCGCGGAGGGCCGGCTGCTGGACGCGTGGAACTTCTTCGAGGACCTCGCCCACAGCGTGCGGTCCGGACCGCGCCCGCCCGCCCAGGGGACGATCCACGACAGCGCCTACGAAAAGGCCTTCGGCGGTGAGCCCCTCGACCCGGCCGCCGGCGGGGAGGCCTGGACGGACGAGGAGACCGCCGCCGTGCGCCACCTCCTCCGCGCGGGACTGGCCCTCTGGGCGCACGCCGTCCACGGCGCCGGAACCAGCAGTGGTACCGGCAGCGGTACCGGTGGGAGCACGGTGGTGCATGCCGCTCCGGGTTCGACGGCCGGTCAGGTTCCCGAGAGTGCTGGTCCGCCGCCGCGCTGGCGCGGTTCCGCCCCGGGTCGGGACCCGGGGACAGCGGTGCCGGCGCGCGACACGGGTGGGCCGGGGTGGCGTTGCCACTTCGGAGAGTGACTCTGGGACGAACGGCGCTGGGACGGAGGGCCGTTGGGAGGTTCGCGGGGCGGAAGAAAAATGGCTGGCGGGGTCGGTGATCGAGCTGATAGCTTCTCGGTCGACCGTGACACCGCCCGAGGAGGTGAGACCCGTGAACGCTGTACCGATATGGGTGCTCCCCCTTGCCGTCACGAGTGGCGATTGACGTAGGTCTCGCCGGGAGCGCCTCCTTGCAAGGCACTCTCGAAGGGCAACTGCCATGAACGCTTTCCTCTTCACCGCTGAATCCGTCACCGACGGCATCGTCGAACGCGAGTTCACCGTCAACGGCGTACCCGGTGTCCTCTGGTCTCCCGTGTCCGGTGCGGACGGTGCGCCGCTGGTGCTCCAGGCCCACGGGGGCGGCAACCACAAGAAGCACCCGGCGATGTCCGGCCGGGCCGAGCACCTGGTGCGCGGCTGCGGGTACCACGTGGCCGTCCTCGATGCGCCCGGTCATGGCGACCGCCCGCGCAGCGAGCACGACGAGCGGGAGATATCCGCGCTGTTCGCGGCGAGGGCGGCCGGCGAGCCGGAGGGGCCGATCGTGGTCCGCTACAACGACCACCTGGCCAAGCTCGCCGTGCCCGAGTACCGCGCGCTGCTCGACGCCCTCCAGCAGCTGCCGGAGATCGGGACCGGGGGGCCGGTCGGCTTCTGGGGCATCAACATGGGCACCGCGATCGGCGTTCCGTTCGTCGCCGACGAGCCCCGGATCACCGCCGCGGTGTTCGGCCAGCACTGGCCCCAGGTGCTGGCCGAGTACGCCAAGCGGATCACCGTCCCGGTCGAGTTCGACCTCCAGTGGGACGACGAGCACATATCCCGCGAGGAGGGCCTCGCGCTCTTCGACGCCTTCGCCTCGGCGGAGAAGTCACTGCACGTGAACTCGGGCAAGCACAAGGAACTGCCGCGCTTCGAGGTCGACAGCGCGGTCCGGTTCTTCGCCCGGCACCTCGGCCGGGCGGTGAACGCGGCGGCCTGAGGCCTGAATCGGCTGTCCGGTGGGCGGTGCGCGCCACTATGGTGAGCCGATGGCGACGATCAGACAGTTCCAGGTCACCTTCGACTGTGCGGAGCCCGAGCGGGTCGGCCGCTTCTGGTGCGAGCTGCTGGGGTACGTCCCGCCGAAACCACCGAACGGGTTCGCCACCTGGGAGGAGTACGAGAACTCCCGCTCTCCCGAGGAGCGGGGTTCGTGGTTCGCCTGCAGCGATCCGACCGGAGCCGGTCCGCGGCTGTACTTCCAGCGCGTTCCCGAGGGGAAGGTCGTCAAGAACCGGGTGCACCTCGACGTGCGGGTCGGTACCGGGCTCGTGGGCGAGGAGCGCCTGGCCGTGCTTGAGGCCGAGAGCGAGCGGGTGCTCGCGCTGGGCGCGGTGCGGGTGCAACTGCTGTACGACGGCCACGACTCCTGCATCTCGATGCAGGACATCGAGGGCAACGAGTTCTGCCTGGACTGAGGTTGTGCAGGGCGGGGGGGGGGGGGGCCCCCCCCCCCGGGGGCCCCCCGGGCGGGGGGGCGGCCCGGGGGGGCGCGCGCGGGGCGCGCCGCCGGCCCCCCCCCCCCCCCGGGCGGGCGCCGGGGGGGGCCCG
>NZ_JBIWPL010000009.1:19639-129972 GCF_044768255.1 Kitasatospora sp. NPDC101157 | reverse complement strand
GTCCCCTCTCGCTGTTCTCCCTCCGGGGGGGCCGGGGGGGGGGGGGTGGGGGGGGGGGGGGGGGGGGGCGCGGCCCCCCGCCCCCCCCCCCCCCCCGCGCGGTGACGGTGACACAGTGGGCCTCGCGCCGGGTCACAGCGCCCGGACGACATCCACGGCGGTGTCGCCGAAGGCGCGGACGCGGGCCGTGGCTCCGCCCGTGTGCCAGACCAGTCCCCACTCGACCGGCTCGGCGTCCGTGAGGCGCACGTAGGCGACATCGGGCCGGGCGAAGTACCGCCGGGCGTGCGCCCCGACGGTGAGGACGCCCTCGCCGGCGCCCACGAGTGTGAGCGCCTCGTTGAACGTCATCGTCTCCGCCCGCAGGACGGCCACCCGGGCCAGGTCCGTCACGGACACGGCCTCGCGGTGGGCGAACGGGTGCCCGGCCGGTACGGCGAGCATCCGGGCCTCGCGCACCAGTACCGGTCCCACCACGAGGTCCTCCGCCCGCAGCGGGTGGCAGGTCAGCGCGAGGTCCACCGTTCCGCTGCGCAACCACGGCAGGACGTCCGGCATTTGGGCCTCCCGGAGCTGGACGTCGCAGTCGGGGTGCCGGTCCCGGAACGCCTGTGCGACGCCGACCAGCAGCTGGCCCGCCGCGGGGTCGGTGAAGGCGACCCGCAGTCGTCCACTGAGACCGCGCCCGGCCTCGACGGCCCGGGCGACCGCGGTGGTGATGCGGGTCCACGCGGGCCGGAGCTCCTCGTACAGGTCCCGCCCCACCGGGGACAACTCCACCCGGCGGCTGGTGCGGTGGAACAGCGGGACACCGATCCGGCGCTCCAGCTTGGCGATCGTCTGGCTGATCCTGGCCGTGGAGACGTGCAGTCGTTCCGCGGTGCGCCCGAAGTGCAGTTCCTCGGTGAGCGTGAGGAAGGCCTCCAGCTCGTGCCGCTCCAGCATCCGGCTCCTTCCCCCGTCCACTTCCGATCGTCAACTGTGGCTTCACGATCGTGGCACAGACGCGCATTGATGATCCACACCGCCCACAGCATGATCAGAGCTGTCGGAAACACAGCCCCCCGGAGGAGTCCATCGTGTATGTCACCCGCGACCGCGCCCTGACCGCCCCGGCCCACGACACCGCCGCGGTCGTCGAGGAACTCCGGGACCGCGCCGAGATCGTCGACGCCCTCTACCGCTTCGGCCTCGGCCAGGACCTCAAGGACAAGGAGCTCTTCGCCTCGGCCTTCGCCGCCGACGCCGAGCTGGACTTCCGCCCGGCCGCGGCGAAGTGGGGCGCCGAGCCGCCGGTGATGTCCGGACGGGACACCATCGTCAGCACCATCCTGGCCATGTTCACCGGCCGGATCGACACCACCCACCAGGTCACCAACCCCCGGATCACGATCGACGGCGACACCGCCCACCTCACCGCCCTCGTGGAGGCGCAGCACCTGCTGATCGCCGACCCCGCCACCCACGCCCTGCTGAAGAACCCCTACGACGTCGAGCTCGTCCGCGACGGCGACCGCTGGGTCATCCGGCGGATGAGCATCGACAACACCTGGTTCACCGGCGACCCCGCCGCCATCTTCGGCTGACCGGATCGTTCCGCATCCGGCCCCGATGGTGTCTTCGGCCGAGGGCCCCGGGCCCGCCAGGATCGGGGCATGAACAGAGCACTCCTCGTCATCGACGTCCAGGAATCCTTCCGCCGGCAGGAGAACTGGGCGGCCGTCTCCAACCCCGATATCGTCACCCAGGTGAACAAGCTGGTCGCACACGCCCGCGCGGAGGGGGACCTGGTCGTCTGGGTCCTGCACGCCGAAGCGGGCAGCGGGACGGTCTTCGACCCCGCCCTGGGGTACGTGCGGATGATCGACGGGCTGGTGCCCGCCGAGGGCGAGCCCGTCCTCACCAAGACCTCCCACAACGCCTTCACCACCACCAACCTCCAGCAGCAGCTGACCGAGCGCGGCATCCGTGACCTGACCGTCAGCGGCATCCGCACCGAGCAGTGCTGCGAGACCACCACCCGGGTCGCCGCCGACCTCGGCTACGACGTCACCTTCGTCACCGACGCCACCGCGACCCACCCGATCGAGCACCGGGACGCGCCGCCCGGGCGCAGCCTCGCCGAGATCCTCGCGGACCCGCGCACGCTCTCCACGGAGGAGATCACGGCCCGCACCGAGTACGCCCTCGCGGGCCGCTTCGCCCGGGTCGCCACCGTCCGGGAGCTGACCGGATCGTGACCCGCGTCGTCTTCCTGCTCGTCCCGCAGCTGCACCTGCTGGACCTCGCCGGGCCCGCCCAGGTGTTCTCGACCGCGGCCGACCTGGGCCTCGGGTACCAGATCGGCTACGTGGCCGAGCAGGAGGACGTCCCGACGGCGCAGGGCCTGCCGCTGCGGGCCGCCACCGAGTGGCCGCCGCTGTCGGCCGGGGACCTGGTCGTCGTCCCCGGCTGGCGCGAACCCCGCTCGCCGGGCGGCGGCGGTTCCGGTGGCGGCCCCGGTGGCGCTTCCCACGGACCGTCCCCGGCGTCGCTGGAGCGGCTGGCCGCCCACCACGCGGCGGGCGGGACGGTCGCCAGCATCTGCACCGGCGCGACCGCCCTCGGCCGGGCCGGACTGCTGGACGGCCGCCGCTGCACCACCCACCACGACGCCCAGGACGAGCTCGCCCGCCGCCACCCGTCGGCGTGCGTGGTCCGCGACGTGCTGTACGTGGTGGACGGCCGGGTGGTCACCTCGGCGGGCATCGCCAGCGGCATCGACCTCGCGCTGCACCTGGTCGCCGGCCGCCACGGACCCGCGGCCGCCGCCCGGATCGCCCGCGAGATGGTCGTCTACGCCCGGCGCAACGGGGACGAGCAGCAGACCAGCGCGATGCTCAGGCACCGGGCCCACCTCGTCGACGCCGTCCACCACGTCCAGGACCTGATCGACGCCGGGTACACCACCCGGCTGCGCCTGGCGGAGCTCGCCGCCGCCTCCGGCGTCAGCGAACGCACCCTCACCCGCCACTTCACCGAGGCCACCGGCCGCACCCCGCTGCGCTACCAGCAGGAACTGCGGCTCGAACGGGCCGAACACCTCATCTCCCACGGCGCCACCGTCGAGGCCGCGGCTCGGGCTGTGGGCTTCCAGGACGCCCGGATGCTGCGCCGCCTGCGCGCGGGCGCGCCCGCGCGTCGACCTGACCGGGTCCGAGCTGCCCAGCCCCCGGCCTCCCGTCCCCCGACTCCGTAGGAAACAGGGAGAACCACTGCTATGAGCCCCGACCCCGCCGTGTTCACCACCGAGCGCCTGACCGTACGCCCCTGGGAGCGGGCCGACCGGGAGCGGGCGTTCGACCTGTACTCCCGCTGGGAGGTCGCCCGCCGGCTGGGCAGCAGCCCGGCCGTGCTGGACAGCCTCGACGCGGCCGACGCCAGGATCGAGCGTTTCCGCTCCTCCTCGGCCGATCCCCGCTTCGGCATCTGGGCGGTCCAGCGCAAGGACACCGGCGTGGTCGCCGGAACGGTGCTGCTGGTGCCCATCCCGGGCGGCGACGGCGAGGTCGAGGTCGGCTGGCACCTCCATCCCGACAGCTGGGGCCGGGGCTTCGCCACCGAAGCCGCCCGGGGCGCCGTCGCCAGGGGCTTCGCCGGCGGCCTCCCGGAGATCCACGCGGTGGTCCGGCCCGACAACGAGCCCTCCATGGCCGTCTGCCGACGGCTCGGCATGACGCCGCAGGGCCGGACCACCCGCTGGTACGGCACGGAACTGGAGTGCTTCCACCTGCCCCGCCCGTTGACCGGGCCGGCCGACGAGGGCATTCGCGCGTACGGGGCGTGAGCTGCGCCACAGTGGGCGGGTTCGGCATGCACCTGACATGAGCGTTCATATGATCGTAACGCTCCGCACAGCTTCGATTGATTGTGTGGCGCACGCAGCTGCCCGGAAACACGAGATCCGGGCAACGTAGAGGAAAGGCATCACGAATGCGACGCATCACCATGACGGTCGCCGGTCTGCTCGCGACCGGCGCGGCCTCGGCGATCCTGATGGCCGGCACCGCCCAGGCCGCTACCACGGGCACCACCCTGCTCGGCTCGGTTCACCTGACCAAGACCGATTCGACGGGCGCCACGACCTCGGCCGACCTGTCCTGTGCCGCCGTCCAGGACGGCTCCGGCTTAACCTCCGTCGTCGGCACGGGCACCGTCACCAACCCCGACGCGGCCTGCAGTGAACTGGCCCGCGTCAACGGCGACTTCAGCAAGCTGCTGGTGCACCCCACCTGGATGGTCATGGCTCTCCAGGCGCCGGTCACCGCCACGGCGCAGGGCAACTGGGGCGCGACCGGCGTCAACTGGTCGCACACCTACGTCAACGGCAGCGAGCTGACCAAGTACACGGGTGACGTCTTCGGCTTCTGAGTTCCGGTTCTGAGTTCCGGTTCTGATTTCTGAGCTCCGGTTCTGAGTTCCGAGTTCGCCGGTGTCCCTGCAGTGACGGCGTGGCCGCTCCCGGTTCGGGAGCGGCCACGCTCGTTTCGGCGCCCTCCGCGCTTCACGCGGCCGTCTTGCCGCAGAACTCCGCCTCCAGCTCCTTGGTGAAGACCGAGATCGGGCCCCACTGCTCGCCGTCGGCCCAGTCGCCGTTGACCTCGGTGGAGAGCAGGTGGCGGCCGTCGCGGGTGCCGAAGGTGTAGGACCACGAGCCGTTGATCGCGCCGCCCATGCCCCACACCTGGCCGCACGAGAGGGTGAGGGAGGCGACGCCCAGGCCGTAGCGGGAATCGGGGATCCACGCGTTGCCCGGGTCCTGCACGGTGACCATCTCGGCGGTCTGGGCGGGCGGCAGCAGGCGGCCCGCCAGGAGCGCCCGGAAGAAGGTGCTCAGGTCGCCCGTGGTGGAGATGAGGTCGCCGGAGCCGTACCCCCAGGACGGGTTGAGCTCGGTGACGTCGTACTGGGGAAGGGTGGGGGCGTTCATCGGGCCGAGCTTGGAGTAGAAGCGGCCGTGCGGGCCGTGGACGGCGGTGTCGTCGCCGGTCGGCTCGTAGGTGCTCTTCAGGTGCAGTGGCTTCACGAAGCGGTCGGTGATCTCCTGCGCGAGGTGGTGCCCGGTGGCCTGCTCGATGACCAGGCCGGCCAGCACGTAGTTGGTGTCGGAGTACCGCCAGCCGGTGCCGGGGGCGAAGTCGGGCTTCACGCTGATCCCGAGCCGGACCAGCTGGCGCGGGGTGAAGCTGTCGAAGCGGTGCTGGAGGAAGGGCTCCCCCTGGAAGTCCTTGCTGACCTGGTCGGCCACCGCGAAGTTGGCGATTCCGCTGGTGTGGTTGAGCAACTGGCGGAGGGTGATCCTCGACCCGTCGTAGCCGTTGCCGTCCACCAGGCCGGGCAGCCACCGTTCGACGCTGTCGTCCAGGCTCAGCCGGTGCTCGGCCTCCAGCTGGAGCAGCACGGTGGCCACGAAGGTCTTGGTGGTGCTGCCGATCCGGAACCGGTCCTGCGGGCGCAGCGGCCGGCCGGTGTTCCGGTCGGCGGTGCCCGCCTGCCCGAACCAGGTCGAGTCGCCGTCGTGCACCTCGGCCATCGCGCCCGGCAGGCCGGCCGTGGTGACCGCCTGGTCGAGGACGGTCTGCAGGCCCCGGTGGCCGCCGATGGAGGCGGAGTGGGAGATGGGGGCGGAGGAGGCGGCCGGGGCGGCGGTCAGCAGGGTGCAGGCCGCAACGGTGGCGGCGGTGGCGCGGGCGATGTTCTTCATGGTGGGTCCCCCTGGGTCTGTCGGGCTTTCGTCGTCGGTGAAGAACGTACGGCCGGATTCGGGATTCCCTCAACATGCGATCGCGCAAATCCGCTGAAAACCGCAGGTCAGTGACGGTCAATCATTGCAATGCGCTTGTCGGCGAATGCAATCGTGGTTGCAACCGTCCCCGGCGCCCGGATACTCGTCTGCAGGCCCGAGATCCGAGGTCCGAGATCCGAGGTTCGAGGCCCGACGAAAGGAGCCACCCGTGCCAGGCGCCAGGCTGAGCCAGCAGGACCGTGTCACGATCGCCAGCGGCCTCGCCGAAGGGCTCGACTACGCCGCGATCGCCCGGCTGATCGCCCGCCCCACCTCCACGGTGACCAGGGAGATCGCCCGCAACGGCGGCCCCGGCCGCTACCACGCGCACGCCGCCCAGCGCGCCACCGCCCGCCGGGCCCGCCGCCGACCGGGCGCGGCCCGGCCCGTCGGGGGCACCGCGACGGTGCCGGACGGCCGCGACCCGGCCGCCGTCACCGAGTTCGCCGACCGCTTCGCAGCCCTGCTGGTGCAACTCGGCCTGCCGCGCATGGTGGCCCGGGTCCTCGGCTGTCTGTACGTCACCGACAGCGGTACCCTGAGCGCCGCCGAGCTGGTGCAGCGGCTCGGCGTGAGCCCGGCCTCGGTCTCCAAGGCGGTCGGCTACCTGGAGGACCAGGAGCTGATCCGCCGCGAACGGGACGGCCACGGCCGCCGCGAGCAGTACACGATCGACTCCGACGTCTGGTACCGATCGATGCTCGCCAGCGCCCGACGCAACGCCCTGCTGGCCGAGTTCGCCCGCGACGGGGCCGACCTTCTCGGCGCGGCCACGCCCGCCGGGCAGCGGCTCGACACGGCCGCGTCCTTCCTCGCGGAGATCGGCACCGACCTGGTCCGGGCGGTCGAGCGGCGCCGGTCCGGCAACGGAATGCTCTGACCGATCGGCCTCAGGAACGTCCTCCGGGGAAGCCCCGAGGGGATCTGCGGGGCGGAACGGGATCTTCCCCGATGGTGGGGGCCGAAGCAGTCCTGACTCTTGGTCGCCCGGGCCGGTGGACGGGCCCGTCCGCATCAGCGCCGCGGTGCTCACGGGCGGCGTGGCGCACCCGCGGCGGCCACCGGAGGGGGCGAGGGCGAACGCAGGGGCACGGCTGACTCCGGGCGGCTCGGGGAACGGGCCGCCCACCAAGTCGAGCCGACACCCCCGGGCCGCCGGCCGTACCGGGCCGTACCGGGCCGTACCGGGCCGTACCGGGCCGTACCGGGCCGTACCGGGAACCCGAATCCACCGTTCGGGCCGACGGCTCAGGCGGCGGGGCGCAGCACCGCCGGGGTGGGGCCGTCGGGGCGGACGGTGATGCTGAAGGCTTCGCCGGTGGGGCGGGAGAGGAACTCCAAGCGGCCGAGGGGGAGCAGGAGGTCGAGCAGCGCGGTGGTCTCGCGGAGGGCGAACTGGGTGCCGAGGCAGGCGCGGGCGCCCAGGCCGAAGGGGAGGTAGGCGCCGAGGTGGGCGGGGCGGGTGGCGCCGGGCGTGAAGCGGGTGGGGTCGAAGCGTTCCGGGTCGGGCCACAGGGCCGGGTCGCGGTGGGTGAGGTACGGGCAGACCAGCACGTCGGTGCCGGCGGCGATGCGGTGGCCGGCGATCACGTCGTCCTCGACGGCGTGCCGGGGGAGCATCCAGGCCGAGGGGTAGAGCCGGAGGGTCTCGCCGACCAGGGCGTGCGGGTCCGCCCCGCGCGCGCCGGGGTTGCGGTCGAGCAGCAGGAACAGCCAGGTGAGGGTGGTGGCGGTGGTCTCGTGGCCGGCGACCAGCAGGGTGACCAGCTCGTCGCGGATCAACCGGTCGGTGCATTCGGGGTGTTGGTCAGCGGCGTCGACCAGGACGCGGAGCACCCCGGGTTCCGCGGTGTCCGCGGTGCGGGCCGCCTCGATCGCGGCTCGGGCGACGGCGTCGATCCGGGCGAGGTCCTCGGCGACGGCGTCCCGGGCGTCGGAGGCGTTGGTCGGCAGGGTCGGCATCGCGGCCACCACCCGTTCCACCGCCCGCAGTTCGGTGTCCGTCCGGTCGTCCAGCTCCAGTCCGGTGAGCGCCCGCCAGACGGTGTCCAGGGCGAAGCCGCGCATCTCCTCGCCGACGTCGAAGGTCTCCCCGCTGCGCCGGTACCCCTCCCAGCGCTGCGCCGTCCGGCGCGCGGCGGCGGCGATCCGCTGCTCGTAGCGGCGCATGCCCGGGCCGGTGAACTGGGACTGCAGAAGGCGCCGTTGGCGTTTCCAGGCGTCCCCGGTGGCGGACAGCACGCCGTCGCCGACCAGCATCCGGGCCCGGTGGGAGCGCTTGACGTACCGGTCGGGGTGGCGGCCCAGCACGTGCTGCACCGCGGCCGGGTCGGTGACCAGCACGGTCGGCGTCGGGCCGAGCCGGAAGGCGGCGATGCCGCCGATCCCGCGCTGCGCCCGAGCGAGCAGCTGGACCAGCTCGGCCTCCTCGGCGCGCCACTGTTCGACGGCCTCGGGGGCCAGTTCGGGTACCGGGATGGCGTCCGTGGTCACGGTGCCTCTTCCTCTCGGAGTCTCTGACGCGTCGTCCGCCCCGACTCTAGTGCCGGACGGACGCGGGCCGCGGGGGCAGAAGGGGGAGGCCGACGCGGTCTGGCTCTCCCGCAACCTCTACCCCGGCCCGCCGTTCGGCTCGACGCTCCGGAGCGGCTGTCCGTGGACTGGGCCGGGGTGCGGGAGACTGCGCTGCCGAATGCGGTGGCGGGGGCGCGCTACCGGTACCGCTACGAGGGCCTGCGGCTGTTGGCGCAGTCCGGCGACCGGATGTTCCTGATCCCGCAGTCCTGGACGGGGGACACCGGCAACGCGCCGGTCGTCCCGGTCGGCGTGGACGTCCGGGTGGTCTTCCACCCCGGATGAGCCCCCCGCCCGCACACGGCTGCGCCGCGGTCCGTCCCCCTCGACGGGCCGCGGCGCAGCGGTTCAACGGGTGTCGGTCAGTCGGTCAGTCGGTCAGTCCGTCAACGGATCCGTCGGTCGGCCGGCCGGCCGGGCAGCCGATCGGTCGGTCACACCGCCTCCCAGAGCGCCGGGACGATCGGCGGCTCCCAGCCGACCTGGGCGGTGTGGCCCTGGACGCAGCGGTAGCTGACGCCGTTGTAGGTGACGACGTCGCCCGCCTGGTAGGTGGTGCCCGGGGTCCAGGCGTTGCCGGGGTTGGGGTTCCCGCTGCCCACGACCAGGGTGAAGCTGGTGGTGTGGGTGGCGGTGCCGGTGCCGGTGACGGTGATGCCGTAGGTGCCCGGGGCGGTGGACGCCGCGGTGGCGACGGTCATCGTGGCCGAGGCGCCGGACTGCACCGAGGACGGGCTGAAGGAGACCGTCACCCCGGCGGGGGCACCGGTGGCGGTCAGGTTGACCGTCTGGGCCGAGCCGGAGGTGGTGGCGGTGCCGACGGTCGCGGTGGTGGAAGTGCCGGGTTTGACGGTGGCGGTGGCCGGGTTCACCGAGAGGGAGAAGTCGTTGGCGGGGGTGCTGCCGCCGACCGAGGTCTTCCAGATGGTGGAGGCCACGCCGTTGGCGTTGCGCTTGAGCACGGTGGCGTCGACGTTGCTCGTGGTGTCGCAGGACTGGTGGTAGCAGGAGTCGTACGACTGGCCCGCCGTGCCGCCCCACTTGGCGGCCTGCGCCGAGGTCTTGACGGCGCTGGCGCCGGCCGCGTAGCCCGAGGTCGGGATGCCGGCCTGCTGGAAGGAGTAGTCGTCGGAGCGGCCCTGGCCCTCGACGTTCTCCTCCGGCTGGAGGTTGAGCGAGTCCCAGTAGGCCTTCATCGGCGCGGAGGCCGCGGAGGTGAGGTTGTTGATGAAGTAGCCGGCGTTGGGCGAGCCGACCATGTCGAAGTTGTAGTAGGCCTTGATCGCCGAGCGCTGGGCGGAGCTCAGCTGGCCGACGTAGTACTGGGAGCCCTGGAGGCCCTGCTCCTCACCGGTCCACCAGGCGAACCGGACGTGCCGGGTCAGGGTGGGGTTCTGCTGGGCGAGCGCGAGGGCGTTCTCCAGCAGGACGGCGGAGCCGGAGCCGTTGTCGTTGATGCCGGGTCCGGCCGAGACGCTGTCCAGGTGGGCGCCGAGCACGGTGACCTGGTCGGACGGGCCGCCGGGCCAGTCGGCGATCAGGTTGTTGGACTGGTAGGTGCAGGAGGTGCAGGTCTGCTCGCTGACGGTGAAGCCGGCCGCCTGGAGCTTGCCCTTGACGTACGCCACGGACTGGCTGTGCCCGGCGCTGCCGGCCCGGCGGTTGCCGCCGTTCTGGTTGGCGATGGTGTTCAGCTGGGCCAGGTCGGCCTGGATCCTGGCGACGTCGATGTCGGGGGCGGGCCCGCCGGGCGTGCCGCCGCCGACGGTCAGGGTGTACTGGGCGGTGTGGGTGGCCGCGCCGGCGGTGCCGGTCACGGTGATCACGTACGTGCCGGCCGGGGCGCCGGAGGAGGCGGACAGGGTGAGCGTCGCGGACGAACCCGTCTGCACGGAGGAGGGGTTGACCGTCGCGGTGACTCCGGTGGGGGCGCCGGTGGCGGTCAGGCTGACGGTCTGCGCGGTGCCGGAGGTGACGGCGGTGGAGACGGTCGCGGTGGTCGACGAGCCGGGCTGGACGGAGCCGGAGGCCGGGCCGAGCGTCAGCGAGAAGTCGTTGTTGCCGGACGGCGTGCAGCTCGGGTCGCCGCTCTGCGCGGGCACGCTGACGGCGTCCCAGGCGGCCTTGGTCCGGTTGTAGAAGGTGCAGCTCGGGTCGAGGTTCTTGGCCGCGGTCAGGGTGGTGGTGCGGTACCGCTTGTACGTCATGCCGCTGGTCTTGAGCAGCATGCCGCCGTACCAGACCTGGCCGGCCTGCTTGGCGCCTATGCCGGTGACGGTGGAGCCGTTGCAGGTCGGGCTGGTGGGCTTGCCGTTGCCCGGGTTGGAGCCGTTGGACAGCAGGTAGAACCAGTGGTTCAGCGGACCGGCGGCCGCGTGCACCTCGGTGCTCGGGATCGAGGAGGAGTAGCAGTCCGGGTCGTTGTTGACCAGCGAGGGCTGGTAGAGGTTGCGGATCGGGCCCTGGCCGACCAGGTTGATCTGGCGGCCGACCTGGTAGTCGGGGTAGTCGTAGGGCGCGGGCTCGTTGTTGTACTCCTTGGTGAGCGAGCCGAAGATGTCGCCGGTGCCCTCGCCGAGGCCGTTCTCGTTGTTGGCGCCGCCGGGGGTGTACTGGTCGATGCCGTGGCCGAACTCGTGGCCGACGACGTCCTGGGCGCCGATCCACTGGCCGGCCTGGTTGTGGCCGATGGAGACCGAACTGCCGTCCCAGTAGGCGTTGACGTCGTTGAGGCCCATCTTGATCGGCCAGCTGCCGCCGTTGCCGTCGTGGCCGTTCCGGCCGAGCCAGTCGCGGAGCATGTCCCATTCCTTCTGGGCCGCCCACATGGCGTCGCCGCAGCCGGTCTCCCGGCTGGAGGGGTTGCCGTTGCCCCAGGAGTCCGAGGACTTGGTGAACACCTGGCCGGTGTCGTTGTCGGAGCAGGACAGCCCTGGCCGACTCGGGTCGCGCAGCGAGTACGAGCCGCCGGAGTTGGTGGTGCTGATGGTGAGCGGGCCGGGGCCGTTCCACTTGCTGTTGACGGTGCCCGCCTCGACGTCGTCGTAGCTGTCGACCACCTCGCCGGTGGCGGCGTCGACGAAGACGTGCAGGTGGCTGGGCGCGGTCGCGGTGCGGCCGGTCAGCACGGTCTCCCAGGCGAGCCGGCCGGCGCCGTCCTTGACCCGGACGACCAGGCGGCGGGAGTCCGCCCTCTCGACGGTCGGCAGCTTGGTGCGCGCGGTCTTCTCCGCGTCGGCCGCGCTGATCTGCGGGGTCGTGGATCCGCCGACCGGGCCGGTGGCCGCCGACTGCAGGCCGTGGACCTTGCCCTGCCCGTCGGCGAGCACCACGGCGTCGCCGCCGACCACCGGCAGGCCGCGGTAGCTGCGTTCGTAGGAGACGGAGTAGAGGCCGTTCAGCCAGGGTGTGACGGTGCGGCGCTCATAGGTCTCGCCGGGGCCCTTGGCCAGTGCGTCGGTGCCGGCCGCGGCGGCCGCGTCGGCGGCGTTGACGGCGGCGGCCAGGGCGCTGGGCGGCGCGGGGGCGGGGGTGGGAGCGGCGGTGGCCGTCCCGGCGGTGGCGCCGACCAGGCCGGCCAGCACGGTCAGGGTGGTCGCCGTGGTCAGCAGCCGTCCTGGGGAAACTCTGCGTTGCATCGAGGCTCCTCGCGTGTGGGGGTCCTCGACCGCGGACGGCAAGGCTGGTGGCGCACCGCAGGCCGCGTCCGGGGGACGGCCGGGCGGGCCGTCCGCGCTCGGGTGCCCGAACACTCACATGGCGTCATGCTCGGGTCAATGGCTGGTGCGGGCTCGGCATGGGGTTGGCAAATTCCGTCAAGGTGCGGGTGCCGTTTCGCGTCGAGCTGGGCTTTTCCTCCAGTGGTTGAGACCACGTCATGTACGGGACGGGGGTCATCGAGTACCGTCCTCCTCGTCGGACTCGTCGCAGGGCCCCGCGTCGGGGCCGGTTCCCGGGGAGGCAGCCGTGTACCGGAACCGTTCGGCCTCGGCGTCGGCACGGGAGCCGCGGGACCCGTCCGGGCGCGGGGCCCAGGGGCCGGGCGCCTGGCGGGAGTTCGGTGCCCGGCTGCGGCAGTGGCGGCGCCGGGCCGGGCTCACCCAGGCGCAGCTCGGCGCCGGTATCGGCTACGACCACACCGCGGTCAGCAAGATCGAGCACGGCGCCCGCCGGGTCACCCCGAGGACCGCCGAGCGGATCGACGAACTCCTCGGCGCCGGAGGCGATGTGCTCGCGGCGTGCCTGCGGGCCGAGACCGCCGAGCTGCCGCTGCCCGACCCCTTCGTCCCGTTCGCCGCCGTGCTGCTCCGGCCGCCGCTGCCCATCGGGGCGGAGACCGACCGGCAGGGGGCGGAGACCGCCCGGGACGGGGCGGACGCGGCCCCGGACGCGGAGGTGCTTCCCGCGCCGGCCCGGCTGCCGGACTACGGACTGCTCTGCCCGCTGCACGACGCCGAGGGCTGCGCCGTCCCGGCGCCCGACGAACTCGCCGCGCTGTACGCGCAGTTCTGCGCCGCCGACCCGGCCGCCGCGCCGCCGCTGGACGCCGCCACCGCGCACGCCCTCGCCGGGCTGCTCGCCGCCCAGCTGCGGGCCGGCGAGACCGGCGTCCCGCCGGGCCTGGTCGCCGCCGTGGAGCGCACCCTGCACGTCGTGCTGGCCCGGCTGGCCGCCGCCCCCGCCGACCGGCGCGGCCCGCTCGCCCGGCTGGCCGCCGAACACGCCCACGCCGCCGGGGCACTGCGGATGCAGGACGGCCGCAACGCCACCGCGATGGCCTGCTTCGACCGCGCGCTGACCTGGGCCGAACTCGCCGGGGACCGGGCCACCCTGGTCGGCACGCTCAGCGACCTGAGCATCCTGGCCCGGCTGGACGGCGATCCGGCGGCCGCGCTCGGCTACGCCCGGGAGATCGACCGGGTCGCCCCCGGGCGGCCCTGGGCCGGGGCGATGGGCCGGATCAGCCGGGCCCGCGCGCGTGCCCTGACCGGCGACGTGCGCGGCACCGTCCGGGAGATCGGCCTGGCCCGGACGCACGTGGAACGCCTCGACGACCGGGACGAGGCGGACGTGCCGTGGCTGTCCATCGCCTCGATGCGACTGCGGGTGGAGTCGGCCGCGGCCGCCGCCCTGCGCGACCTCGCGGCCGCCGTCGACGACCCGCGGCTGGCCCGGCGGGCACTGGCCGCCACCGAGACCGCGCTCGGCCTGCTCGGGCCGACCCAGCTGCCCTCCACCCGGCTGCTGTTCACCGTCCGGGCGGCCGACTGCCACGCCTGTGCGCACGACCCCAGGACGGCCGTCGAGCTGCTGGGGCCCGCGCTGGAGTCGGCCCCGGCGGCCGCGCTGCCCGCGCTGGTCGGGCACGAGCTGCGGGGCCTGCGGGGGCGGCTGGCGCGCTACGGGCCGCAGGCTGCGCGGCGGTTGGCGGAGCCGACCGGACCCTGACTCCGGATGCGCAGGCCGGGGGCGTGGACCAGCGGACCGCCCGGGCACCGCGCGCGCCGCGCTCCGGTGCCCGGTGAACCCGGCCGGAAATGCGCCCGGTTCGCGCCGCCCGGGCGTCAACTTCGTGTGCGGATCGTCCGTCGATCGGGTTATTCATGGCGTTAACACGTCGAATGACCGACCCTGCCGTCGGCTCCCGCTAGAGTCTCTGACGTTGCCGTTCGTTGGTCCGCGAATAATGAGGGGGAGCGTGCTGTCCGCCATCGCACGCCGGCTCGCCCATCCGCTCCTGCTCCTGGGGGTGCTGTGCACGGCCGTCGCGACA
This sequence comes from Kitasatospora sp. NPDC101157, assembly GCF_044768255.1. Classification (NCBI taxonomy): domain Bacteria; kingdom Bacillati; phylum Actinomycetota; class Actinomycetes; order Kitasatosporales; family Streptomycetaceae; genus Kitasatospora; species Kitasatospora sp. NPDC101157. Next base: position 115,801 of record NZ_JBIWPL010000009.1, on the reverse strand, counting down.
CTGCGCTTCCACTGGGCGGCCGACACGGTCTCCCCGCTCGCACTGATCGCCGTCATCGGCTACCTGGCGCTGCTGGAGCGAGTGATCCCGTACCGGACCGACTGGCACCCCAGTGGCCGTGAACTCCGCTGGTACAGCGTGTACTTCGTGCTGAGCATGGTGGGCGGCGGACTGGCCCAGGGGCTGGTGACCGCACTGGTGGAGCTGATCGGCCCGGCCCGTCCGGCGCTGCCGTTCGCGCTGGAGATCCCGCTCGCGCTGCTGTTCGGCTCGCTCGGCGACTACCTGGTGCACCGCTGGTCGCACCGCAACCGGTGGCTCTGGCGGCTGCACGGCGTGCACCACGTGCCGGACAAGGTGAACGTCGCCAACAACGGCGTGAACCATTTCCTGGACGTCCTGTTCGCGCAGTCCGTGGTCCAACTCCTGCTGGCTTTGATCGGATTCTCGGCGGATTCTGTGTTCGTGGTCGGAATATTCGTCATGGCGCAGGGGTATTTCGTCCACGCCAACATCGACGTCCGCATCGGCCTCCTCGGCCACGTGCTGGCCGGCCCGGAGCTCCACCGCCTGCACCACAGCACCGACCTCGCCGAAGCCGGCCACTACGCCTCCGACCTGTCACTGTGGGACCACGTGTTCGGGAGCTTCACCTGGCGGCCCGGACGGACCCCGCGGACCGTCGGCCTCACCGACCCGGCCGTGTTCCCGACCACCGCCGAGCTCGGCGCCACCCTGCTGCACCCGTGGCGCCGGATGAAGACCACCGAGCAGTCCGTCTGACACCCCGGCCCCGACGAACACCCTCCGCGAGCTCCGCGAGGCCGCCCCCTCGCCCCCGCCCGCGCCACCCCCCTCGGATTGGACCATGACCACCTCGCCCTTCGCCGTGCCCTGCGAACGGATCGCGATCACCGGCATCGGCTGCCGCCTGCCCGGCCACGCCAACGACCACCGCACCTACTGGCGGAACCTGATCGAGGGCCGGGACTGTCTCACCGACACCCCCGCCGACCGGTACGACACCGGCACCCTGGGCAGCCGGGACCGGGCCAAGCCGGGGCGGCTGATCGGCGGCCGGGGCGGCTACATCGACGGCTTCGACACCTTCGACCCGGACTTCTTCGGGATCAGCCCGCGCGAGGCCGCCCACATGGACCCCCAGCAGCGCAAGCTCCTGGAGGTGAGCTGGGAGGCGCTGGAGGACGGCGGGCTGCGCCCCGGCGAGCTGGCCGGGCGGGACGTCGGCGTCTACATGGGCGCCTTCACCCTGGACTGGAAGATCCTGCAGTTCGCCGACCTCGACTTCACCACCATCGCCGCGCACACCGCCACCGGCACCATGATGACGATGGTCTCGAACCGGATCTCGCACTGCTTCGACTTCCGCGGCCCCAGCGTCTCGATCGACACCGCCTGCAGCTCCTCGCTGGTGGCCGTCCATCTCGCCTGCCAGAGCCTGCTCCGCGGCGAGACCGAACTCGCCCTGGCCGGCGGCGCCCTGCTGCACATGGCGCCGCAGTACACGATCGCCGAGACCAAGGGCGGCTTCCTCTCCGCCGACGGCCGCTCGCGCGCCTTCGACGCCTCCGCCGACGGCTACGTGCGGGCCGAGGGGGTCGGCGTGGTGGTGCTCAAGCGGCTCTCCGACGCGCTGCGCGACGGCGATCCGGTGCACGCCGTGATCCTCGGCAGCGGCGTCAACCAGGACGGCCGCACCAACGGCATCACCGTCCCCAGCGCCGACGCCCAGGCGGCCCTGATCGAGCGGGTCTGCGCCGAGGCCGGGGTGCTGCCCGGCAGCCTCCAGTACGTCGAGGCGCACGGCACCTCCACCCCGGTCGGCGACCCGATCGAGGCGGCCGCCCTCGGCCGGGTGCTGGGCATCGGACGCCAGGAGGGGGAGCGCTGCTACGTCGGCTCGGTGAAGACCAACATCGGGCACACCGAGGCCGCCGCCGGGGTCGCCGGGCTGATCAAGACCGCACTGGCCCTCAAGCACCGCCGCATCCCGCCGCACCTCAACCTGGAGCGGCCCAACCCCGCCATCGACCTGGCCGCACTGCCCTTCGACCTCCCCACCGCCCCCGTCGACTGGCCCGAGCACCGGGGCCCGGCCCGCGCGGGCGTCAACTCCTTCGGCTTCGGCGGCACCAACGCCCACGTCCTGCTGGAGGAAGCGCCGCCGCCCGCACCCGTGGCGCCCACGCCGCAGCCGGCCGTCACCGTGCTGCCGCTGAGCACCCGGGACGCCGCCGCCCTGCCCGAACTCGCCGCCGCCGTAAGGAAGGAGCTGGCCGCCGGAGCCTCGCCGGCTGACCTCGGCCACACCCTGGCGCGTCGCCGCCAGCACCTGCCCGAGCGGCTCGCCGTGGTCCACTCCGGACCGGCCGAGCTGGACGAGGCCCTGGCCGCCTGCGAGCGCGGCGAGGCCCACCCGAGGGTCGTCCAGGGCCGCGCCCGCGACCGCCGGGACCGGCGCCTGGCCTGGGTGTTCACCGGCATGGGCCCCCAGTGGTGGGGGATGGGCCGGGGTCTGTACGAGGCCGAACCGGTCTACCGCGAGGCCGTGCGGGCCGTGGACGCGCAGATCCGCGCCCAGGCCGGCTGGTCGCTGCTGGAGGAACTCGGACGGGACGAGGCCGACTCCCGGATGGCCGCGACCTGGCTCGCCCAGCCGGCCAACTTCGCTGTCCAGGTGGGCCTTTCGGCGCTCTGGCGGAGCCACGGACTGCGGCCCGACGCGGTGGTGGGCCACAGCACCGGCGAGGTCGCCGCCTTCCACGAGGCCGGGGTCTACGACCTGGCCGACGCCGTCCGGGTGGTGCTCGCCCGCAGCGGGCTCCAGCAGCGGCTGGCCGGGACGGGCTCGATGCTCGCCGTCGGCCTGCCGGAGGCCGAGGCCGAGCGGCGGATCCGCCCGTACCGCGGCCGGGTCTCGCTCGGCGCCGTCAACAGCCCCTCGGCGGTCACCCTCGCCGGGGACACCGAGGCGCTGCGCGAACTCGCCGCGGAACTCGAACGGGAGGGCGTCTTCGCCCGCCCGCTGGACGTCGAAGTCCCTTACCACAGCGTGCGGATGGACCCGATCCGCGACGAGCTGACCGCCGCGCTGGCCGGGATCGAGCCGCGGCGGGCACGGCTGCCGCTCTACCTGACCGCCCGGGAGGGGCTGGCCCGGGGGCCCGAGCTGGACGGCGAGTACTGGTGGCACAACGTCCGCCGCCCGGTGCGCTTCCGGGCCGCCGTCGAGCGGATGGCCGAGGACGGGCACCGGCTGTTCCTGGAGGTCGGCCCCCACCCGGTGCTCGGCCACGCGATCCGCGAGTGCGCCGAGCGGGCCCACACCCTGCCCTCGATCCGCCGCGGGCAGGACGAGCCCGAGCGCGTCGCCCGCACCCTCGCCGAACTCCACACCCTGGGCGTCGAGTTGGACTGGACGGCGCTGCACCCGGGCGGGCGCCCGGTGCCGCTGCCGGGCTACCCCTGGCGGCGCGATCGGTACTGGGCGGAGCCCGAACCGGTCGCGCGGGTCCGGCTCGGGCGGGTCGACCACCCGCTGCTCGGCCGCCGCACCGCCGCCGCCCAGCCCACCTGGACCACCGCGCTCGACCCGGAGCGGCTGCCCTACCTGGACGACCACCGGATCGAGGGCCGGGTGGTCTTCCCCGCCGCCGGGTACGTCGAGATGGCCGCCCAGGCCGTCCGGGCGCTGACCGGCGGCACCGAGGTGGTGCTCGCCGACGTCGAGCTCAACCGGGCGCTGTTCCTCTCCGACACCGAACCCGTCCCCGTGCAGCTCGGCTACGCCCCCGAGGACGCCCGCTTCACCATCGCCTCCACCCCGCCCGGCGCCGAGCCCGCCGTCCACGCCGGCGGCCGGGTCCGCACCGGCCAGCGCCGCTCCCACGGGCCCGCCGCCGACCTGGCCGCCCTGCGCGCCCGCGGCCGGCACCTCGACGGGCCCGACTGCTACCGGCGCCTGGCCGAACGCGGCTACGACTACGGCCCGGCCTTCCGCGCCGTCGCCGAGGTGTGGACCGGGCCCGGCGAGGCCCTCGCCCGGATCCGCCCCACCGAGCAGCTCGGCCCCGACGCGGCCGACCACCACCTGCACCCGGTGCTGCTCGACGCCTGCTTCCAGACCCTGCTCACCACCCGGCCGGACGCCCCCGAGGACGGCGGCGTCCGGCTGCCGGTCTCCATCGGGGAGCTCCGGCTCGACGCGATCGGCGCCCGCCCGCTGTGGGTGCACGCCACCGTCACCCGGGACAACGGCGAGGAACTCCTCGGCGACCTCGCCCTGTACGCCGAGGACGGCGCCCCGCTCGGCCGGATCACCGGCTTCCGGGCCACCGACGTCGCCCGGGCGGCCGCCACCGTCAGCCTGGCCACCATCGACGGCTGGCTCACCGAACTCGCCTGGCGGGACGCCCCGGCACCCCCGCACGAGCGGCCCACCGGCGACCTGCTGCTCTTCGCGGACGACGACGGCCTCGCCGAACGGCTCGCCGAACTGGCCGCCGACCGCGGCGCCCGCTGCCACCTGGTCCGGCCCGGCGGCGCCTACGCCCTCGCGGACGGGACGGCGACCGTACGGCCCGACTCGGCCGAGGACCTCCGCCGACTGTTCGCCGACCTCCACCCGGCCCCGCGGAACGTCGTCCACCTGTGGAACCTCGACCTGCCCACCCTGGACACCACCGACCCCGGGCAGCTCCACCGGCTCGCCACCCACGGCGCCTACTCGCTGATCACCCTCGCCCAGGTGCTGCCCGCCGCCCACCCGGACGGGCGGCTGCACATCGTCACCCGGGGTGCCCAGGCCACCGGGCCGCAGGACCGGGTCGAACCGCTCGGCGCACCCGCCTGGGGCATCGGCCGGGTGCTGTGGCAGCAGGAACTCGTCGCCCAGCGCGGCCGGCTGATCGACCTCGATCCGGCGGTACCGGCCGGCGACCAGGCCGCGGTGCTGCTCCCCGAGCTGACGGCCGACCCCGCCGCCGACGACGAGCAGGAGCTCGCCCTGCGGGCCGGCCGCCGGCTCACCGGCCGGCTGCGCCCCGCCGAGGGCCTCACCCGGCCGCTGCCGCCCGTGCTGCGCCCCGACGGCAGCTACCTGGTCACCGGTGGCTTCGGCGCGCTCGGCCGACTGCTCTGCCGCACCCTGGTGCGGCGCGGCGCCCGCCGGCTGATCCTGGTCGGCCGCACCCCCCTGCCCGCGCGAGCCGAGTGGCACACCGTCGGACCCGCCACGCCCGCCGGGGAGCGGATCGCCTTCCTGCGCGAACTGGAGGCGCTCGGCGCCGAACCCCTGCTCGCCCCGGTGGACGTCACCGACGGAACCGCCCTCGAAGCCTGGCTCGCCGGCTACCGCGAGCGCGAACTCCCGCCGATCCGCGGCGCGTTCCACCTCGCCGGGCAGGTCAGGGACACCCTGCTGACCCAGATGGCCCGCCCGGCCTTCGACGCCGGATACGCCCCCAAGGTGGTCGGCGCCCACCTGCTGCACCGGCTGCTGCACGCCGAACCGCTCGACCACTTCGTGCTGTTCGCCTCCGTCGCCTCGCTGCTCACCACCGCCGGACAGACCAACTACGCGGCCGGCAACGCCTTCCTGGACGCCCTGGCCCACCACCGCCGGGCCGCCGGCCTGCCCGCGCTCAGCCTGGACTGGGGGCCCTGGGCCACCGGCATGATCGAGGAACTGGGACTGGTCGCCCACTACCGCGACGCCCGCGGCATGAGCTCGCTGCCGCCGGAGGCCGGCACCGCCGTGCTGGAACGCGTCCTCGGGCAGGACCGCGCCCAGCTGGTGGTCGCCACGGTGGTCGACTGGCCGACCTTCCTCGCCTGGTACCCGTCCCCGCCGCCGCTGGTCGCCGAGCTGGCGGCCGGCGCCGCCGAACAGGCCCCGGCCGGGACCGGCGGCTTCCTGGACGACTACCGCACCGCCGACCCGGACACCCGCCGCCGGCTCGCCACCGAGCGGTTCACCGCCGCCGCGGCGGCCGTGCTGCGCGCCGGCACCGACCGGATCACCCCGGACACCGGACTCGGCGCGCACGGCCTGGACTCGCTGCTCGCCATGGAGCTGCGCGCCCGGGTGCACGGCGAACTCGGCGTCGCCCTGCCGGTGGTGGCCCTGCTCAGCAACGGCAGCGTCGCCGACCTGGTCGACCTGCTCACCGAGGGCCTGGACGCGCTGCTCGCCGCCGAGGGCGGCCCCGAGCGGGCCGAGGTCGAGCTGCACACGGACGAGACCCGCTACCCGCTCACCCACAACCAGCAGGCGCTGTGGTTCCTGCGCCAGCTGCACCCGGACGGCTTCGCGTACAACATCGGCGGCGCGGTCGAGGTGCGGGCCGAACTCGACCCGGAGCTGGTGTTCGCCGCCTTCGCCTTCCTGGTCGCCCGGCACCCCGGGCTGCGCGCCGCCTTCACCGCCGAGGAGGGGCGGCCGGTCCAGCGGATCCGGGCCGAAGTGGTCCCCGACACCGGGCTGTTCGACGTCGAGGGGCGCCCGTGGGAGGAGATCCGCGAGCTGATCGTCCGCGAGTACCGGCGGCCGTACGACCTGGCGGAGGACCCGCTGGTCCGGCTGCGGCTGTTCCGGCGCGGGCCGGACCGCTGGGTGCTGATGAAGGCCGTCCACCACATCGTCTCGGACGCGATCTCCACCTTCACCTTCATCGAGGAGCTGTTCGAGGTCTACCGGGCGCTGAGCCGCGGCCGCACCCCCGAACTGCCCCCGGTGGCCGCCCGCTACCTGGACTTCCTCAACCACCAGAACCGCTTCCTGGCCGGGCCGCAGGCCCAGAAGATGCTGGACTACTGGCGCGGCCACCTGCCCGCCGGGATGCCGGTGCTGGAGCTGCCCACCGACCGGCCGCGCCCGGCGGTGCAGACCCACAACGGGGCCTCCGAGTTCTTCCAGCTGGACGCCGAACTCACCGCGCGGGTCCACGCCCTGGCCCGGGCGCACAACGCCACCCCGTTCATGGTGCTGCTCGGCGCCTACTACCTGCTGCTGCACCGCTGGTCCGGACAGCAGGACATCGTGGTCGGCAGCCCCGTCACCGGCCGCACCGAGGAGGAGTTCGCCTCCGTCTACGGCTACTTCGTCAACCCGCTGCCGCTGCACGTCAGCCTGGCCGGGGAGCCGACGGTGACCGAGCTGCTGGCCCGGGTGCGGGAGAGCGTGCTCGGCGGGCTGGACCACCAGGAGTACCCGTTCCCGCTGCTGGTCGAGCAGTTGGGCCTCCAGCACGACCCGAGCCGCTCCGCGGTGTTCCAGGCGATGTTCATCCTGCTCACCCACAAGGTCGCCGTCGAACGCTTCGGCTACCGGTTGGAGTACATCGAACTCCCCGAGGAAGAAGGCCAGTTCGACCTCACGCTGTCCGCCTACGAGGACCGCTCGGACGGCCGCTTCCACTGCGTCCTCAAGTACAACTCGGACCTCTTCGAGCCCGCCACCGTACGGCGCCTCGCCGCGCACTACCGCAACCTGCTGGACGCCATGACCCGGGCCGACGAGGCCGAACCGGTCGGCCGGCTGCGGATGCTGGACGCGGCCGAGCGGCAGCGCATCCTCACCGCCTTCAGCGGCGCCGAGCGGCGGATCGACCACGACGTGCCGCTGCCCGACCTGATCGCCAAGGCCGCCGCCGAACACCCGGAGGCGATCGCGGTGGTCGCCCCCGGCCGGGACTCCGTGCGGCGGCTCGGCTACGGCGAGCTGGACCGCCGCTCCCAGCGCGCCGCCGCCCGTCTGCGCGAACTGGGCGTCGGCGAGGGGTCGGTGGTCGCCGTCTGCCTGGACAAGTCGCCCGAACTGGTCACCACCCTGCTGGCCGTCTGGCGGGCCGGGGCCGCCTACCTGCCGCTCGACCCGGGGCACCCGGCCGACCGGCTCGCGTACCAGGTGGCCGACGCCGGGGCGGCCCTGGTCGTAGTGGACGAGCGGCGACCCGCCCCGGCCGAACTCCCGGCCCGGCCGGTCACCCTGGAGGAGCTGGACCGGCCGGCCGCCGGGGCCGCACCGCTGCCCGCCGCCGACCCCGACCGGCCCGCCTACGTGATCCACACCTCCGGCTCCACCGGCCGCCCCAAGGGCGTACGGGTCTCCCACCGCAACCTGGCCGCCGTGACGGCCGGCTGGCGGGCCGAGTACCGGCTGGACACCGAGGCCCGGGTGCACCTGCAGATGGCCGGAACGGCCTTCGACGTGTTCACCGGCGACCTCGCCCGGGCGCTCGGCACCGGCGGCACGCTCGTCCTGGTCGACCGCGAACTGCTCTTCGACACCGCCCGGCTGTACCGGGTGATGCGCGAGGAGGCCGTGGACTGCGGCGAGTTCGTGCCCGCCGTGGCCCGCGCCCTGCTGGCGCACTGCGAACGCGAGGGACTGCGGCTGGACTTCCTGCGGCTGCTGGTCGTCGGCTCCGACTCCTGGAGGGCCGCCGAGCACCAGCGACTGCGCGCCCTCTGCGGCCCGACGACCAGGCTGGTCAACTCCTACGGCCTGACCGAGGCCACCGTGGACAGCAGCTACTACGAGGGCGCCGCCGAGGCGCTGGAGCCCGGCCGGATGGTCCCGATCGGGCGGCCCTTCCCGAACAGCGCGCTGTACGTCCTCGACCGCTACGGCGAGCCCGTCCCCGCCGGGGTGCCCGGCGAGCTGTGGATCGGCGGTGCGGGCGTGGCGGCCGGCTACCCGAACGACCCGGAGCAGACCGAACGGCGCTTCCGCACCCTCGACCTGGACGGCACCCCCGTCCGGCTCTACCGCACCGGCGACCTCGGCCACTGGGACGCCGACGGCACCGCGCACCTGCTCGGCCGGATCGACAACCAGGTCAAGGTGCGCGGCCACCGGATCGAACCGGGCGAGATCGAGGCCCACCTCACCGCCCGTCCCGGCATCGCCGAGGCCTGTGTGACGGTCCGTCAGGACGCCACCGGCGAGGCGGTACTGGCCGCCTACCTGGTGCCCGCCGACGGCGTCCGGCTGGACCGCCGCGAACTGCGCCGCCACCTCGCCGAGCACCTGCCCACCGTGATGATCCCCTCCCACCTCGCCGAACTGCCCGCCCTGCCGCTCACCCCGAACGGCAAGGTCGACCTGGCCGCGCTGCCCGAGCCCGCGGCCGACACCGGCCGCGAGCCGCCCGAACCGCCCGTCACCCTCTACGAGAAGCGGGTCGCCGAGCACTGGTGCACGCTCCTCGGCCTGGCCGAGGCCGGCCTCCAGCACGACTTCTTCGAGCTCGGCGGCAGCTCCATCCGGCTGATCGAACTGATCCACCACCTGCAGACCGAGTTCGCGATCAGCATCCCGGTCGGCCAGCTGTTCAAGGTCACCACCCTGCACGGGATGGCCCGCACCGTCGAGCAGATCGTCACCGGCGAACTGGCCGGCGGCCAGCCCCACCTGTGGTTCAACCCCGCCGCGCCCGAGAACCGCACGGTGTTCTGCTTCCCGCCGGCCGGCGGGCACGGCCTGGTCTACCGGCAGCTCGCCGCCCACCTGCCCGAGCACCGGATCGCCGCCTTCAACTACCTGACCGGCGACGACAAGACCGCCCGCTACGCCGACCAGGTCGAGGCACTGCACCCGGTCGGCCCGTACCTGCTGCTCGGCTACTCGCTCGGCGGCAACCTGGCCTTCGAGGTGGCCAAGGAGCTGGAACGGCGCGGCCGCACCGTCACCTCGGTGCTGCTGCTCGACGCCTACCGGTCGACGGAGGCCTTCGACCTCGGCGAGGAGCACGTGGCCGTGTTCGAGCGCGAACTCCAGGAGCACCTGCACCGCCACACCGGCTCGCGGATCGTTGCCCGCGAGACGCTCGAACAGGCCCGTGAGTACCTGGAGTTCTGCAGCCGCACCCCCAACACCGGCACCGTACGGGCCCAGCTGGACGTGGTCTGCGAACCCGAGCGCCTCGCCGTGCACGTCGGCGACGAGCCGGGCTCCTGGCACGGCGCCTCCACCACCGGCACCGCCGTGTACGCCGGCCACGGCGGCCACGCCGAGATGCTCGACGGCGAGTTCGCCGCCCGCAACGCCGAACTGGCGGCCGCGATCCTGGCCGGAGGCACCACCGATGGCCGGGGCTGAGCGCGGGCCGGACTGGTCCGCCCGTCAGCGGCCGGCCGGCGGCCCGCCCAGGGTGATCGTGATCGGGGCCGGCCTGGCCGGCCTCGCCACCGGCTGCTACGCCCAGATGAGCGGCCTGGAGACCCGGATCTTCGAGAAGCACGTGCTGCCCGGCGGCTGCTGCACCGCCTGGTCCCGGCACGGCTACCTGTTCGACTACTGCATCGACTGGCTGATCGGCACCGCCGAGGGCACCGGAGCCCACCAGGTCTGGCGCGAACTCGGTGCCCTCGACGGCAAGTCCGTGACCCACTTCGACACCTTCAACCGGGTCGTCGACGAACACGGCCGGTCCGTCACCTTCCACACCGACCCGGACCGGCTGGAGGCCCACCTGCTGGCCCTCGCCCCCGGCGACGCCAAGCCGATCCGGGCCTTCTGCCGGGACCTGCGCCGCTTCACCGCGATCGACCTGCCCTGGGACCTCACCCCGCCGCCGCTGCGGACCACCCGCGAACGGCTGCGCACCCTGCGCGCCGTACTCCCCGCCTTCCGGCTGTTCTGGCGCACCGCGACCACCCCGATGAGCGGCTTCGCCGAGCGCTTCCAGGACCCGCTGCTGCGCCGGGCCTTCCCGACCATGTTCCTCCAGGAGCCGGCCGGCTTCCCGCTGCTGCCGTACCTGTACACCCTGGCCGCCGCCCACACCGGCAACGCGGGCTTCCCGCAGGGCGGTTCGCTCGGACTGGCCCGCTCGGTGGAGGCGCGGTACACCTCACTGGGCGGGGTGATCGGCTACCGCTGCCGGGTCGACCGGATCCTGGTCGAGGAGGGACGCGCCGTCGGCGTCGAACTGCGGGACGGCTCCCGGCACTTCGCCGACCACGTGGTGGCCGCCTGCGACGGACCGACGGTGCTCGACCGGCTGCTGCGGGGCCGCTACTCCAGCCCCGCCACCGACCGGCTGTACGGCGAACTGCTGGAGAAGCCGGGCAACCTCTACCCGGCCGTGGTCTCCGCCTTCGTCGGGGTAGACGGTCCGCTGCCGCCGGGCGAACCGCACTGCACCACCTACCTGCTGGCGCCCCACGACGCCGGGCGGCTGCCCGGCTCGCTCCAGCGCAGCCTGGTGGTGCAGCTGCGCTCCGCCTACGCGGAGGGCTTCGCCCCGCCCGGCAAGTCGGTGCTGCACTGCACCTACTTCAGCGACTACCGCACCTGGAAGGAGCTGCGGGTCCGCGACCGCCGGGCCTACCGGGCCCTCAAGCAGGAAGTCGCCTCCTTCGTGCGGGAGTTCCTGGACCGGATGCATCCCGGGCTCGGCGCGCGGATCGAACTGGTCGACGTCGCCTCCCCGGTGACCACCGAGCGGTTCACCGGCAACACCCGCGGCAGCATCCTCGCCTGGCAGGCCTTCTCCGAGGCCGAGGACACCGCCAACCGGCTGGTCAACCGGGACCGGATGCGGCTGCCCGGGCTCGGCGGCTTCTCCATGGCCGGGCAGTGGGCCTCGCTCGGCGGGCTGATCCGGGCCGCCACCAGCGGCCGCTACGCGGCCCAGTACCTCTGCCGGGAACTCGGCCGGCCGTTCCGGGCCTGGCCCAGCGACAACCGGGAGCCCTGGCACCCGGGCAAGTGGGGCCGGCTACCGCAACTCGACCGGGTCACCGTCGGGGCACCGGAGTCGTCGGGAGTGGGCGAATGAACCCCAGGCAGAGCATGGTCATCATCGGCGGCGGGCTCGGCGGCCTGTCCACCGGCTGCTACGCGCGGATGAACGGCTACCGCACCCGGATCCTGGAGATGCACGAGCTGCCCGGCGGCTGCTGCACCGCCTGGGACCGCGGCGAGTTCACCTTCGACTGCTGCATCAGCTGGCTGCTGGGCAGCGGGCCGGGCAACGAGATGCACCGGATCTGGCTCGAACTCGGCGCACTGCAGGGCAAGCGGGTGCGCAACTTCGACGTCTTCAACGTGGTGCGCACCCGGGACGGCCGGGCGGTCTACTTCTACTCCGACCCGGACCGGCTGGAGGCCCACCTGCTGGACCTCGCCCCCGAGGACGCCCGGCGGATCCGGCAGTTCTGCGACGGCCTGCGCACGTTCCGTCTGGCGCTGGCCCGTTACCCGTTCCTCAAGCCGGTCGGGCTGATGGGCCGCCGGGAGCGCTGGCGGATGCTCGCCTCCTTCCTGCCGTACTTCAACGTGATCCGGCGCTCGATCTCGGTGCTGATGAGCGACTACTCGGCGCGGTTCCGCAGCCCGCTGCTGCGCGAGGCGTTCAACTTCGTGCTGTACGAGAAGCACCCCAACTTCCCGGTGCTGCCAACCTACTTCCAACTCGCCTCGCACGCGGGGCAGTCGGCCGGGGTGCCGGAGGGCGGCTCGCTCGGCCTGGCCCGTTCGATCGAGCAGCGCTACCGGCGGCTCGGCGGGGAGATCACCTACAACGCGAGGGTGACCGAGATCCTGGTCGAGCGGGACACCGCCGTCGGGGTGCGGCTGAGCGACGGGCAGGAGGTACGCGCCGACATCGTGGTGGCCGCCTGCGACGGCCGCACCACGATGATGGACCTGCTCAAGGGACGCTACCTGAACGACACCTACCGTCGGCTCTACACCAGGACGCTGACCGAGCCGGGCATGGTCTTCCCCGGCTACCTGACCGTCTTCCTCGGGCTGCGCCGCCCCTTCCCGGCGGGTGACCCGTGCACCACCTACCTGCTGGAGGAGGAGTTCGCGGCGAGGCTCACCGGCATCCGCCACCCCAGCATCAACATCCAGTTCCGCAGCCGCCACTACCCGGAGCTGTCGCCGGCCGGAACCACCGTGGTCTACGCCAGCTACTTCTGCGACATCGCCCCCTGGCGGCAGCTGAGCACCGGCCCCGAGCAGGCCCCCCGGCTGCGGCGCGGCGAGGAGCTGCACACCCTGCCGGTCGGCCGGGGCCGGGAGTACCAGCGGGAGAAGCGCCGGGTGCGCGACGCCGTCATCGAGTTCCTGGACGGCCACCACCCCGGGCTGCGGGAGGCGGTCGCCGTCCGGGACGTCTCCACCCCGCTGACCCAGGTCCGCTACACCGGCAACTACGACGGCACGGTGCTCGGCTGGCAGCCCTTCGTGGAGGGCGGGGAGACCCTGGAGGAGGAGATCAAGCGCAACGGCCCGGGACTGCCGGGGCTGGCGAACTTCTACCTCTCCGGCGTCTGGGCGACCACCGGCGGACTGATCCGCGCGGCCGCCGCCGGCCGGCACGTCGTCCAGTTCATCTGCCGCGACGACGGCCGGCGGTTCACCGCCGAAGTGGACGACTCGGCCCCGCCGCCCATCCTGATCACCGAACCGGTCGGCCCCGACGACCGGCAGTTTGGAGTCACCTCGTGAGTGATGTGGTTCGGATCGAGAAGTGGATCGTCAGCGAGCACGCGGACGGCGTCCCGGACGTGGACCGGATGTACCGCAAGGTCGCGGAGGAGGTGCCCGTCCGGCTCGCCGAGGACGAGATGCTGCTGCGCACCCGGTGGGTGTCGGTGGACCCGTACCTCCAGGGGATCGCGCTGGACACCCCGGTCGGCGACCACATGGGCGCCGACTCGATCATGGAGGTGGTGCGGGCCGGTCCCGCCGCGCGGTTCGCGGTCGGCGACCTGGTGCAGGGCTTCGGCGGCTGGCGCAGCCACGTGATCGGCAACGGGGAGTCCTGGCTCTGGCAGACCGGGACCTTCCCGATGGTCTTCCCCGCCTACCGGCGGCTGGACCGCGCGGACCACGACGAGGCGCTGCCGGTCACCACGGCGCTCGGGCTGCTGGGCGGCCCGGGGATGACGGCCTGGGGCACGGTGGAGAAGTTCCTGGACGTCCGCCCCGGCCAGACGGTGCTGGTGAGCGGGGCCAGCGGGGCGGTCGGCTCGGTGGTCGGCCAGCTCGCCAAGCTGAGGGGTGCCAGGGTCATCGGAACCACGGCGACCCCGGCGAAGGCCGAGTGGCTGGAGGAGCTGGGCTTCGACGCGGTGCTGAACTACCTCGACGGCGACGACCCGGAGCGGCTGGCGAAGGAGCTGGCCGGGCTCGCCCCGGACGGCGTCGACCGCTACTTCGACAGCCTGGGCGGCACGCTCACCGACGCGGTGTTCGGGATGCTCGCGGTGGACAGCCGGGTGGCGGTCTGCTGGCAGTGGGGGAGCCAGGTGGGCGGCGAGTGGGCGGGTCCCCGGCTGCTGCCGATGATCATGTTCCCGCGCACCCTGATCCGCGGGATCTTCGCGCTGGAGTGGTTCACCGAGGAGAACTGGTCCGCGCTGCGGCGGGACCTCGGCGCTCTGGTGCGCAGCGGGAAACTGCGCTACCGGCAGACCGTCCACCAGGGGTTCGACAGTATCCCGGCGGCCTACCGCAGCCTCTACACCGACCGGTCGGCGAGCCGGGGGAAGGTGCTGGTCGAGCTGTGAGGGGCCGCGCGGGGTGAGGACGAGCCGCCGGCCGGGCTCGGCCCCGTCGCCCGCAAGGCCGTCACCGGCTGAACCTCACCGTGTCCGCGCTGTCGCTGGTGGCCGCCTGGTGGCGGGCGAGGCGGGCGCGGACGGCGGCGTGAGGTCCGGGAGCCCGCAGGAGGGGCCCCTCGGCCTGGCGGCGCCGAGGGGCCGGTCTGCTGCCGGTCCGGGGGTCAGCCCAGGGTGAACCAGGTGCTGCGGGACTTCTTCCACTCCGGGTGGGTGAGGTCCTTGGCAGCGGTGCCGTCGCCGTACAGGTCGGCGGAGCCGTTGTCGGTGATCAGCTGGGCGCGGGCGCCGGGGGCGTCCAGGTCCGGCACGTCCGGGACGGCCTCCCAGGCGCCGGCGTCGCCGGTCGGCAGGTCGATCAGCTTGACCGGCGCGGAGGCCGGGCGGCCGTCCCAGCGGTACAGCGCGTACGGGGCGGAGTTGTCCTCGGCCGCCCAGGAACCGGCCACGATCAGGTACTGGCCGAGCGCGTTGCGCCGCAGGTCGCGGACGGACAGTCCGCCGAGGTCCAGCTCGACCGGCTCGCCGATGGTCGCGTGGGCGGCCGAGCCGTCGAGCAGGGACGGGAAGTTGGTGACCGGTACCAGCAGCGCCCGGCCGCCGGGCACCGCCGGGGCGAGCGGCGCGCGGAAGCCGATGTAGGCGGTGGTGCCGCTGCCCGGGGCGAACTCCAGCCCCTCGACGTTGAATCCGTCGATCTGCTTGGGCGCCTGCCCGTCCGCGGCGCCGGCCGCGAAGCCGTAGCGGTCGCCGTGGGCGGAGTCCCAGGCGATCAGGTCGTCGCGCAGCCCGTGGTACGAACCGACCAGCGACAGCTGGGTGTCGGCACCCGATCCGGTCACCCTGGTGGCGAACTGGGTCTGCCGGTCGGGCTTGACCTTGCCGTCCTTGTTGTTGCCGAGCGAGCCGGTCCAGTAGATCGTGTCGCCGACCCGGGCGGCGGCCTCGATGTCGATCTCCCTGTCGACGCCCAGCGCGCTGCTGAAGTCCCAGGTGCGCACCGGGGCACCGGAGTTGTTGCGGTCGTACAGCCGCAGGGTGTTGGTCTCGTCGTCGCCGACCACGATGTAGCCGCCGCCCGCGTCCACCGCCGCCGAGGCGTCGCTGGAGCCGGTCAGGTACCGGCTCGCGGCGGAGTCCCGGACGGCGGCGGAGGCGGCGTAGTGCAGCGTGCGGGTGGCGGTCCTGCCGCCCAAGCCGGTGACCTTGACGGTCAGGTCGGTGTAGCCGACGCCCTGGGCGGCGACCGCCAGGGTGCGGCTGCCGCCGCTGCCGGTCACCGTGACGTCGCCGGTGCGCGCCACGCTGCTGCGGGTGCTGGCCGAGGCGGCGACGGTCAACGCCGAGGCGGGCGCGCCGCTCTGGGCGACCGTGACTCCGACCGTCGGGTCGCCGACGGCGCCGACCGCGCCGGACAGGTAGCCCGCCGAGAGGGTGATCGTCGGGGTGCCGTACGAGGCCGCGGCGGACGGCACCGCCGGGAGCGCGAGCACGGGCACCGCCGCGACGGCGACGGCCAGCGGCAGCAGACGACGGGAGGAACGGATCACGGTGAGAGCCCTTCGACACGGGGGAGTTGGGGCGGAGCCAGCCTGCTGTGCGTGAGCGAACACCGACCCTACGTCAGCGAACGGTGCGACGAACAGCAGGCTGCCGGAAGCGATCTCCCCTTGCCGCGCGGCGGGTCAGCCGGTGATCCCCGCCGCGCGCAGCCGGCGCTCGACCTCCTCCCAGGTCGGGGCGGCCGGGGCGGTTCGGTGGGAGCCCATGCCCTTGTCCTTGAAGCCGCTGGAGGTGGAGACGCACACCACCGGGCCGTCGTCCGGCGCCTGGGCGCCGAGGCTGCGCAGCCCGGCCAGACCGGCCGCCGCGGACAGCTCGGCCCACAGCCCGGCCCGGGCCAGCTCACCCTGGGCGTCGGCGAGTTGACGGTCGTCCACGGTCAGTGCCCGGCCGCCGCTCTCGCGTACCGCCAGCACGCCCCGGTAGCCGCTCACCGGCGAGGCGATCGAGTACGCCTCGCTCGGGCCGACCGTCACGTGCGCGGCCGGCGCGCCCTCGGCGAACGCCCGGTGCAGCGCGCCGGAGGCCGCGGACTCGCAGGCGTACACCCGCGGCACCCGGTCGGCCAGGCCCAGCCGGCGCAGCTCCTCGAAGCCCTTCCAGACCCCGAAGAGCAGCTCCCCGTACCCGGTCGGGACGAACACCGCGCTCGGTACGCCGACGTCCTGGAAGATCTCGTACGCCACGGTCTTGTAGCCCTCGGGGCCGTAGGCGTGGCCGGTGTGGGTGGTGGTCAGGTTGCTGACCGGGTGCAGCCCGAGGCGCTCCACCACCTGGCGCAGCAGCGGCCAGCGGGCCTCCCACGGCACGGGCAGGACGACGGCGCCGTAGGCGTTGAGGAAGGCGTCCACGGCGGGCGGCGCGTCCGGGCCGGTGAACACCACGCAGGGGAGCCCGGCCCGGGCGGCGTAGGCGGCCGCCGAGGCGCCGTGGTTGCCGGAGGAGGCCACCGCGATGCCGGGCGCGCCGGCGCCGACGGCGGCGCTGGTGGTGCAGCGGTTCAGCCGGTCCTTGTGGCTCCAGGTCGGGTTGCGGGACTCGTCCTTGACGTACACGCCCGACTCGATCTCGACCAGCGGGGTGGCGCCCTCGCCGAGGCCGGGCGCGTGCAGCGGCGGCAGCAGCGGCGCCCAGCGCTCCAGGCCGCCGCGGGCCCGCACCGGGGCGAACAGGGCGGCCGGGTCCACCTTGTCGTAGGCGTAGCCGACCTCGACGGGGTAGGAGACGTCCTCCGTGCTGGTGCGCGGGCAGCCCGAGGTCAGCGGGGGCCAGAGGGGGTAGTCGAGGGCGGGGTCGCCGAGTGAGCGCTGTCCGGTCGCGAGGGAGTCGTCGGTTGCCATGTAAGCAGCCTAAGGGGGTTTCAGGTGCTACAGGGTGGATTTCCGAATCCTCGGTTCCGGTCGGCGGCCGTGGCGAGCCGTCGGACCGCTACCCGGTCGGCCCGTCCTGGCGGACGGCGGAGACGTCGAACTCCAGGACGACCTTCTCGCCGACCAGGACGCCGCCGCCCTCCAGCGCCGCGTTCCAGGTCACCCCGAAGTCCTTGCGGTTGATCGTGACCGAGCCCTCCAGTCCGACGCGCAGGTTGCCCTGGGGGTCGACGGCGTGGCCGGTGTACTCGACGTCGATGGGGACCGGGCGGGTGGTCCCCTTGACGGTGAGGTCCCCGGTGACCCGGTACTCGCCCTCCCCGTGCGGCTCGACCGCCGTGGCGGTGAAGGTGATGGTCGGGAAGGTGGGGACGTCCAGGAAGTCGTTGGTGCGCAGGTGCTGGTCGCGCTGGGCGACGCCGGTGTCGATGCTTCCGGCCTGGATCGTGACCCGGGCGGAGGAGCGGCTCGGGTCCTCGCCGTCCAGGTGGGCGCTGCCCTCGAACTCGGTGAAGGAGCCGCGGACCTTGGTCACCATGGCGTGCCGGGCGACGAAGCCGATCCGGGTGTGGGCGGGGTCGAGGACGTAGTCCCCGGTGAGGTCGGAGAGGTCGGCGGTCATGGTCGGGGTTCCTCCTGATGTGGGTCTCGGGACTCGGCCCGGGCGCGTCCGGGCGGTCCCCGGCCCCCACGCTAGGGGCTGCCGCGTACCGGGGCCCGTCGGATTGCGCCGTCCGTCGGGTGTGGCGGGGGCGGCCGGATGGGAAGGCTGGCCGGAACACCAGGGGGGGTCGGGCCGGATCGTCGGGCCGGATTGTCGGACGGGAGCGGAGGCGTGATGGACAGCGGGATGAGGGCGATGGTCGACGCGGTCGAGGAGGCGCGGCGGCAGCTGCGGGAGAACGCGCTGCCCAAGTCGAAGGAGGGGTGGCGGGACAGGGTCCCGGCCGCGGAGGAGGGAGTGATGCTGGGCGTGCTCGCCGATCTGGTGGAGGTCACCGCCGAACTGGCGACGGCCCTCTCGGACCGGATGGCCACGATCGAGAGCCCGCAGTTCTACAAGGGGGCGGGCACCCGGCTCGGGGACCAGGCCCGCTATCTGCGGGAGGCCGAGCAGAAGGTCGCCAAGCGGCTGGGCTGAGCGCACGTCGGTCGCCGTGCGGCGGCGGTGCGGTGGCCGTACGGTCGCCGTGCGGTGGCCGCCGTGCCGCGGTCGCCGACGCCTCCGGGGGCGCCGGCGACCGCTTCGCCGCTCAGCGGTGGCCGGAGAACTGCACCACCTGCTGGTAGGTCGGGCGGTTCTGCCAGGTGGTCCTGTCGTCCGTCACCCCGCCCAGCGGGCGCTGGATCACGGTGTCGGCGCACCACTGGTCGCCCGCCGCGCAGTCCGCGTCGCCCGGGTAGACCTGGGCGGGGGGCTGGGCGGCGGCCTGGCTCAGGGTGGTGAGCAGGACGTTCCGGCAGGCCGCGAGATCGCCCCCGCCGCAGAAGGGGCGGGCCAGCGGTCCGGCGACCGGGTCGCCGAGGACGGACCGCAGGTCCTTGTCCAGGTAGCTCCACCAGCCGTACTGGAAGGCCGAACCCTTGTGCGGAATCGACTCGTTGGCGCTGACCGGCCCGCCGGCGGAGGCGCCGGTCTGCCCGCCGGAGGGCGACTCGTTGATCTGCAGCGCGCCGGTCAGGGCGGTGAACAGCTGGTCGCCGAGCCCGGGCCGCATCACGCCGTCGGCGAGCAGCGGCCACCAGGCGTCCAGCACCCGGATCGCGGTCGCGTCCGCGTAGGTGTGGCTGCCCGGCGAGGTCTCCTTCCGCTGGGCGCCGTCGGCGAGCCAGGCCTCCAGCTGCTGGAGGGCGGTGGCGGCCGTCGGGTCGGTGACCGGTGCGCTGCGCAGCACCCGGATCAGGTCGGGCAGCACGTCCTCGGCCCGCAGGTCGGCCAGTGCCGCGCTCTCCATGGCCTGGGTGAGCGAGACCCTGCTCGCCCTGCCGCCGTTCCGCAGCAGCGCCTTGACCCGGTCGTCGAGCAGGTTGGCGCGGTGCACCGAGCCGTTGCCGAAGCCCGCGGCGGTGTAGCCGTCCGCCTGCTTGTTGTTCCAGGAGACGTAGTAGTCCTGGTTCACGGACTGCGGGTGCTCGGCCGGCGGGGTGTACCGGGCGGTGTTGGTGGCGGGGTCGAAGTCGGCCCACTCGTAGGCGGGGCGGGCGAGGACGGGCAGTCCCGGGTCGACGCCGGGAGCGCGGACCGGGTTGCTGCCGGAGTTGTAGTACGCGATGTCGCGGGAGTCGGCGTAGAACCAGTTGAAGGTGTAGTTGATGTCCTGCGCCGCCCGCTGGAAGCTCGGCGCGTCGTGCACCGCGCCGGGGTCGTTCAACTCCTGGAAGCCGATGATGGAATCGGCCTCGTGGCGGTAGGTGGAGCGCAGCGAGGTGAAGGCGACGGGGGCGCCGCCGACGGTGCCGCGGGCCGTCACCAGGCCGTAGTCGGAGCGGTACATCACCAGGGTGTACGAGCCGGCCGGGGTGGAGTCGGCGGTGGTCGGGCTCCACGCGTCCTTGCGTTCCAGCCGGTCGAAGGGCACGCAACTTCCGTGCCAGAGGTAGGAGTTCGATGCCGTGGTGGCCGGTGAGCCGTCGGTGGTGCAGAGCGGGACGGCGTAGGTGTCGGTGATGTCCTGCCCGGCCGAGGTGGCGCTCCAGGCGTAGTCCTGGCCGCGGCCGAGCTGCACGTAGAAGCTGAGGCCCGCGAAGGCCGCGCCGCGGGCGCTGATCCCCGGGCCCTGGAGCTCCTCCAGCATCAGCAGCTGCGGCGCGAAGTAGCCGGTCTGCGGGCCGAACACGGCGACGGGGTGGCCGTCGTCGGTGTGCGCGCCGGAGACCAGCAGGGCGTTGGACATGCCGTGCTTGGCGGTCAGCAGGTTGCCGGGCAGGACCCCGTCCGCCTTCGTGGCCGCGGTGTTCGCCGAGCCGGTGGCGTCGTAGACCATCCGCTCGGGCACCACCGAGCCGGGGTCGGGCAGCGCCTGGCCCTGCGGGTCGTCGGGCACGGTCGCGTACGGGAAGCGCTGCCCGTCGTGCAGGGTCCGTACGGCCTCCGGGTCGTCCGACTCGCGCAGCGACCGCCACACCGCGTCCCCGGCGTCCTTGCCGTAGCGGGCCTCGGCGGCCGACCTGACCTGGGCGGAGGCGAGTTCACCCCCGCCGCCGGATCCGAACAGCGCGCCGACCACCGAGGCCAGGGCGACCAGGTCGGTGAGCTTGAAGGGCGCGATCGAACCGGCGTTGGTGATCGGGTCGATGTGCCCGGTCAGGTCGTACTCGCCGGGGAAGGTGCGGCCGTTGTACGCCTCCGTGACGTACCGGTTGATGCCGTCCAGGTAGGCGTTGGCGTCGGCGAGCGCCTGGGTGGCCCGGCCGCCGCGGGCGGCGAGCGCGTCGATCTGCTGCTGCAACTCGGCCTCGGCGTACGGCGCGGCCTGCCAGAAGCTCTGCTCCAGCTGCCGGTTGGCGGCCGCGCCGCCCGCGAAGCCGGACAGCTCGCCGCGGCCGACGTGCCGGAACAGGTCCATCACCCAGAGCCGGTCCTGTGCGGCGGCGTAGCCCGCGCCGAACTCGGTCCCGTACCGGGTGGTGCCGGTGACGTGCGGCACGCCGGTGGCCTTGTCGCGCACGATCGTCACGTCCGGACGCGGACTGGCGGTACTGGCCACCTGGTCGGCGGGCACCCCGAAGGACGCGTCGTTGAAGAAGTTCCGCAACCCGGCCTCGGTGAGCCCCGGGTACCCGGAGGCGAGGGCGGCGTACGGCCCGAGCTGGTCGTCGGTGTGCGCGGGGCGGCTGCCGAACACCCGGTTCAGCAGGATCTCGGCGAGCGTGGCGTTGCCGTTCTCGCCGGGCGGGAGGATGTCGGTGCAGCGGCCGCCGCAGTAGTCGGGGGCGGCGGTGGCGGCGGTCGCGGCCGCCGGAGCGGTCAGGGCGGCGGTGACGAACAGGGCCGACGCGAGGGCGACGGCGGCGGACCGGAGGCGGTGGGGGCGTGAGCGTGGGCGCAATGCGAGCTCCTCCGTCGAAGCCACGGGGAGTCGACGGTAGGGGCGCTACTGGACGGTTGGCTAGTGGCGTGCATGCCATTTCGGTGGCGCCCCGCAGCGAGCTGACGGTTCGTGGACCCGGGGGCCGGGCCGGTTGTCAGCGGGGTCGGTTATGGTCGCTCGCGTCGGTGGAAGATCGTCCGTCGTGGATCGGCGGGGCAGGGGGGCGTGCGGTGACGGGGACTGGTGTGGAGGCCGGGCCGCTTCGGGTCGTGCCCGAGGGGGTCACCCACAGGCCGAGCCGGGAGCTGCTCGCGGCCGGGGAGCTGTGCTGGTCGTACGCGTACCTGGACCTGGAGGCCTCGGGGGACGAGCCGCTGCAGTCCGCGACCTCCTGGTACGAGCGGCAGGGCGTCCGGGGCACCGAGGGGCTGTACGTACTGGGAGAGGCCCGGTACGAGGCCTTCGAGGGGCCGGTCACCGTGCTGCTGGACGGCGCGAGCGGTGAGGTCTTCCTGGCCCGGCCGGACGATGACGACGTGCTCCAGCGGGATCTGCTGGCCAGCAGCCCGCAGTGCCTGATCGCGCTGGCCGCGGAGATCGAGGCCGTCAGCGCTGCCGCCGCGGGCGAGCACGGCCTGGCGGCGGGCGAGGTGCGGCCCTACGGCCCGGCCACCGTCGCCGAGGTGGAGCAGCTGGGGCGGCTGTTGCTGCGGGAGGCCGACCCGGAGCTGTTCCGGCGGACGGACGACCGGCCCGCGCACTGGGAGACGGCGCTGACGATCCGTGCCCTCGCCTGGGGCGCCGAGGCGGGCGGGCCGGGCGAGCAGGCGTACGCGGTCTCCGCGGCCCTGGTCGAGGACCTCGCGACGCTGGAGGGCGAGGGTGGCGTCCGGCGGTTCGAGGAGGCCGAACTGCCCGCGAGCATCAGCCACGGCCCGACCCGCCGGCTGCTGACCGAGACCGGCCTGCCGGTCACCGAGCGGTGCTTGCTCGACGTCGACGCCGAGCGGCCGCTGCGCACCCTGGCGGAGTCGTACCCGGAGGACTTCGGGTCCGGGGGCGAGGACGAGGAGGGGCCGTCGACTCGCCCGCAGCAGGGCGGGCACCTGGTCGTCGGCGGCTGGATGTACGACTTCGTGGTCCTGCTGGACGGGGCGACGGGCCGGGTCGAGCTCCCCGACTTCTGGGACGACGGCGAACCGGCCGCCTACCTGCACCGGGACCTGTCGACGCTGCTGTACGTCCTGTGGACCTTCGAGCGCCTCCGGGCCGTGCACCGCGAGACGGAACACCCGTGGAGGCCGGGCCCCTGGTCGGTGTTCGAGCCGTCCGAACTCCTCGACGGCGCGGCCGAAGCGGTGATGCGGGCCCTCGACCCGGAGGCCTTCGAGAGCGAGAGCCACTTCTGGCCGCTACGGATCGACGACGGGCACATGGGCAGCCTGCTGGAGTAGCAGCGGGGGTCGGGATGACGAACGGGGCAGGGCGTTGAGCGGGAGCGGGTCCGTGCGGGCGTTGGTGGGGGTGGTGTGGCGGCGGAAGAAGCTGCTGCTCCTTTCCGGGATCACGGTGGCGGTCGTGGGCGGGGCCGCCGCGCTGGTGGTGTGGGCGGAGGTGCTGCTCGGGGGGAGCCTGGTGCTCGGGGCCACCGGACTGGTGGGGCTGTCGTTCCTCGCCGTGTTCGGCACTTCGGCGGTGCTCGTTGCCGCTGCCGACGCCCTGCGGGGGCGGCCGGTGGCGATCAGGGCCGCCTACCGGCGGGTCGCCGGCAGGGTGCGGGCGATCGCCGGGTGGGCGCCGATCGGGCTGGTACAGGTGCTCGGCGTGCTGTCGCTGGTCGGCATGACGTGGGCGCTCGGGAACTACCTGGTGGTGCCGGCGTTGGTGGTCGACGGGGTGGGGGTGCGCGAGGCGGTGCGGAGCTCGCGGGAGGTGTACCGGCGGGACCGCAGCGAGTTCATGCGCGGCTCGACCTGGATGGCCTTGCCGTCCCTGCTGTCGTTGCTGCCTTCCGTGGTGCTGCTCGTGCTCGGGCTCATGGCGACGGGCCGGGGGCTCGGGGCGCTGCTGATGGCCGCTGCGGCGCTGTGCCTGTGGGCCGGTACGACGGTGACGGCGAGTCTGTCGGGGGTGTTCCGGGCGCGTCTGTACCTGGAGTCGAAGGAGGCGGCGGCCGCGGAGCCGGTGGGCCGGGTGCTGCACGTGTCGCCGGTGGAGTAGTGGTCAGCGGCCTGTGCCGATGCGGGCCGTCGACCCGGAGGCGTCGGAACCGAGGGCCACTTCCGGCCGGTACGGTCCGAGGCCTCGGGGTCCGGTCGGGCGGGCCGGCGCCGGGGCGGTCGGGTGCCTGTGGGCCGTGCACAGTCGGGGGGGGGGGGGGGCGCCCGGGGCGCCCCCCCCCCCCCCCCCCCGGCCGCCCCCCCCGGGGCCGGGGGGGGGGGGGGGGGGGGGGCCCCCGGGCGGCGGGCGTGCCCGCGGGGGCCCCCGGGGGGGGGGGGCCCCCCCCCCCCCGGGGGCCCCCCCCCCCCCCCCCGGTGCCGTGCCCGGCTCAGACGGGCAGGTGCGGGGCAGGGGCCGCGGACCCCTGGGTGTGGCGGGTAGGCGGAACCGGAGGCCGGCGCAGCGCGGCCGTGGGTCCGGTCAGGGCTTGAGGATCAGGCGGATCGGGTTGCCCTCCTTGCGTTCCAGCGCCTCGACGGCGCGGGCGGCCTCGGCCAGCGGGAAGGTGCCGCTCACCGAGCGGGAGAAGTCCAGGCGGCCGCCGTGGACCAGGTCGACCAGGTCGATGACGTCCTGGCCGTCGGAGCCGTAGTGGCCGAGGATCTGCTGGCGCAGGTAGCTGACCCGGGTGCCGTCGGTGACGGTCAGCGGCTTGTCGGTGAGGCCGACGAGCACCAGGCGACCGCGTTCGCCGAGGGTGGCCATGGCCTGCTCGCGCACCGGGGCGACGCCCGCGAAGTCGAAGGCGGCGGCGAGCGGCCGACCGCCGGTGGCCGCGCGCAGGTGGGCGGTGAACTGCGGGTCGGCCGGGTCCAGGGCGGCGTCGGCGCCGAAGGCGAGAGCGCGTTCGCGGGCCGCCGGGAGGGGGTCGACGGCGACGATCGGGAAGGCGCCGATGGCGCGCAGCAGCTGGACGCCGTGGGCGCCGAGCCCGCCGACACCCCAGACGCCGACGGCCTCGGCCGGGCGGACCGCGCCGGTGGCGGTGATGGCGGCCCAGGGGGTGGAGACCGCATCGGGGATGAAGCAGGCCTGCTCGAAGGGGAGTTCGTCCGGGATCGGCACCAGGGTCGTGGCCGTGGCGAGCGCGTACTCGGCCCAGCCGCCGTCGTAGTCCACGCCGCGGGTGAACACCCGGCCGTCGCGGGTCTCGCCGGCCTGGAGCAGGACCCGGTCGCCGACGGCGGCGCCGGTCACGCCCGGGCCGAGGGTGTGGACGGTGCCCGCCACCTCGTGGCCGAGGGTGACCTTGTCGCCCTTGAGGAGGAACGGCTTGAGCGTGCCGTCGATCAGGTGGACGTCGGAGAGGCAGACACCGGCGGCCTCGACCTTGATCAGCACCTCGCCCGGACCGGGCGCCGGGACGGGTACCTCCTCGACGGCGAACGCACCCTTGGTGAGGTCGAGGCGGCCCGCGAGCATGGTGGCGGTCATCGGGGTGTCCCTTCTGCCGGGGCGGCGGGGCCGGGGGAGCCTGGGAGTGCCCTGTCGCCACAAACTTGCTTGTTAGCCAACAAGCAAGTTCGACCCTAGCATGGGGCCATGCCCACGCACGATGAAACGGCCGCCACTCCCGGCGCACCTCCGCAGGAGGCGCCGTCCCGCCGCACCCAGGCCGAGCGCCGTGCCCACGCGGAGCGCGCGCTGCTCGCCGCCGCAGCCCGGCTGATCGCCGAGCACGGCAGCACCGGGGTCACGCTGGCCAGGGTGGGGGAGGAGGCGGGCTTCAGTCGAGGCCTGGCCAGCCACTACTTCGGCTCCAAGGCCGCGCTGCTCGCCCGGCTCCAGGAGGAGGCGCTGGCCGAGGCGATGGCGGCGGCCGCACCCGAGCGCAGTGGCGCCGGGGCCGCGGAGGAGCTGTGCCGCTTCGCCCGGGGCTGTCTGGAGGGCGTGCGGAACCCGACGGACCTGGGTCGGGCGTTCGTGGTGCTGGGTGCCGAGGCGCTCGCCGGAGCCTCCGAACTGACACCCGGGGTGGCCGAGTTGGACGAACGGACGCGCGGCTGGGCGGCGGAGGTGGTGGGCCAGGGACTGACCGAGGGGCAGGTGCGGGCCGGGGTGGACGCGCGGGCCTTCGCGTTCGCCTTCGTGGGGCTGCTCAAGGGGCTGGTGGTGCAGGCGGCGGCCGCGCCCGGGGCCTTCGACGTGGCGGTGGCCACGGCGGAGGCGGAGCGCTGGATCCGACTGGCGCTCGTCGCGGGTTGACCAGCGGACCGATCGCAGGTTGGTCAGCGGGCTGACCACGGCTGAGCGCGGGCCGACCACGGGCCGGCCGCGAACCGACCGGCGAACCGATCGAGGGGCCGACCGGTGCCCGGGCGGCGGCCGGAAACGCCGCGCCCCGCGCCGGAGGCCGGCGCGGGGCGGGTGCCATGGCGAGTGCGGGGCAAGGTCAGGCTGCGGGCTCCAGCCGGGCCGCGAGGGCATCGGTGTCCGCGAGGAACCAGATGTGGGAGCCCCGGTTCGACTCGACGACGAGCGAGCGAAGCGCCGAACTGGCCTCCAGGTGGCGGGAGATGTCGCCGAGGATGACCAGCCGGACGTGGTAGTTGACGAACTTCTGCATCACCTCGCCGGCGAACCCGGTGCTCAGGGAGAAGAAGGTGTCGTCCAGCCGCTCGGCGGGCACGGCGACCAGCTCGGCGCCCTCGTACGTCGCGCCGATGAGATCCAGTGCGTCCTGCACGGTGGTGATCACGGGCCCGGCGGGGTCGCACACGAGCACCTTCACCCCGCTCAGTTCCTGCACTGTGTCTGCCATGGCGCGCTCTCCTGTCGGTCGGGCGTGATCGATGGCTCACGATCATCTGTGTACCGAGCCTCAATGTAGGTGACGAACCCCGGTGCCAGGTACCGAATAACGGCTCGCCGGCCGGCGGGGACCGGGTGCGGACGCCGAGGAAGGCCTCGGAGGCGAACACGGACGGCCGCAGGTAGGGGCCGACCTCGCCGTCGGCGGCCGGCACCCAGGCCTCGTGCGCGCGCAGCAGCCCCTGGACGCCCGGAGTCCTCCTCGGACAAGGGTGGACCGACGAACGCACGGGCGGCGGGACGGACGGGCGCGGCCGCTGCTCGGCGCCGACTCGGCCTGCCGGCGCCGGTCCGGGCGGGTCGTGGACGGACCGAGCCCGGCCGCCCCGGCCCCCGCGCGGGTGGGCTGCACCCGTCCGGTGGCGCCGCGCGAGGCGTGGCCGGATAAGCCAATGCGACTTCCCGGTGAGTTGCGCCCCCGATTCCCCGCCGGGGTGGGCCGGTTGTCGAATCGGCCCATTCAGGAGGGGGGTGCTGCCGCTCGGTTGGCCGGTTATCGCCAACTATTGAGCGTGCTCACTCAGCTGAGGTACAGTCGTCAGCGGTTGATCGGCACACTATTCATCATCCTCGATGGCAGAACCGACCAGGCGGCACAACCGGCCTCCGCAGAGCGGCGATCCAGTGACGGGTCGAATGAGTTCTGGCATCTTTTCCAGAAAGGCCGCTTCGGAGACCATGGACTTTCCGGACGACCTCGGGCCAAAAGCCGGACTTCCTGGACGGCGCCCGTGAACGGCCAGATACTCCCCGACAAATGGTTCGTTTCCCGAGAATTGCGTCCGGAGGCGCCGGTCAGGCTCGTCTGCTTCCCCTATGCCGGTGGCGCCACGTCCGTCTACACCCGTTGGCCCGCCGCGCTCGGTCCCGAGGTCGAGGTCGCCGCACTGGCCCTGCCGGGTAGGGAGCGCCGCATCGGTGAGCCCGCGGCCGTGGAGGTGGAGCTGATCGCGGAGGCCGTGGCGGCTTCCGCCGACCGGCCGTACGCGCTCTTCGGGCACTCGATGGGGGCCCTCCTCGCGTTCGAGGTGGTCCGCCGGCTGCGCCGGTACGGGGCCGAACTGCCCGTCCACCTCTTCGTGTCGGGGTGCCCGCGGCCGGACCAGCCGCGTGGCGGCGACATCTTCGACGGCCTGTCGGCACTGCCCGACGCCGAGATGCTGGAGCGGCTGGTCCGCGGCGGCGGCCTGCCCGCCTTCGTGCTGGACGAGCCGGAGCTGCTGGAACTCGTCCTGCCGGTCTGCCGGGCCGACTTCGGCTGGCTGGACGCGTACGACTGCGGCGACGAACCGCCGGTGCCGGTGCCGATCACCGCCTTCGTCGGCACCGAGGACGCCTCGGCCCGGCCCGAGGACGCGGCCGGCTGGGCCGCGCACACGACCGGGCCGTTCACCCAACACCTGGTCCCGGGCGGCCACTTCTTCCTCGACGACAACCTGGACGCCATCAGCCGGGCGATTCGCACCGGGCTCGGGAGCCCGGTGGCATGACCGCCGGCTCGGTCCACCGGGTCCGGTCCGCCCCGCGGGGCGGGCCCGGTTCGCGACGGGTTGGCACGACGAGGTCAGGAACCTCGACCTCCTCCCCTGGCCGGAGCCGGGGGCTTCCGGCCGCGCGCGCGGCGCGAGGCTTGCGCCCCGCTCCGCAGTCGTTCCGGTGGGTTCCTGTTCCAACTGGCTGTGCCTGGCACGGGATCGCCGCACCGGGTCGTACCGGCCCTCCGCAGGCGTTCGGCCTGTCCGCCCGTCCGGCGGCCAGGATGTTACGAGAGGCGTTGAGATCACGGTCATGGAGTGCGCCGCATGCCTCGCACGTCCACTCGCGTACGGCGAGCGGCTTCGGCCCGTCCAGGAGGCCACACGCGGAGCAGATCCGAGAGGTCGGCTCGTACCGGCCGATGACGCCGACGTGGCGGCCGTGGCGGGCGGCTCTCTCTCGATGCGGGCGCCGGAGCGTGGACCGTCCGGCGTCGCGGACGGACGCGGCCGCCGACCCGAACGTCCGGGCCGGCGCGACGCCCTGACCGGTTGCGGGGTCCCTGCGGTAGGAGCACCGCAGGTGGACGGGACCGCCCTGGCGAAGGCCACCGACAACGAGCGCCGTCCGAACGTGCGGGGATCGCTCCGGGGCGTCGCGGCTCCGGTCCGAGCAGCCGTTCCCGCTCGTCCCGAGGCCAGGGCCGTCCTGGGAGAACTCCGGTGACGGCGGACGGAACCACCGGGTCGGCCGCGTTCGGCGCGGGCGGGGAGCGCGTTGCCCGCGCCGAACGCGGCCAGGAACTGGTCTGGCTGACCGGCCGCCGCTCCCGGGGCCTGCTGCTCCAGCACGTGGCCGACACCTTCCGGATCGGCGCGGCGGTCGACGAGCCACGACTGCGCGCCGCCCTCGGCGAACTGGCCGGCCGGCACGCCGCCCTGCGCACCTCGCTACGGGTGCTCGACGGTGAGCTGCGGCAGGTCGTGCACCCGCGGATCGACCTCCCGGTGGAGTTCACCGACCTCGGCGGGCCGGACGACGGCAAGCGGGCCGAGCGGCTGGCCGAACTCGCCGACCGCGCGGGGGCGCAGCCCTTCGACCCGGGCCGGGCGCCGCTGTGGCGGGCGGTCGCGGTCCGGCTCGGCGAGGCGGACTGGGCGGTGGTGCTGGTCGCCCACCAACTGGTCTGCGACCAGGCCTCGTTGTTCCTGCTCAACGCCGAACTCGTCGAGCTGTGCGCCGCGTCCGAACAGGGCCGCCCGCCCGTGCTGCCGGAGCTGCCGGCGGACCTCGCCGACCACGCCGACAGCCGGAGGGGCCGCCCAGCCGCCGAGCCCCGGAGTGAGCAGCCGACCGGCCCGCCGGCCGGCCACGGCATCCGGCTGGACCGGCCACGCCCGGCCGTACCGGCCTTCGCGGGCGCCGAGGTGCGCGCCGTGCTCCCGCCCGGCCTCCGGGCCGCGCTGCGGACGTTCGCCGACCGGCGGGGCGCGGCGCCCGCCGTGGTGCTGCTGGCCGCCTGCGCGGCGCTGCTGCACGGCCGGTCCGGCCGGACGGATCACGGGATCGGCGTACCCGTCTCCGGGCGGCACCGGCCGGAGACACTGACGCTGGTCGGCGCCCTGGCCGGCACGGCGGTGCTGCGCCTGGACACCTCCGGCGACCCGGCCTTCGCCGAGCTGGTCGACCGGGTGCAGGGCGTCGCCTCGGCCGCCCGGGAGCACCAGGAGCTGCCGGACCCGCACCCGGGGCGGCTCGTCTTCGCCCTGGCGGAGGGCCCGGACCCCGGCCCCCCGTGCGGCTTCGCCGAGGACGACCTGCTGCTCGAAGTCGCCGGCCGCGCCGCCCGGTTGGTGTACGACAGCGAGCTGTTCGCCCCCGCCACCGCCCGCGACCTGCTCGACGACTACCTGGCGCTGCTCGGCGCCGCCCTCGCCGAGCCGGCCACGCCGCTGTCCACGCTGTTGTCCCTGCTGCCCGGAGCCGCCGGAACCCGGCCGCCCCGACCGGCCCACGACGAGCGGACCGCCGGTTCTCCCGCCGGCGCCCGCGGACCGTCCGGACCGGACGCCCCCCGCGGGGGCCGGGCCGCCCCATCGGTTCTTCTGAGGAGCACGACATGACGGTGACCGGTCGGATCGTCGGCATACCGAGCGAGGTGTGGCACGAGGAGGTGCTGGCACCGCAGTTCGCGTACGAGGCCGAGCACCTGCTGCGGCACTACGTGGCGATCGAGAAGGTACTGCTGCTGGAGTACCGGCGGATGGAGCTGGTCGACGACGCGGGGACCGCCGCGATCGCGGACCGGCTGGACGGGGTGTCCCCGGAGACCGTCCGGGCGAACCCGCGGGAGAACATGTCGGACATCTCCTTCGCCCTGGAGCGGCACGTGGCGGCCGGCCCGGTCGCGCCCTTCGCGGCCTGGCACGTCGACCGCAGCCGCAACGACCTCCAGGTCTGCGCCCAACTGCTGTCCGCCCGCGAGCAGGTCCGGGCGCTGGCCGCCGACCTGCTCGCCTTCGACGCGGCGGTCCGCGAGCTGGCGGCGGGCGCGGTCGAGGTGCCGATGCCCGGCTACACCCACGCCCAGGCCGCCCAGGTCGTCAGCCCCGGCTTCTACCTGGCCGCGCTGTCCAGCGAGACGCTCACCGCGGTGCGCCGGCTGCTGGCGGCGTACGACGAGATCGACGCCTCGCCGCTGGGCGCGGGCAGCATGGCCGGCCAGGAACTCGCCTGGGACCGCACCAGGATGGCCGAGTTGCTCGGCTTCGCCCGCCCCCAGCCGCACGCCCTGGTGGCCGTCGCCTCGCGCGGCTGGGCACTGGCGATCGCGGCCGAGGCGGCGAACTTCGCCGTCGCGCTCAGCCGCTTCACCACCGACCTGATGGCCTGGGGCGGCAGCGCCCACGGCTTCCTGGACCTCCCGGACGAGCTCTCCGGGATCTCCGCCGCGATGCCGCAGAAGAAGAACTTCCCCGTGCTGGAGCGGATCCGCGGCCGCTGCGCGCTGGTGGCGGGCAGCGCGGCCGAGCTGGCGGCGGCGCAGCGCAACACCCCGTACACCAACACCGTGGAGGTCTCCAAGGAGGCCGGCGCGCACCTGCGGGTGCAGACCGAGGCGCTGCGCTCGACGCTGCGGCTGGCGCACGCGGTGGTCACCGGGCTGGAGTTCCGCACCGACCGGATGCGCGCGGCCTGCGAGGGGGAGTTCCTCGGCGGCTTCACCCTC
Source organism: Kitasatospora sp. NPDC101157 (assembly GCF_044768255.1). Lineage (NCBI taxonomy): Bacteria > Bacillati > Actinomycetota > Actinomycetes > Kitasatosporales > Streptomycetaceae > Kitasatospora > Kitasatospora sp. NPDC101157. Next base: position 84,500 of record NZ_JBIWPL010000009.1, on the reverse strand, counting down.
GCCAACCGGCTGACCCTGGACGAGGGCGTGCCCTGGCGCACGGCGCAGATCATCGCGGGCCGCTACGTCAGGGCCGCGCTGGACAAGGGCCTGGCCCCGGCCGACGGGGACGCCGCGCTGCTCGCGGGGATCGCGGAGGAGGCCGGGCACCGCCTGGCCGGGCCCGAGGCGCTGCTGGCCGCGTCGTTGAGCGTCGAGGCGGGGCTGCGCGCCAAGACCTCGGTCGGCTCGACCCACCCCGACCAGGTCCGCGCGACCCTCGCCGAACTCCTCGGCGAGCACCAGCGCCTGACCGGGCGGTGGGCGGAGCGGGACGCCGCCGTCCGGGCGGCGGCGGAGCGGGTCGCGGCGCTGCTCGCGCCGTCGGCGGAGGCGGACACCCCGGCGGAACGGCCTTGACCCCGCCGCCCCGGTTCGTACCTGCGGCCGGCACTCCGGCCGAGACCGCGACGCAGACCCCGGCCGAGCCCCCGCGCCGCCCGTCCCTCGCCGCCGCCCGCCCCGGCGTCGACCTGCGCACCGGTTCGGCCCGCGCCTTCGGCACCTTCGGTGAACTCCTCCAGGGCGCGCTGCCCGGCGGCCCGGAGTTCCTGGTGACGCTGCCGGTCGACCGCTGGGCCCGGGCCCGCTTCCGCCTCGACCCGGACGGCCCGCTGCGGGTGTTCCCCTCGCACAAGACCAAGACCCGCCGGGTGGCCGAGGCGATGCTCGCCTCCTGCGGCCGGCCGGCCGGCGGGGTGCTGCTGCTGGACGGCGACCTGCCGGTCGGCAAGGGGATGGCCAGTTCCTCGGCCGACCTGGTCGCCACCGTACGGGCGGTCGGCGCCGCGGTGGGCCTGGACACCTCCCCGGCCGCGGTGGAGCGCTGGCTGCGCCCGATCGAGCCGACCGACGGGGTGATGCACCCCGGCGTGGTGGCCTTCGAGCACCGCGAGGTGCGGCTGCGCGAGCGCCTCGGCGGCCTCCCGGCGGCGACCGTGGTCGCGGTGGACGAGGGCGGGCTGCTCGACACGGTGGCCTTCAACCGGGTGCCCAAGGTGTTCTCCCCGGCGCACTGCGCCGAGTACGCGGACCTGCTGGCGGAGCTCTCCGCGGCGGTGCGGGCCGGCGACCTGGCCCGGGTGGGGGCGGTGACGACCCGCAGCGCGGTGCTGAACCAGCGCCTGGCGCCCAAGCGCAACCTCGACGCGATGCTCGCGATCGCCGAACGGATCGGTGCCCAGGGGGTGGTGTGCGCGCACAGCGGCACCCTGCTGGGCCTGCTGCTGGACGACAACGACGCCGACCACGGGCCCCGCCTGGCCGCCGCCGTGGCGGCCTGTTCGACCCTGCCCGGCACCACCACCACGGTCCGGGCCCTCAACCTTCAGGACATGGAGCTGGCTCATGCGGCATGAATCGATCGTCGAGGCCATCGGCCACACCCCGCTGGTCCGGTTACGGGTGCCCGCGCCGGAGGGCGTCGAGGTCTACGCGAAGCTGGAGCTGGCGAACAACTTCGCGATGAAGGACCGGGTGGCCCGGCAGGTCGTCACCGAGGCCCGCCGCTCCGGGGCGCTGAAGCCGGGCGCGCCGATCGTGGAGAGCTCCTCGGGGACGATGGCGCTCGGCCTGGCGCTGGTGGGCACCCACCTGGGCCATCCGGTGCACATCGTCACCGATCCGCGGATCGACCCGATCACCCTGGCCAAGCTGCGCACCCTGGGCTGCGAGGTGCACGTGGTGTCGGCGATGGGCGACCAGGGCTGGCAGTCGGCCCGGCTGGACCTGCTGGCCGAGCTGATGACCGGTCTGCCGGGCGCGTTCTGGCCCCAGCAGTACTCCAACCCGCAGAACCCGGCGGCCTACCGCGGGCTGGCCGAGGAGCTGGTCGCCGATCTCGGGACGGTGGACGTGGTGGTGGGCTCGGTGGGCAGCGGCGGTTCGCTGTGCGGGACGTCCCGGGCGCTGCTGGAACGTTTCCCCGAGCTGAAGGTGGTCGGCGTCGACGCGGTCGGCAGCGTGCTGTTCGGCCAGCCCGACGTACCGACCCGCCGCCAGTCCGGCCTGGGCAACAGCCTCTACCCGGACAACATCGACTACCGGCTGATCGACGAGGTGCACTGGCTCTCCGACAACGAGGCCTTCGCCGCGACCAGGGCGCTGGCCCGGGAGCAGAAGATCTTCGCCGGGAACACCTCCGGCTCGGTCTACCGGGTGCTGACCCACCTGGCGGCGAACGCCGCGCCGGGCACCCGGCTGGTCGGCATCATGCCGGACCGCGGCGACCGCTACGTCGACACCGTGTACGCCGCCGAGGCCTCCGTCACCGCCGGCGCCTCCGTCACCCCCGCGGCCGTCGAGTCCGAGGTGGCGACCGAGCCGGCACTCGTCCGCTACGGCGAGCTGGTGCACAGCTGGTCGTACGCCGAGATCTCCCGCCGGGAGCGCCCGCTGCTGCTGTTCGTGGAGTCCAACACCACGGGCACCGGCATGCTGGCGCTCACCACGGCCGTTCGGCTCGGCCTGGAGCCGGTGCTGTTCGTGGTGGACCCGGCCCGCTACCAGGGGCTGGCGGAGACCGGCTGCCGGGTGGTGGTCTGCGACACCGACGACCCGCAGGCGCTGCGCAAGGCGGCCGAGGAGGCGGCCGGCGGCCGCGAGGTGGCGGGGGTGACCACGACCAGCGAGTACTACCTGGTCCAGGCGGCCGCGCTGGCCGAGGGGCTGGGCGTGGCGGCCAACCCGGCGTCGGCGCTGGCGGCCTGCCGGGACAAGTCGGCGACCCGCCGCACCCTGCTCGCGCACGGGGTGCGCCAGCCCCGGTTCGCCGAGGTCCGCGATCCGGCCGAGGTCGAGGCGGCGGTCGCCGCGGTGGGCCTGCCCTGCGTGGTCAAACCGGTGGACGAGTCCGGCTCGCACGAGGTGCTGTGGTGCGGGGACGTCGCGACCGCCACCGAGCAGGCCCGCAAGCTGCTGGCGGTCACCCGCAACGTGCGCGGCCAGGCCAGCGCCGGGACGGTGCTGGTGGAGGAGTTCCTGACCGGGCCGGAGTTCAGCGCGGAGATGTTCTGGGCGGACGGCGAGGCGGTCTGCGTCGGCATCACCCAGCGCACCGTCAGTGAGCTCCCGTACTTCGTGGAGACCGGGCACCTGTTCCCGGCGGTGCTCCCCGCCGAGACCGCAGCGGCGATGGCCGGCACCGCCCGGCGCAGCCTGGAGGCCGTCGGCCTGAACCGCGGCCCGGCGCACGTCGAACTGCGGCTGACCGCCGACGGGCCGGCCGTCATCGAGATCAACGCCCGGCTGGCCGGCGGCATGATCCCGGAGCTGATCCGGCCCGCGACCGGCATCGACCTGCTGGACCAGCAGATCCGCGCCGCCGCCGGCCTGCCGCTGAACCTGACTCCCGAGCGGGAGCGCTCCGCCGGGATCCGCTTCCTGATCGCCGACGCGGCGGGCCGGCTGGCCGCGGTCGAGGGCGTCGAGCGGGCGGGCGCGGTCACCGGGGTGGAGCGGATCACCGTGACGGCGGCGGTGGGCCGCCCGGTGCGGCCGGTCCGGGAGGCGTACGACCGGCTGGGCCACGTGATCGCGGTCGGGGACGGCCCCGAGCAGGTGGGCGCGGCCCTGGACGCCGCGCTGGCCGAACTCTCCGTCGTGGTCGAGCCCGAGCAGCAGTAGCCGGGTACGGGAGAGGGAGCGCCGGCAGCCCGCCGGCGCTCCCTCCTCCGTGCTCAGGCCCCCTGCGCGGGTCGGCGCCGGCGCACCACGGCCGGCTCCGCGGCGTCCGACCGTGGCGTCCGGTCGATCAGGGCCGCCAGCGCCGCGACGGTCGGGTGCTCGAAGCAGGCGCTCAACGGCAGTTCGACGCCGAGGCCCTGGTGGATCTCGGCGAGCATCCGCACCGCCGCCAGCGAGTGGCCGCCGAGGACGAAGAAGTCGTCGTCGATGCCGATCCGCTCGGTCCCGAACAGCCGCTGCCAGATCCCGGTCAGCACCCGCTCGGTGGCGGTGCCCGGCGGGGTGCGGAAGCCCTCGGCGCCCTCCTCCGGCGGGACCCGCAGCGCCTTGCGGTCGGTCTTGCCCGACGGCAGGGTCGGCATCGTGCCGAGCACCACGAACCGCGCGGGGGTCATGGCCCGGGGCAGCGAGCGGGCGCAGTGCGCCCGCAGCTCGGCCGGGGTCGGCCGGGCGGCCTGGTCGGCCGGGTCCACCGGGGTGACGAAGGCGACCAGGCGCGGCCCGGCCTGCGCCGAACCGTCCACCACCACCGCCGAGTCGGCGACCTTGCGGTGCGCGCCGAGGACGGCCTCGATCTCGCCGAGCTCGATCCGCACCCCGTGGATCTTCACCTGTCCGTCGCCCCGGCCCAGGTACCGCAGCTCACCGTCGGCCGTCCACCGGGCCAGGTCGCCGGTGCGGTACATCCGCTCACCGGGCGCGCCGTACGGGCAGGGCAGGAAGCGGTCCGCGGTCAGGTCGGGGCGGCCCAGGTAGCCGCGGGCCAGAGCGGCCCCGGCGAGGTAGAGCTCGCCGGTGACACCGGGCGGGACGGGCCGCAGGGCCTCGTCCAGGACGAACAGCCGGGAGCCGGTGATCGGCTCGCCGAGCGGCGGGCTCACCGCGCCGTCCAGCGGGCCGGACAGGGTGCCGAGCACGGTCGTCTCGGTCGGGCCGTAGGCGTTGTGCAGCCGCCGCCCGCGCCCCCACCGGGCCGCCAGGTCGGTGCCCATCGCCTCGCCGCCGCTGACCACCGCCCGCAACGCGGGGAACGCGCGGGCGGGCAGCGCGGCCAGGGCGGTCGGGGTCAGCACGGCGTGGCTGATCCGCCGCTGTTCGAGCAGGACGGCCAGTTCCTCGCCCAGCACCGGGTGCGCGGGCGCCACCACCAGGGTGGCCCGGGAGCGGAAGGCCATCAGGAGTTCCATGACGTACATGTCGAAGGTGGGGGACACCTGCTGGAGCACCCGGGGCTGCTTGCCCTGGCCGTCCGCCATGACCACCTCGTGCAGCCGTTCGCAGAGCGGCGCCAGCCCGGTGTGGGTGACCACGACGCCCTTGGGCCGCCCGGTCGAGCCGGAGGTGTACAGCACGTAGGCGGCGTTGGCCGGGTCGACCGGGGCGGTGGCCGGGCGTTCGCCGGAGTGGTCGGCGAGCGTGTCCAGCAGGTCCGGGTCGTCCAGCAGCAGCGCCGTCGGGGCGCCGACGGGCAGGGCGGAGGCACCGGCCGAGTCGGTCAGCACCAGCGCGGGCCGCGCGTCGGACAGGATGAACGACAGCCGCTCGACCGGGAAATGGACGTCCAGCGGCAGGAACGCGCCGCCGGCCTTGGCGACCGCCAGCACCGCGAGCACCAGCTCGCCGCTGCGCGGCAGGGCCAGCGCGACCGTGCGCTCCGGGCCGATCCCGCGGGCGACCAGTTCGGCGGCCAGCCGGTTCGCCTGCTCGTCCAGTTCGGCGTAGCCGAGGGTGATGTCGCCGGTCTCCAGGGCCGGCGCGTCCGGTGCCGCCGCCACCGCCCGCTCGAACAGCTCGGCGAAGGTGGCCGGTCGGGGCGCGGCCGCACCGGTGCTCCACCCGCCGAGGACGGCCTCGCGCTCGCCCGGGAGCAGCAGCTCCCAGTGGGAGATCGGCAGGTCGGGCTGCTCGGTCGCGACGGCCAGCGCGAGCAGCAGCCGCTGCGCCAGGGCCTGACCGGCCGCCTCGTCGAACCGGTCGGCGCTGACCGTCAGGACGCCGCTGATGGTGGCGCGGGCCCGGTCCTCGGTCAGCTCGAAGGTCAGGTCGAAGGGGGTCGCGGGGGTGCCCAGGTCGAAGGGTTCGGTGGGCAGCCCGCCGAGGGCGGGCACCGGCTCGGGCTCGCCGTTGAGGCTCGCCATCACCTGGAACAGCGGGTTGCGGCCGTGCCGGCGGGGCGGGTTGAGGGCGGTGACGATCTCGTCGAAGGGCAGCTCCATGTGGTCGTGCGCGGCGAGGTTGGTCTCCCGCACCCGGGCGATCAGGGTGCGGAAGCTCGGGTCGCCGGAGGTGTCGGCGCGCAGCACGGCGGTGTTGATGAAGCAGCCGATCAGGTCGTCCAGGGCCTGGTCGGAGCGGCCCGCGGTGGGGGTGCCCAGCGGGATGTCGGTGCCGGCGCCCAGGCAGGTGAGCATCGCGGCGATCGCGGCCTGCAGCACGATGAAGACGCTGGCGCCGTGCTCGTGGGCCGCGGCGGTGATCCGCCGGTACAGCTCGGGGCCGGCCTCCACCCGGGTGGGCAGGCCGCGGAAGGTCGGCGTCGCGGGGCGGGGCCGGGCGCCCGGCAGGGCGAGCTCCTCGGGCAGCCCGGCCAGCGCCTCGGCCCAGAACCGCAGGCTGCGTCCGAACGGGCTGCCCGGATCCTCGGCGCGGCCCAGCTGCTGGGCCTGCCAGAGGGCGAAGTCGGCGTACTGGATGGGCAGTTCGTGCCAGTCCGGGGCACGGCCTGCGGCCCGGGCGGCGTAGGCGGTGGCCAGGTCGCGGCAGAGCGGCGCCAGCGAGAGGCCGTCGCAGGCGATGTGGTGGACGTCCACCAGCAGGACGTGGGAGCGCGGCCCGGTGCTGAACACATGGAGTCGCAGCGGGACTTCGACGGTCAGGTCGAACGGGGTCTCCAGCGCGTCCCGCAGGGCCTGCTGGAGGCCGTTGGGGTGGATGGCGCTCGCCCGGACGACCTGGGCGACGGCCTCCGGAGGCTGCACCGACTGGCGCGGCACTCCGGCGTCGGCGGGGAAGACCGTGCGCAGGATCTCGTGCCGCCGGCCGAGGTCGGACGCGGCCGCGGCGAGCGCGGCGAGGTCCAGCTCGCCGTCGATCCGCACCGCCAACGGCATGTGGTAGAAGGCCTGTTGCTGCCCGAGCCGGTTGACGATCCAGATCCCGCGCTGGGCCATGGACAGCGGGAGCACCTCGGGCCTCGGGCCGGAGGCGGCCGGGATCGCGCTGCGGGCGGGCGCCTCGGCGGGGGTCGCGGAGGCCTCGTCCAGCAGCTTGGCCAGGTCGGCGAGCACCGGGGTCTTGAGGATGTGGCGGACGGAGAGCTTGACCGACCACTGCCGCCGGATCCGGGCGACCAGCCGGGTGGCCAGCAGAGAGTCCCCGCCGTCGCGCAGGAAGTCGGTGTGCCGGCCGACCGTCTCGGTGCCCAGCAGCCGGGACCAGATCGCGGCGAGGGCCCGTTCGGTCGCGGTCGCGGGGGCGTCGGAGCCGTCGCCCGTCTCCGCGGCGGGGCGGGGGAGCGGGATCCGCGGGTCGGCGGCGTACTCGACGGTGCCGTCGGCCAGCACCCGGGCCCGGCGGCCGCTGGGCGCGCCGGCCAGCAGCAGGTCGCCGTACACTCCGGTGGGCGCCCGGTTGCCGTACCGGTCGCGGACCTCCGCCTCGGCGCCGTCGACCTCGGCCGGCCCGTGCACGCCCAGCGGGACGCCGCCGACGCTCGCCGCGCCCCCGCCGCCGACGCTCGGCGCGCCCTCGGCCAGGAAGGCCTCCAGCAGGGCCAGGTAGTCGGCGGCGAGGCGCTCGACGGTCGCCCGCTCGAACAGGTCGGTGGCGTAGTCGAAGGTGAAGCCGACCTCGTCCGCCGTGTAGCTGACCGCGAGCTCCAGGTCGAACTTGGCGGAGTCGTTGCGCATCTCCACGATCTCGACCGCCAGGCCGGGCAGCTCCGGCGGCGGAACGACCTGGTTGACGCTGCACATCACCTGGAACACCGGGTTGCGGGACGGGTCCCGGACCACGCCGAGCGCCTCGACCACCCGGTCGAACGGCACGTTCTGGTGCGACAGCGCCTCCGCGGCCACCGTCCGCACCTGGCCGAGCAGCTGGCGCAGCGTCGGGTCGCCGGCCAGGTCGACCGGCACGGCCAGGGTGTTGGCGAAGTAGCCGATGACCGGCTCCCACTCGGCGCGCGGCCGGTTGGCCACCGGCACGCCGATGACCACCCGCTCCTCGCCGTTGTACCGGTGCAGCAGGGCGGCCAGCACCGTCACCGCGGTGGCGAACAGCGAGGCCTCGTGCCCGGAGCCCCAGGCGGCCAGCCGCCGCTGGAGGTCGGCCGGGACGGGCACGGTGACGCCGGCGCCCTCCCCGCTGAGCAGGACCGGCCGCGGCAGGTCGGCCGGGATCCCGGCCTCCTGCGGCAGCCGGGCCAACTGCTCGCGCCAGAAGGCGAGCTGGCCCCGGTAGAGCTCCACCGTGGCGGGCTCGGCCTCCCAGGCCGAGTAGTCGGCGTAGCGCATCGTGAGCGGGGCCAGGTCGGCGGGCGCGCCGCCGACCCGGGCGGTGTAACAGGCGCCCAGCTCCCGGAAGAACAGGCCCTCCGACCAGCCGTCGGTGATCGCGTGGTGCATGGTGACGGCGAGGTGGTGCACCGCTGCCCCGGCCCGGATCAGCTTGGCCCGGAACAGCGGGCGGCCGGCCAGCTGGAACGGGATCCGGCTCTCCTCCTCGATCAGCCGGGTCACCGCGGCCTCGCCGAGGGCGGTCAGGTCCACCTCTTCCCAGGGCAGTCGGTCCGGGTCGAGCAGCAGTTGGAAGACCTCGTCCTCGTCCCCGGCGAAGGTGGTGCGCAGGCTCTCGTGCCGGGCCACCAGGTCACCGACCGCGAGCCGCAGGGCCCCGGCGTCGAGCTCGCCCGCCAGCCGGAGCCGGAACGGGACGTTGTAGGTGCTGTTGGGGCCGTTCAGCTGCTCCAGGAACCAGAGCCGCTTCTGCGCCAGCGACGCGGGCGCCCGTCCGTCGCCCGGGCGGGCGGCCGGCACGGCGGCGGACGCGGGGGCGGCGGTCGAGGCGGTGGCCTCCTCCGCGAGGGCGCGGGCGAAGACGGCGTCCAGTGTGGCGCGGCCGACCGCATCGGTGTCGTTCACGACGTTCCTGGCCTTCCTGGGTCGTGGGGGCGGTGTCCGACGGTGCGTCAGACAGTGGCGGGGGCGGGGAGTTCGGTGGGGATGCCGGCCACCTTGCGGACCGGGGAGAGGGCGAGCAGCAGCGCGGCCAGTCCGATGCCGCCGGCGCAGACCACGATCGCCAGCTGGGTGCCCAGCCAGGAACCGAGCGCGCCGCCGGCCATGGCACCGAACGGGGTGCCGGCCATCACGATCATGCGGGTGGAGGCGTTCATCCGGCCCTGCATGTCGTCCGGGGTGATCGCGGACCGGTAGCTGCGGATGTTGACGGCGCTGGCGATCACCAGGACGGCGTAGGCGACCTGGACGAACATCAGCATCGCGAAGGCGACGCCCTTGGGCATCACCGTCGCGGCGGGGATGACGAGTTCGACGGCGGTCATCGCCACGGTGGTCCAGACCACCATCCGGCCGAAGGGCAGCGCCCTGCCCAGCCGGGCCGCGATCAGGGCACCCATCAGCGAGCCGACGCCGGTACCGGCCAGCAGCGCGCCGACCAGGATGCCGGGCAGGTCCAGGGTGCGGGTGATGAAGACCAGGAAGACCGGGTCGATCGCGATGGCGGAGAAGTTCACCAGGAAGGTGACCAGGACCAGGGTGCGCAGCGTGGGGTCGCCGAAGATGAAGCCCAGACCCTCGCCGATCTCCTTCCACATCGAGGACGGGTCTCCGGTGGCGGGCTTCTCCGGCACCGGCTCGCGCCTGCGGATGCGCAGGGTGCAGGCGGCCGCCAGTCCGAAGGCGAAGACGTTGACCATGATGACGACGGGGCCGGTGAGCAGCTGCACCAGCAGGCCGCCGAAGGTCCGGCCGCCGATGTTGGAGACCGAACTGCTCATCTCCAGCTTGCTGTTGCCCTCGACGAGGTCCTCGCGCTCGACCAGGGCGGGCAGGATCGAGGCGTTGCCGATGTCGGAGACGGTGCTGCACGCGCCGGTGCCGAACACCACCGCGAGCAGGATGGGGACGTTCAGCAGGTGCGCCCAGGACAGCAGCGGGACGGAGAGCAGGATCAGCGAGCGCACGGCGTCCGCCGCCACGATGATCATCTTCTTCGGCCGCCGGTCCAGCCAGACCCCGACGAACAGGCTGATCAGGAGGTACGGCAGGAACTCGGTGGCGAGCAGCAGCCCCATCTGGAACACCGAGGCGCCCAGGCTGACCGAGGCGATCAGCGGGACGGCCACCGCGACCATGTTGGTGCCCAGCATGGACAGGGTCTGGCCGGCCCAGAGTCTGCGGAAGTCCGCGTGGTCCCACAGTCCGGCGAGCTTCACGACGCCGCTCCTTCCCGGGTCATGGCGCGGCCCATCAGGTCGAGCAGCGGCTGCGGCGCGGCGAGGAAGGCGTGGTGACCGCCGTCCAGCAGGTGCTCGTGGTGGCGGGCCGGCGGGACGTACCGCGTCCAGCCGCCCAGCTGCTCGGGACGGATCTCCACGTCGTCCTTCCAGCCGACCGCGTGCACGGCGCAGGCCAGCGGTTCGGGGGCGTCGAGCCGGTAGCGGCGCTGGGCGGCGAGGTCCTCCTCCAGCACGTCCAGGGCGACGTCGAGGAAGTCCGGGTCCATCCTGGTTCCGGCCGCCTCGGCGAGGACGTTCAGCTCGACCGCGAGGTCGTCCCGCTCCAGCCACAGCCAGCGGCCGAACGGGTCCTCGTCGGGGGCGAGTTGGGAGGACACGAAGAGCGCGGTCAGCTCCCTGCCGTGCACCCGCTCCAGTTCCAGCGCGGTGGCGAAGGCGGAGAGGGCGCCACCGCAGTGCCCGAAGAAGCCGGTCGGCCGGTCCACCAGCGGCGCCAGCGCCGCCGCGGCCGCCGCGGCCAGGTTCTGGTAGGTGACCGGGTGCGGCTCGCGCAGGCGGTTCTCCCGCGCGGGCAGCTGCACCAGGCACACCTCGACCTCACCGATCCGCTCGGGCCAGGCGCGGTACATCGACGCGCCCGTGCCCGAGTACGGGAAGAGGAAGATCCGTGCCGGGGCGTCCTCGGATGGTTGGCGGAACAGCCATTTGCCCGCGTCGGTCTGCATGGCGCCGTGAACTCCTTGTTCCCACCGTTGCGGTGTCGGGGTGGTCGGTGATGGGGCGGTCGGGCCGCGGCGGCCGGGTCAACCGCCGAGCGCGGCGGCGCCGAGGACGGCGCCGACGGCCCGGACGTGCGGCTGCCGGACCAGGCCGTAGTGGTCGGTGTCGAAGCGGTGGACCGCGAAGTCGCCGGCCACCACCGCCCGCCAGGCCCCGGCGCTGCCCAGTTCCCGGCCGTCCCGGCTCTCCAGGTAGACGGCGTTGCCGGGATGGCGGCGCGGCCGGTAGGCGTGGTGGGCGCGCAGGTGAGCGGCGAAGACGCGGTGGCGCGCGGCCCAGGCCTCGCTGCCGGCCTCGGCGGGCGGGGCGCCGGTCAGCGCCAGCGCGTCCCGCAGGAGCGCCTCGGTGGTGCGGGTGTCGTCCAGCCCGGCGAGCTGCCCGGGGTCGGGGAACGCGGCGTCGACCATGGCGAGGGTCACCTCCCGGCCGGCCGCCGTCAGCAGGCCCGCGGCCTCGAAGGCCAGCACCGCGCCGAAGGACCAGCCGGCCAGGTGGACCGGCCCGGCCGGGTGGTCCCGCCCGATCCGGGCCACGGCGGCCGCGGCCATCTCCTCGACGGTGGAGCCGACCGGCTCGGCGCAGTCCAGCCCGTGGACGGCCAGCCGTGGGTCGAGGGCGGCCGTCAGCGCCAGGTAGCCCAGGGCACTGCCGCCGACCGGCGGGAAGAGCCACAGCGGCGCGGCGCCCGAGGGGCGCAGGGCCAGGACGTCCCAGCCGTTCGGCGCCTCCGGCGAGGGGGCCTCCAGCAGGGCGGCGAGGCGCTCGACCGTGTCGTGGGCGAACAGCTCGGCGACGCTCAGCCGGCGCTCGAAGTCCCGGCGCAGCCGCCCGATCAGCCGGACGGCGGCCAGCGAGTGCCCGCCGACCCCGAAGAAGCCCTCGTCGAGGCCGAAGTCCGCGGTGCCCAGCACATCCGTCCAGGCGGCGGCGACCAGGCGCTCGGTCGCGGTCGGCGGCCGGGAGGGCGCGGTGGGGCGCACGGTGTCGGCGGGCGCCGGGAGCCGCCTGCGGTCCACCTTGCCGCTGCCGGTCAGCGGCAGCTCGGGGAGCGGCTGCCAGACGGCGGGCACCATGTGCCGGGGCAGCAGCCCCTCGGCGTGCCGGCGCAGCTCCTCGACCGCCAGCGCGCCGCCGGGCCGGACGGTGAAGTACCCGATCAGCCGCTCGCCGTCGAAGGTCACGGCGGCCGAGCCGCAGTCCGGGTGCGCGGACAGGACGGCCTCGACCTCGCCCGGCTCGACCCGCATGCCGCGGATCTTCAGCTGGGCGTCGGTCCGTCCCAGGTACTCGATCGCGCCGTCCGGGCGGCGCCGGGCGAGGTCCCCGGTGCGGTAGAGGCGCTCGGTGCCGCCGTCCGGGAGGGTGTGCTCGCGGAAGCGCTCGGCGGTCAGCTCGGGGCGGCCGTGGTAGCCGTCGGCCAGGCAGACGCCGCCGATGAACAGCTCGCCGGCGGTGCCGACCGGGACGGGCCGGCCGGACGGGTCCAGCAGGTGGATCCGGGTGTTGGCGATCGGCCGGCCGATCGGCACGGTGTCGGCACCCCGGGCACCCTCGGGGGTGCAGTGCCAGTACGTCACGTCCACGGCGGCCTCGGTGGGGCCGTACAGGTTGGCCAGCGCGGCCTTGGAGCGGTCCAGGAAGTCGCGCTGGAGGTCGGCCGGGAGCGCCTCGCCGCTGCACACCACCTGCCGCAGCGCGGTGGCGGCGGACACGTCGGCGGCGTCCAGGAAGGCCCGCAGCATCGAGGGGACGAAGTGCGCCACGGTGATGGACTGCCGTACCAGCACCTGCTCCAGGTAGCCCGGGTCCCAGTGCCCGCCGGGCTCGGCGACGACCAGCCGGGCGCCCTCGCGCAGCGGCCAGAAGAACTCCCACACCGAGACGTCGAAGGTGTACGGCGTCTTCTGCAGGACCCGGTCCTCGGCGGTCAGCCGGAACTCCTCCGTCATCCAGTCCAGCCGGTTGGCGATCGCCCGGTGGGACACCACCACCGCCTTCGGACGGCCGGTGGAGCCGGAGGTGTGGATGACGTACGCGGGGTCGCCCGGGCCGGTCCCGACCTCGGGGCCCCGCTCGCTGCGCGCCGGACCGTCCGGCACGAACTCGACCAGCACGCCCGCCGGTCGGCAGTCCTCCGTACCGGCGGCGGTCAGCACCACCCGGCAGCCGGACTCGGCGAGCAGACCGGCCGTGCGCTCCGCCGGGTCCTCCGGGTCCAGCGGGACGTACGCGCCGCCCGCCTTGAGCACGGCGAGCAGCGACACCACCAGCTCCGCCGAGCGGTGCTGGACGATGCCGACGTGGTCGCCGGGCCGCACGCCGAGCGCGACCAGGCGGTGCGCCAGGGCGTTGGCCCGGCCGTCCAGTTCGGCGTAGCTCAGGACGCGGTCGCGGAACAGCACGGCGGGCGCCTGCGGGGTGCGGGCGGCCTGCCGCTCGATCGCCCGGTGCAGCAGCCGCGGGCCCGGGTACTCCCGTTCCGTCCGGTTCCACTCCCGCAGCTCGGCCAGCTCCGCCCGGGACAGCAGCGGGACGGCGGTGGGCGCGGCCGCCGGATCGGCCAGCACGGCCCGGATCACGGCCACGTGGTAGCCGAAGTAGCGGTCGGCGTCGGCGGCGGCGATCCGGTCGGCGTCGTAGCGCAGTCCGAGCCCGATCAGGTCGGTCGCGGTGTCGCGGGAGAACTCCGAGCCCAGCAGGAAGTCGGTGGGGGTGTGGCTGCGCTCCTCCAGCACCTCCAGGTCACCGGTCGGGACGGCCGACTCGTTGCGGAAGTGGGTGTAGTTGAAGAAGGTCTCGAAGGCGGCCGCACCGGCCACCCGGCCGCGCAGCTCGGCCATCGGGAAGCGCCGGTGCGGCTGGACGGCGAGGTCCGTCGCGGCGACCTGCCGGATCAGCTCGGACCAGCTGTCGACCGCCGTCCGGCAGCGCACCGGCAGGGTGTTCAGGAAGAGGCCGACCACCCGGTCCCCGTCCGGCTCGGCGATCCGGCCGTTGTAGACCGCGCCCGAGACCACGTCCTCGGAACCGGTCAGCAGCGCGATCACCCGCAGGTGCACGGTGAGCAGCACGATCCGCACCGGGACCCGCAGCCGGGCCGCCAAGGCGACCAGCCCGGCGGACAGTTCGGCCGGCAGCTCGCGTGGCACCACGGCCATGTCCGGCACCCCGGTTCCCGGGGCGGCCGGTACGGACCCGAGCGCGACCCCGTCGAGCTGCGCCTGCCAGAAGGCGAGCTGCTCCCGGTCCCGTACGGCGGCGCGCTCCAGGGCGACGAAGGAGCGGTAGTGGGCGCGGGGCGCGGGCGGCAGGGCGGCCGGGCCGCCGCGCCCGAGGGCGGCGAGGTAGAGGGAGAGCAGCTCGCCGAACAGGATCCGCTCGCTCCAGCCGTCGATCACGGCGTGGTGGACCACCGTCCACAGCTGGACCTCGTCGTCGGCGAGCCGGGCGAGGTGGTAGCGGATCAGCGGCGGCCGCTCCCAGTCGAAGAGGTTGCGGCCCTCCCAGTCGGTGCGCTGGTCGATCAGCGCCCGCTGCTCCCGCTCGGGCAGGCCGCGCAGGTCCTCGAAGCTCACCGGCGCCTCGGCGACCCTCCGGTGGACGATCTGCAGCGGTTCGCGGTAGCCGCCCGGGGCGAAGGAGGTGCGCAGCAGCTCGTGGCGCTCCAGCAGCCGGGCCACGGCGGTGCGCCAGGCCTCGGCCGAGAACCCGACCCGCAGCCGGGTCAGCAGCACGTCGTGGTACATCGCGGTGCGGGCCCGCTGGCCGCTGCGGTAGAGCATGCCGGACTGGAGGGCGGTCAGCGGACAGGCGGCGACGGCGTCGGCGGGCAGCCGCGGCCGGTCCTCGGGGTGCACCAGCTCGAACGGGCCGATGGGCGCGGGGCCGGCGGCGGGCGCGTCGGTGCGCACCAGCGGGGCGAGTTCACGGACGGTCTGGTTGCGCAGCAGGTCGCGGACCCGGAAGGCGAGGCCGCGGGCGCCGGCCCGGGCGACGATCTGCACGCTGCTGATGGAGTCGCCGCCGAGCTCGAAGAAGTTGTCGTCGATGCCGACGGCGGGGTGCCCCAGCACCTCGGCCCACACCTCGGTGAGCACCCGCTCGGCCTCGTCGCGCGGCGCGGAGTCGTCGGCGGGGGCGGGCGGCCGGGACCGTTCGGGTTCCGGGGCCGCGGCCGTACGGGCGGCGGGCCGCGGTGGTGCGTCGGAGCCGAGGAAGTCCGTCAGCGGCCGGTCCGGCTGTTCGGCGGCCAGTTCCAGCACCCGGGCGTAGCGTGCGGCGAAGTCGGCGACCCACTCGGGGGAGAACCGGTCGGCGCGGTACTCGAACTCGGCCACCGGCCCGTCCGCCGTCCGGTTGACCTGGAGGGACAGCTGGTACTTGGCGGTGACGGACGGGATCTCGACCGGGCTGAACTCCAACTCCCCGGCCCGCACGGGCTGGAAGAAGTCCTCGCCGACGGTGAAGGCGACCTGGAACACCGGCGGGTGCCCCGGGTGCCGGGGCGGCCGGACCTCCTTCACCACCGTCTCGAACGGCACGGCCTGGAGGTCCTGGGCCCGCAGGACGGCGGTGCGCACCCGCTCGACCAGCTCCCGGAAGGTCCGCGGCCCGGTGAGGTCGGTGCGGACGGTGACCATGTTGACGAAGCAGCCGACCGTCGCCTGGAACTCGGCCCGGCTGCGGTTGACCGCCGGGGTGCCCACCAGGATGTCCCGCAGCCCGGTGCGGTCGGCCAGCAGCAGGTCGTACGCCGCCAGCAGCACGGTGAACGGCGTGGTGTGCAACTCGGTCGCCAGTGCGCCGAGTTGCTCGACGGCTTCGGCGGGCAGCGGGACGTCGGCGGTGCCGCCGGGGGTGGCGGTGGAGTCCGGGGCGGGCGGTGGGAGGTCCCCGGGCAACTCCAGCACGGGGAGGTCCCCGGCGAGCAGTTCGGCCCACTCGCGCCGCGCCCGTTCGCCGGCCGGGCCCGTCAGCCACTCCTCGTGCCAGAGCGAGTAGTCGCCGTACTGGTAGTCCACCTCGGGCAGGCCGGGTTCCGTCCCGGTGGTCAACGCCCGGTAGTGGGCGGCGAGTTCGTCGAGCACCAGTTTCGCCGACCAGCCGTCGAAGACCGCGTGGTGGGCGCAGAACATGACCACGTGGCGGTCGTCGGCACACTGCAGCAGCCCGGCCCGGACCAGTGGCCCGTGGTCGAGGTCGAAGGGGGCACTGGCGTGCTCCGCCATCCGCCGTTCGCGTTCCCCGTCGTCCCGGCAGGTGGCGAGGCGCCATTCCCACCGCGGTTGCGGATGGACGACCTGGAGGAGTCCCTGTTCGTGAATGCGGAAAGTGGTGCGCAGCGCCTCGTGCCGGGAGAGCACGGCGCGGAACGCATTGCGCAGCGCCGGGATGTCGACCGTTCCCCGGACTTCCCAGAAGCACGGGATGTGAAAGGTCGGTGCGTCACCGACGGTCTGCTGCGCGAGGAAGAGTTGCTCCTGAACCTTCGACGCCGGGAACGGATCCTCGTCCGCGGCGTCCGATCGGGCGGGGAACTCGCTGTCCACGGCTCGTAGACGCCCTTTCCTCCTGGGTGTGGAGACACGGATCGGCGTCCCCCAGGAACGTCAGCATACAGGCGGGAATTGGCTCGGCAAGGGGTGAGATCTTGCCGTGCCCGCAAGGGATTTGACCTCTGTCATGATCGCATCGAGTAGGGTAGTCTCGCCGCGTCTTGCAGTGATGAGAGCGGGGGACCAACCCATGCCCGACCGTGTCGTTCCCATCTCGCCGCAGCAGCGCAGGCTGTGGCTGCTGCACAGTCTGCATCCGCGACTCCCGCTCTACAACGGGCCCGTCGCGCACGAGATCCGGGGTGAACTCGATGTCCCGGCGCTGGAACAGTCAATCCGTGCACTGATATCCCGTCATGCCGCACTGCGGACAGGTTTTTCCGTGGTGGACGACCAGCCCGTACAAGTGGTGGTCGACCGCCTGGAGTTCCGCCTTCCCGTGCACGACCTGAGGGGGGATCCTGATTCCCTCCGGGCCCGGGTGCGCGAGGCCGCCGCCGAGCCGTTCGACCTGGAACGCCCCGGAGTGTTCGACTTCCGGCTGTTCCGTTCGGCGGACGAGGAGTGGACGCTGCTGCTGAACCTCCACCACATCGTCACCGACGGCTGGTCCAACGCGGTGATCGCCGAGGAGATCGGCCGGGGCTACGCGGACGCGCTGGCCGGGCGCCCGCCCGCCGCCGAGGAGGCCGGCCACGGGTATGCCGAGTACGGCGCCGCGCTGGCCGAGCGACTGGCCGACGGCCTGGCGGAACGTCAACTCGCCTACTGGTCCGAGCACCTCTCCGGCGCCCCCGACCTGCTGCGACTCCCGTTGGACCGGCCCCGGCCGGCCCGGCAGCGCTTCCACGGCGAACTGCTGGACTTCGCGCTGGACGCCGAACTGGCCGAGCGGGTACGGCGGACCGCGGTCCGCCACCGGACCACGGACTACGTGGTGCTGCTGGCCGCCTTCACCCTGCTGATGCACACCTACACCGGCGAGCAGGACGTGGTGGTGGGCGCACCGGTGTCCAACCGGGACGACGAGGCCCTGGACCGCACGGTCGGCTTCTTCGTCAACATCCTTCCGCTGCGCAGCCGGAGCCGGCGCGGCGAGAGCTTCTCCGAGTATCTCCAGCGCTGCCGGGCGGCGTTCATCGGCGGATTCCGCAACCAGACGGTGCCTTTCGACGAAATCGTCAAGGTGACTGGCAGTCAGGGCGCGCTCGGACACTCGCCACTGGTGCAGGCGGTATTCGGATACCACCAGGAGAGCGCTCCGACGCTTCCGCTGGACGGCCTGCGGACGAGCCGCTGGAACGTGCCGACCGGATTCGTCCAGACGGACCTGGAGTTCGACCTCGCACGAGCCGCGGACGGTTCCGTGGCCGGAATCATCGCCTATGACAGCGACCTGTTCGACGAGGCGACGATCACCCGGCTCGGCGAGAATTACCGCGCCCTGCTGGAGGGGGCGTTGGCCGATCCGCAGACCCCGCTGGCCCGGCTCGAACTGCGTTCCGCCGAGGAAATCCGCCTGGACCGCGAGGTGAACGGAACCGCGGCCGAGTTTCCGGCGGACGTCTGTCTGCACGAGCTGTTCGAGGCGCAGGTCGAGCGCACCCCGGACGACGTCGCCGTGGTCTCGGAATCCGCCCGGCTCAGCTATCGCGAACTCGACGACCGGGCCGAGGCGTTGGCGCGGCGGCTGCGGGCGCGGGGGGTGGGGCCCGAGCTGGCGGTGGGCATCTGCCTGGAGCGTTCGGTGGAGATGGTGGTGGGGCTGCTCGGCATCCTCAAGGCCGGTGGCGCCTACCTGCCGCTGGATCCGGCCAGCCCGCCGGCCCGGATCCGGCAGATCCTGGCCGACGCGGCCGCGCCGGTGCTGCTGGTGGACCGGGCGCTGGGGGAGGAGATCGATCCGGCCTCGGTCGGTGCCCAGGCCCTGGACCCGACGACCCCGGACCCGGCGACCCCGGACCCGGCGGCCCGGTCCGAAGGAACCGTGAACCGCCCTCACCCCGAGAACCTGGTCTCCGTCTACTACACCTCCGGCTCCACCGGCATGCCCAAGGGCGTGGCCAGCCGCCACCGCGGCTGGGTGAACCGGATGGTCTGGATGCAGCGCCGGCACCGACTGGCCCGCGGCGAGACCGTCCTGCACAAGACCACCCTGACCTTCGACGACTCCGCCCTGGAGATCTTCTGGCCGCTGTCGGTCGGCGGCCGGGTGGCCGTGCTCGAACCCGGCCGCCACCGGGACCCGGTGGCGGTGCTGGAGGCCGCCACCCGCTACGAGTCGGTCTACCTCCAGGTCGTCCCAAGCATGCTGGGCGCGGTGCTCGACCTGGTGGAGCAGGCGCCCGAGCGGGTGCCGCCGCGGCTGCGCAACACCACCTCCAGCGGCGAGGCGCTCACCGCGGCGACGGTCGAGCGCTTCCACCGGCTGATGCCGGGCGCGCTGCACAACACCTGGGGCGCCACCGAGGTGTCGATCGACTCGACCTGCCACACCTGCGGCCCGGCCGACGAGACCGCCGCCGGACCGGTGAGCCTGGGCCGGCCGTTCGACAACAACACCGTCCACGTGCTGGACCGCGAGCTGCGGCCGGTGCCGGTCGGGGTGGTCGGCGACCTGTACATCGGCGGCCTCGGGCTGGCCCGCGGCTACCTCAACGACCCGGCCCGTACGGCGGGGGCGTTCCTGCCCGACCCGTTCCGCCCCGGCGAGCGCCTCTACCGCACCGGTGACCAGGGCTTCCTGCACCCCGACGGCGGCTTCCGCTTCGTCGGGCGCAGCGACCACCAGGTGAAGATCCGCGGCATGCGGGTCGAACTCGGTGAGATCGAGACGGTGCTGCTGCGCCACCCGCAGGTGCGGGACGCCGTGGTGGTGATCGCCGCGGAGGGTCCGGTGCAGCGGCTGGTGGCCTTCGTCACCGCCGTCGACCCGGCCGACCCGCCGGGCTTCGACGCCGTGCGGGAGCACGCCAAGGAGTGGCTGCCGCACTACATGATCCCGGCCCAGCTGGTGGTCGAGGACTCCTTCCCGCTCAACGCCAACGGCAAGGTCGACCGGCGGGCGCTGAAGGTGCCCGAGCCGCCGGCCGGTTCGCAGGCCTCCGGGGGCGAGGCGCCGCGGACGCCGTCCGAGCAGTTCGTCGCCGGGGTGTGGCGGGAACTGCTCGGTGTCGAGCGGATCGGCGCCGAGGACGGCTTCTTCATGCTGGGCGGCCACTCGCTGGTCGCCACCCGGTTCACCGCGCGGGTGCGCCAGCGGCTCGGCGTCGAGTTCCCGCTGGTCACGCTGTACTCGGAGCCGACCGTACGGGCGACGGCGAGGACGCTGGAGGAACTCGTCGCGCGGAAGCTCGCCGAGGCCGAGCGGTGAGCGGCGGCTGGGACGCCGTGGTGGTGGGCGCCCGGGTCGCGGGCGCCGCCACCGCGCTGCTGCTCGCCCGGCGCGGTCACCGGGTGCTGCTGATCGACCGGGCCGCGTTCCCCTCGGACACCATGTCCACCCTCTACATCCACCAGCCCGGCGTGGCCAGGCTCTCGGAGTGGGGCCTGCTCCCGGCGCTGCTGGAGTCCGGCTGCCCGGTGCTGGACACCATCAGCTACGACGTCGGCGGGGTCCGGCTGGCCGGCCCGGCCCCGGTGATGCCGGGCGCCCCGGCCGCCTTCGCGCCGCGCCGCCTGGTGCTGGACCAGCTGCTGGTGGAGGCGGCCGTCAAGGCGGGCGTCGAGTTCGTGGACCGGGCCAACCTCCAGGAGCTGGTCCACTCCGAGGGCCGGGTCAGCGGCGTGCGCTTCCGCACCGCGAGCGGCGTGCGCACCGAGCACGCCCGGCTGGTGGTCGGGGCCGACGGGATGCGCTCCCGGGTGGCCCAACTGGTCGGCGCGCCGGCGGAACTGAGTGACCCGCGGGCCAGCTGCGTGTACTACACCGGCTGGGCCGGGATCAGCACCGGCTTCGGATTCCACGAGAGCCCCGGCAACTGGATCGTCCGGATCCCCACCCACGACGACGTGACCCTGATCTCCACCTACTTCCCGCAGGACCGGTTCGCCGAGATCAGGCAGGACCCGTTCCGCCACCACCTGGCGGCGGTGCGCACCACCGCGCCCGAGCTGTACGAGCAGCTCGCGGAGGCCGAGCAGGTCGAGCAGATCATCGGCACCGGCGACCAGCAGAACTACTTCCGCCGCGGGCACGGCCCCGGCTGGGTGCTGGTCGGGGACGCCGGCCACCACCTGGACACCATCAGCGCCCGCGGCATCACCAACGCGCTGCTCCAGGCCTCCTTCCTGGCCGAGGAGTTGACGGGCGGGCCGGACGACCCGGCCGCCCTGGCCCGGTTCACCCGGCGCCGCGACGAGGAGCTGACCGAGCCGTACCAGAGCACGCTGGAGCTCGCCAGGCTGACCGTCACGCCGTCGCGGCTGGAGCTGCTGCGCGGCATCGCCGGGTCGCCCGAGCTGACCGGCCGCTACTTCGCGGTCGTCGCCGGGATGCTCGGCATCGACGAGCTCTTCGACGACGGCTTCGACGACGTCTTGGACGACGCCTTCGATGACGCCTTCGCCGACGACGACCAGTTCTGATCCCACTTCTGGAGGAACCGCCATGAGTCCCGCTCCACTCTCGCTCTGGGGCGGCGAGTCCCGACCGCCGTGCCTGCTGGCCGCGTTCCGCGACCAGGCCGTCGCGCGGGGGCCGCAGACCGCCGTCGTCGACGGCGGCCGCGGCGTCACCTACAGCGAGCTGCTGTCGTGGGTCCAGGGCATCGCCGAGGGCCTGACCGCGGCCGGGATCGGCCCGGGCGACCGGGTCGCGGTCACCGGGCGGCGCAGCGCCTCGGTGGTGGCGGCGATGCTCGGCACCATGTGGGCGGGCGCCACCTACCTCCCGCTGGACAGCGAGTACCCGGCGGCCCGGCTCGCCCACATGCTCAAGGACAGCGGCGCCGGCCTCCTGCTGTACGCGGACGAGGAGCCGGAGTTCGAGGTGCCGGTGCCCGCTCTGCCGATCTCCGGCCTGCCGGCGAAGGGCACGGTCGACCCGGTGGCCTGCCGGCCCGAGCTGTGGACGTACATCATCTACACCTCGGGCTCCACCGGCCTGCCCAAGGGCGTGGCCGTCCCGCACAGCTGCCTGGACACCATGGTCGACTGGCAGCGCAACCACTCCGTCCGGCCGCACCTGCGCACCGCCCAGTTCGCCCCGCTCAACTTCGACGTCTCCTTCCAGGAGGTGCTGGGCACCCTGTGCGGCGGCGGCACGCTCGTCGTGGTGCCGGAGGAGCTGCGCCAGGACCCGTTCGAGCTGCTGGAGTGGCTGGGCGAGAACCGGATCGAGCGGCTCTTCCTCCCGTACGTGGCGCTGCAGATGCTCGCGGTGGCGGCCGCCGAGGAGGACTCGCTGGACCACCTGGCGCTGGCCGAGGTCAACGCGGCCGGGGAGCAGCTGGTCTGCACGCCGGACATCCGCGAACTGTTCGCCCGGATGCCGCAGTGCCGGCTGAACAACCACTACGGGCAGAGCGAGTCCGCGATGGTCACGGCGCACACCCTGACCGGCCCCAGCGGCTCCTGGCCCGCGCTGCCGCCGATCGGCGCGCCGCTGCCGGGCTGCGAGCTGCTGATCGACCCGCTCGACGCGGCCGAGCCGACCGTCGGCGAACTGCTGGTGACGGGTGCGCCGTTGTCACCCGGCTACCTCAACCAGCCGGAGCTGAACGCCAAGCGCTTCGTCACCGTCGACCCGACCCCGCAGGGCCACACCGCCGCCTTCCGCACCGGCGACCTGGTGCGGCTGGAGGACGGCGTGGTGACCTTCCTGGCCCGCCGGGACAAGGACGTGAAGATCCGCGGCTACCGGGTCAACCTGCTGGAGATCGAGGTGCGGCTGCTGGAGCTGCCGACCGTCTCCGCCGCGGTCTGCGTGGCCCTGGACGACGGGCAGGGCTCGCGCTCGCTGCACTGCGCGGTGACGGTCGAGGCCGGAGCCGAGCCGCTGGACGGTGCCCGGGCGGCGGCCGAGCTGCGCCGCAACCTGCCGGACCCGTACATTCCGCGCACCTTCACCACGGTGGCCGCGCTGCCGCGTACCCACAGCGGCAAGGTGGACCGGGACGCGGTGGCCCGTACGCTCGCCGAGCGCTGACCCCACGCCCGCACGCCGAACGGCCGGCCTCCCCGCGGAGGCCGGCCCCTTCGTTCGTCGTACGGGCGGTCAGCGCAGCGACGGCCGGGTGCTGGTGCCGCGCCGCTCGGTGACGACGGCGGCGACCTTGGCGACGGTGTCGGCGGCGATCAGGTCGGCCACCTTCAGCGCGGTGCCGAAGCGCCGGTTCAGCCGGCCGACGACCTGGATCGCGGCCAGCGAGTTGCCGCCGAGGTCGATGAAGGAGGCCGTGGCGCCCGGGACTTCGGCCAGGCCCAGCACCTCGTGCCAGGTCTCGCCCACGGCGGCGCGGACGGCCGGGTCGGAGGCGTCCTCCGTCGTGGCGGCGGGGACGGCGGCGGCGCCGGCGGCGAGGCGTTCGAGTTCCGGACGGGCGATCTTGCCGTTCTGGTTGACCGGAAGCTCGGCGAGCACGAACACCCGGGCCGGGACCATGCTCTCCGGCAGCCGCTCGCGCAGGTGCGCCCGGAGGACGTCCGCCGAGGCCTCGGACGCCCTGGCCGGCGACACGTAGGCGGCCAGCGACTGGGCGATGCCGGCCGGGTCGCGCACCGGCACCACGACGGCGTCCGCCACCGCCGGGTGCTCGCGCAGGCAGGACTGGATCTCGCCGAGCTCGATCCGCACGCCGCCGATCTTCACCTGGTGGTCGACCCG
The DNA here is from genome assembly GCF_044768255.1 of Kitasatospora sp. NPDC101157. Taxonomy (NCBI): domain Bacteria; kingdom Bacillati; phylum Actinomycetota; class Actinomycetes; order Kitasatosporales; family Streptomycetaceae; genus Kitasatospora; species Kitasatospora sp. NPDC101157. The sequence continues at coordinate 61,135 of NZ_JBIWPL010000009.1, read as the reverse complement.
GCCGATCAGCTCCAGCTCGCCGTCCGCCCGCAGCCGGGCCAGGTCGCCGGTGCGGTACAGCCGGGCGCCGGGGACGGCCGAGAACGGGTCGGGCAGGAAGCGCTCGGCGGTGAAGGCCGGGCGGTCCTGGTAGCCCCAGCCGACGCCCAGGCCGCCGAGGAACAGCTCGCCGAGCTGGTCCACCCCGGCCGGCGTGCCGAAGGAGTCCAGCACGTAGGCGCTCTGGTTGGTCATCGGCTTCCCGTACGGGATCGAGCGCCAGCGGGGGTCGACGGCGGCCACGTCGTAGTAGGTGCTGTCCACCGAGACCTCGGTGGCACCGCCGAGGCTGATGAAGCGGGCCTGCGGGAACGCCCGGCGGGTCGCCTCCGGCTGGGCCAGCGGGATCCAGTCCCCGCCCAGCAGGAAGGCCCGCAGCGCCCCGGCGCGGCCGGTGCTCCAGGTGCGCAGGAACTGCGCCAGCGAGGACGGGACGGAGTGCCAGACGGTGATCCCGGCCCGCTCGACGAGCTCCACCCAGTGCTCGACGTCGTTCTCCCGCCCGCGCTCCGGCAGCACCAGGGTGGCGCCGGTCATCAGCGCGGCGAACACGTCGTAGACCGTCATGTCGAAGCTCGGCGAGGAGACGCCGAGGATCCGGTCGCCCGGGCCGAGGCCGTAGCGGGAGCTGAGGTCGAGGATCATGCTGGTCCGGCCGACGTGGTCGAGCAGCGCGCCCTTCGGCTCGCCGGAGGAGCCGGAGGTGAAGATCACGTACGCGAGGTCCCGGCCGGTCACGTCGACCTCGGGCAGGGCCGACCGGTCGGCGGTCGGCAGCTCCTCGACCGGGCCGAGCGGGATCACCGGCACACCGGTCGTCGAGTCCGCGCCGTCGGCGGCGCCCAGGGCGTCGGCGACCACCACGTCCACCCGGCCCAGCCGGTGCAGCACCTCGCGGCGGTGGGCGGGCAGCATCGGGTCGAGCGGGACGAAGGCCGCACCGGTCTTCAGCGCCGCGTACGCCGCCACCACCAGCTCGGCGCTGCGGGTCGCCGCCACCCCGACCCGCCCGCCGGGCCCCACCCCGTGCCCGGCGATCCGGACGGCCAGCGCGTTGGCCCGGGCGTCGAGTTCGCCGTAGCTGAGGCTCAGCGGGCCCTGGACCACCGCGATCCGCTCCGGGTCCGCGGCCACCTGCCGCTCCACCCGGTGGTGCAGGCAGACCGGCTCCGTCAGCGGCGGCCGCGGGCGGTTCACCTCCGCGACCAGCTCGCGCTCGGCGGCGGTGAGGTGCTCGACCTGGTCGATCCGCAGCTCGTCGGGGGCGGCGAGGTAGGCGGCGAGGTGCGCGGCGATCCGGGCGGGCGCGTGCTCGTCGTCGGGGCGGGCGGCGGCCCGCAGCCGCAGCGTCCAGGTGCCGTCGTCGGCGGGGGAGAGGGCGAACACGGCCGGCGAGGACTGCGGGTCCACCGACAGCTCCAGCCCCTTCGCGAAGGCCGCCCCGCGCCGGGCGAGGGCGGCCCGGCAGGCCCCCAGGGTGGGTGTGGAGGATCGGGTTCCGGCCAGTTCGGCGGGCTCGATCCGCCACTCGGTCCAGGCCGCACGCTCGTCGGCGCGCCCCCACAGGATGACCGGCCGCATCCCGCCGTAGCGCAGCACCAGCGCGCACAGCCCGGCGGCGAGGTCCGAGGGCGCTCCGGCCCGCAGGCCGCCGAGCGGCTCGGACTCGACGGTCCCCGTGCGGTCGCTCCACAGCACCGGGAGGACGGGATCGGCGTGCTCGGTCATGACGTGGCTCCCTGGTGGGGTGGGTGAGAAGTGGGCGCGACCGACGCCAGCAGCCGGGAGACGCGGGCGTCGGGGCGGTCCACGGCCGTCCGGAGCAGCTCCCGCAGCTGGTCGGCCAGGCCGTCGGCCCACGGCGCGTCGAACGCCTCGGTCGAGTACTCGATGCTGAGCAGGAAGTCCGGGCCGTCCTCGACGAAGGTCACCGTGGCGTCGAAGGCGTGCTGCCCGGGGTACAGGTCGATGTCCTCGCAGCGGACTCCCGGCAGCTCCGGGCGGCCCGGGGCGCTGCCGCCGGTGCGCAGCTGGAGGGTGACCTGGGCCAGTGGGTTGCGCCCGGGCCGGCGGGCGGGGGCGAGGTGGCGCACCACGCTGCCGAACGGCACCTCGTGGTCGATGGCCCGTACCGTGGCGGCGTTCAGCCGGGCGGCCAGCTCGCAGAAGGCCGGGTCGTCCGAGAGATCGGCGCGCAGCACCACCATGTTGACGAAGTAGCCGATCAGCGGTTCGAGTTCCGGCTCGCCGCGGCCGGCGAACAGGGTGGCGAAGGCGGTGTCGGGGCGGCCGGTGCGTTCGGTCAGGGCGAGCGAGAAGGCCGCGCCGAGCCACGAGAACAGCGACCCCCTGGCGGCCCGGGCCAGTTCGGTGAGCCCGCGGTGCAGAGCCGGGTCGAGCCGTACGACGAGGCGGTCGGCGGCGAACGACGGCCGCCGGGGGCGCGGCCGCCCGGCGGCCAGGTCGACGGCCGGGACACCGCGCAGCTCCTCCTCCCAGTGGGCGAGCAGCGCCTCCAGCTCCGGACCCCGGAAGCACTCCCGCTGCCACCGGGCGTAGCGCCGGTACGGCACCGGCAGCGGCGGCAGCACCGCCTCGGGGTCCCGGCCGGCCAGCAGCGCGGCGTAGCCGGCGGACAGTTCGCCGGTGAGCAGGCGCAACGACCAGCCGTCGGAGGCGATGTGATGCATCACCAGACAGAGCACGTGCTCCTGCGGTCCGAGCCGGAACAGCCGCAGCCGGAACGGCCGGCCGGCGGCCAGGTCGAAGGGCTCGCGGGCCTCCCGGTGCAGCGCGTCGGCGAGTTCGGGCCCGTCGGTGACCTCGCACAGCGGCAACTCGGCCCCGGCGGGCGGGAGCACCAGTTGGTACGGCTCGCCGTCCTCCTCGCGGAACGCGGTGCGCAGCACCTCCTGGCGGCGCACCACCAGGGTCAGCGCGGCTTCCAGCAGGTCCGTCCGCAGCGGGCCGCGCAGCCGGAAGGCGAGCGGGACGTGGTAGGCCGCGGTGCCGGGCACCAGCTGCTCGAACATCCACAGGGCCTCCTGACCGGAGGACAGTTCGTACCGCTCGGCCGGGTCGATCCCGTCGACGGAACCGGGCATCGTGCTCCCATCGGTGAAGAGTGCGGAGGGACGTCTGTCGGATACCGGGAGGACGCCGCTCCCCGGGGAATCCCCGCCCGGGCCGCGCCGGGACCGAGTGCGCCGGCGGGCGATCACCGCCCAGTCTGTCAGCCGTACGCACTCTGCGGAAGATCCTCCCGAGGGGTGGGCCGAAAACTCCAGGAGGAAAGGCAGTTGGTTGTCATACCCCGGCGTCTGCGGTATCCCTTGATCTCGAACCTGTCCGGTGCATGCTCACTTCCGGGAGTCGCGAATGACCGGCACACACTTCGCCGGCGGCCTCGTCACGACGGCGGCCGTGGGCATGGTGCGGTTGCCGTGCGATCGGTGGCTCGCCAATCGGCCGACCTGCCGCAGCAGTTCGCGTACGCACCCGGTCCCGGCGCCGGTTCTGGCGCGATTCCTGAACCTCGCGCAGGAGTCGACCGGCAGCCCGGACGCGGGGCTCGCGGCCGTACTCGCGGTACTGCTGCACCATTACGCGGGACAGCAGGACGTCCGGCTGGATCTCGACCGGGCGGAGGTGCGGATCGGCCTCGCGGAGGACGCCGGGCTGCGCCGGATCTGGCGGGAGGTGGACGGCCAACTGGCCGGTCGGCGTACCGAGGTGACCGGAACCGAAGCGGCCGTTACCGAAGCGGCCGTTACCGAAGTGGCCGTTACCGAAGTGGCCGGAACCGAAGCGGCCGGAGCCGAGGCCCCGCTCACCGTCCGGCTGCGGGCGGCCGAGAAGAGCCCGGACGCCGTCCTGGAAGCCGCCTACGATCCGGCCCTGCTCGACGAGCCGACCGTCGCCCGGGTCCTGGAGCACGCCGCCCGACTGCTGGAGGCGCTGGTCACCGACCCCGACGGACCGGCCCGGCGCGCCCGGTTCGGCTCGTCGGAGGAGCGTGAGCGGATCCTCGCCGACTGGAACGGGACGCGCACGCCCTACCCGGACTCGACCGTGGTGGGCGCCTTCGAGGAGCAGGTGCGGGCGACGCCGTCCGCGCCCGCCGTCGAGTTCGAGGGCGCCGTGCTCAGCTACGCCGAACTCGACCGGCGGGCCGGCCTGGTGAGCCGCCGGCTGCGGTCCGGCCAGGACTCCGGCTTCGTCGGCATCCACCTGGAGCGCTCGCTCGATCTGGTGGTGGCGATCCTCGGAGTGCTCAAGGCGGGGCTGCCCTATGTGCCGCTCGACCCCGAACTGCCCGCAGACCGGGTGCGCTACATGGTCGAGGACTCGGGTGCCCGCACCGTGCTGTGCCGCCCCGAGGACGTCGAGGCGCTCCGCGGCCACGGAGCCGACGCGATCACCGTCCGGCAGGCCGTCGAGGAGCCGGGGGAGGAGCCCGGGGCCCGCCCGGAGATCACCGGTGACACCCCGATCTACCTGATCTACACCTCCGGCTCCACCGGCCGCCCCAAGGGCGTGCTGAACCGCCACGCCGGGGTGTTCAACACCGTCCACTGGCGCCGGCAGCGCTTCGGACTCGGTCCGGACGACCGGGTGCTGCAGAAGACGCCGTTCGGATTCGACGTCTCCGCCTGGGAGTTCCTCTGGCCGCTGGTCTCCGGCGCCTGCCTGGTGGTCGCCCGCCCGGGCGGCCACCGGGACACCCGCTACCTCAAGCGGACCGTCCGGGACCGGCGCATCACCGTCCTCCACTTCGTGCCGTCCATGCTCGACGCCTTCCTGGAGGAGGACGAACTGGCCGCGCACTGCGCGAGCCTGCGCCTGGTGTTCGCCAGCGGCGAGGCGCTCGCCCCGTCGACGGTCCGGGCCTTCTTCGAGCGGCTGGACTGCGAGCTCCACAACCTCTACGGCCCCACCGAGGCGTCCATCGAGGTCTCGCACTGGCAGGCCGGGCCCGGGTTCGCCGGGCGCGACGTGCCGATCGGCCGCCCGATCGCCAACACCGCCCTGTACGTCGTCGACGAGCGGCTCGAACCGGTGCCGGTCGGCGTGGTGGGCGAGCTGTGCATCGGCGGCGTCCAGGTCGCGCTGGGCTACCACCGGCAGCCGGAACTGACCCGCGAACGGTTCGTCGCCGACCCCTTCGCCCCCGGGGCCCGGCTGTACCGCACCGGCGACCTCGCCCGGTACCGCACCGACGGACAGATCGAGTACCTCGGGCGGCTCGACGACCAGGTCAAGATCAGCGGCTTCCGGATCGAACCGGGCGAGATCGAGACCGTGCTGCGCGGGCTGCCGGGCGTCGGACAGGCCGCGGTGGTCCCGGTGGGGGAGGACGGCGCCCGACGGCTGGCGGCCTTCGTGGTGCCCGCGGACACGGCGTCCTTCGACCCCGAACCCCTGCGGTCCGCGCTCGCCCGGGCGCTGCCCGCCTACATGGTGCCGAAGCAGTTCCTCGCCGTCGCGGCGCTGCCCACCTCGACGAACGGCAAGCTCGACCGTCGTGCCCTGGCCGGGCTCGCCCGGCCGGCCGATCCGGGCCCGGCCCCCGCCGACGAAGCGGGGAACGCCGGGAACACCGGGAACGCCGAGGACGCGGGGAACGCCGAGGACGCCGGGTCCGAGGTGGAGACGACGCTGCGCGCGCTGTTCGCCCAGTCGCTGGGCGTCGCCGAGGTCGGCCTCCACGAGGACTACTTCGAACTGGGCGGCCACTCGCTGGCCGCCGTGAAGCTGGCGACCCGGATCCGGGCCGCGCTCGGAGTGGACCTCGACGTCTGGACCCTGTTCGACTTTCCCACCGTGGCCGAGCTGGCGCGCGAACTCGCCCGGCCGCTCTGACGAAGGACGGTCCCTCCCATGACAGCATTACCCGCCCCCGGCCACGCCGCGGAGGACACCGACGACGCCGAGGATCCGGTGCGCGACCTGCTGGCCTCGGGCGCCGAGCGGCTCGCCGTCGACGACCCGGTGCTCCACCGGGTACTGGCCCGCGAGCAGGCCCGGCAGAACGGCACCCTGTCGCTGGTCGCCTCCTCCAGCGTGGTCGACCCCTCGGTGCTGGCCGCCCAGGCCTCCACCGCGGTGAACGTGACCGCGGAGGGCTACCCCGGCCGCCGCTACCACGCCGGCTGCGGCGTCGTCGACGACATCGAGAGCCTTGCGATCGAGCGGGCCCTCAGCGTCTTCGGCGCCCGCTACGCCAACGTCCAGGCGCACTCGGCGACCACCGCCAACTACGCGGTGCTCTCCGCCCTGCTCGACCCCGGGGACACCCTGCTCGGGATGAACCTGGCCGAGGGCGGCCACCTGACCCACGGCAGCCCCGCCGCGTACGCCGGGCAGTACTTCGACGCCGTCGGCTACGGGCTGGACGCGAACGGGCTGATCGACTACGGCCAGGTCGCCGAGCTGGCCCGGGAGCACCGCCCCAAGGTGATCATCTGCGGGGCGACGGCCTACAGCCGGATCGTCGACTTCGCCCGCTTCCGGGCCGTCGCCGACGAGGTCGGTGCCTACCTGATGGCCGACATCTCGCACGTCGCCGGGCTGGTCGCGACCGGCCTGCACCCGAGCCCGGTCGACCACGCCCACATCACCACAGCCTGCACCCACAAGCAGCTGTTCGGCCCGCGCGGCGGCCTGATCCTGGTCGGCCGGGACCACGACGCCCCGGCGCCGAAGGGCAACGGCGACCTCACCGCCTTCCTCCAGCGCGCGATCTTCCCGTACTACCAGGGCGCCCCGGCGCTCAACAGCATCGCGGCGAAGGCCCGCGCCCTGGCGATCGTGGCCACCCCGGCGTTCGCGGCCACCACCGAGCGGATCGTCGCCTTCTCCCGCGGCATGGCCGCCGAACTCGCCGGGCGCGGCTACCCGATCGTCTCCGGCGGGACGGACAACCACACCGTCCTGGTGGACCTGCGCGCCCGCGGCCTCAGCGGCCTGGTGGCCGAGGAGGCGCTGGAGGAGTGCGGGATCGTGGTCAACAAGAACCGGGTGCCCGGCGACACCACCCCGCCGCTGGTCGGCGGCGGCGTCCGGCTCGGCTCCAACAGCGCGGCCCACCGCGGGATGTCCGGGGCCGAGGCCTCGCGCTGCGCCGAGCTGATCGACACCGTGCTGTCCGCCGTCACCCCGCTCGGCCCGCGTAGCTACCAACTGCCCGACGACGTCCGCTACTCGGTCTCCTCCCAGGTCGCCGAACTGGCGGCCAAGTTCCCCCTGCCCGGATACGCCACCACCTAGGCTCCCTGTAGGGCGCCCAGGTTCCTGGAAGGACACGCACATGAGCGAGCTCGACGACGACCGCCGGCACCTGGTGGTCCTCAACGACGAGGAGCAGTACTCCGTCTGGCCGGCCGAGCGGGACGTCCCGGCCGGCTGGCGGGCGGAGGGCTTCGAGGGGACCCGCCAGGAGTGCCTGGACCACGTGTCCCGGGTGTGGACCGACATGCGGCCGCTGAGCCTGCGGCGGGCCACGGAGTCCGCCCGGGGCTGACCGGCCCGGCGCAGACGCCGAAGGCCCGGGGCGGTGGGAACCGCCCCGGGCCTCCTGGTGCGCCGCACCTCAGCTCACTCGGCGCCGCTGCCCAGCTTCAGGGCGCGCATGGTGTCGGCCACCTCGCGGTGCAGCCCCGAGCCGCTGGCGGCGAACCGGTCCAGCACCCGCTGCTGGACCTCGGGGTCCTTCTCCTGGCTCAGCTTGAACATCACGTCGACCTTGGTCACCGTGAAGAAGAGGCCGCCGACCGCGCCGACGATCTGCCGGTGGTACTCCATCGACGGCGCGAGCGCCATCTTGTCGCCGAACCGGTTCTCCAGCGTCTGCGCGGTGGTGTGGACGATCGCCAGGGTCTCGTCGCCCCCGGCCAGTTCGACCGTGCCCTCCAGGTGGACCGCCACGTAGTTCCAGGTCGGCGCGACCATGTCGGCCGAGTACAGGGTCGGCGTGACGTAGCCGTTCGGGCCGTGGAAGACGAGCTTGGCCGGGCCGCCGCCGTCGGCGGCCAGCTGCTGCCAGTGCGGGTTGGCCCGGGTCAGGTGGGTCCACAGCCGCATGCCCGGCAGGGCGTCCCCGGGGGTGGCGTCCGGCGGCGCGATCACCGGGACGTGGGTGGCGTTCGGCACCGGCTCCCCGTTGCTGAGGAGCACCGCGAGCGGATGCCGCTCGATGATCCGCAGCGGCCAGTCGTCCCCGTCCACCTGGTAGAGCTTCGGCGTGAACACTCGTCCTCCTCAATGTCAGCGGGGCAGCGGGTCAGCGGTTCAGCGGGATCAGCGGACGGGCGGCGCCGGGGGTCAGCCGGACAGCGCCTTGACGAGCATGTCGCCGATCTCGCCGGCCCGGACCGCGGACAGGGACAGCAGGGTCTCGGAGAGCCCGTGGCTGTGCTCGCCGAAGCCCTGGACGTAGATCCCGCACCGCACGCTCTCGTCGGTCACCACCCGGTGCTCCCGGTCGAGCCGCAGCCGGCCCTCCCCGTCCAGCCCGCAGTGCGGCAGCAGACCGTCCAGGAAGACGGCCGGATCGGTGCGGGTGTATCCGGTCGCGCACACCAGCGCCTGCGCCTCGATGATGGTGCTGGTGCCCGAGGACAGCGATTCCACGTCGATCCGCAGGCCGTCCGGAGTTTCCGACACTTCGCGTACCCGGGAGACGTTGTGGAAATTCAGCCGGGGATTTCCGGCCACCTTTTCCAGATACGCCTGCTGGAACAGCGAGTGCAGGAGATCGGCGTCCACCACCGAGTAGTTGGTGGAGGCGTGATAATCGATGAGGCGCTGCCGGACGCCGTCGGGCGCGGTGTGGAAACGGTCCACCGCCTCGGGGTTGAACACCTGGTTCGCGAACGGGCTGTCGTCGGCGACGCTGAAGCCGTACCGGCCGTGCACCGAGTGGACCTGCGCCCGCGGGAAGCGCGCGTGCAGGTGCTCGATCGCCTCGGCGGCGCTCTGGCCCGAGCCCAGCACCACGAAGGAGCGCGGGTCCTGCGGGGCGATCCGCTCCACCTCCGGCAGGAACTTGGCGGTGTGCCAGATCCGCGGTGAGGCGGGCAGGTCGGCGGGCAGCCGCGGCTCGATGCCGGCGGCTATCACCAGGTTGCGGGCGCGCTGGACCTGCCGGGTGCCGTCGGGGGCGACGTAGAGCAGGTCGAGGAACTCGACGCCCTGCTCGCCGGTGACCGGCTCGACCGACACCACCCGCGACCCGTACGAGACGAGGTCCTCGAAGCTCTCCGCGACCCACTCCAGGTAGTCGTGGAACTCCACGCGCAGCGGGTAGAAGGACTTGGTGTTGATGAAGTCCGCGAGCCGGCCCCTGGCCTGCAGGTAGCACAGGAACGAGTACGGACTGGTCGGGTTGCGCATGGTCACCAGGTCCTTGAGGTACGAGACCTGCATGGTCGCGCCCTCGATCAGCATGCCCCGGTGCCAGCCGAAGCGGGGCTGGGCCTCGAAGAAGCGCGCGCTCACCGGTGCCTCGCCGGCGATCTCCGAGATGGCGGCCGCGAGGGCCAGATTCGAGGGGCCGAAGCCGATTCCGGCCACGTCGACGATGCCGGTTCCGGCGACCACGCCGGAACGTTGCCGCTCACCCACGGACTTCCCTGCTCTCTCCCTTTTGGGGATGGCCTGTCTGGGTCGACGATCAGTCCGGTCGACCGATGGCGGTGGTCAGGGCAGCACGTTGCCGCGGCTCCTGATCACTACATGACAGTAGGAGCTGCCCCACCGGCAGTGCAAGCAATTGGGGGAAATCCCGATCCCGGGTGGGGAGTTGGCCTTCCCGCCGGACATCGATCCGGTTCACCCTTGACGGCGCATCGTCACGCTGAATAGCATCCGAAGCGTTCGAAGGTGGGCATAGCCGTACCCCAAGTCGACGACTCGACAAAAGAGTTCGTTACCGACAATCCGAACTCCATTCACTGACTTCTCGTCAAGGGCTGACAAGGGCAAGGTTTCGCGCGAAGGGATCCGCGACCGCACCATGTTGGAATCACCGAGCACGACCGAGTCGGATCCCCCGCGGGGGTGGACCCTCGCGAGCCGCTTCTCCGCCGTCGCGGCCGCCTCCCCGGAGGCCACCGCCGTCCGCAGCGAGGACGGAGACCTCCGCTACGGCGAACTGGACGCGGCGGCCGCCGCCCTCGCCGCCCGGCTGCGCGGGCGCGGCGTGCGGCGCGGCGACCGGGTCGGCGTGCTGCTGGAGCGCTCGCCCCGGCTGGTCGTCGCCCTGCTCGGCATCCTCAAGGCGGGCGCCGCGTACGTCGCCGTCGACCCGGGCGACCCGGTCGCCCGGCTGCGCACCGTCCTGGGCGACGCCGAGGTCGCGCTGGTGGTCACCGATACCGCGCGACGCCCCGGGGTCGACGGGGTGTTCCCGTACCTGGACGTCCAGGAGGATCCGGGCGCCGAGGCTTCGGCGCCCCCGGTCGAGCAGACCCCCGAGGACCTCGCCTACGTCGCCTACACCTCGGGCTCCACCGGCCGTCCCAAGGGCGTCTGCGTACCGCACCGGGCCGTGCTGCGCCTGGTGCTGGACGCCGCGTTCCTGGGCGCCCGGGCCGACGACGTCTTCCTCCAGCTGGCCCCCGTCGCCTTCGACGCCTCCACCCTGGAGATCTGGGGCGCGCTGCTGAACGGCGGCTGCCTGGCCCTCGCCCCGGCCGGCCGGCTCGGCCCGGCGGAGGTCGTCAAGACCGTCCGCGACACCGGCACCACCGTGCTGTTCCTCACCACGGCGCTGTTCCACCAGGCGGTGGAGGTCGGCCTGACCGACCTGCCCGCCCTGCGCGCGCTGTACACCGGCGGCGAGGTGCTCTCCGCCGAACTGGTCGACCGCGCCGCCGCCGCCCTGCCCGGCACCCTGCTCTCGGCGGCCTACGGCCCCACCGAGAACACCACCTTCACCAGTACCCACCCCGTCCGCGAACCCCTCGGCGCCCGAGGCGTCCCGATCGGCCGGCCGATCGACGGCACCGGCATGGTCGTCCTCGACGAGCGGCTGGAGCCGGTGCCCGACGGCACCGTCGGCCGGCTCTTCGTCAACGGCGCCGGCCTCGCCCACGGCTACCTCGGACTGCCCGGCCTGACCGCCGACCGCTTCCTCCCCGACCCGTACGCGGGCACCCCCGGGGCCCGGATGTACGACACCGGGGACCTCGCCCTGCGGGCCGCCGACGGCGCCTTCGAGTTCGCCGGGCGCGCCGACGGCCAGCTCAAGGTCAACGGCGTCCGGATCGAGTCCGAGGACATCGAGGCCCGGCTGCGCCGCCACCCGGACGTCCAGGACGCCGCCGTCGTCCTCCAGGACCACGGCCCCGGCGACCGCCGGCTGGTCGCCTTCTACAGCGGCCCGTACGCCGTCTCCCCGGTCGAACTGCGCCGGGAGTTGGCCGAGGACCTCCCGGCCACGATGATCCCCTCCGCCCTGGTCTGGGTCGACCGGCTGCCGCTCAAGGCCAACGGCAAGGTCGACCGGGCCGCCCTCGCCGCCCGGCGCGGCCGGAGCCGCCCGGACATCGAGGTGCCCTACCGCGAGCCCGGCGACGAGGTCGAGCGCCGGCTCACCGTGCTCTGGCAGGAGATCCTGGACGTCGAACCGGTCGGCGTCGACGACGACTTCTTCGACCTCGGCGGGCACTCGCTGACCGCCAGCCGGATCACCCGGGAGATCGCCGCCGAGTTCGGGGCGGTGGTCCGGGCCCGGACCTTCTACCTCAACCCCACCGTGGCCGGCCTGGCGGAACACCTCAGGGCCCAGCGGCCGGAGCCGGCCACCGATGCCCGGTCGGCCCCGGCCGCTGCACCGGTGCCGAGCCCCGCAGAGGCACCGTCCGCCACCGAGGCCGCCCAGTGAGGATCACCGCCCCCGGCGACGCGCCGGAGCACGACGCCGACCGGGTCGACCCGGAGCACGTCGACCTGAGCGACCCCCACTTCTACGCCACCGGGGACCCGCACGCCGTCTGGCGGCACTACCGGCACAAGGCCCCGGTGACCAGGCTCGCGGTGCCCAGCGGCCGCACCTACGTCTCCGTCACCGCGCACGCCGAGACCAGCACCGTCCTGCGCGACCACGGGCGGTACACCTCCCGGCGCGGCAACATGCTGTCCGTCCTCGGCGAGCAGGACCCGGCGGCCGACCGGATGATGGTCGCCAGCGACCCGCCCGTCCACGGCTACCTGCGCCGGCCCGTCGCCCAGGCGCTCTCCGCGCGCGAACTCGCCGCCCGCCGCCCGGCCATCCGCCGGACGGCCCGGCTGCTGCTGGAACCCCTGACGGGCGGTGAACCCTGGGACCTCGCGGCGGCGGTGACCGCCTTCCCGATGATGTTCACCGGCGCCCTGATGGGCCTGCCCGAGGCCGACTGGCCCGAACTGGCCCGGCTCACCACGATCGCGATCGCCCCCGCCGACCCGTCCTCCCGGGACGACTCGGGCGGCCACCAGCTGGTCTCCGCCCACCACGAACTCTTCGACTACTTCGCCGAGGTGGCGGCCGCGCGCACCCCGCGCGAGGACCTGATCGGCCTGCTCCAGCAGCTCACCGTCGGGGACCGGACGATCCGGCCCGACGAGGTCATCTACAACTGCTACAACGTGCTGCTCGGCGCCAACGTCACCGCCCCGCACGTCATCGCGACCACGGTGAACGCCTTCCTGGAGCACCCGGAGCAGTACCGGAAGGTGCTCGACGGCGGGGCCACCGTCGCCTCCGCCGTCGAGGAGGGCCTGCGCTGGGCCTCCCCGGCCACCCACGCCATGCGCTACGCCACCGAGGACACCCGGCTCGGCGGCGAACCGGTGCGGGCCGGGGAAGCGGTGGTCGCCTGGCTGGGATCGGCGAACCGGGACGAGAGCGTCTTCGACGAGCCGTACCGCTTCGACGTCGCCCGGACCCCCAACCGGCACGTCGCCTTCGGGTTCGGGCCGCACTACTGCGTCGGCGCCCCGCTCGCCCGGATCGCCCTGGCCGAGTTCTTCACCGAGGTCACCGAACTGGTGGAGCGGTTCGAACCGGCCGGTCCGGTCGAGCACCTGGCCTCCAACTTCATCGCCGGGATCAAGCACCTGCCGGTGACCGCCCGGTTGCGCTGACCGCCCGCCCGAGACCCGGGCACCCGAGACCCGGGCACCCGAGACCCGGGCACCCGAGACCCGGGCACCCGAGAAACAACGCACCACGCAACGAGAGGACCCTCCCGCCGTGATCGAGATGCGCAGTGACACCTTCACACTGCCGACGCCCGAGATGCTCACCGCGATGACCGAGGCGGAGCTCGGCGACGACGTCTACGGCGAGGACCCGACGGTCAACGAGCTCGAACGCCGCTCCGCCGAACTGACCGGCAAGGAGGCGGCCTGCTTCTTCCCCAGCGGCACCATGGCCAACCTGGCCTCGATCATGGCCCACGCGCCGCGCGGCACCAAGGCCGTGGTCGGCAGCGAGAGCGACATCTGGCTGTACGAGGCGGGCGGCGCCTCGGTCTGCGGCGGGGTCGTCTACGAGCCGGTGCCGAACCAGCCGGACGGCACGATCGCGCCGGCCGACCTCGCCGCCGCGTTCCCCGACGACCCGGACGATCCGCAGTTCGCGCTGCCCTCGCTGATCTGCCTGGAGAACACCCACAACCGCTGCGGCGGCGTGGTGCTGCCGCTCGACTACCTGGCCGAGGTGCGCCGCTTCGCGGACGAGCGCGGGGTCGCGGTGCACCTGGACGGCGCCCGGGTGGTCAACGCGGCGATCGCCGCCGGGGTCGAGGTCGCGGAGATCACCGCGCACGTCGACTCGGTGCAGTTCTGCCTCTCCAAGGGCCTGGGCGCGCCGGTCGGCTCGATGGTGGCCGGCAGCGCGGAGTTCGTCGAGAAGGTCCGCCGGCTGCGCAAGATGCTCGGCGGCGGGATGCGCCAGGTCGGGCTGCTGGCGGCCGCCGCCCTGGTCGCCCTGGACACCCGGGACCGGCTCGCCGAGGACCACGCCAACGCCCGGCGGCTGGCCGAAGGGCTGGCGCTGATCCCCGGCGTGGAGATGGACCTCGACACGGTCAAGACCAACATCGTGATCTTCAAGGTCACCGACGAGCGCTTCACCTGGCGCACCTTCCTGGCCTCGGTGAAGCAACACGGCCTGGCCGTCACCGAGTTCGGCCACGGCCGGATCCGCGCGGTGGTCCACAACGGGGTGGGCGCCGAGGACGTGGACGCCGCCGTCGGCATCGTGGCCCGGGTGCTCAAGGAGGGCCCGACGGCCGGCTGAACCGGCCGCCGGGGTGCCGCGGGCGGCGGCTCACGCCGTCCGCAGCACCTGCTCCACGAACGCGTCCAGGTTGGCGACCGTACGGGAGACCTGCTCCTCCAGCGTCAGGGACTCCTCCGGCCGGCTCACCGAGGCCGACCGGCGCTTGCCGCGCACGTACAGCGAGCAGCCGAGGTCCGCGCAGATGTAGGTGCCGACGGTGTTCCCCTCGCGCCCGGCCGCCCCGGCCCGCCGGGCGGAGAGCAGCGCCACCCCGCTGCCGCCGTGGATGGTGATGCACAGCGAGCAGACGTTGGTCTTGGTCAGGCTGCGCCGGACGTTCGGCGCGCGCAGCGTGATCCCCACCAGGCCCTCGCCCCGGACGGCGACCAGGTAGCCGCGGTCGGGCGCGCCCGGATCCCGCCAGCCCAGGAAGTCCAGGTCGTCCCAGGGGAGTTCGGGCAGATTGCGGGGAATGCTGAGCCTGCGCGCCTCCCCCTTCGAGCAGTTGACGAAGGACCCACGAATCTCGTTCTCGGCAAGTGGACGCATCCGTCAGAGCCTAGTTGACCTCCGGGCGGGAGACCCCCGCCCTCCCCGAAATCACCATCGCAGAGGAGACCCCTGTGTCCGTGAGCGGCAGCCAGCCCGAGCCGGTACGCCCGAAGACCCGGACGGCCACCCCGCGCCGGCTTCTGATGTGCCGGCCGCAGCACTTCGACGTGACGTACTCCATCAACCCCTGGATGCACCCGGAGAAACCGGTCGACCGCGAACTGGCGCTGCTCCAGTGGGAGCGGCTGCGCGAGGTGTACCTCTCGCTCGGCCACACCGTCGAGGTGATCGACCCGGTCCCCGGCCTGCCGGACATGGTGTTCGCCGCCAACGGCGCCACCGTGGTGGACGGCAAGGTCCTCGGTGCCCGGTTCCGGCACGTCGAGCGGACGGCCGAGGGGCCGGCCTACCTGGCCTGGTTCGTCCGGCAGGGCTTCCGGGAGGTGCTCTGGCCCGAGTTCGTCAACGAGGGCGAGGGCGACTACCTGCCGGTCGGGCGCCGCATCCTGGCCGGCACCGGCTTCCGCACCGACCAGCGCTCGCACTACGAGGCGCAGGAGTTCTTCGGCCTTCCGGTCACCTCGCTCACCCTGGTCAACCCCGAGCACTACCACCTGGACACCGCGCTCGCGGTGCTCTCCGACACCGAGGTGATGTACTTCCCGGAGGCCTTCAGCCCGGGCAGCCGGTCGGTGCTGGAGCACCTCTTCCCGGACGCGATCCACGCGACCCCCCAGGACGCCGCCGTGTTCGGCCTCAACGCCTTCTCGGACGGCCGCAACGTCGTGCTGCCGCAGGCGGCCGCGGGCCTGATGGAGCGGCTGCGGGAGCGGGGCTTCCACCCGGTCGGGGTGGACACCACCGAGCTGCTCAAGGCCGGTGGCGCCGTCAAGTGCTGCACCCTCGAACTGCGTCCGTAGCGAGTCCGGCCCGGCCGCCCGCTCCCGTGCACTCCCTCGACCACGGCGACCCGATCGCCGGTGCCGCGGCACCGGGCCGGATCCCCGAACCGATCGCCGCGCCGACGGGCGGGCAGGACGGCTGAGCGCCCTGCGCCGGCCGCCGCCGGCGCCCGGTAGGGCGCGAACCGGGCGGGCGTGCGCCGGGCGTGACGTTCACGAATCAATGACAGCGGGTAGTCGACTGGGTGCGAGAGGTAGCCGAGTGGGGGGTGATGCAGGGAGCGACGATGGCGGAACACGAGGAGCGGGGCGCGCGGGCCGAGGCGGAGGGCCCGGCCGGTCGGCGGGTGCCGCCGCAGGGCGGACGCGGCGAGGCCGCCGACGCCGAGGAGGCCGGTTCCTGGAGACCGCCCGGGCCGCCGGAGCCAGGGCGGGACGGCGATCCGGCGGTGCGCTGGCCCGACCTCATGCTGCCCCTGTTGCGCACCCCGACCTCCGCCCGCCCCCTGGTCGGCGGCGGCAACCGCGACGCGGACGGTCTGCCGGGCCCGGCCGAGGTGGCCGCCGCGGTGGACCTGGCCCTGCTGGTGGGCGAGTTGATGCTGGCCTGCGGAGAGGCGGCGGAGGGGGTCGAGGCGGCGATGCTCGCCGTGGCGCGGACGTACCGGGCCGGGCCCTGTGATCCCCAGGTCACCTTCACCCGGGTGGCGATCTCCTACCAGCAGGGCCCCGGGGAGCCGCCGGTGACGGCCGAGCGGACGGTGCACCACCCCGCCGGCGACTACGCGGGGCTCGCGGCGCTGTTCCGGCTGGTCACCGAGATCACCGCGGGCGGGCTCGCGGTGGACGCCGCCCACCGGAGGCTGCGGGCCGTGCGCCGGCACTCCCGCCACTACCCGGCCTGGGCGATGGTGCTCTCCGCCGGCCTGCTGGCCGGGGTCGCGACGCTGTTGATCGGCGGCCGGTCCGACGCCCGGGCCTGGCTGGTGTTCGTCAGCGCGGTGGTGGCGGCGATGGCCGGGCACCGGCTGGCGGCGCTGGTGGGGCGGCACGACCTGCCGGAGTTCTACCGGATCGCGGCGGCCGCGACCCCGGCCGCGGTGGTCGGCATCCTGATGTCCTTCAACCAGCTGCACCTGCGCGGCTCGGTGGTGATCACCGGCGGGCTGTACGCCCTGCTGCCCGGCTGGCCGATGGTGGCGGCGGTGCAGGACGGCCTCGCGGGCTTCTATCTCACCGCCGCAGCGCGGCTGCTGGAAGTGCTGTACCTGCTGGCGGGCGTGGTCGTCGGGGTGATGACGGTGCTCTACGTCGGCGTCAACAACGGCGCCGACCTCGCCACCCAGAGCGTGCCGACCTCGCTGTCCAACCCGCCGCTCCAGCTGGCCGCGGCGATCCTGCTCGCCCTGGCCTTCGCGGTGCTGCTCAACACCGAGGCGGCGACGCTGCCGGCCGTCCTGGTCAACAGCACGGCCGGGTGGACGACGTACGCCGTGCTGGTCGGCGCCGGCGGGGAGCCGATCATGGCGACCGGTCTGGCCGCCGTGCTGGTGGGCCTCTCCGGTCAGCTGATGGCCCGCTACCGGGGCAGTTCCGCGCTGCCGTTCGTCACCGCCGCCCTGGGACCGCTGCTGCCCGGTTCGCTGCTGTACTTCGGGCTGCTGGCCTTCGTGCGGGGCGAACCGGAGACCGGGCTCAGCGGCCTGGGGCGGGCCACGGCCACGGCGATGGCCCTCGCGATCGGCGTGAACCTGGGCCGCGAGGCGGCCCGGCTCTTCCTCCCGGCCACCGGGGCGCCTCCGCCCGCCCGCCGGCGCGGGGGCCGACACCGCCGCTGAGCTCCGCCCGGCGCGGGGCCGGCCCGCCGGCGGGATCCGCACGCCCGGAGCGCGCATGAACCCGCGGGACGCGGTTAGAGGAGTGGGGCAACGACCCCGATCGGAAGGATCCGCCGTGGCCGACCTCTCCCGCCCGCTGCCCGCCGCCCCCGCGCGCCACCGGAGCCCCCGGCCAGGAGGTGCCTGCCAGACCTCCGAGGGCGCGGCCCTCTTCCTCCCGGCCCCCGTGCACCGCACCACGGTGAAGGACGCCAAGGAACGGGAGGAGGCGGCGAAGGCCGTCTGCGCGGGCTGCGCGGTCCGGGTGGAGTGCCGCCGGCACGCGCTCGCGGTGCGGGAGCCGTACGGCGTCCGGGGCGGGCTGACCGCGGCGGAGCGCCGCGCCCTGTTCACCGCCGACTCCACCCCGACCGCCGCCTGACGAGCGCGGTGAGCGCCGCCGACCGAGGTCGGAGGCCGGTCGCGGGTTTGATTGTCCCGTGCGGCGGTAGACGCGGCTCATGGGCAGGGCCGGAGAGGTGACGGCTCCGCCGCCCAGGGGCGGCTCCGACGCCGTGCGTCGCAGTCGGCCTTCTCGACCGCCGTCCCCACGACCCTCAGGGAGGACATCGTGATCATCGTCGGCGTCATCCTGCTCATCGTCGGCTTCCTGCTCGGGATTTCGATCCTGTGGACGATCGGCATCGTCCTGGTCGTCATCGGCTTGATCCTGTGGCTCCTGGGAGCGCTCGGACACGCTGTCGGTGGCCGTCGCCACTACTACTGACCAGCTGGAACGCGCTCGCGCCGGTACGGACTTCCCGTCCGTACCGGCGCGAGCGCGTTCACGTCCTCCCGAGGAGGACCCCGCCTCAGGGCGCCACGGCGTCCGCCGCGGGCGGTTCCGGTTCCTCGTCGTCACCGTCCGTGCCGCCCTTGCGGCGGACGTCGGCCGGGGTGGGGGCCGTGATCGAGCGTTCCTCGGCGGACCGCTCCCGGTCCCCGACCTTCCCCTGCGCCTTCTCCCGGACATCCGCCGGGGTCGGGGCAGTGATCGAACGTTCCTCGGCGGACCGTTCCTGGGCCGGTTCGTCCGGCTGGGTGCCGTTCTCGTCACGCGTGGTCATGGCTTCCTCCCTTTCCGAGGCTGCTCGGGCCTGTCCGGGCCTGCCCGGGTCCCTCCGGGTCATCGGCGAACGGACGACCAGACGGGTGCCCCGAAACCCGGTCCCGAACCGGGTGTCCGTGACCACGCGCCGGGATCCACCCGGTCAGGCGACGGCGTCCGGCTCCAGGCCGTCCGCCGCGGGCCCCGGCCTCGGCTGGAGATCGGCCGCGGTGCCGGTGCGGACGAGTGCCTCCTGAAGCCGTCGTACGGCGCCCTCGGCGTCGGCGAGCGCCTCGGGGCCCGGCACCACGGTGCCGAAGGCCTGCCGCCGCTCGGCGGGCAGGGAACGCCAGGACAGCACGGGGGCCAGCACGGTGCTGGCCCGGGCGAGGAACCAGGCCAGCTGCCCGTGGGTACGGGCGATGCCGAGGGCGAGGACGGCGAGCGCCTCGCGCAGGTGCTCCAGGCGGTCCATGACGGGCAGCGGCTCCGTCCCGGCCTCGGCCCCGAGCGCCTGCGCGAGGCCCTCGGCGGTCTTCCGGGCCAGCGCGGCGTCATGCGCGGCGAGGTCCCACAGGCCGTCCCGGAACTGTCGTTCGGCCTCCGCGGCGAGCGCCGCGACCTGCGCGCCCATGCCCGGACCGGGGCGGGGGTGGCGGGCGGACGGCGTGCTGCGCGGGGTCATGGCGGCCCTCTCGGTGGGGAACGGCGCCCGGGCGGGCTCCGTTCCCCACCGTGGTGCACCGTCCTGAGCGCCCGCAGCTCCGGGAACGAAGTGACCCGCCCGAACGGCCGCCCGAACGAAGCCGGTCCGGCCCGGAACCGGTGCTCGGCTTTCGGTCGCGTCGAGGGGGGCGTAGCCTCGGCACGGTTCATCCAGGCCGGGGTGGATGCAGACGGACGGGTGGCGGTGACGGTGGAGGAGCTGTCCTTCGACAGTACGAGCGCGGAGGCCACGGAGGAGTTCCTGTCCACCGCCTACACACCGATGCGGATCGGCAAGTCGGTGGCGGACGCCAGGACCCGGATCAGCCGCAGGTCGGCGGGCCCGCTCAGCGTGGACCGGCTGTCCTTCGGCTACGACATGGCCTACGACGCCGGGAGCCTCGGCCGGGTGTGCCTGATCAGCATCCACTCCGGCACGGTCGCCGACCTGAGCCGGGCGGACGGGACGGACCGGGAGGAGGCCTTCGGCCCCGGTGAGACCTTCCTGGTCGCCCCGCCGGACGCCCCGTACCGCGGTGAGGTCCGCTCGGCCCGCTACACCATCGCCATGTTCGACACCGCGCTGCTGGACGCCGTGGCGCCGGCCGGCGGCGACGGGAACGCCCCGGTGCGCCTGACCGGGCTCCGGCCCGTGAGCGAGGCGGCGAACCGGCAGCTGGGCGCCGCGGTCGCCTACGTGCGCGACCACGTGCTGGCCGACCCGGCCGCCTGCGAGAGCGAGCTGCTCGTCTCCACCGCCGCCCAGCACCTGGCGGCGGCGACCCTGGTGGCCCTGCCCCACACCGGGCGCACCGACCCCGTCCCCGCCGACCGGGCCGACGCGACACCCGGCGCCCTGCGCCGGGCGATCGCCTTCATCGAGGCGAACGCCGACCGGGAGGTGTCCCTCGCGGACATCGCCGCGGCCGCCTTCGTCACCCCGAGGGCGCTGCAGTACGCCTTCCGCCGGCACCTGGACACCACCCCGCTCGGCTACCTGCGCCGGGTGCGGCTGGACGCGGCCCACCGGGACCTGCTGGCCGCGGACCCGGCGACCGCCACGGTGACCGGCATCGCGATGCACTGGGGCTTCGCCCACCCCGGCCACTTCGCCGGCCTCTACCGCGCCGCGTACCGGCGGACGCCGGGGGAGACCCTGCGCCGGCGGGACTGAGCGCCGAACGCGCGGGGCCGGGCGCCGCACGCGGGCCGTGCGCGGTCAGGCCGCGTCATCGGCCGGGAGGATCTCGAAGACGGTGTCGCTCCCGGCGGCGCGCAGCAGCCGGGACGTCTGGGCCCGGGGCGCGGCGAGGCGGAAGGTGATACCGCGCGCGGTCGCGGCCCGGCGGGCCTCCAGGAACTCGTTGAGACCGGAGGACGTGCAGAAGACCAGGCCCGCGCAGTCGACGGTCAGCACCTCGGGTGCGGGCCGGGCGGTCACGGCGTCGTGGAGGGCCCCGGCGAGCACGGCCGCGGTGCCCAGGTCGACGTAGCCGTCCAGGGAGAGCACGACGAGGCCCGGAGCCGTCGTACGGCGGACGACACGCAGCCCGGCGTCCATCGCGCTCCTTCCGCCGACGGGGGCCCCGCGCCCCCGGGCCGCTTCCACGGTGTCGCGCTGCGGCCCCGCCGCGCAGCGACGGGAACGAAGCGGCGGGTCACCACGACGAAACCGGGCGTGCACCGCCCGACCGGCCCGACCGCCCGGACACCGGGTCGGGCGGTCGGGCCGGTCGGCACGCCCCCGGCCGGGGTTTCACCCCTCGTGCAGCGCCCACCGGCTGCCGTCGACCCGCGCCGTTCCCGGCAGGGCGATCAGCTCGGGCTTGAACAGCGGCGGCGCGCCCATCGCGGGCTCCCAGGTGGCCAGCGACTCGTCCTGGGGCACCTCGATCCGCCGGTCCGCGGCGAGGTCGTTGACCACCTTCAGCAGCAGCCGCACGCCGAGCGGCGCCAGATGGTCGCGCCACAGGCTCCGGGCCGTCGAGCCCGGGGGCACGAACAGGTGCTCCTGGGCGGCGATCGGGCCGCCGTCGGTGCGCTCGGTGAGGTGGTAGACGCTCCCGCCGGTCACCTTGTCGCCGTCGCGGATCGTCCAGCGGACCGCGTCCCGGCCGCGGTGCAGCGGCAGCAGGCTGGGGTGGTAGCCGATGGCCGCCACGGCGGCCCGGGCGCGGGTCTGGCGGCCGAGGAAGGCGTGCGAGTGCGCGGCGAGGATGATGTCCACCCCGTCCGGGACGTGCCGGGCGCGCAGTTCCTCCGAATCCGTCCAGGGGATGTCCCGGGGGTACGCCCAGGAGCGCAGGCGGTCCCAGCACATCGCGTTGCCCTCGTCGGACTGCCCCTTGCGCAGCCGGGGGGCGGCCGCACCGACGATCTTGTGCCCTTCGTCCAGCAGCGCCTCCGCGACCTGCACCGCGAACGCGCCCTGCCCTGACAGGTAGATGTGCATCCTCACTCCTTCAACCCGGCGGGATCGGGTTCGAACCGCACCGGCAGCGTGGAGAAGCCGGTCAGGAAGTTGGACCGGATCGGCAGCGCCTCGCCGGTCTGCTCGAACCCGGTGGTGAAGTCCCGCAGGGCGGTGAGCAGTTCGGCGATCTCCACCTTGGCCAGGTAGGAGCCGACGCAGAAGTGCGGGCCGTAGCCGAAGGCCAGGTGCCGGTTGGGGGTACGGCCGAGGTCGAACACCCCGGGCCGGTCGAAGACCCGCTCGTCCCGGTTGCCAGAGGCGTGCCACAGGGTGACGATCTCACCGGGCCGCAGCCGTACGCCGTGCAGTTCGGTCTCCCGGACGACGCTGCGCCCGAAGTGCATGGTGGGCGAGGCCCAGCGCAGCACCTCGTCCACGGCGGTGTCGACGGCGACGTCGTGCCGCTTGAGGCGCCGCCACTCCCCGGGCCGGGCGGCCAGGGTGCGGACGCAGTCGATCATCGTCAGCCGGCTGGTCTCGTCGCCCCCGATGATCAGGCTGTAGCAGTTGAGCACCACGTCCTCGTCGGTCAGCGGCACGCCGTCGATCGCACTGGCGATCAGCATGCTGATCACGTCGTCGCCGGGGGCCTCGCGCCGCTCCTCGACGAGGTCCATGAAGTACATCAGGATCTCGTTGCGGGCCATCTCGGAGTCGACCTCGTCGACGTCCTCGTCGTCCGCGGACAGCGCCGCCTTCGTCAGTCCGAGCAGGTAGTCCTGGTCCTGCTCGGGTACGCCGAGCAGGTTGGAGACGGTGGTCATCGGGATCCGGGCGGCGATCTGCTGCGCGAAGTCGCAGCCGCCGGACTCGACGGCCTCGCGGATCCACTGCCGGGTGTTGGCCCGGACGGTCCGGGCGACCTCGTCCAGCACCCGTGGGGAGAGCACCCGTTGGAGGATCTTGCGCAGCTCGTGGTGGCGGTGCCCGTCGGTGACGGCGAGCATCCGGCCGGCCCCGGCGTCGCCGCCGCCCAGCAGGGTTACCAGGACGTTGCCGCGCTCGGAGGTGAAGTTCCGGTTGTCCCGGTAGGTGGTCAGGATGTCGTCGTGGCGGGAGAGCACCCAGAAGCCGCGACGGCCGTCGACCGGCGGGTTCCAGTGCACGGGGGCGGTGTCCCGCAGGGTGCGCCAGAACCCGTCGAGGTCGTGGTCGGCGAAGGTGGCCGGGTCGCCCAGGTCCACGGTGGCCGGTGCAGGAGCCGGTGCGCTCATGCTCACCAGTCCGTGCGCCAGAACCGGCGGGGCCGGAACGGATAGGTGGGCAGTGGCACCCGGTGGCTGTCCTCGCCCCGGTGCAGGGCGGCGAAGTCCACCTGGCTGCCGGTGACCCAGGCGGCCGCCAGGTCGGCGAGCGCCCGCTCGTCCCGGCCGGCGGGCACGATGCCGTGGTCGGTGCGGGAGAAGCCGTCGGGGTCGGTCGGCGGGGCGGCGGCGGTCGTGGTGGCCGGGCCGCGGGGGACGTCCTCGGACAGCGCGGCGATCAGCTCGGCGCGGCTGCGGACCACGGCCGCCCAGCGGCGGGGCATCACCTTGCGGCCGAGGTTGAGGCTGAAGCAGACGTCGTCCAGCCGGAGTCCGGGATCCGCCTCCAGCCGGTCGCGGAGCCGCGCGCGCTGCCGGGCCAGGGCGTCGTCGTCCAGGGCGGAGAGGGTGGCCAGCCGCGGCCGGCCCTCGGCCTCGGGGGCGCGCCCGGCCGGCGTCGGCGCCTCCTCCAGCAGCAGGTGGGCGTTGTAGCCGCCACCGCCGATCGAGGTGATGCCGGCCCGGCGGATGCCCGCCTCCGGCTCCCAGTCGGCCCCTTCGAGCTGCGGCACGAAGGGGGTGCCGGGGAAGTCGAGGTCCGGGTTGACCTCGGTCAGGTTGATCGTCGCCGGGAGCTTCCGGTGGTACAGGGCCAGCGCGGCCTTGATCGCGCCGAAGCCGCCCGAGACCACGCCGCCGTGGCCGACGTTGCCCTTGACCCCGCCGATCGAGGTGGTCGCGGTCTGCTTCCCGAACGCCATGCTCGCCGCGTGCACTTCGAGCTCGTCGGTCATCGGCAGGCCGAGCCCGTTGGCCTCGTACATGGAGACGGTCTCGGGGGCGACGCCGCCGACCTCCATGGCGCTCGCGATGCAGGCGCTCAGCCGCTCGGGCTGGGCCAGGCCGTACGCCATCGCGCTGACCCCGTTGTTGTTGACGGCCGAGCCCTTGACCACGGCGTAGATGTGGTCGCGGTCCGCGACGGCGTGATTCAGCGGCTTCAGCAGCACGGTGACGACTCCGCTGGACAGCGCGGTGCCGGTGCCGTTGGCGTCGAACGGGCGGCAGTGGCCGTCCTTCGACAGGATGCGGTTCTCCTCCCACAGGTGGCCGCGCGGGTGCGGCAGCCGGACCATCGCGCCGCCGGCGATCGCCATGTCGGTCTGGCCGAGCAGCAGCGACTGGCAGGCCAGGTGGACCGCGTAGTGGAAGCCCGCGCAGACGGCCGCGACGGTGACGGCCTCGCCGGTGAGGCCCATGTAGTACAGGGCGTTGGAGGTCATGGTGTCCGGCGACCAGGCCAGGCTGGCCTCGATCGCCTCGGGACCGACCGACACCCGGTCCGGCGGGGAGCTGTAGAGCGCGGCCGTCTGCGGGTTGTTGGCGCCGTACATGCCGATCTCGGCGCCGAGCCGGTCCGGGTCGTAGCCACCGTCCTCCAGCGACTCCCAGGCGCTCTCCAGGAACAGCCGGTTCTCCGGGGTCATCGCGGCCGCCATCCGGTCGCTGATGCCGAACACCGACGGGTCGAACTTGTCGTAGGTGTCGAGCACGCCGCAGGCCCGGACGTAGAACGGGCTGTGGATCAGCGTCTCGTCGACGTGGATGTCGTCCTTGGCCAGGAAGGAGATGGACTCCCGGCCGTGGACGAGGTTGTCCCAGAACTGTTCCTTGGTACGCGCTCCGGGCGCCCGTAGCGACATGCCGATGACGGCCACGTCGCCCGGGTCGTACTCCTGCTGGGGGCTGTCGGTCATGGGAGGGGCTCCTGCTCCGTTGTCGAGTGAGGGTGGCTCAGCGGCTCAGCGGCCCGCGTCCGCGCAGTGCCGCGCGGCGGGCGCCGGCGCGCTCGCGGGCCGACCGGACCACCTCGGGGGTGGCACCGCTCTCGTCGTCGAGCCATCGGGCGAGGGAGGAGATGTCGCGGAAGCTGAAGAGGTCGGGCACCCGGACGCGGCGCTCGAAGCGGCGGGTCATCAGCCGGGCCAGCCGGACCAGCAGCAGCGAGTCGCCGCCGAGGTCGTAGAAGGCGGACTGCACGTCGATCGCCGAGGGTTCGAGGCCCAGCAGCTGGCCCCAGATCTCCGACAGCGCCACCTCGGTCGGCGTGCTCGCGGCCGTCAGCGGCCCGCCCGTCCCGGCGGCCGGCGGCTCGGGCAGCGCGTTGCGGTCGAGCTTCCCGCCGGGGCCGAGCGGCAGGGCGGGCAGCAGCACCAGCGTCGCGGGCACCATGTAGTCGGGCAGTTCGGCGGCGAGCCGGCCGGTGACGGCGCTCTGCAGCGCGGCGTCCAGCCGGGGGCCGTCCGGCGCGGCGCCCTCGCCCGCGGGCACGACGTAGCCGACCAGCCGGTTGCCCCGGACGACGGCGGCGGCCTCCCGGACCTCGGGGCAGGCGGTCAGCCGGGCCTCGACCTCCTCCAGCTCGATCCGGTAGCCGCGCAGCTTGACCTGGTGGTCGGTGCGGCCGAGGAAGCGCAGTTCGCCGCCGTCGGTGAACTCGACGACGTCCCCCGTGCGGTACATCCGCTCGCCGTCGCGGAAGGGGTCGGGAAGGAAGCGTTCGGCCGTGGTGTCCGGGCGGTTGACGTAGCCGTGGGCCAGGCCGGGGCCGCCGAGGTAGAGCTCGCCGGACGCACCGGCCGGCACCTGCCGCAGCTGCTCGTCGAGCACGTAGACCCTGGTCGTCGGCGGGCCGATGGTCGGCTCCCCGGCGCCGTCCGCCGGGACGGGCCCGAAGGAGCAGAACACGGTTCCCTCGGTGGGGCCGTAGGCGTTGAACACCCGCTCGGCGCCGGTCTCCCGGTACGTCCGGTCCACCAGCTTGCGGCGCAGCGCCTCGCCGCCGAACACCACCGAGCGCACGTTGGGCGGCAGGGCCCCGGCGTCCAGCAGGCCGTTCATGACGGACGGGACGACGTTCAGGTGGGTGATCCGGTCGGCGTACCGGCTCTCCGCCAGGTGCACCGCGCTCTCGACCAGGACGACGGCGCCGCCTCGGCACAGCGCGTTGAAGATCTCCATCACGGACATGTCGAAGCAGACCGAGCTGGCCGCCGAGATCCCGCTCAGGTCGCAGCCCTCCAGGACCCGGTCCAGCTCGGCGAGCATCGCCGTGCAGCCGCCGTGCCGGACGGCCACGCCCTTGGGCCGGCCGGTGGATCCGGAGGTGTAGATGACGTACGCGGTGTCCTCGGGCACCACCGGTACGGGCCGGGCGCCGGGCTCGGTGGTCACCGTGTCGCCCAGCACCACCACGGTCGGGCCGGTCGGGCAGGCGGCCCGGGAGGCGGGCGTGGTGAGCAGCAGCCGGGCGCCGCTGTCCTGGACCATGAAGGTCAGCCGGTCGGCGGGGTAGTTGGGGTCCAGCGGCAGGTAGCAGGCGCCGGTGCGCAGGGCCGCCAGGATGCCGACCAGCAGGTCGGGGGTGCGTTCGACGCAGATGCCGACCGGGACTCCCGGAGCTGCGCCGGCGGCGGCCAGCCGCTCGGCCAACTCCCGGGACCGCTCGTCGAGTTCGCCGTAGGCCAGGACTCCGGCGTCGGAGTAGACCGCGGTCGCGTCGGGGCTCTTGGCCGCCTGCTCCAGGAACTCCGAGTGCAGGGTCGCGGTCACCGGTCGGTCCCCTCGGGCAGGCCGGTCGGCGCGAGCTCGCCGAGGGGCAGGTCGGGTCGGGCGATCGAGTCGAAGAGCACGCTGCGGTACAGCGCGAGCAGTGCGGTCACGGTGTGCCTTTCCAGGTAGCTCGGTTTGAACTGGACGTGGCCGGCCACCTCGCCGTCGATGTCGGCCATCGAGATCTCCAGGTCGAACTTGGCGAGGTGCCTGCGCACCTGGAGCGGCTCCAGGGGCAGGGCGCCGTCGGGTGTGAGGGTGCTGCCGACGCCGTGGAAGAGCTTGACGGAGCGGGGGAAGGCGTCCGAGGACAGCCAGTTGACCACCACGTCGAACCACGGGGAGCGGCCCTCGGCGCGCGGCGGCTTCAGCTGGGAGGCCAGCAGGTCGAGCGGGTAGTTCATGTGCTCCAGCAGGCCGAGCGAGAACGCGTGGACCTCGCGCAGCAGTTCGCGGAAGCTGCGGTCGGCGGCGGGGTTCGCCCGGACCAGCACGGTGTTGAGGTAGTAGCCGATCGCGGACTCCCAGCCGGGCTCGGCCCGTTGGGCGATGGCGGTGGCCAGCACCGAGTCCTCCGTGCCGACCGCCCGGTTGAGCGTGGCGAAGAACCCGGCGAGGACGACGGTGCTGATAGACACGCCCTCGCGCACCGCGAACTCCCGCAGCAGGCGGGTCTCCTCGGTACTCCAGCGGAACGCCAGGTCGCGGCCCTCGTAGGTGACGCCCGGCGGCCGCTCCTTGGCGGACAGGTCGAGGTGGGCGGGCGGGTCGGCCAGCTTCCCCGACCACCAGTCCAGCGCGGCCTCGGCCGCCGGCCCGGCCAGCCACTGCCGTTCCCGGGCGACGAACTCGGTGTACGGAACGACGGGCGCGGCGGCGGCCGGGCCGGCCCCCTCGTAGTACTCCTGGAGTTCGCGGATCATGACGTCGGCCGAGGCCGCGTCCGAGGCGATGTGGTGGACGAGCACCAGCAGGTAGTGGTCGGCCGGCCCGCGCGTCATCAGGACGACCCGCACCAGCGGCCCGTTGTCCAGGTCCAGCGGCCGGTGCCCTTGCCGGGCCAGCTCCTCGCGGGCCTGCTCGTCGTCCAGGTCGGAGCTGTCCACCACCAGGAACTCGTACACCGGCTCGTCCAGGATCACCTGGTACGGGCTGCCGCCGGCCTCCACGAAGAGGGTGCGCAGCGCCGGGTGGCGCAGCACGACGGCCCGTACGGCGCGCTCCAGGGCCTTCTCGTCGACCGCGGCCCGGATCCTGGCCGTCACCATGAAGTTGTAGGGCACGGCGTCCGGCGAGACCATCTGCATGAACCAGAGCGAGGCCTGGCCGTGCGAGGCGGGCGCCAGTTGGAGGCCGAGGCCCTCGGCGCGCAGCTGCTCCAGGGCGGGGGCGTCGGTGGCCTCCAGCAGGCCGCGGGCGTCCAGTTCGTCGAGCAGTTCCTCGGCGTCCAGTTCGGACAGCTCGGACAGGCCGTCCGGGAGCACCGGGGCGGGCGACGCCCCGACGGTCGCCACCGGCGCCGGAACCGGGACCGGAACCGGGGCCGTCACGGGAGCCGGAGCCGCGGCGGGCCGCACCGGCTCCGGCGCGGCGGGCGGTCCGGCGGTGAGCTCGACGAAGTGGCCGACGACCTGGGAGATGGCCCGGCCGTCCAGGAACACCACCGGCGACACCCGGTGCCCGAACAGCGACTGCAGCCTGTTGACCAGCCGGATCGCCAGCATCGAGTCCAGGCCGAAGTCGAGCAGGCTGGCGTTCGGGTCGAACCGGCCCACCGGCACGCCCAGCGCGTCGGCCAGCTCGGCGAGGACGACCTCCGCCACCGGACGGCTCTCCGCCGGCTGCTGCTCCTGCGGCCGGGCCTCGGGCGCGGCCGCGACGACGGGCACCGGTGCGGCCACGGGCGCGGGCCCGGCGGCCGGGGCGCGGAGCTCGGTGTCGATCCAGTACCGCTCCCGCTGCCACTGGACGAGCGGCGTCTCCACCGCCTCGACGTCGTCGGAGAACAGCCCGTCGAAGGTCAGCGGCAGGCCCCGGACGAACAGTGAGGCGGCGGCGCCCAGCAGGCAGCGCAGGTCGCTCTCCTCGCGCCGCAGCGAGTTGACCGCGTGCACCCGGGCGCCGCGGGTCAGGGCGATCTCCTCGACCGCGCCGCGCAGCGTCTCGTGCGGGCCGATCTCGACGAAGGTGCCGACGCCCTGGTCGACCAGCGCGCCGATGGTCTCGGCGAAGCGGACCTGGTTGCGCAGATTGTGCACCCAGTACTCGACGTCGGTCGTCGGGTTGACCGCCCCGGCCACCGCCGTGGAGTGGAAGTCGAGAGCGGGCGGCAGCGGGGTGATGCCGTCGAGGGCCGCGCGCAGCGGCGGGATCAGCGGGTCCATGCCCGGGCTGTGCACCGGCCGTTCGACCCGGATCCGCCGGACCGAGACGCCGTCCCGCCTGAGCTCCGCCTCCAGGGCGTCGATCGCCGCGGGGGAGCCGGAGACCGCCGCGCTGGTGGGGCTGTTGACCACGGCGACGGCGGCGTGCTCGGCGTACGGGGCCAGCCGCGGCAGCAGCTCCGCCTCCGGCAGGTCGACCGAGATCATCGCGCCCACGGCGGCCTCGCGCTCCAGCAGGTGCGAGCGGGCGACCACGACCCGGGCGGCGTCCTCCAGGGACAGCGCTCCGGCCACACAGGCGGCCGCGACCTCGCCCAGGCTGTGCCCGACCACGGCGGTCGGCTCGATGCCGAGGCCGAGCCAGACCTTGGCCAGCGAGACCTGGAGGGCGAACAGCACCGGCTGCTGGAAGTCCATCTCCTCGTACCGGGCCTCGTCGGCAGGGGCGGCCAGCTGCTCCAGCACCGAGCAGCCGCCGGCCGCCCGCACGGCCTCGTCGCAGGCCTCCATCGAGCTGCGGAAACCGGCGTGGGAACGCAGCAGTTCGCGGCCCATGCCGACCCACTGGGTGCCGCCGCCGGAGAACACCAGGGCCACCCGCCGGTCGACGTTGCCGGAGACCGTACCGGTGAGGACGTCGGGGTGCGGCGTTCCGGCGGCGACCCGGGCCAGGCCGTCCAGGACGTCCTGCCGGTTGCGGGCGAACAGCGCGATCCGGTGGCCGTGGTGGCTGCGCCGGGCCGCGAGGGTGTACGCGAGGTCGGAGACCCGCAGGCCCGGGTGGCGTTCGACGTGGTTGGACAGCTCCCGGCAGGTGTCGGCCAGCGCCTCGGCCGTACGGGCCGTGACGGGCACCAGGTGCGGCCGCTCGTCGGCCGCCCCGGCCGCCTCGGCCCCGCGGCTCGGTGCGGTGTGCCGGCCCCGGTCCCCGGCCAGGAACGGGTGGGCGGCGACGGGCAGTCCGGCGGTGTAGAGCGCGCCGAGCGAGCCGAGCAGGGTCGCGGCCTCGTCGGCGCCGCGGCGCATCGAGGGCAGGGTGGTCGCGGTCAGGATCTCCGACACGGACTTCAACAGCAGGGGGTGCGGGCTGAGTTCGACCACCGCATCGATGTCGTGGTCGCGCAGCGCGGTCAGCGCGTCGACCATCCGGATCTCCCGGCGCAGGTTGTCCGCCCAGTAGTCGGGCCCGAGTTCGGCGCCGTCGACGAGCTCGCCGGTGACGGTCGAGATCATCGGGACGCGGGCGGTCCGGGGCCGGATGCCGTCGAGCTCGACCCTGAGCGGGGCGAGGACGTGGTCGACCAGCGGGGAGTGCGGGGCGTGGCCCATCCGCACCCGGTGGTTGGTGACGCCCGCCCCGGTCAGCCGCCCGACCAGGTCGTCGATCTCCTGCGGGGTGCCGGTGACCAGCGTGGAGTGCAGGCCGTTGCGGCCGGAGAGGGTGAGCCCGCCGGTCAGGTACGGAGTGACCTCCTCGGCGGCGGTCATCACCACGATGCCCTCGCCGCGCCCCACGGCCAGTTGCTGGAGCAGCCGGCCGTGGTGGGCGGCCAGCCGGGAGGCGTCGTCGAAGTCGAGTGCACCGGCGACGTGGGCGGCGGCGAACTCGCCGACGCTCTGGCCCACCACGACGTCCGGCTCCACCCCCAGGGAGCGCCAGGCCTCGGCCAGGGCGACCTGGAGGGAGAACAGCAGTGGCTGGAAGACGTCCATGTCGTCCAGCCGGCCGTCGGGGGAGAGCAGTTGGTCGACCAGCGAGAAGCCCAGCAGCTCCCGCATCCGCCGGTCCGAGCGCATCATCGACCGGCGGAACACCGGCAGGCCGGCGAGCAGCTGCCGGCCCATGCCCACCCACTGGGAGCCGTTGCCGGAGAACAGGAAGGCCACCCGCGGCCGCGCGCCCGTCGCCTCCCCGACGCTCAGCCCGTCGGCCGCCGTACCGCCGGCGAAGGCGTCCAGGGAGGTCCGGAGTTCCGCCATGTCGCGGGCGGTGGCGGCGAGCCGGAAGGCGCCCTCGCCGGGCGTGCGGGCGCACAGCGCGCGCAGGTCGCCCTCGTCGCGCAGCGCCCGGGCCCGTTCCGCCAGCTCCTCCCGGGAGTCCGCGGCCAGCAGCAGCAACGAGGCCTCCGGGCGCGGCAGTTCCTCGACCGCGACGTGACAGATCGCCCCGCCGAAGCCGAAGGAGCTGACGCCTCCCCGGCGGGCGTCGGAGCGCCGGGGCCAGGGCGTCAGCCGGTCCTGGACGGTGAGGTTGTACTCCTCGAACATGATCTGCGGGTTCGGCGCGCTGTAGTGCAGGCTGGGCGGCAGGACGCCGTTGCGCATCGACATCGCCAGCTTGACCAGGCCGACGATCCCGGCAGCCGCCTCCAGGTGGCCGACGTTGGACTTGACCGAGCCGAGCCGCAGCGGTTCCGTCCGGTCGCCGCCCAGCACCGCGCCGATGGCGTTGGCCTCGATCGGGTCGCCGAGGGGCGTCGCGGAGCCGTGGCACTCGATGTAGTCCACCAGGTGCGGGGCGATGCCGGCCCGTCGGTAGGCGGTGCGCAGCATCTTCTCCTGCGCCTGGGGGTTGGGCGCCGTCATGCCGTTGCTCAGGCCGTCGTTGTTGGAGGAGCTGCCCTTGATCAGACAGTAGACCGGCAGGTCGCGCTCCAGGGCGGTGCTCAGCGGGGCGAGCACGACGACACCGGCGCCCTCGCCGCGGACGTAGCCGTTGGCGCGGGCGTCGAAGGACTTGCAGCGGCCGTCCGGGGCGAGGGCGCCCATCTGGTCCATGGCGGTGTAGTAGTCGGAGACGAAGCTCAGGTTCACGCCGCCGGCGAGCACCAGGTCGCTCTCGCCCAACTGGATGGACTGGCACCCCACGTGCACCGAGACCAGCGATCCGGCGCAGGCCGCGTCGATGGCCATGCTGGGGCCCTGGAGGCCGAGCAGGTAGGAGACCCGGTTGGCGATGATGCCGTCGTGCATGCCGGTCGCGGTGTGCGGGGTGATCTGGCTGTCAGGCCCGCGGTAGTGGGCCAGGGCGGCGTAGTCGCCCCAGCAGGAGGCCATGAACACCCCGGTGTCGCTGCCGACCAGGCTGTGCGGGGCGATGCCCGCGTCCTCCAGCGCCTCCCAGGACAGCTCCAGGATCAGCCGCTGCTGGGGGTCCATCTGGACGGCCTCGCGGGGCGAGATGCCGAAGAACAGCGGGTCGAAGCGGTCGATGCCGTCGATGAACCCGCCCCAGCGGACCCGGTCGTTGAGCAGTTCCCGCCGCGCGGCCGGTACCGGCCCGACGGCGTCGCCGCCCTCGACCAGCAGCCGCCAGAACGAGGCCGGGTCCGGGCCGCCGGGGAAGCGGCAGCCGATGCCCACGACCGCGACGGGCTCGTGCTCGGTGGTACGGCGTCCGGTACGGCGGTCGGCGTCCGGTGCGGGCTCGGCGGCAGGAGGGCCGTCGACCACCGCGCGGGCCAGTTCCTCCACGCTCGGGTACTGCCAGGGCCAGGTGGCCGGGACGGACCTGCCGACGAACTCGGACAGGGCCGCGGCCAGGGCCACCGACTTGGCGGAATCCAGTCCGTAGCGGTGCATCGGCGCCCGGCGGTCCACCGCGTTCGCGGGTACGGCCAACAGCTCGGAAACCCGGGAGAGCAGGAATTCCGTGACGGCGGACAGGTCTCGCGCTGCACGTTCTCGGGGCATGGCGACTCCAGGGGCAGGGCGGGTGGAATGGAGGGTGAGGTGCACTTCCGACCGGCCGCCGGCGCATGGACAGCCGGGCCGCGGAGGCGAATTCAGCCGCTTCCGGAATCCCCGGTCACGAGCGTCACGTCAGCTCGGGGGAGCGCGGATCAGCGGCCCACTGTGAAGTTCTCGCCGACGCGTGCGGCTCCTGCCGATCGGTCCTTCGGCACGTTCGCTGCCGAGGATTCGCGCGGCGTTGCTGTCCCGGTCCGCCCTGAGCGCGGAGAACGGGGGAAAACACGGGAAACCCCAGCCGGGGCGGGTGTCGAGGTCGATCCTGTCGAACGCGGATGAAATGTGTCGAGCGCAAGGAAATATGCGAATTGATGTGCTTCGGATCACCGGGTATTTACCGACCAGCCGGTATGAGCGTGCCACTTGGTGAATGGCGAGACAAGCGTCGCCGGAGACTGGTCGGACCAGTGGCGAGATTCGATCGCCAAAGTGTCCGATTCGATCTCCTCGGCGTCGAGGGCCGTCGAACGGCCTTGCCGTGGGGTCGAGTTGGCGAGGGGCGGGCTGGACATCGGTAGATCCACCCGGGCAAGCTGATCCTCATGCCAGTTGTGAGCCCTGAGACGGCGTCAGTCGGAGTCGACCGTTCCTTAGCCGGTCGGCACCACCCGCGGCCCCGGGTGGCCGCACCCCCCGGTGCACCACGCGGCGCACACCCCGGTACGCGCGACGGGGGGCCGGCATGACCGACACCGCGGTCACGCCGCTGACCCGCCCGGGACTGGCCCTCGGAGTGCTGGCCGGGGCACTCGCCCTGGACGTGAGCGGCCTCGGCGTGCTCAACGCCGCCCTGCCGTCCGTCGGCACGCGCTTCGACCTGAGCGACACCACCCTCCAGTGGGTGATGACCGCCTACGCCGTCACCTTCGCCGGCTTCCTGCTGGTGGGCGGCCGACTGGCCGACGTGCTCGGCCGGCGCCGGGTCTTCGAGACGGGCGTCGCGGTCTTCACCGTCTCCGCGCTGGTCGGGGCGGTGGCCCCGAACATCGCCGTCCTGCTGGGCGCGCGCGCCGTCCAGGGCATCGGCGCCGCCCTGTCCGGACCGGCCGCGCTGGCCCTGCTCTCCGAGGCGTTCCCGGCCGGACCGGCGCGCAACCGGGCGTTCAGCGTCTACGCGGCCGTCGGCGCCGCGAGCTTCAGCGGTGGGGTGCTGCTCGGCGGCGTCCTGACCCAGTTCTTCGGCTGGCGCTCGGTGCTGTGGTTCTCGGTGCTGCTGGGGCTCGCCGTCCTGGCCGTGACCCGCATCGGACTGCCCGACGGCGCCGGGCACAGCGGCCGGCTGGACCTGCCCGGCGCGATCTCCGGCACCCTCGGGCTCACCCTGCTCGTGGTCGGGGTGAGCAGCGGCGGCGCGACGGCCTGGGCGGTGCTCTGCGCCGCGGCGCTCTGCCTGGTGCTGTTCGTCGTCCGCGAGCACCGCACCGCCGACCCGGTGCTGCCGCTCGGGCTCTTCCGCCTCGCCCCGGTGCAGTCCGCGAGCCTGGCCGCGTTCCTCCAGTACATGGGCTCGGTCGGGATGCTGTTCTTCGCTCCGCTGTACCTCCAGGGGATGCTGGACTACTCGCCCTTCGAGTCCGGCCTCGCGCTGGTGCCGATGTCCCTGGCCGTGTTCCTCACCGCCAACTTCGCCACCGGCCGCCTGCTGGCCCGGTACACCCCGCGCACCCTGATGGCCGTCGGCCTGGTGCTGATCGGCGTGGGCACCGGCCTGTGGCTGGCCACCCCGCACTCCGGCGGCTACGTCACGTACGTGCTGCCCGGGCTGGTGCTCAGCGGCATCGGCCAGGGCCTGAACTTCCCCTCGATGACCACTGCCGCGCTCAGCGGGGTCCCGGCCGAGCAGCAGGGCGTGGCCGGCGCCGTGAACGTGGTGACCCAGCAGATCGGCGCCAGCGTCGGCGTGGCGCTGATGGTCCTGGTCGCCGGGACCCGCGAGGACCAGCTCGGCGGCTACCATCTCGCCTACGTCACCGCCGCCGTCGCGTGCGTCCTCGGCGCCGCGGCCATCGCCGTCAGGCGCCGGGACTGAGCCGACAGGACCGAGTTGAAAGGCCGGCCCCCATGACCTCCCTGCTGCTCTCCCGCCGTGACCTGGACTTCCTGCTGTACGAATGGCTGGACGTCGTGTCCCTCACCGGGCGGTCGCGGTACGCCGACCACTCGCGGGAGACCTTCGACGCGGCCCTGGACCTCAGCGAGCAGGTCGCCACCCGGCACTTCGCGCCGCACAACAAGCGGAACGACGCGGAGGAGCCGCGCTTCGACGGCGAGCGGGTCCACATCATCCCGGAGGTCGGGGAGGCGCTGAGCGTCTTCGCCGGGACGGGCCTGCTCGGCAGCGCCATGGACGAGGAGGTCGGCGGCGCCCAGCTGCCCACCGTCGTGGCCAACGCCTGCTTCGCCTGGTTCCAGGCCGCCAACCCGGGCACCGCGGCGTACCCGTTCCTGACCGCGGGCAACGCCAACCTGCTGCTGGCGCACGGCAGTCCGGAGCAGATCGACACCTACGTCCGGCCGATGGTGGAGGGCCGGTTCTTCGGCACCATGTGCCTGTCCGAGCCGCAGGCCGGCTCCTCGCTCGCCGACGTCCGCACCCGGGCCGAACCGCGGGAGGACGGCAGCTACCGGCTGTTCGGCAACAAGATGTGGATCTCCGGCGGCGAGCACGAGCTGTCCGAGAACATCGTCCACCTGGTGCTGGCCCGGATCCCCGGCGGGCCGCCCGGGGTGAAGGGACTGTCGCTGTTCATCGTGCCCAAGGTGCTGGTCGGCGCCGACGGCTCACCCGGCGAGCGCAACGACGTCGTACTGGCCGGGCTCAACCACAAGATGGGCTTCCGGGGCACCACCAACACCCTGCTCAACTTCGGCGAGGGCGTGCACCGGCCGGGCGGCGAGCCCGGCGCGGTCGGGCACCTGGTCGGCGAACCGCACCACGGCCTGGCGTACATGTTCCACATGATGAACGAGGCCCGGATCGGCGTCGGCCTCGGCGCCACCGCGCTCGGCTACACCGGCTACCTGCACGCCCTGGACTACGCCCGCAGCCGCCCCCAGGGCCGCCCGGTCGCCGCGAAGCCGGCGGGCGGACCGCAGGTGCCGATCATCGCCCACGCCGACGTCCGCCGCATGCTGCTGGCCCAGAAGTCCTACGCCGAAGGGGCGTTGGCCCTGGTGCTGTACTGCGGCCGGCTCCTGGACGAGGAGCGCACCGGCGCCTCGCCCGAGGACCGCTCCCGCGCCAAGCTGCTGCTGGACGTCCTCACCCCGATCGCCAAGAGCTGGCCGTCCCAGTGGTGCCTGGAGGCCAACAGCCTCGCCATCCAGGTGCACGGCGGCTACGGCTACACCCGCGAGTACAACGTCGAGCAGTTCTACCGCGACAACCGGCTCAACCCGATCCACGAGGGCACCCACGGCATCCACGGCCTGGACCTGCTCGGCCGCAAGGTGGTCATGGACGGCGGCGCGGGCCTGCGACTGCTCGTCGGGACCGTCTCGGCGACCGTCGCCCGCGCCGGGGCCGCCGGCGGTGAGGCCGCCGCGTACGCGGCGCGGCTCGACGAGGCCGTCCGGCGCGCGGTCTCGGTCACCGGGCGCCTCTGGGCGACGGGCGACCCCGGGACGGCGCTGGCCAACGCCAGCATCTACCTCGAAGCGGTCGGCCACACCGTGGTCGCCTGGCTGTGGCTGGAACAGCTCCTCGCCGCCGAGGGCGGCAGCGGATCCTTCTACGAGGGCAAGCGGCACGCCTGCCGCTTCTTCTTCCGCCACGAACTCCCCAGGACCGGAGCCCAGTTCGACCTGCTGGAGAGCCTGGACCGCACCGCCGTGGAGATCCCCGACGACGCCTTCTGAACGCGGTCGGACCCTCACGGTTCCCGGTCCAGGGCGAAGGCGACCATCTCCCGGTAGACGGGGTGGGGCGCGTCCTCGGCGGAGTACCAGTCGCCGGGGCCGGTGCGCTCCTCCCAGGCCAGCTGGGCAGCGGCGATCGCGTCGACCAGCTCGGCGGCCAGCCGTCCCGCCTCGAAGAGGTCCTGGTCGGTGGACTGGGAGCTGGCGCCGACGATCTGGCCGCGGATCGCCGCCGAGTGCCCGTAGCGGAACCCGCCGCTGCCGCACAGGTGGGGGTCGGTCAGGACCGCCTCGCCGTAGTTGCGCCCCAGCCGGCGGTGGCCCGCGGCCTTGGCCGCCGCCCGGGGCAGGAAGCGCCGGGCGTCCTCGCCGACGGTGACCACCGCCATCACCGCCCGCTCCTCGGGCACCCAGGGCCCGGCCGTCGGGTCCAGCAGCACGAAGCCCATGCTCGCCCGGGGGTACGGGTCGCGCGGCGCGGTGGCGGCGGGCGCCGTGTGGTTGCGCCAGATGCTGGCGGCCCGGCGCAGCCCGAGGTCGAGCAGCAGCCCGGCGAAGTCCGCGTCGTCGAAGAGGTGCCCGTACGGGTTGTGCCGGTGCTGGGCGCGCACGGTCAGGCCGTGCTCCGAGACGCTCTCCCGGGTGGTCACATCGGTTCCTTCTGCAGCTTGCGACGCCCCTCCGGCGGGGCCCGGCGGTGCGATTGTGACCACGGCGGCCGACGGCCCGCCAGATCCGTCGGTACGGCGGGACGCCCGCAACCCGTCCGAGCTGCCGTCCCTGACGCGGTCATGTCCCGCCGGCGGGACGGCGGGCACGGACCGGCCGGCACGCGATGGCTGGTCTAGACCTTGAAGCGGAACCGTTCCGTTCCCCACAATGATCGACTGTTGCTGAACAACGGG
Source organism: Kitasatospora sp. NPDC101157 (assembly GCF_044768255.1). Lineage (NCBI taxonomy): Bacteria > Bacillati > Actinomycetota > Actinomycetes > Kitasatosporales > Streptomycetaceae > Kitasatospora > Kitasatospora sp. NPDC101157. The sequence continues at coordinate 23,517 of NZ_JBIWPL010000009.1, read as the reverse complement.
GAGGCAAGGATGCGAGGGGCGGATCGGCCGGACCGTGTGAGGATTGTGGGCGGGCGCGCCGGGCGGAATTTCGAACTCTCCCGGAACCAGACCTCACTGGCGCTCCCGGCGAGACTCCCGATCGACATGTGGACGCGCATCGGGCAGGATCTCGGGGCGGCCGCGGATTCCGTCACCTGGTGGCTCGGCGACTGGCTCGTCTACGGCCAGGACCGGTATCCGGAGCGTTACCGCCGGGCCATCGACGAAACAGCACTCGATTACCAGACACTGCGGAACTACGCCTGGATCGCCAGGAAGTTCCCGCCCGGCCGCCGGCGGCCGGCCCTGAGCATGCAGCACCACGCCGAGGTCGCCTCGCTCGATCCCGAGGTGCAGGACAACTGGCTGGACCGCGCCCAGCAGGGCGGCTGGTCCCGCAACGAACTGCGCCGCCGGATCCGCGCCGCCACGACGCCGGACACGGGCGCGCGACCCCTCTCCGTCGAACTCAGGCTCGCCGTCACCCAGGCCCGCCGCGGCCTCTGGGAGGACGCCGCGGACCGCGCCAACTGCGACCTCTCCGCCTGGATGCTGGCCGTCCTGGACGCCGCCGCCCGCCGCGGCACGGAGGGCCGCGACCGGCTGCGGATCGCCGACGCGGGCTGACCCGAGCCCCCCTCGGCAGACTGGCGCGAACACCGTCGGAAAAGCCGGACCGGAACCGAATCACGAAATACGGCGGCGGAACCGACCCGCCGTGCTCCGCCATGCTCGGGCGGCCCCGGCCCCGGCGAATTCCACCGGCCCCGGGCCGTCCACGGGAAAGGATTCAGCCATGACAGTGAGCGCACAACTCGACCTGGTCGGCGCATTCCGGGAGGACGGATTCGTCTTCGCCGGGACGCTGCTCTCCCCGGAGGAGGCGGAGGCCTACCGGGAGATCTACGACCGCTTCCTCGCCGGAGAGATCGAGAGCGGCGACAAGCGCTCCGACCTCGGCTCGCACGCACCGCGCGCCGACGGCGTCGAGCCGGGCGTCGAGAACATCACCCAGATCATGTGGCCCTCCGCGCTCCATCCGCCGATCCTCGAACTACCGCTCCACGAGCGGGGCTTGGCCCTCGCCCGCACGCTGATCGGCGAGGACGCGATGCTCGACTTCGACATGCTGATCCACAAGGCGCCGCACACCGCGGTGCCCACGCCCTGGCACCAGGACGCCGCCTACTGGATCGACCTGCCGGACACCCGGGCCGTCTCGATCTGGGTCGCCCTGGACGACGCCGGACCGGACAACGGCTGCATGTGGTACGTCAAGGGCTCCCACACCCAACCGCTGCGCCCGCACCGCCCCACCAGCGACGGCAAGAACATCGAGTGCGACTGCACGGAGGACGAGCCCGGGGCCACCGCCGTGCCGGTGCTCGCCGGGCAGGGCGTCGCCCACTCCGGCAGCACCCTGCACTACTCCCGCGGCAACACCAGCGACCGGGTGCGGCGGGCGTACATCCTCAACTACCGTCCCGCCGCGATGATCCGGCTGGAACGCGAGCAGGGCGCCGACCACGGTCTGAACGTCAACGAGCGCAAGGTCCGCAACACCGGCGCCGACCGGGCCGCCGGCTGACCCGTCCGCACCGGTCCTCCACCCCCCCACAGCGAGGAAGTCCGATGGATGCCAGTAACGAACCGGTCGTCCGCAGCGAACCGCCCGTCAGCACCGAACCGGCGCGGGTGCGGCTGAGCGGCGCGGTGATGAGCCACCCCAAGCGCGCGGCGGAGGCCCGGCGGCTCGCCGACGCCGACCCCCGCGGCCGGGTCCGCGTGATCATGGACCCCGAGCCGGACGGCCGCCCGACCGCCCTGCGCGTGGCACCGCTCTCCTGGTCCTGCGTGGCGCCCGACGCCACCCACCACCTGGTGCTGCAGGACGACGTGGTGCTCGCCGACGGCTTCTACGAGCACGCCGAACGCGCCGCCGCGGCGGCCCCCGGCGAGGCGATCGCCCTCTACGCGGGCTGGGAGGCGCGCAACGGCGCCGTCGCCCGGCTCGCCGCGCTCACCGGCGAGCCCTGGGCGTACACCCTCCAGGAGCACGTGCCCTGCCAGGCCCTGATGCTGCCCGCCGAGGCGGCCCGCGGGTACGCCGCCTTCCAGGAGGAGCACGGCGGCGGCTGGCCGTACGACGTGGTGGTGCAGCGCTACCTGAACGCGATCGGCATGCCGGTGCGCTTCTGCACCCCCAGCACGGTGCAGCACGACGACCTGCCCAGCCTGGCCGGCAACACCTACCACGGCTTCCGCCAGGCCACCCTGTTCACCGGGAAGGCGGGGGCCGCCGACGGGGCGTCCCGGGTGGACGCCGACCGGCCGTGCCCGCGCTTCCCCGTGGTGCCCTTCTACCAGTACGGCGACGCCCGCTGCGCGGTCCTGCGGGACACCGGGTGGGAGTACCTGGAGACCGAGCGGCAACTCGCCCGGACCGGCCTGCTGGACGCCTGCCTGGACGCCCTCCGGGCCGCCGGACCGGACGCCGCGGCCGGACTCCCGGACGGCGCCGGCCGGGCCGTGTGGCTGACCGCCTTCGCCCTCGGCGCCGTCACCGCCGACGCGCCGGAGCCGGACCCGGAGGTCGCCGCCGCCGTCATGGAGACCCTCGGCTCCGGCGGCCTGTGCGAGGAGTTCACCGCGGCCGAACTGCTCGCCATGGCCCCCGCCGTGCGCGACCTCGCGCTGACCGCGCTCGCCGCCGGCCGCCGCGCCGGTGCGGACCCGGCCGCCCGGGCGCCCCGCCCGGCGCCGTCCGCCCGGGTGGCCGTCACCGGCGGCGACCCGGCCTTCGCCCGGCAACTGGCTGGGCTGCTCGCCGACGCCGGGTACGACGCGGGGCACGACACCGGTCACGACACCGGGTACGCCGCGGGGCAGGACACCGGGTACGACGCGGGGCAGGACACCGGTCACGACACCGGGTACGCCGCGGGGCAGGACACCGGGTACGACGCGGGGCAGGACACCGGGCATCCGTCCGCTCGCCCGTCCGCTCGCCCGTCCGCTCGCCCGTCCGCCGAGGACCTCGACGGCGTCCGGTACGTGGTGCACCTGGGCCGCCCCGAGGAGGACGGCCTGCTGGCCGATGTCCTCGCCGCCGCCGCCAAGGCCGGGGTGGAGCGCCTGGTCTATGCCGGTTCCTCCGCCGTCTACCGGGGCAGCCGCGAACGGACCGTCACCGAGGAGTCCCCGGCCGAGGCCCCGGTCGACCCGGTGGCCCTGGCCTGGTGGCGCGAGGAGCGGGCCGCCCGCGCCTGGGGCGCCGAGCACGGAGTCCCCGTCCAGGTGCTGCGCCTCGCCGACCCGGTCGGCCCGCACGCGCCCGCGGACAGCCCGCTGGTGCGGTGGGTCGACCTGGCCTGGACCCGCCGCCCGCTCGCCCTCAACCCGCTGGGCCGCCACCAGGTGCTGGACCACCGCGACCTCGCCGACGCGCTGCGCGCCGTCCTGGCGGCCCCGCCCGCGCAGCCGGTGCTCAACGTCGCCTCCGCGGCCTTCGACGAGCAGGAGCTCGCCGGGCTGCTGGCCGACGTCTCGCGACGCACGCCCTGGGAGTGGGTCCAGGACCCGACGGTCGACCGCTGGACGATGGCGACCGGACTGATCGAGACCGAACTCCACTGGCACGCCTCGGCGGTGCTCCGCGAGAGCATGCGCGCCCTCGCCCAGTGGTGGGCCTGCGACATCCACGGCGACTACTCCGTCCCGGCCCGCCCCCGCTAGAGCCCTTCCCGGGCCCGGGCCGGGGGGGCCCCCCCGGCGCCCCCCGCCCCCCCCCCCCCCCCCCCGGGCCCCCCCCCCCCCCCCCCCCCCCACAACCCGGTTCCCCCCCTGCCCCCCACGCC
>NZ_JBIWPL010000009.1:13057-19629 GCF_044768255.1 Kitasatospora sp. NPDC101157 | reverse complement strand
TGGGGGCCGGGCTCATCCCACGGGCCTTCCGCGGCCCGGGCCCCCCCCCGTTTCAGCCAGCCCCGGGCCCGGCGGGCGGCGCCCCGCCCGGCGCCGCCGGCCCCGCCCCGCAGCACCCGTGACCCCTCCCACCCGCCACCGCCCAACCCTGGAGTACCGCATGTCCGCCATAGCCGGATGGGTCGACTTCTCCCGCGACACCCCGCACGCGCCGGACGTCGTCCGGGCCATGACCACGGCCCTGGCCGGGCGCGGACCGGACGGCGAGGGGCTCTGGAGCTCCGCCCACGCCGCCCTCGGCCACCGCCGCACCGCCCGCGACCCCCACCCGCAGCCGCTGACCGCCCCCGGCGACACCGGCCCGCACGCCGTCCTCTCCCTCGCCGGACACCTCACCAACCCGCGCGAACTGCGCGACCGGCTCACCGCCGCCGGGCACCGCGCCGTCACCGGCGGCGACGCCGAGGCCGTCCTCCAGGCGTACCTGGTCTGGGGCGAGGACTTCGTCACCCGGATCGAGGGCAGCTACGCGCTCGCCCTCTGGGACGAGCGCCGCGAGGAACTGCTGCTGGTCCGCGACCGGATGGGCGTCAAGCCGCTCTACTACGCGCCCACCCCGGACGGCGTGCTGTTCGGCTCCGAGCCCAAGGCCGTCCTCGCCCACCCCGGCTTCCGTCCCGTCCTCGACGCCGACGGCCTGCGCGACATCCTCTCCGTCGCCCGGGTGCCCGGCCACGCGGTCTTCCGGGGCCTGCGCGAGGTGCTGCCCGGCGCGCTGCTGCGGGTCGGCCGCTCCGGCACGGCCGAACGGCGCTACTGGCAGCTGCGGGTCGCCCCGCACACCGACGACCTGGACACCACCGTCGACACCGTCCGCACCCTCCTGGAGGGCGCCGTCGCCCCGCACCTGGACGGCGACGAGCTTCCCTGCTCCCTGCTCTCCGGCGGCCTCGACTCCAGCACGCTCACCGCCCTGGCCGCCGACCTCGCCCGCCGCCAGGGCCGCGGCCCGATCCGCTCACTCGCCGTCAACGACGAGGAGCCGGGCAGCGACGGCGCCGCCACGCAGGGCAACGAGGACCACCGCTACGCCCGCCTGATGGCCGAGCACGCGGGCACCGAGCACGGCGAGATCTCGCTCGCCGGCCTGGACCTGCTCGACCCCGGGCTGCGCGCCTCGGTGCTCGCCGCCTACGACATCCCGATCAACAAGGGCGACCAGTACGCCTCGCTGCGGCTGCTGTTCGGCGAGGCGCGCGGGCACGCCTCGGTCGCGCTGTCCGGCGAGTGCGGTGACGACGTCTTCGGCGGCTACAACTGGAACCGGCTGCCCGAGTGGATCGCCGAACCGACCTTCCCGTGGGTGGCGGAGGGCCGCCCCCGCTTCCTGGGCACCGACGTGCTCCTCGACCCCGGGCTGCTCGGCAAACTCGACCTGGCCGGCTACGAGCGGGACTGCCACGCCGCCGCCGTCGCCGAACTCGCCGCCGCCGACGCCGTCGGGGACCCGGTCGAGGCCCGCTACCGCGAGGTCACCTACCTGGCGCACACCCGCCACACCCGGGTCCTGTTCGACCGGCTGGACCGCCTCGGCAGCGCCGCCGGGCTCGACATCCGGGTACCGTTCGCCGACGCCCGGCTGGTCGAGTACGCCTTCAACGTCCCGTGGGCGATGAAGGCCTTCGACGGCCGGGAGAAGAGCCTGCTGCGCGCCGCGATGCGGGACCTGCTGCCGGACGCGGTGGCGATGCGGGTCAAGACGCCGTACCCCAACCTGCGGGACGCCCGCTACGACCGGGTGCTGCGGGAACGGCTGGCCGGGGTCGTGCTGGACCCGGACAGCCCGGTCGCCCCGCTGCTCGCCCCCGGGCTCCGGGCCGCGGTGGCCCGCGACGGCGCCGACGCCCTGGTCGCGGGCGTCGGCCGGGCGGCGCTGGAGACCGCCCTGCAGACCGACGCCTGGCTGCGCACCTACGGGGTCGAGCTCGACCTCTGAGCCCCCGTCCGACCGAGCCCCTGTGGCGGCCGGGCCCTGTCCCCGGCCGCGCCCTGTCCCCGGCCACGCCCTGTCCCCGGCCGCGTCCCGCCCGACCGCGCCCCGCCCGCCCCGCCGGACGTCCCGAAGGAGTCCCATGGCCGCGACCCTCGCCGCGCCGCCCGCCCCGCCCGCCCGCCTGTGGACCCGCAACTTCGGCCTCTACTTCACCGCCCGCACCGTGGCCGTGCTGGGCGACACCATGATCCCGGTCGCGACGACCGTGGCGATGCTCGCCCTGGGCTTCGGGGTGGGTGCCGTTGGCGTCGCGCTGGGCACCTGGATGGGGGCCTTCGCCCTGTTCGTGGTCTTCGGCGGGGTGTTCGCCGACCGGTTCCGGCCCCGGCCGCAGATGATCGCCGCGGACGGGCTGCGCTGCGCGGTCCAGGCCGGCCTCGCGGTCTGCCTCTGGCTCGGCCACCCGCCGCTGTGGCTGCTGATCGTCGGCTCGGTGCTCGGCGGGCTCGCCACCGCGATGTTCCAGCCGGGCCTGACCAGCCTGGTGCCCCAGGTCGCCGCCGACCCGCAGCAGGCCAACGGCGTGCTGCGGGTCAGCCAGGGTGTCGCCACGATGGCCGGCCCGGCGATCTCCGGCACCCTGGTCGCCGCGGTCTCCCCGGCCTCGGTCTACGCGGCGACGGCCGCCACCTTCGTGGTCAGCGGGATCTGCCTGACGGCCCTTCGGCTGCCGCACGTCGAGCCCGACCGCACCGCCTCCACCCTGCAGAACCTGCGGGAGGGCTGGACGGCGTTCCGCTCCCGCTCCTGGCTGTGGTCGGTGATCCTGATCTGGTGGGTCCTCGGCATCTCGGTCTGGGGTCCGATCACCCCGGTCGGCGCGGTCTCCGTCATCGGCGCCCACGGCAAGGCCGCCTTCGGCTGGGCGGAGAGCTCCTTCGGCGTCGGCTGCGTGCTCGGCGGCCTGGTCGCGATGCGGCTGCGTCCGGCCCGTCCACTGTTCGGCGGGGCGGTGGCGATGCTGCTCTTCCCGCTGATGCCGCTGTCCGCCGCCCTGGTGCCGCCGCTGCCGCTGCTGATGCTCGGCTACCTGGCCAGCGGCGTCGGATGGGCGTTCTGGGGCGTCCAGTGGGCGACCTCCGTCCAGACCCAGATCCCGGAGGACAAGCTCAACCGGGTCGCCGCGTACGAGATCGCCGGATCCATCCTGGCCGTGCCGCTCGGCCAGGCGGTCGCCGGGCCGGTCAGCGACCTCGTCGGCGTGCACCGGCTGCTGTTCCTCGGGGCCGTGGTCGGCCTGGGCTGCGCCCTCGCGCTGCTCGCGGTCGGGCCCGTGCGCCGGCTCCCGCGGGCGGCCGACTGAACCCGGGCCACCGGCAGCCCCGGCCGCTCCGCCCCCACGCACCTCCACCCGGCAACGCCCACGCACCCCCCCACTCCACGACAGGAGACCGTCCATGCGCCACCGCCTGACGGTGATCGGCAGCGGCTACCTCGGCATCACCCACGCCGCCTGCATGGCCGAACTCGGCCACCAGGTCCTCGCCCTGGACATCGACGAGGACCGGGTCCGCCGCCTCAACCAGGGTGAACTGCCCATCCACGAGGCAGGGTTGGAGGGACTGCTGCGCCGCAACCTGGCCGCCGGCCGACTGCGCTTCGGAACCGACCCCGAGGACGCCGCCCACTTCGCCGAACTGCACTTCCTCTGCCTCGGCACCCCCCAGCGCAAGGACTCCGGAGCCGCCGACCTCTCCCAACTCGACGCCGCCGTGGACGCCCTGGCCCCGCACCTCGACCGGCCCTGCGTCGTCGTCGGCAAGTCCACCGTCCCGGTCGGCACCGCCGAGCGGCTGGCCGCCCGGCTCGCCGCCCTGGCCCCGGCCGGTCACGCCGCCGAACTCGCCTGGAACCCCGAGTTCCTGCGCGAAGGCCACGCCGTGCGGGACACCCTGGCGCCCGACCGGATCGTGCTCGGAGTGCGCCCCGGCCGGGCCGAGGGACTGCTGCGAGCGCTGTACGAACCGCTGGGCGACATCCCGACCGTCGTCACCGACTACGCCACCGCCGAGCTGGTGAAGGTCGCCGCGAACGCCTTCCTGGCGACCAAGATCTCGTACATCAACGCGATCGCCGAGGTCTGCGAGGCGGCCGGCGCCGACGTGGTGCGGCTGGCCGACGCGCTGGGGTACGACGAGCGGATCGGCCGGCGCTTCCTCGCCGCCGGGCTGGGCTTCGGCGGCGGCTGCCTGCCCAAGGACATCCGGGCCTTCGTCGCCCGCGCCGAGGAGTTGGGCGCGGGCGAGTCCCTGGAGTTCCTGCGGCAGGTGGACGCGATCAACCTGCGCCGTCGCACCCGGGCCGTGGACCACGCCCGCGTACTGGCCGGCGGCTCCTTCACCGGCCGGAACGTCGCCGTGCTCGGCGCCGCCTTCAAACCCGACTCGGACGACATCCGCGACTCGCCCGCGCTCGACGTCGCCACGGCGATCGCCCGCGAGGGCGGGCATGTCTCGGTGTACGACCCGGCCGCCCTGGACAACGCCCGCAAGGCCTGCCCCGACCTCGGCTACGCGGCCTCCACCGCGGAGGCGGTGCGCGGCGCCCAGGTGCTCCTCCTGCTCACCGAGTGGCGCGAGTTCGTGGAACTCGACCCGGTGGCCCTGGGGGAGCAGGTCGCCGTCCGCGCCGTCGTCGACGGCCGCAACGTCCTGGACCCGGCGGCCTGGCGCGCGGCCGGCTGGACCTACCGCTCCCTGGGCCGCCCCTGACCGGGCAACCGCTGCCCGACGCGGCGCCTCGGTGCGCGGATCCGGGGCCCTCGCTCCCTAAGCTGGCCCGGTGTACGGGGCGGCCGGCCCTCTCTGCCGCCCGGTGACCCCGGAGAGGTGGGACCGGCAGCATGACGACGGCCGTAGTGGTGGGCAGCGGGCCGAACGGGCTCGCCGCCGCGATCCGCCTCGCCCAGGAGGGCGTGCGGGTGAGGGTGCTGGAGGCGCGGGAGACCATCGGCGGCGGCACCCGGTCCGGCGAGCGGACGCTGCCCGGGCTGATCCACGACGACTGCTCCGCCTTCCACCCCACCGGCGTCGCGTCGCCCTTCCTGCGGTCCCTGGGTCTGGAGGAGTACGGGCTGCGCTGGCTCTGGGCCGGGGCGGAGCTGGCCCACCCGCTGGACTCGGGCGCCGCCGGGGTGTTGTGGCGCGACGTCGACCGGACGGCCGCACAGCTGCCGCCGGCGGACGGCCGGACGTGGCGGCGGGTGTTCGGACGGCTGGCGAGCACCTTCGACCGGCTCGCGGGCGACGTCCTCGGCCCCCTCCCGCACGTGCCCGCCGCGCCGCTCGCCCTGGCCGAGTTCGGCGCCCAGGCCGTGCTGCCCGCCCCGTGGACGGCGCGGCAGTGGAGCGGCGAGCAGGCCAGGGCGCTGTTCGGCGGGGCGGCGGCCCATGCGTTCGGCTCGCTCGGCGGGCCGTTCGGCAGCGCCATCGGCCTGATGCTGATCGCCGTCGGCCACGCCCACGGGTGGCCGGTGGCGGAGGGCGGCTCGCAGGCGGTCACCACCGCGATGGCACGGCTGCTGGAGCGGCTCGGCGGCACCGTCGAGACCGGGGTGGAGGTCCTCGACCTCGGCCGGCTCGACCGGCCCGACCTCGTCCTGCTGGACACCGGCCCGCACGCCGCCGCCCGGATCCTCGGCGACCGCCTCCCGCCCCGGACCGCCCGGGCCTACCGCCGCTACCGGTACGGTCCCGCGGCCTTCAAGGTGGACCTGGCGGTCGAGGGCGGAATCCCGTGGACCAACGAGCACTGCCGGACGGCGGGCACCGTCCACCTCGGCGGCACCTTCGAGGAGGTCGTCGCCGCCGAGGAGGCGACCTCCCGCGGCCGGATGCCCCGCCGCCCCTTCGTGCTGGTCGGCCAGCAGTACCTGGCCGACCCGTCCCGCTCGGCCGGGGACCTCCACCCCGTCTACGCCTACGCCCACGTCCCGCACGGCTACCGGGGCGACGCGACCGAACCCGTGCTGGACCAGATCGAGCGGTTCGCCCCCGGCTTCCGGCCGCGGATCCGCGCCCGGCACGTCCGCACGGCGGCCCAGCTGCACGCGGACAACCCCAACCACGTCGGCGGCGACATCACCGGGGGCGCCAACACCGCCCGCCAACTCCTCCTGCGCCCCCACCTCACCCGCGACCCCTACGCCACCGGAGTCCCCGGCGTCTACCTGTGCTCCGCCGCCACCCCACCGGGCGCGGGAGTCCACGGCATGGCCGGCTTCCACGCGGCCCAGTCGGCCCTGCGACACCTGGCCCGGCGGTGACCCCGCCGGCGCGGGGATGGCTCCGACGGCACCCGGCTGCTTGAGCGGCGCCTGCGGCAGCGTGCGGGGGGCGCGAAGTACTGCTGGGGGGTGGGTTGCTTGCCGTCGTTGTCAGGGACGGGCCGGTCCCAGGCGGGGGACGGCCCGGGCGTGGGGCCGGCGGGGGGGGTGGCCCCCCCCCCCCCCGGCCACCCCCCCGGCCCCGGCGGGGGGAACCCCCCCCCCCCCCCCCCCCCCCCGCCCCGCCCCCCCCCC
>NZ_JBIWPL010000009.1:9328-13048 GCF_044768255.1 Kitasatospora sp. NPDC101157 | reverse complement strand
GGTGGGGGTGTTGTTGGGGCGGGGCGGTCGTGGGGGGGGGGTGGGGGGGGGGGTCGGCGGGGCGGTGGAGCCCCCCCCCCCCCCCGCGCCCCACGCCCGGGCCGCGGGCGGTGCTACCGCGCCGCCGCCGCGCGCCCGGCGGCCGGAACCGCGCCCTCCGGGTCCCGGCCGGGCAGGGCCCGCAGGATCGCCTCGACGCTCTGCCTGGCGTCGCCGAAGAGCATGCCGGTGTTCTCCCGGAAGAACAGCGGGTTCTGCACCCCCGCGTAGCCGGAGGCCATCGAGCGCTTGAAGACGACCACCTGCTCGGCCTCCCACACCCGCAGCACCGGCATCCCGGCGATCGGGCTGCTCGGGTCCTCGGTGGCGGCCGGGTTGACGGTGTCGTTGGCGCCTATGACGAGGACGACCGAGGTCGCGGCGAAGTCGTCGTTGATCTCGTCCATCTCCAGGACGATGTCGTAGGGCACCTTCGCCTCGGCCAGCAGCACGTTCATGTGCCCGGGCAGGCGCCCGGCGACGGGGTGCACCCCGAAGCGGACCTCGACCCCGCGCTCGCGCAGCCGCTGCGTCAACTCGGCCACCGGGTGCTGGGCCTGGGCCACGGCCATGCCGTAGCCGGGGGTGATCACCACGGACCGGGCCCGGTCGAGCAGCCCGGCGACCTCCTCGGCGTGCACCTCGCGGTGCTCGCCCTGCTCCTCGCCCCCGCCGGACGGGGCCTCGATGCCGAAGCCGCCGGCGATCACGGACAGGAAGGAGCGGTTCATGGCCCTGCACATGATGTACGACAGGTAGGCGCCGGAGGAGCCGACCAGCGCCCCGGTGACGATGAGCAGGTTGTTGTCGAGCAGGAACCCGGAGGCGGCCGCGGCCCAGCCCGAGTAGCTGTTCAGCATGGAGACCACCACGGGCATGTCGCCGCCGCCGATCGAGGCGACCAGGTGCCAGCCCAGGGCGAGCGCCAGCACCGTGACCGCGACCATCAGGACCGGGCCCGGGCTGGCGGTGAACCAGACCGTCAGGGCCGCGAAGGCGGCCAGCGCGCCCAGGTTGAGGGCGTTCTTCCCGGGCAGCGTCAGCGGGCGCGAGGCGATCCGGGCGGACAGCTTCAGGAAGGCCACGATGGAACCGGTGAAGGTGACCGCGCCGATGAAGACGCCGATGAAGACCTCGGCGTGGTGGATGCCGAGCAGCTCACCGGCGATCCGGGTCCGGCCGGACCCGTGGGACTCGACCTCCAGGTAGCTGTTCCAGCCGACCAGGACGGCGGCGAGGCCGACGAAGCTGTGCAGGACGGCGATCAGTTCGGGCATCTGCGTCATCTCGACCCGCCGCGCCCGCCACAGCCCGGCCGCACCGCCGAGCGCCATCGCGAGCACGATCAGCGCGACCGCGCCGGCGGCGATGCTCTGCGCCGCCACCACGACGGTGGCGACCAGCGCGAGGGCCATGCCGGCGATGCCGTAGACGACGCCGGCCCGCGACGTCCGGTGCTGGGAGAGCCCGGCGAGGCTGAGGATGAACAGCAGCGCGGCGACCAGGTCCGCGGCGTGCGAGGCCGTCGTGGAAGTCATCGGGCTCAACGCCTTTCGGGGGAGGTCGAGAACATCGACAGCATGCGGCGGGTGACGGCGAAGCCGCCGAAGATGTTCACACTGGTCAGCAGCACGGCGACGAAGGACAGCCCGGTGACGACGCGGCTCTCGTGGCCGATCTGCAGCAGGGCCCCGATCACCACGATCCCGGAGATCGCGTTGGTCACCGACATCAGCGGGGTGTGCAGGGCGTGGTGCACCTTGCCGATGACGTAGTAGCCGATGACCACGGCCAGTGCGAACACCGTGAGGTTCTGGGCCAGTTGGGCCGGAGCGAAGGCGGTCAGCAGGAAGGCCGCGAGCATCCCCGCGCCGATCAGGCCGAAGCGCGCCGCCGGTCCGAGACGGGGCCGTCCCGGTTCCACGGCCGCGGACGCCGGCGCGGCGGGCTGCGCGGCCGGGGCGGCCGACACGGCCACGGGCGGCGGCGGCCAGGTGATCTCGCCGTCGCGGACGACCGTCACGGCCCGCTGGATCACGTCCTCGAAGTCGAGGGCCAACCGGCCGTCCCGCCCGGGCGTCAGCAGCTTCAACAGGTTGACCAGGTTGGTGCCGAACAACTGGGAGGCCTGGGCGGGCAGCCGGGCCGCCAGGTCGGTGTACCCGATGATGGTGACGCCGTTGTCGGTGACCACCGTCCGGCCCGGCACGGTGCCCTCGACGTTGCCGCCCTGCGCTGCGGCCATGTCGACGATGACGCTGCCGGGCCGCATCGCCGCCACGTCCTCGGCCGTGACCAGCCGCGGGGCCGGGCGCCCGGGGATCAGCGCGGTCGTGACGATGATGTCCACGTCCTTCGCCTGCTCGTGGTACAGCGCCGCGGCGGCGCGGTCGTACTCGGCGGAGGTCGCCTTGGCGTACCCGTCGGTGCTCGCCTCCTGGGCGACCTCCACGGCCAGGTACTCGCCTCCCAACGACCGTACCTGATCGGCCACTTCGGGCCGAGGATCGGTCGCCCGGACGATCGCGCCCAGGCTGGACGCGGCGCCGATGGCGGCCAGGCCGGCCACGCCGGCGCCCGCCACCAGGACCTTCGCCGGCGGGACCTTGCCCGCGGCGGTGACCTGGCCGGTGAAGAAGCGCCCGAACACGTGGGCCGCCTCGATCACCGCCCGGTACCCGGCGATGTTGGCCATCGAGCTGAGCACGTCCATCGACTGCGCCCGGGAGATCCGCGGGACGGCGTCCAGTGCCAGCGCGGTGACGCCGCGGGCGGAGAGCGCCTTGAGCAGCTCGGGGTGCTGGGCGGGCGCGAGCAGGCCCGCCAGGGTGGTGCCCGAGCGCAGCCGGGCGATCTCGTCGTCCGTCGGGGCGTTGATCTTCAGGACCACCTCCGCCGCCCAGGCGTCGCCGATGCGCGCCCCGGCCTCGGTGTAGGCGTCGTCGGTGAAGCCGGAGGCGGCACCGGCCTCCGGCTCGACGACGACGTCGTAGCCGAGACCGAGCAGCTGCCGCACGGTCGCCGGTGTCGCCGCGACGCGGGTCTCCCCGCCGGACGACTCGGCGACCACGCCGACGGACTGGGGTGGAGGCTGGGACGGGACAAGTGCAGACATGTCTGGTGTCTCTCTCGTCGGAAGCACTGCTGACCGGGGGATGCGCGGCCGGGGAGGAACCTTGGCCGCTGGTCGAAGGAACGTACTCCTACCCAGTCTGCGAACCGATGGCGCGAACCAGTGACGAGCCTCACTCACCCGCACGGAGGACGGCCGAACGCGCCCGGGCGCGTCCGGGCGCCCCGCCGTCACCCGAACGGCGGGTGGGGATCCGCCTCCTCCCTTCGTTCACGAGCGTGCCGTCCCGCAGGCTCTCCTCGCGCTCCTCCGGCGCTCGCCGTAGTGCGCACGTGATCCGTGCAACGAGTGCGTGAGGGGCGCGGGCGGCCGCGGCCCGACGGCCGACGGCCTCGTCCGGCACCTCCGCCTCGCGCGCCACGTGGGCGAGGTAGGTCGCCAGCAGCGCGGTGCTGCCCTCGGTTCCGCTGGAACACCCGCACCGAGGGGTGAACTCCGAAGCCAACGGGGCGGGCGCGGGGGCGGGGGTAGACCCCCCCCCGCGCCGCCCCCCCGGGGCGGGGGGGACGCCCCGCGCGGGCGGCACGCGGGGCGGGCGGCCAGCAGGG
>NZ_JBIWPL010000009.1:0-9318 GCF_044768255.1 Kitasatospora sp. NPDC101157 | reverse complement strand
CGCTGGGGGGGGGTGGGGCGGGCGGTGGCCCAGGACACCCGGGCGGGGGGGGCTCCCCGGCCCCCCGTGGGGGGGGGGGGGGGGGGGGGGGCCGCCCCCCCCCCCCGCCCCCGCCCCGCGGGGCCGTCGGGCAAGCCCCGACGTCACGTCAGGCGGGCAGCGTCCACTTCTGGTTGGCGCCGCCGGTGCAGTCCCAGATCTGCACCTGGGTGCCCGCGGTGGTGGACCACCCGGGGTCGTCCAGGCACCTGCCGGACTGCGGGTTGTACAGCGAACCGTCGGAGCGCGGGATCCAGACCTGGGAGCCGGTGTTGTTGCAGGTGTAGAGGTCCACGGCCGTGCCGTTCGCGGTGCCGGCCGCGTACACGTCCAGGCACTTGCCCAGCACGTGCAGCGTGCTGCCGGCCTGGACGACCGTCCACTGCTGGGCGGGCGTGCCGTTGCAGGTGTAGATCTGTACCGGGTTGTAGTCGGCGGTGGAGGCGGCGCGGTCGTCGAGGCAGAGGCCGCCGTAGCCGGTGATCGCCGAACCGCCGCTGCTGCCGCCGCCGGTGGTGGTGTACGCCGCGACGGATGCGACGCTCATCGTGGCCCCGGAGGTGGTGGCGGAGGTCGGGGTGGTGCACCCGCAGACACCGTTGGGGAAGCCGCCGCCGATGGCCAGGTCGAAGATGATGGACAGCGGGTGGTCGAAGGCCTGCTGCCAGACGGCGGTGCCGACCTGGCTCTCCGACACGGTGAAGTACGCGGTGCCGTCGAGGTACCAGGTGATCGACTCGGCGGACGTGTTGGTGCGGTCCAGGATCATCGCGTAGTCGTGGTAGCCGCTCTGGCAGCCCGGGCAGGCGCGCAGGCCGCTGCCGATCCCGTTGCCCTCGTTGCACACACCCCCGGGGGAGGTGCCGCAGTGGACGGTACCGGCCACCTGGGAGCGGGCGTTGACGTCCTCCATGATGTCGATCTCGCCGTTCTCGGGCCACTGCCCCGGGCCCAGCATCCAGAACGCGGGCCAGTACCCCAGCCCGCCGGCGGGGGCGGGCTGCATGATCGAGGCCGTGACCTCCAGCTTGCCGCCGGCCGGCGCGCCGGCGACCGCGCTCGGCGTCCGGATCCGGCCCGAGGTCCAGGAGCCGCCGCTGCCGAGGGCGGTGATGGCCAGGTTGCCGTTGCCGTCGAGGTGGACGTTGGCGGTCGAGTCGGTCATGGTCTCGATCTCGCCGGTCCCGAAGTTCGAACCCGGGCCGGTGTCGTACGTCCAGTTCGCCCCGGACGGCCGTGCGCCGGCCGGGCCCGAGAAGTCGTCGCTGAACACGGTCGTCCACCCCGGCGGCGGCCCGGCGGCCGCCACCGGGGCCGCCGCCGTCACCGCGCTGGGGGCGGCGCCGACGGCGGGCGCCTGGCCGATCAGCGCGACGAGCATGCCGAGGGTGGCCAGGACCGCGAGTCGGCGGCCGGGCCGGGTGAGTTGGCGAGCGCGCCGGCCGGTGCGGCGGCGCGCGGGGTCACGGGTCATCTGCTGCTCCCAACGGAAGGGGCGCGGACCCGGCCCGCGAGGTGGGGTGGGGGGCCGGATCCGCGGCGCGGAGCGAAGCGGGGGCACCGGCCGGCGTGTCCCGCCGGACGAGCCCCGGAGTCGTCCCATCGTGGTGTGCTGATCTGATCTGATCGGAGCTGATCTGATCTGAGCTGAGCTGAGCTGAGCTGAGCTGAGCCGCATTCAACTCCTGTACCTGTCAAGGCGTCAAGAGGTTGAACCGGCGCCCCTTGGCGTCAACTCATGAAGGCCTGGCGCCGGGGCTACGCGGCCGAGCGCGTGCAAGCGCTCACCCGCCCCTGGGCCGGCACCCCGGCCGGCCGACACTGCTCGAACACCACCCGGGCGAAGTCCGTCAACGACCGGGGCCCGCCCACCCCCGCCACCTGATCGAGGCCCGGGTGGAACGTCCGTCGGGACGGGTGCGGAGTTCGGCCTCGACCGGTTCACCGACTTCGTCATCCGCTCCTCCGCCTCGGGCCGGCGCCCGGCCGAGGTGCTACGGCTGCTCACGGACGGTGACCAGCGCTGCCCGCCGGCGCCGGGCGCGCCTACGGTTCGGCGCCGTCCTATCGTGTTCGGAGGGGCAAGCATGCCGAGGAGCTGCCATGGCTACGGCGAGATGGTTCTTCGAGCCAGGTCACACAGCGGCGGAGTTCAGCGCCAGACACATGATGGTCACCTACGTGCGCGGACAGTTGAAGAACGTGCACGGCTTCCTGGTGACCGACCCGGACGACCCGGAAAAAGCCCAGGTGGAGGCGACGATCGACGCGACGCAGGTGTACACCGGGCAGCCCGACCGCGACGCCCATCTGCGCAGCGCCGACTTCTTCGATGTCGAGCGCTTTCCGACGTGGACGTTCACCGGGTCCCGCATCCGGCAGGTGAGCGCGAACGACTTCGAGGTGACGGGTGAACTGACCATCCGCGGAGTGACACGCTCCGTGACGTTCGATGTGACGTACCTGGGCCAGTGGGACACCCCCTGGTGGGAGGGCGACCGGGATCTCGGCCCACGCCGCCGGGCCGGGTTCGTCGCCAGGTCACGCATCAACCGCCATGACTTCGGCGTGAGTTGGAATGACGTGGTCGACCGGGGCGGTGTCGTCGTAGGCGACATGGTCGACGTCACGGTCGATGTCGAGGCAGTCCTGGAGCCCACCGCGACGGCGAGCTGACCCACACTGGAGGAGAGATCCGGAGATGCGGGGACGGCCTGCATGCGCAGCAGAGTGGACGGCCATGCCACCGGGGCCACGGAACCCGGCGGACCGGGGGAGCACCGGTACGCCAGGGGACGGCCCCGCTTGAGGCCGCGGGTGCGCAGTGTCGCCGGGCAGGTGTTCCTGTGGCTGCTGGTCGCCGTGGTGCTGCTGGTCGGTGCCGGGCTGACGGCGCTCATCCTGCAGGCCCGCAGCTACGCCACGCACGATGCCGAGCACCGCACGCGCGCCGCGGCCGTCACCCTGGCGCAGGACCCCACGGTGGTGGACGCCCTGGGCAGCGCCGACCCGACCGCGGTGCTGCAGCCGCTGGCTCTGAACGTCGTGGAGAAGGGCGGCTTCGACTACGTCGTGATCGCCGGCCCCGACGGGACGCGCTACGCGCAGACCGCCCAGCCCGAGCTGATCGGGAAGCACCTCATCGGGCCGTACCAGCAGGCCCTCAAGGTGCCGATCACCAACAGCTTCACCGTGCCCATCGGCCGGGTCGTGGAAAGCAGCGCGCCGGTCACCAGGCCGGACGGCTCGGCCGCCGGCCTGGTCCAGGTCGGCTACACCGTCGCGCACGCGAGCAGCGCGGTGGGCCGGCAGCTGCCGGTCCTGTTCGGCGGCGCGGCAGCCGCGCTGGCCGTGGGCGCCGGCGGGGCGGTGCTGGTGCGGCGGCGGCTGCGCCGCCAGACGCACGGCCTCGGCCCGACCGAGATGACGCGGATGTACGAGCACCACGACGCGGTGCTGCACGCCGTGCGGGAGGGCGTGCTGATCGTCGGCGGGGACGGACGGGTGTTGCTGACGAACGACGAGGCCCGGCGGCTGCTGAAGCTGCCGCCCGAGGCGGAGGGGCGGCCGGTCACCGAGCTCGGGCTCGATCCGGGGCTGGCCGAGCTGCTGGCGTCCGGGCGGGCCGCCACCGACGAGGTGCATCCGGCCGACGACCGGCTGCTCGCCGTCAACAACCGCCCCACGGCGCCGTTCGGCGGCGGGTCCGGCAGTGTCGCGACGATCCGGGACACCACAGAGCTGCGGGCGCTGGCCGGGCAGGCCGAGGCGGCCCGGGGCCGGCTGCGGTTGCTCTACGACGCAGGGTTGCGGGTCGGCACCACCCTGGACATCGTGCGGACCGCCCAGGAGCTGGCGGAGGTGGCGGTTCCCCGGTTCGCGGACTTCGCCACCGTCGAGCTGGCCGAGGCGGTGCTGCGCGGTGACGAGCCGCTCCCCGGCACGGACGGCGCGGGAGGCCCGCGGATCCGCCGGGTGGCCGCCTGCGGCATCCGCGAGGACCGGCCGTTCCTGCCGGTGGGCTCGCAGATCAGCCCGTTGCCCGGCACACCGGAGGCCACCGCCATGGAGCGCGGGCGCGCCATGCTGGTGGCCGACCTGCGTCAGGCACACGCATGGCGGGCCCCCGACCCGCAGACCGCCGACCGGATCCTGGCGTACGGGATCCACTCGATGATCTCGACGCCGCTGAAGGCGCGCGGCCGGGCCCTGGGCACGGTCGGCTTCTGGCGCGCGGAGCAGTCGGAGCCGTTCGGGCCGGAGGACGTCGCCTTCGCCGAGGAGCTGATCGCCCGCGCGGTGATCTGCTTCGACAACGCCCGCCGCTACACCCGCGAGCGCCGGATGGCCGAGGCGCTGCAACGCAGCCTGCTGCCCCGGGGACTGCCCGAGCAGAGCGCCCTGGAGGCGGCGTACCGCTACCTGCCGGCACAGCAGAGGGTCGGCGGGGACTGGTTCGACGTCATTCCGCTGCCCGGCTTCCGTGTGGCACTGGTCGTCGGTGACGTCGTCGGTCACGGCCTGCACGCCGCCGCCACCATGGGCCGGCTGCGCACGGCCGTCCTCAACTTCGCCGCCCTCGACCTGCCCCCGGACGAGCTGCTCGCCCGTCTCGACGAACTGGTCGCCCGG
This sequence comes from Kitasatospora sp. NPDC101157, assembly GCF_044768255.1. Classification (NCBI taxonomy): domain Bacteria; kingdom Bacillati; phylum Actinomycetota; class Actinomycetes; order Kitasatosporales; family Streptomycetaceae; genus Kitasatospora; species Kitasatospora sp. NPDC101157. Next base: position 4,647 of record NZ_JBIWPL010000009.1, on the reverse strand, counting down.
CTCGACCAGGACGAGGGGAGGGCGGGAGAAGGCGACACCGAGGGCCGGGTCGAGGCCGAGGGCGAGGGCGAGGGTGTGCGGACGGTCACGGGCGCCACCTGCCTGTACGCGATCTACGACCCGGTCTCCGGACACTGCACCATGGCGCGGGCGGGTCACCCACCGCCCTCACTGGTCCGCGGCGACGGCAGCGTGGAGTTCGTCGACCTGCCCGCCGGGCCACCGCTCGGCGTGGGCGGCCTGCCCTTCGAAACCGCCGAACTCCAGCTGGCACCCGGCGCCGTCCTGGTCCTCTACACCGACGGACTCGTCACCAGCCGTGACCGCGACCTGGAGAGCGGACTCGCCGCACTGCACGGCTCCCTGGCGAACGTCCGCACGGGAGCCTCCCCGGAGGAGATCTGCCGGGCGGTGTTCGACGCGCTGGCCCCACCGCGCGCGTGCGACGACATCGCACTCCTCGTCGCACGCACGCAACTGCTCGCGCCCGACCAGGTGGCCACCTGGGACGTACCCGACGACTTCGCCGCCGTCTCCCGCATCCGCAAGGCGTGCAACGACCAGCTCACCGCCTGGGGCCTGGAGGAACTCACCTTCACCACCGAGCTGATCCTCAGCGAACTGATCACCAACGCCCTGCGCTACGGCGCCGAGCCGGTCCGTGTCCGCCTGCTGCGCGACACCAGCCTGGTCTGCGAGGTCTCCGACGCCAGCAGCACCGCCCCCCACCTGCGCTACGCGGACACCACGGACGAGGGCGGCCGGGGCCTGTTTTTGGTGGCCCAGCTGGCCGAACGATGGGGAACCAGGTACACGGCACGTGGCAAGGTCATCTGGGCGGAGCAGCCACTGACCGCACCCGAGTACCGGTTCGAGGCGATGCTGTTGTGACCCGCCTCGGTGAGGTCGGCGATCACCTCGGCGGCGATCACCGGGTCGAGCTCGCCGAAGGCCGGGAAGGTGCGGTTACGGGTCCAGTGGTCGCCCGGGCGCGTGTCGAGCTTCTCGAAGCGGGTGAGGCGGTGGCCGGCCGCTCCTCGTCGGTCAGCGCGTTCACCGGGCGGCCGAGCTGACGGATGGGCTGCAGGATCCCGTGGTCGGAGAACAGTTCCGACCGGTCGGCGAGGCCGTCGCCGAGCAGGACGGCTGCGCCGGCCGGACGGAGGCCGTGGCCGGCAGCGCGCGGCGATCTCGACACCGCCGTCCGCACCGGGGTCGACCGCCCGGTGGCGCGGGCCCCGTGACGGGGGATCACGCCGTAGAGCCGGCCTCCGGCGCGGGGTCCGCGGGATGGGACGGTCCGGCCCCCGTCGGACCCGTCCGGGTCGTCACCGGTCGGACGGCGACCTGACCGACCCTCCGTCGCCGGCTGCGGTGGCCGTGGACGCGGGCGGGACCGGCGGCTGGTGCATCGGCACGTCCGCCTTCCTGGTCGTGCCGACGCACAGCGCCCAGATGACGAAGGCGTCGATCGCGATCAGCACCAGGGCCCAGAACGGGTAGTAGGGCAGCCACAGGAAGTTGGCGATCATGCTCAGCCCGGCGATGGCGACACCGACGACCCGCGCCCACGCGGCCCCGCTGAACAGGGCCACACCTGCCAGGACGACGACGATCCCGAGGATGAGGTGGATCCATCCCCACCCCGAGGTGTTCATCGAGTACACGTAGTGGCGGGTGATGACGATCAGCTCGTCCTTGTCGATGGCGGCGATCCCCTGGAAGATCGCCATGACGCCGCCGGCGATCAGCATGATCGCGGCGAAGACGGTCCACCCGGTCGCGAAGGGCCGCCGTTCGGGTTCATGGCCGGTGCGGCCGGCTCCGGTGACACTGCTGCTCATGACGTTGACTCCTTCGTTGGCGACCGCTGCGCGGCCGGGGAGGGGACTCCGGGGACGGTGCACCCGTCCGGCTTGCGATCCGGTGCGGACGAGCCGTGGGGGCCCGGGCGACGGCCCCGGTCACGGGCGACGCGGTGGAGTCACCGAACTCGGCAGTCGCCCTAAGGTCCACGGTAGGGCCGAGCCCGCGTCCTGTCCTGGGACGCACGGCCCCCCGCCCCCCGCCCCGGGCGGGGCGTCACTCCGGGGTGCGGCCCCCGGCACCGGCCCGCCCGGACGCGGCGAGCAGCGCCAGGACGGCCAGCACCACGAGGAGGACCAGGACGAGCAGCAGCACCGTCAGCACGGTCGGGTGGTTCCACAGGGCGAACACCAGGGCCAGGACCAGGACCACCGCGAGAGCGAGACCGCGGCGGTGGGCATCGGTCCAGGTGCCGGCCCGGCCGGTGGTCACCCCGTGGGAGCCGCCCCAGCGGGCTGCGGAGTCCGCGACGCGGTCGGCCCGGCCGCGGACGGTGCGCGGCAGCCGCCCCGCACCGGAGAGGTAGGCCCCGAGCGCCACCACCACGCCCAGGACGATCGCGGTGCGCAGGCTGATCCGCAGGAAGTGCAGCAGCGTGTCGAAGACGGCCGCCGCGGCGGCCGGGGACTGCACGGCGCGCGGCAGGTGGTCGAGGTAGTAGTGGCGGGCGACCACCAGGGCGATCGCCACCACGAGGCAGGCACCGGCCGAGCCCAGGGCCGTGGCGACCAGTGCCCGGCGCCGGCGCCGGGCCAGCAGCACGCCGGCCGCGCCGATCAGCACGGTGATCACCGGCATCCAGTTGCCCATCACGTCCAGGGCGTGCGCGCCGTCGCGGATCTTCGCCAGTTTGTCGGACTGGAACAGCACCAGTCGCTTGTTCACGTCCGGAATCTTCTCGGCCGGCGTGAGGCCCGCGGCCACCAGTTGCTCCTTGAGCCGGTCGACGACCGTCCCGAGGTCGAGGGTGACGGTGCCGTCCTCGATCCCGACGGCGCCGCGGCCCTGTCCGGTGAGGGCCTGGACCACGGCCGCGTGCGCGGAGCGGTTCGCCTCCGTCCAGACGGTGGAGAAGGCGTCGCTCTGCACCACCTCGGTCGCGACCTTGGTCACCACCTGGTTCACCGCGTCGTCGAGTTTGGGGCCGAGCGACTTGACGGCGGCCGCGGCCCTGGGCGGCAACCCCTGGGACTGCAGCCACCCGGCCAGGTCGGAGGCGGCCGCCGAGCCGTCCACCTTCACGTCCACCGCCTGGCTGATCCGCTTGACCGCGGCGTCCTGGATCGCGGGATCGGTGGCCAGCGGCGCGACCGTGGAGACGTACCGGTCGGTGTCCAGGGCGATGTCGTGGACCCAGACGGTGAGCAGCGAGACCGGCACCAGGATGCAGGTCAGCGTGATCAGTACGGCCGAGACGGTGCTCATGACGATGCCCGTAGCCCGGGAGCGGTGACGCGGCGCCGACGGAGGCCCCCCGGTGGTCGGCGTTCCGGCGGGGGGCCCAGACGGAGGGGGTTCCACTGGCCCGTTCAACGGTCCTCCCGGGTTGGCAGAAACGCGGTCGGATCACCGCTGCTCCCCATTCACTCCGCTCGGGCGGCCACGTGGCACGCCGGAGTGGTCCGCCCGGAGGAGGAGGCCCCGCGACGTGGTGACGCCCGGCCGCCCGCGGTCCGAGGCACCGACGAGGGAACCGGCTGTTCTCACCCCGGGCAGGTGATCCGCCGGGGGACGGCGGTCCCTAGCGTCGAACCGTCGGACCAACGCCCGGTCCGGTGGGCCGGGAGACCGACACCACATGGAAGGAGCACCGCCATGGCCGATGACGACCTCGTCGAGACCGGGCCCGTCGACTACCTGGTGGTCGAGTTCCCCGGCAACCGCATGACCGGGGAAGGGCTGCCGCTGCTGATCGACCTGGTGGACCGGGGTGTGATCCGCATCCTGGACTTCGCTTTCGTGCGCAAGGACGCCGACGGCACCGTCGCGGCGATGGAACTGGCCGACTTCGACGGTGACGGTCGACTGGACCTGGCCGTCTTCGAGGGAGTCGGCTCGGGTCTGGTCGGCGCCGACGACCTGGCGGAGGCCGCCGGAGTCCTTGAGCCCGGGAACTCGGCCGGAGTACTGATCTACGAGAACACCTGGGCCGCGCCGTTCGCCACCGCCCTGCGCCGGGGCGGCGCCCGGGTCGTCGCCAGCGGCCGGATACCCCTGCCGGACCTGCTGCGATCGCTGGACGACCTGGAGGACATCGCCGCGGCGGACCCCACGTACGGCTCCGTTCCCGGGCCGTCCCCCGCCGGCTGACGGCGCGCCCGGCACAGCCGCGGAGAGAAGGAGAGACGAGACATGCCTGGACTGCTGCGCGGTATCGCGCGCACCGCCGTCGTCGCCGGCACGGCGACCGCCGTGTCCAACCGGGTCTCCCGCCGTCAGGCGGGCCGCTGGGCCCAACAGGACATGGAGGCAGAAGCGGCGCCCCCGCCCCCGCCCCCGGCACCGGCCCCGGCCGCGCCCGCGGCACCGAGCATGGAGGACCGTATCGCCCAGCTGCAGCAGTTGGCGCAGCTGAGGGACCAGGGAGTCCTCACCGAGGAGGAGTTCGCCACGCAGAAGCAGCGGCTCCTCGCCGGCTGACGCCGACGGCGCCGACCGCCGTCCGCACGGTGGTGGGCCGGGCCCGGCCGGGGCCCGGCGGGGGGGCCCCCCCCACCCCCGCGCGGCCCGCCCCGCCCCCGCGCCGGCGGGCCGGCCCGCCCGCCCCCAGGGGGCCCCGCG
>NZ_JBIWPL010000008.1:222331-295992 GCF_044768255.1 Kitasatospora sp. NPDC101157 | reverse complement strand
CGTCGGCTACGAGATGGCCCTGCTCGTCGACCGAGCCGGCGCCGTCCTCACCCCCGCACTCCGCGCGGAACTCCAGGGCAGTCTCCTGCACTGACGGTTCGTCGGATACCGTCCAGGTATTCGAAGTACCTCCGCGTCCTTCCCGGGCCCGCTTCGGCGGGCTCGGGTTCGGACGTCGTACGGCCTTCGCACCACCGGCTCCGGACTCGTACCGAAGCTCGCACCGCACCGCCGCACCTTGTGAGGAGAGGAACCGTGACACCGCCCGACGACCGCAGCGGCCAGTACGGCGTTCCGTACCCTGGCACAGGCCATGACGCCTTCGGAGCACCCGGCGCCGGCCACGGTCAGCCGTACGGTCGGCAGCAGTACGGACAGCCCCAGCAGGACCCGTACGCCCGACCCGAGCAGCAGTACGGCCAGTACGACCGGCCCGACCCGTACTCCCGGCCGCAGCCCGCCTTCGACACCCCGCCGGCCGGCTACCCGACGCCCGCGCCCGGCCCGGTGCCCGGCCAGGCCCCCGGCTACCAGCCGGCCCAGGAGCCCGGGCACGTCGAGGAGTTCGAGGACGAACCGGACTCCGGCCCGCTGATCCGACCGTTCGCCATGACCGGCGGTCGCACCCGGCCCCGCTACGAGCTCGCGCTGGAGGCCCTGGTCTCCGCGGACGTCGACCCGCAGCGCCTGGCCACCCTCCTCCCGGAGCACCAGCGGATCTGCACCCTGTGCAGAGAGGTGAAATCCGTCGCCGAGGTCTCGGCGCTGCTCTCCCTTCCCCTGGGAGTGGCCCGCATCCTCGTGGCCGACCTGGCCGAAGCCGGCCTGGTCGCCATCCACCAGCCCGCTTCCGGCGGCGAATCCGGAAACCAGCCCGACGTCACGCTGCTCGAAAGGGTCCTCAGTGGACTTCGCAAGCTCTAACGCGGCCGCCCCCACCCGCGCCACCACCTCCGCGAAGATCGTCATCGCGGGCGGCTTCGGTGTCGGCAAGACCACGCTCGTCGGCGCCGTCTCCGAGATCAACCCCCTGCGCACCGAAGCCGTCATGACCTCGGCCTCCGCCGGCATCGACGACATCAGCCACGTCTCCGGCAAGACGACCACCACCGTCGCCATGGACTTCGGCCGCATCACCCTCGACGAGGACCTCATCCTCTACCTGTTCGGCACCCCCGGACAGGACCGCTTCTGGTTCATGTGGGACGACCTCGTCCGGGGCGCCATCGGAGCCGTCGTCCTCGTCGACACCCGACGCCTCGCCGACTGCTTCCCCGCCCTCGACTACTTCGAGAACAGCGGCCTGCCCTTCGTCGTCGCCCTCAACGGCTTCGACGGCCACCAGCCGCACACCCCCGACGAGGTCCGCGAAGCCCTCCAGCTCGGCGCCGACACCCCGATCATCACCCTCGACGCCCGGCGTCGGGACAGCGCCAAGAGCGCCCTGATCACCCTGGTCGAGCACGCCCTGCTGGCCCGACTGCGGTGACCGGCGTGCCTGTGGCCCACGGGACTTCGCCGAGTCCCGCGGGCCACAGGGGGTTTCGGGGCGGCTACTCGGTCGGCTCCAGGCCGGAGCGGATCAGGCCGTAGGTGTACGCGTCCTCAAGTGCCAGCCAGGAGGCCGCGATCACGTTGTCGGCCACGCCGACCGTGGACCAGGTGGAGGTTCCGTCGGTGGACTCGATCAGCACCCGGGTCTTGGAACCGGTGCCGTGCTGCCCCTCCAGGATGCGGACCTTGTAGTCCACCAACTCGAAGGTGGCCAGCGGCGGGTAGATGCCCTCCAGGGCCGTCCGCAGCGCCTGGTCCAGCGCGTTGACCGGGCCGTTGCCCTCGCCGATGGCGATCCGGCGCTCGCCCTTGGCCCACAGCTTGACGGTCGCCTCGTTGCCGGAGACCCCGTGCGGCCCCTGCTCGCTGATGGTGCGCCAGGACTCCAGCCGGTAGAAGCGCTCCCGGCTGCCGCGCACCTCGTCGCGCAGCAGCAGCTCGAAGGAGGCGTCGGCGGACTCGTAGGTGTAGCCGAGGTTCTCCTGCTCCTTCACCTTGGCCACCACCCGGCCGGCCAGGTCCCGGTCGGTGGACAGGTCGTAGCCGAGCTCCTTGCCCTTGAGCTCCACCGAGGCCCGGCCCGCCATGTCGGAGACCAGCATCCGCATGGTGTTGCCGACCAGTTCGGGATCGGTGTGCTGGTACAGGTCCGGGTCGACCTTGATCGCGGAGGCGTGCAGCCCCGCCTTGTGGGCGAAGGCGGAGAAGCCGACGTACGGCTGGTGGGTGGACGGGGCCAGGTTGACCAGCTCGGCGATCGCGTGCGAGATCCGGGTCATCTCGGCCAGCCGGCCCGCGGGCAGCACCCGGCGGTCGTACTTCAGCTCCAGCGCGCCGACCACCGGGAACAGGTTGGCGTTGCCGACCCGCTCGCCGTAGCCGTTCGCGGTGCACTGCACGTGGGTGGCGCCGGCGTCCACCGCGGCCAGGGTGTTGGCCACCGCGCAGCCGGTGTCGTCCTGGGCGTGGATGCCGACCCGGGCGCCGGTCGCCGCGATCACGTCCGCGACGGCGTCCCGGACGCCGGCCGGCAGCATCCCGCCGTTGGTGTCGCACAGCACGACCACGTCCGCCCCGGCCCGGTGCGCGGTGCGGACCACCGCGAGGGCGTACTCGCGGTTCGCCCGGTACCCGTCGAAGAAGTGCTCGCAGTCCAGGAACACCCGGCGGCCCTGGGCGCGCAGGAACTCGACGCTGTCCCGGACCATCTCCAGGTTCTCGTCCAGGGTGGTGCGCAGCGCCAGCTCGACGTGCCGGTCGTGCGACTTGGCGACCAGGGTGATGACGGGGGCGCCGGAGGCGACCAGCGCGGCCAGCTGCGGGTCCTCGGCCGCCTTGCCGCCGGCCCGGCGGGTGGCGCCGAAGGCGACCAGCTGGGCGCTGCTCAGCTCCAGCTCGGCGGCGGCGCGGGCGAAGAACTCGGTGTCCCGGGGGTTGGCGCCGGGCCAGCCGCCCTCGATGAAGCCGACCCCGAAATCGTCCAGGTGCCGGGCGATGGCCAGCTTGTCCGCCACCGTAAGGTTGATGCCCTCCCGCTGCGCGCCGTCGCGCAGGGTGGTGTCGAACACGTGGAAGCTGTCGTCGGTACGGCTGGCCTCGGTCATGACCCCTGGTTCTCCGTTCGGGGAGGTTGGTACTGCTCTGCCGGATTCGTCCCGGCTCCACTGTCCAGGATCCCGCGCGCGGCCCCGGTGTCCCCGGGCCCCTCGTGGGGGCCGTCGGCCGGTCCGGGCTGTGCTCAGTGGGCGGTGCCCAAAAAGCGAAAAGACCCCTCGCGGGTGCGAGAGGTCTGCGCGCGGGTCTGGACGCTCGTGGTCGCTCCGCATCGGGTCCTGCGGAAGCGGTCACTGCGGACCGGCGCGCCTGCTGCTAATAATCAGCGAAAGCGAGGACACGCTCGCAGTCTGGCACAGCCTCCGGAATCCGGCCCGCCCGTCTCGCGATGCGAAACGGGGCAGGCCGGAGGGGGTTCCGGTGTCCGGATGATCAGACGATCTTGTGCAGCCAGTGGTGGGTGTCCGGCTGCTGGCCGCCCTGGATGGCCAGCAGGGCGCGGCGCAGCTCCATGGTGATCGGGCCGGGCTCCCCGTCGCCGACGGTCCAGTCGGCGGCCGCGGACTTCACCGAGCCGACCGGGGTGATCACGGCGGCGGTGCCGCAGGCGAAGACCTCGGTGAGGGTGCCGTCGGCGTTCGCCTGCTGCCACTCGTCGGTGGAGATCTTCCGCTCCTCGACCGCGTAGCCCAGGTCGGCGGCGAGCTGGAGCAGCGAGTCGCGGGTGATGCCGGGCAGCAGCGCGCCGGACAGCTCCGGGGTGACGATCCTGGCGTCCTTGCCCTCGCCGAAGACGAAGTACAGGTTCATGCCGCCCATCTCCTCGACCCACCGGTGCTCGGCGGCGTCGAGCCAGACCACCTGGTCGCAGCCCTTCTCGGCGGCCTGGGCCTGGGCGACCAGCGAGGCCGCGTAGTTGCCCGCGCACTTGGCCGCACCGGTGCCGCCGGGCGCGGCCCGGACGTACTCCTTGGACAGCCAGACCGAGACCGGCTTGATGCCGCCCTGGAAGTAGGCGCCGGCCGGGGAGGCGATGATCATGAAGAGGTAGGAGTTAGCCGGGCGGACACCCAGGCCGACCTCGGTGGCGAACATGAACGGACGCAGGTAGAGGCTCTGCTCCGGCTCGCTCGGAACCCATCCCTGCTCCTGCCGGACCAGCAGCTCGACGGCCTCGACGAAGGTCTCCACCGGCAGCTCCGGCATCGCCAGGCGGCGGGCCGAGGCCTGGAAGCGCAGGGCGTTGGCCTCCGGGCGGAAGGTCGCGATCGAGCCGTCGGCCTGGCGGTAGGCCTTCAGGCCCTCGAAGATCGCCTGGCCGTAGTGCAGGGTCATGTTCGCCGGGTCCATCTCCACCGGCGCGTACGGGACCAGCTGGGCGTCGTGCCAACCGCGGCCCTCCGTCCAGCGGATGGTGACCATGTGGTCGGTGAAGACGCGGCCGAAGCCGGGGTTGGTCAGCCGGGCCTCGCGCTCCGCTGCGGGCAGCGGGTGGGCGGAGGGCTTGAGGTCGAACGTGATGGGCGCCTGGGTGGGCGTGCTCATGGCTGTTTCCTTCACCGTGGGGTTCGTTCGGGCCGCCACCGCCGAAGGAACGTTACGGCGATCCAACGCCGGAACGCGCGCGCAACGGCACGGCCCACTGTCGATACTCGCATCCAGAGGGCCGTGCCGAACAGCTGCCCGCTCCTTGGGGAGCTGCAAGCTGCGGTTATGCGGTCCGGCCCACCTGGGCCGGATCCTTGTCGGGTCCGGCCCGCTAGCCGGACACCGCTTTCGGTTCCGGCCCGCTAGCCGGATACTCGGCCGGCGAGCGCGTCGCCGACCTGGGAGGTGGAGCGGGTGCCGGTGCGCTCGGCGAGGTCCGCCGCGACGGCGGCCTCGACCTTGGCGGCCTCGGCGGTGAAGCCGAGGTGCTCCAGCAGCATGGCGACCGACAGCACGGTGGCGGTCGGGTCGGCCTTGCCCTGGCCGGCGATGTCCGGGGCCGAGCCGTGCACCGGCTCGAACATGGACGGGAACTCGCCGCTCGGGTTGATGTTGCCGCTCGCGGCCAGGCCGATGCCGCCGGTGACGGCCGCGGCCAGGTCGGTCAGGATGTCGCCGAACAGGTTGTCGGTGACGATGACGTCGAAGCGCTCGGGCTGGGTGACGAAGAAGATCGTGGCCGCGTCGACGTGGAGGTAGTCGGTGGTGACCTCCGGGAACTCCGCGCCGACCTCGGCGAAGATCCGCGACCACAGGTGCCCGGCGTGCACCAGCACGTTGTTCTTGTGCACCAGGGTGAGCTTCTTGCGCGGCCGCGCCTGGGCCCGGCGGTAGGCGTCGCGCACCACGCGCTCGATGCCGTACGCGGTGTTCAGGCTGACCTCGGTGGCCACCTCGTGCGGCGTCCCGGTGCGCAGCGAGCCGCCGTTGCCCACGTACGGGCCCTCGGTGCCCTCGCGGACGACCACGAAGTCGATCTCCGGCTGGCCGGCCAGGGGCGACGACACCCCGGGGAACAGCCGGCCCGGCCGCAGGTTGATGTGGTGGTCGAAGGCGAACCGCAGCTTCAGCAGCAGCCCCCGCTCCAGCACCCCGGACGGCACGCTCGGGTCCCCGATGGCACCCAGCAGGATCGCGTCGAAGGCCTTGAGCTCCGCCAGCACGCTGTCCGGCAGCGTCTCCCCGGTCCGGTGGTAGCGCCGGGCCCCGAGGTCGTACTCGGTGGTCTCCAGCTTCACGTCGGCGGGAAGCGCGGCCCCCAGGACCTTCAGGCCCTCGGCCACCACCTCCTGACCGATGCCGTCACCCGGGACAACTGCGAGACGAATGGTGCGAGACATGCTCGGACCCTACTCCGGTGTCCCAGGGACTGACACCTCACGTCCAGCATCTGGACCGATCAGGTCAGATCGATCTCCACCGGGAACGGCTGATCGACCTTCAACTGCTTGTGGTAGATCCCCGAAACGACGTAGCCAGTAGCGGGATCCAGCTCGTAGACGTAGACAACCGGTTTGCCGTCATCGTCGCTTTCCACTCGCCAGAAATGCCTGATGCCTGCCGCCGCGTACTTGCGAGGCTTGGTGTCCCGGTCGCGCTCCCGGGATTCCTCGGAGACGACCTCGACCGCAAGCAACACATCCCTCGCGTCGCAGAAGGTCTGCTTCGGGCCCGTGACTCCTCGCTCGTCAACCACCAGGAGGTCCGGTTCCGGGCGGTTGCGGCGGTCCAGCCTCACTGTCATCTCCCGCCAGACGTCCCAGCCCTCCGGCGCCGCTGCCTCCAGGGAGCGCTCCAACATGCGGAGGGTTCGCATGTGGAACGCGGTCTGCGGACTCACGAAGATCAGGCTCCCGTCGATCAGCTCGGTGTGCGGCGGGAGATCGGGCAGCCGGTCAAGATCCTCTGCGGTGTAGCCACCAGCAGGAGGCCGAATCCAGTCGGGGTACGGCGCGATGCTCATGGTTCCTCCCATACGGGCATCCTGACGGCCCTCCCAGGCTACTCGGCAAAGCCTTCTCGCACGCCACTCCTTCGAGGGAGCGCGGGTGGTCAGAGTTGCGCCGGGGGCGCGCTTAGGGTGGCGTGATCTGGGGTTTCCGGCAGGAACGGGGCGCGTGGGTGAGGACCGAGCGGCGGCGGGAGGTGCTGGTCTGCGGGGGTGCGGCCGGGCTGGCGACGGGCGGGTTCGCGCTCGCCGCGGGGCTGCGCGGGCGGTGGCCGGCCGGGGCGGGCGCGGTCGCCGTGCCGTACCACGCGCACCTGTGGGACCTGCTGCACGGGCAGGCCGCCGGGGACCTGCTGTTCAACTGGAACAGCGGCTACGGCGTCCCGTTCCTGGCGGACTTCTTCGCCTACCTGATGAATCCGTTCTCCTGGCCGACCGCCCTGCTCCCCCGCGACCAGGGGCAGCTCGCCGTCTTCCTGGTCACCCTGGTCACCATCGGCCTCGGCACCGCCCTGATGGCCCACCTGCTCGGCCGGGTGCACCCCGGTCCCCGGTGGCTGCGGGTGCTCGCCGCCCTCGGCTACGGGCTCTGCGCCTGGGTGCTGGACGTGGGCGGGGCCGCGCCGATGTGGCTCTGGGGCCTGGTCTCGCTGCCGCTGCTCGGCCTGGTCGGGGACTGGTGCCTGCACGAGCGCCGCTGGGTGGCCGGTTCGCTGTGCGTCGCCCTGGTCTGGGCGGGCAGCCTCTACACCGCCGCGCTGGCCACCCTGATGGCCGGACTCCTGTTCGCCGTACGACTGTTCGCCACCCCGCGCGCCTTCCGCCACCGGGCCCGGGCGACCGGGCGGGCGATCACCCTGACCGTCACCGGGGTGCTGCTCGCCTCCCCGGTGCTGTTCGTCGCCGTCCGGGCCGCGCGCGGCGCCCAGCCGGAGTCGCCGGTGCAGCCGCTCGGCCCGTCCGGGCTCGGCGGGCACCTCGCCGGGCTGCTGCCCACCACGACGGGCGGGCGGCCGCTGCCGGACATCGCGATCGGCGTGCTCGGGCTGCTGCTGGTGTGCGGGCTGCCGTTCAACCGCCGGGTGCGGGTCCGCGAGCGGGCGGTCTGGTGCGCGGCGCTGGTGCTGATCGTGCTCGGCTTCGTCTGGACCCCGACCGTGCTGGTCTGGCACGGCCTGGCGATCCCGGCCGGCGGGCCGTACCGGGTCGCCTTCGTGCTCAGCGGGCTGCTGGTGCTGGCCGGCTGGGTGTCGCTCGCCCACCGGCCGGACCCGCTCACCCTGCTGGGCGGCGCCGCCCTGGTCGCGCTGCTCGTCGCGCTGGCGGCCGCCCGGCGGCCGGTGCACACCTCGACCTGGGTGCTGCTGGGCGTCGGCGGCGCCGTCGTGCTCGCCGCGCTGTGGGTGCTGGAGCACCGGCACACCGACCGCCGGGCGAACGCCCTGGCCACCTGGGTGCTCGGCGGCGCGGTGCTCGGCGGCGCCGTCTGGTCCGGGTACGCCTCGCTCGGCGCGGCCCCCGACGACTCGGTCCCCCCGGCCGCCGTCCGGGCCGGGCACGCGGCCGTCCGGGCGGGTGCCGACTGGCCGGACGGCCGCAGCGACCCCGGCCCGCACGCCTTCACCCCCAACGACCCGCTGCTGCTGAACGGCCAGGGCGGCGGCTACTTCAGCGGTTACCTGCCGACCGTCGTCGCCCAGTCGCTCCACGACCTCGGCGCGGGCTGGACCGCCGGCGGGCGGCAGACCCAGAGCGTCACCGACCCGGTCGGGCAGGCGCTGTTCGGGGTCCGCGCCCACCTGGACGACGGGCCCCCGCCGCACGGCTTCACCCCCGGGCGGGCGCCGGCCCCGCCGCTGGTCACCGTGCTGCCGCCCGGCGCCCACCCGGAGACCTCCTCGGTCTGGGCCCGCCAGGAGTCGCTGCTCGGCAGCCAGGTGTACGACGCCCCGCTGCCCGTCCCGGCCGGCGGTCCGGCGCCCACCCTGCACGGCACCAGCGGCTGGTCGGTGCCGGGCGGCGGGGACGGCACGGTGTTCACCGCCACCTGCACCCCGGGCTCGACCGCCTACTTCCACGGGGTCTGGTACGACGGCACGGTCAGCGGCCTGGGCACCAGCTACCGCAGCGAGGGCGAGCAGCCCACCACGGCGGTGGCCGTCCACCGGCTGGGGACCGTCCCGGCGGACGGGGTGGTCCGGGTGACCCTGCGGTCGGACGTGATCAGCCAGGTCCCGGCCCGCCCGATCGGCTGCCTGCGCGCCGACGCCCTGGCGGCCGCCGTCGCCCGCCTCACCGCCACCGGCGCCGGCCGGGTCGAGGCCGGCGGCCACACCGTCAGGGCCTTCCTCCCGCCGGGCTCCACCGGCACCGCGCTGCTGTCCGTCCCCGCCACCGAGGGCTGGACCTGCGCCGTCGACGGCGGCGCCCCCGCCGTGCCCACCCCGGTCCTGGGCATGATCGGCGTCCCGCTCGGCGGCGGCGCCTCCCGCGTCTCCTGCGCCTTCCGCCCGCCCGGTCTCACCGAGGGCCTCACCGTCACCTCCGGTACGGCCGCCGCCCTCGCCCTGGTCGCCGTCTTCAGCCGCCTCACCCGCCGCCCCACCCGCACCCCGCGCCGCCAACGCCGCGCCGCCGCCCGGGCGTAGGGCCGGACGGCGGCGGGGACGGTGGAAGGGGCGCTACGGCAGGGTGAGGACCTGGGCCCTCCGGTCCGCCGGGTTGAGGTGGTACAGCAGCAGGAGCCGGGAGGTGTCTCCCGGGGCGCGGTGCACGTCGAGGACGCTGCCGGGGCCGGCCGGGGTCACCATCGCGGTCGGGCCGGTCAGACCGGCCCGGACGGTGAGGGCCGGGTGCAGGACGTCCACCGGGACGGTGGGGCGGGTGCCGCGCAGGCCGATGGCGGAGTAGGCGCCGGCCGGGTCCGGCGTGCCGGGGGCGGCGGTACCGGCCCAGACGCCGTAGCGGACGGTGCTGTGGCCGGGCCCGACGCCGGGCAGGGCGCTCAGCCGGACCGGCAGGACCACGACGTCGCTGTCCAGCAACTCCGTGTCGGTGTCGCCCCAGTGGGCGTTGAGCGGCTGGACGTCGAGTTCGGCGCCGGTGCGGGCGTCGAGGGCGCGCGAGACCAGGACGTCGCTGCCGCGCACCCGGTCGGCCTTGAGGATCACGTCGGTGACGCCGTCCCCGTCGGTGTCCAGGGACACCCGCACGCCGTACAGCCCGACCGGCGTGGCCGCCGGGGCCCACGTCCGCGCGCCGACGTACAGCAGGTCGGAGTCGACTGCGGCGCCCGCGGCCCGCAGATCGGCGGCCCGGTCGCCGGGATGCTCGACGCAGAGGTCCTGCGGCGGGTCGTCCTGCTCCGTCGTGCCCTCGGGCCGGATGCCCGCGCCGGGGCCGACGGCCTTGCCGCTGCCGGGCGGGCAGTCGGGCCAGCGGGGGCCCTCACCGCCGAGGGCGAGGGCGCTGACCAGTCCGGGTGCCTCGCCGGGCGCGGCGCTGCCGCCGAGGGTGACGAGGGTGCCGTCCCGGGCGGTGCGGGCGAAGGCGGTGACGCCGAGGTCGCCGGTCGGGCGCGGGGCGGCGAACACCGGGACCCTCAGCTGCGGCAGGGCCCGGTCGTCGATCGGGCTGAACAGCACCCGTCCGGAGAGCTCACCGCGGTAGCTGCGCGCCCGGCCGCCCTGCAGGGTGTCGATGGTCGGGTCGGGCGTGCGCCCCAACTCCCCCGGTACGGACAGCGTCACCCGCACCCGGGCGGTGCCGCCGGCCGGCACGTCGACCCGGGCCGGTGCCACCTGGAAGGCGGCGCCCGGCAGTTGGGTGGCCGCCGCGTAGCCGGTGCGGTAACTGACCGGCGCGGAGGAGTGGTTGCGCAGCTCGATCTCGCGGTCGAGGGCCGTCGGCCCGCCGACCTCGACCGGCCCGTAGGAGACCCCGACGCTGCCCGCCCGGGCGCCCTCCCCCGCCGCGTAGGCGACCACCGGGGTGCGAACGGCCCGGTCGGCCTGCGCCCGTCCGGCACCGGTGCGCTCGGGTCCGTAGACCGGGCCGCCGTGGTCGTCACCGAGGTAGGTGTCCGTGCTGGTGTTCATCAGCGCGGCCTTGACCTCCTCGACCGGCCAGTCCGGGTGGGCGGCGCGGACCAGCGCGGCCAGCCCGGTGACGTGCGGGGCCGCCATCGAGGTGCCGTTCTCGCGCTGGCCGCCGCTGCCGCTGCCGACCAGGGCGGACCAGATGGTCTCCCCGGGGGCGGCGAGATCGGGCTTGACCACTCCGGGCAGGCCGATGCCCCGGGAGGTGAAGTCGGTGAGGGTGTCGGCCCGGGCCGGCTGGTTCCGTGCGACGGAACCGTGCAGCGGGTTGCCGGGCGCGGCGAGCCGGACCTGGGCACCGCCCTCGGCGGCGGCCTTCAGCAGCCGTTCGCCGTCCGCGCGGCCGAGCAGGACGGCGGGGATCCGGTCGTCGCCGGAGATCTCGGCGAGGTGGTCGGTGTCGGCGGCGTAGAGCGCGCCGATCGCCCCGGCGTCGGCGGCGTGGTCGGCGCGCGGGCCGGAGTTGCAGGCCCGGTCGGCGTCGCGGGTCGCCCAGGTGAGCACCGCGATCCTTCCCTTCAGCCGCTGCTTGTCGGCCTCGCTGAAGTCCGCGCAGCCGTCCGTCCGGTCGACGGGCGCGGCGAGTGCGCCGCTCACCTCGGTGGTGGTCCAGCCCCGGTAGCGCTCGCTCCAGTGGCCGGGCACGACCCCGGCCAGCGCGGCGGGGGCGAGCACGGTGATGCCGTCCACGTCGGCGTGCCCGTGCACGGAGGCGGCGACGGTGATCGCCCGGACGGCGGTGCCGGGGCTGCCGCCGACGCCGTACACGTCGCCCTCGTTGCCCGCGGCCGCGACCACCACGGTGCCCAGTTCGGCGAGCCGGTCGACGGCGACCGCGTCGGCGTCCTCCGGGCTGCCGAAGCGGCTGCCGAGGGACAGGTTGACCACGTCGAGCCGGTCACCGAGGTCGCCGTCGCCGTCGGGGTCGGCGGCCAGGTCGAGCGCCTGGGCGAGCCGGTCGGTGGAGCCGTCGCAGCCGAACACCCGGATCGCGTACAGCTGCGCGCCGGGGGCGGCGCCGGGGCCGATCCGGAACGAGGCCGGGTCGAGCCCGGGCCGGTAGGGGCCGGTGTACGGGTGGCCGTCGGCGGTGACGCCGTACCCGGCGGCCGTCCCGGCGACGTGGGTGCCGTGCCCGTTGCGCACGCAGTCGAGCGGGTTGTCGCTGGGGTGCGGGACGGGCTGGTGGTTCGGGGCGGTCGGGTCGGGGTTGTAGTCGTCGCCGACCAGGTCCTTGCCGCCGACCACCTTGGCGTTGGGGAACAGTGCGGCCGGCGCGGGCTTGCCGCGCTCGACCGAGCGGAAGGCCTCCTCGGTGCCGGGGCCGCCGAAGTCGGCGTGGGTGTAGTCGATGCCGCTGTCGATGATGCCGATCCGCATGCCCCGGCCGGTGTTTCCGGCCACCGCCGCGTCCCCGGTCCAGACCTGGGGGGCACCGGTCAGCGGGACGGAGTAGGCGTTGTCGCGCTGCTTGTTCACGATCGGGTGGACGGCCCGGACGCCGGGCAGCGCCCGCAGGGCGGGCAGCCGCTCGGCGGGGGCGTCGACCGCCAGTCCGGTGAGCAGGGCGTGGGTGCGGTAGAGCTCGCGGGCGGCGGGGGCCGACCGGTGGACGGCCCCGGCGAGCCGGTCCAGCGCGTCCGCGGCCCGGGCGCGCTGGGCGGCGCCGGCCTCGGCGGCGTCCCGGCGGACGGCCCCCGGCGAGCGCTGGGCCCGCCGGGCGCTGTCGGCGGCGCGCCGCCAGGCCGGGCCGGCCGCCTCGGTGGTGAGTTCGAGCAGGACGGAGGCCGTACGGCCCTGGCCGGGCGGTCCGACGCTGGACGGGCCGGCGCTGGACGGGCCGCCCGCGGCCGGGGTGGCGGCGAGCGCCGCGCCCCCGGCCAGCAGGGTCAGGGTGAGGCCGATCCGGACGAGCGGTCGGCGGACGGGTGGCAGGCGCACGAGGGACCCTCTCCCCCGGCAGGGGGGAATGATCCGCACACCGAGGAGGTCGCTGGCGCCCGCCCACACGGACGTCGATCACCCTTCCGGGGGCCCCAAATTAGGATGATCGCGCCACCCGGGGCGAGCAACTTCCCTCGGACGGACCTCGGTTGCACTCCACGGGGTGACACGGCGCCACCCCGATCGGCCCAGTAGCCCGATGAACGCCACCCGCGGCGCCGCGCGGCGGAGCGGTCCGCGTTCAGTGGTGACCGGTGGCCCCGCCGTTGTCCCGGCGGTCCAGCGAGCGCTGCAGCGCGGCGGCGGCGAAGGGGTTCCGCTCGGCGGCCCGGCGGCGGCGCGGGGCGCGGACGGGGGTGGCGGCGGGGGCGGAGGTGGCGTGGCGGTCGGCGGTGGTGGGCATACCGGGCTCCTTGGAAGCGGCGCGCGTCAAGCGCGGCATGAGAAATGGAAACCAGGGGTGTCGCGCGCAGCGCGCCCCGAGAAGGGTCGTGGCGGGCGACGGGAGGGAACGCGCGGAGCAGGGGTCGCCTGCCCGTGGGGGCGCACGCACACACGGGCCGCGCGCCCTGGCTACAGGGGCGGCACACCGTACGGCCCTTCCACGGTACGACCCCGCACCGGCCGTGTCTGCACGAATACTTGGATTTCCTAGTATCTGAGACGGCCGCCACCCGGGAGAACGCAGCAGGGCCCGGACCGCCGTCGAACGGCGGTCCGGGCCCTGCGCGAGGGCGGGTTTCTCAGCCCAGGTCGACCGAGCGCGCGAAGCGGGCGCCGATCTCGGCGGCGATCGCCGTCAGCACGTCCTGGGGGATCTCGCTGTCCACGGTGATGGAGGCGAGGGCGCTGCCGCCGTCCCGGGCGACCTGCATGCCCGCGATGTTGATGCCCGCGTCGCCGAGGTGGCGGCCGAGCACGCCGACCACGCCGGGGCGGTCCTCGTACTTGAAGAAGGCCATGTGGTCGGTGAGCGCCACGTCGACGTCGAAGGTGTCCACCCCGACGATCTTCTGGGTCTGCTTCGGGCCGGCCAGCGTGCCGGAGATGGCGATCTCCTCGCCGTTCGCCAGCGTGCCGCGCACGGTGATCACGTTGCGGTGCTCGGGGCTCTCGCTGGAGGTGGTCAGCCGGACCTCGACGCCGCGCTCCTGGGCGAACAGCGGGGCGTTGACGTAGGACACCGTCTCGGCCACGACGTCCTCGAACACGCCCTTCAGTGCGGACAGTTCGAGCACCTTCACATCGTGCTGGGTGATCTCGCCGCGGACCTCGACGTCCAGGCGGACGGCCACCTCACCGGCCAGCGCGGTGAAGATCCGGCCGAGCTTCTCGGCCAGCGGCAGGCCCGGGCGCACGTCCTCGGCGATCACGCCGCCCTGGACGTTGACGGCGTCCGGCACCAGCTCGCCGGCCAGCGCCAGGCGCACCGACCTGGCGACCGCGATGCCGGCCTTCTCCTGCGCCTCGTCGGTGGAGGCGCCCAGGTGCGGGGTGGCGACCACGTTGTCGAAGGCGAACAGCGGGGAGTCGGTGCAGGGCTCCTTGGCGTACACGTCCAGGCCCGCGCCGGCCACCCGGCCCTCGCGCAGGGCGCTGGCGAGCGCCTCCTCGTCCACGATGCCACCGCGTGCGGCGTTGACGATGCGCACGCTCGGCTTGACCTTGTGCAGCGCCTCGTCGCCGATCAGGCCGATCGTCTCGGGGGTCTTGGGGAGGTGGACGGTGATGAAGTCCGAGACCTCCAGCAGCTCCTCCAGCGAGACCAGTTTGACGCCCATCTGTGCGGCGCGGGCGGCCTGGATGTAGGGGTCGTACGCGACGATCTTCATCCCGAACGCGGACATCCGCTGGGCGACCAGGACGCCGATCCGGCCGAGGCCGACCACGCCGAGGGTCTTCTCGCTCAGCTCGACGCCGGTGTACTTGTTGCGCTTCCACTCGCCCTGCTTGAGCGCCGCGTTGGCCGGGGCGATGTTGCGGGCGACGGAGATCAGCAGACCGCAGGCCAGCTCGGCGGCGGTCACGATGTTGGAGGTCGGCGCGTTGACGACCATCACACCGGCCTTGGTGGCGGCGGCGACGTCCACGTTGTCCAGGCCGACGCCGGCCCGGGCGACCACCTTGAGCCTGCGGGCGGCGGCCAGCGCCTCCGCGTCGACCTTGGTGGCGGAGCGGATCAGGATCGCGTCCACGTCGGCGATCGCGGTGAGCAGCTCGGTGCGGTCGGCGCCGTTGCAGTGGCGGATCTCGAAGTCGGGGCCGAGGGCGTCGACGGTGGCGGGCGACAGCTCTTCGGCGATCAGTACTACGCCAGTTTTCACAGTTGTGGCAGCGCTCACGACAGTGGGTCCTTAACTGTCCGGTTCCCCCGGGCACGTAGGTGGCGTGGCGGCGGGGGAAGGTGGCATGGCCGCGTAGGTAGACGCACGACGCTGTGGGCCTGACGCGCACTCGGGAGTGTATCGGCGGGCAGGGTACGGGGCTGCTCCCGTCCGGCGAAATCACCCGGACGGGAGCAGCCTACTTGTACAAGGGAGTTGCGGAATTCCGGAGCGGGAAGGCTCAGGCCTTCTCGTTGACCCAGCTCATCAGCGAGCGCAGCTTCTTGCCGGTGGTCTCCAGCAGGTGGTCCTCGTCGGCCTTCTTGTACTCGTTGTACTTGGGCAGGCCCGCCTTGTACTCGGCGATCCAGGTCTTGGCGAAGGTGCCGTCCTGGATCTCGGCGAGGACCTTCTTCATCTCGGCCTTGGTGTCGGCGGTGATGATGCGCGGACCGGTGACGTAGTCGCCCCACTCGGCGGTCTCGGAGACCGACCAGCGCATCTTCTCCAGGCCGCCCTCGTACATCAGGTCGACGATCAGCTTCAGCTCGTGCAGGCACTCGAAGTAGGCGATCTCCGGCTGGTAGCCGGCCTCGACCAGGGTCTCGAAACCGGCCTTCACCAGGGCGGCGGTGCCACCGCAGAGGACGGCCTGCTCACCGAACAGGTCGGTCTCGGTCTCCTCGGTGAAGGTGGTCTTGATGACGCCGGCCTTGGTGGCGCCCAGGCCCTTGGCGTACGACAGGGCCAGGTCGAAGGCCTTGCCGGAGGCGTTCTGCTCGACCGCGACGATCGCGGGGACGCCGCGGCCCTCCTCGTACTGGCGGCGGACCAGGTGGCCCGGGCCCTTCGGGGCGACCATGCAGACGTCGACGTCCGCCGGGGGCTTGATGAAGCCGTAGCGGATGTTCAGGCCGTGGCCGAAGAACAGGGCGTCGCCGGCCTTCAGGTGCGGGGCGATGTCGGCCTCGTAGACGTCGGCCTGGATCGGGTCCGGGACCAGGATCATGATGACGTCGGCCTCGGCCGCGGCCTCGGCCGGGGTGACCACGCGCAGGCCGGCCTCCTCGGCCTTGGCGCGGGACTTGGACTCGGGCTTCAGGCCGACCCGGACGTCGGCGCCGGAGTCGCGCAGGGACAGCGCGTGGGCGTGGCCCTGGCTGCCGTAGCCGATGACCGCGACCTTGCGGCCCTGGATGATGGACAGGTCGGCGTCGTCTTCGTAGAACAGCTCGGCCACGGGGGCACATCTCCTTGCGTGTTGGTGCCGGGTGCGCGGTTCCTACCGTATGTGCACCCGGCGTGGGTGCGGGTCTTTGCTACTGACGAACTGAGAAGCGCGGGTCAGGCGCTGCGGTCGAGGGCGCGCAGCGAGCGGTCCGTGATGGAACGCGCGCCGCGGCCGATGGCGACCAGGCCGGACTGGACCAACTCCTTGATGCCGTAAGGCTCCAGCATCCGGAGCATGGCCTCCAGCTTGTCCGAACTGCCGGTGGCCTCGATGGTCACCGCTTCGGGCGACACGTCGACGGTCTTGGCACGGAACAGCTGGACGATCTCGACGATCTGCGACCGGGTCTCGTTGTCGGCGCGGACCTTCACCAGGACCAGTTCCCGCTGGATCGCAGCGGACTGGTCGAGTTCGACGATCTTTATCACGTTCACGAGCTTGTTGAGCTGCTTGGTGACCTGTTCCAGCGGGAGGTCCTCGACGTTGACCACGATCGTCATCCGGGACACGTCCGGGTGCTCGGTCGGGCCGACGGCGAGGGAGTCGATGTTGAAGCCCCGACGGGAGAACAGCGCGGCGATGCGGGCGAGCACGCCGGGCTTGTTCTCGACCAGGACGGAGAGGGTGTGCTTGGACATGTGGTTCCTCAGTCGTTCTGGATTGGGGCGGTCAGTCGAGGTCGTCGCCGAAGTCGGGGCGGACGCCCTTGGCGAACTGGATCTCGTCGTTGCTGGTGCCGGCCGCGACCATCGGCCACACCATCGCGTCCTGGTGGACGATGAAGTCGATGACCACCGGGCGGTCGTCGATCGCCATCGCCTGCTGGATGACCGCGTCCAGGTCCTCGGGGCGCTCGCAGCGCAGGCCGACGCAGCCCATCGCCTCGGACAGCTTGACGAAGTCGGGGATCCGGGTGCCCTGGGCCGGCGGCGCGATGCCGTCGTGGTCGGGGCCGGAGTGCAGCACGGTGTTGGAGTAGCGCTGGTTGTAGAACAGCGTCTGCCACTGCCGGACCATACCCAGCGAGCCGTTGTTGATGACCGCGACCTTGATCGGGATGCCGTTCAGGGCGCAGGTGACCAGCTCCTGGTTGGTCATCTGGAAGCAGCCGTCGCCGTCGATGGCCCAGACCGCCGCCTCCGGGCGGCCCGCCTTGGCGCCCATCGCCGCCGGGACGGCGTAGCCCATGGTCCCGGCGCCGCCGGAGTTGAGCCAGGTGCCGGGCTTCTCGAAGCGGATGTACTGCGAGCTCCACATCTGGTGCTGGCCGACGCCCGCGGCGTAGATCGCGTCCGGTCCGACCAGCTGGCCGATCCGCTCGATGACCTGCTGCGGGGAGAGCTGGCCGTTCGGGGCCGGCTCGAAGCCCAGCGGGTAGGTCTTCTTCCACTCGTCGAGCTTCTCCCACCACTCGGCGTAGTCGCCCTTGTGGCCGGCGTCGAACTCGGCCTGGACGGCGACGATCAGGTCGGCGAGCACCTCGCGCGCGTCGCCGACGATCGGGACGTCCGCCGGGCGGTTCTTGCCGATCTCGGCCGGGTCGATGTCCGCGTGCACGATCTTGGCGTACGGGGCGAAGCTGTCCAGCTTGCCGGTGACCCGGTCGTCGAAGCGGGCGCCGAGGGTGAACAGCAGGTCCGACTTCTGCAGCGCGGTGACGGCCGGGACGGAGCCGTGCATCCCGGGCATGCCGAGGTGCTGCGGGTGGCTGTCCGGGAAGGCGCCGAGCGCCATCAGGGTGGTGACGACCGGGGCGCCGGTCAGCTCGGCCAGGATCCGCAGCTCGGCGGTGGCCTGGGCCTTGATCACGCCGCCGCCGACGTAGAGCACCGGCCGCTTGCTGCTGACCAGCATCTTCGCGGCCTCGCGGATCTGCTTGGCGTGCGGCTTGGTGACCGGCCGGTAGCCGGGCAGCGCGGTCTCGACCGGCCAGCGGAAGGTGGTGGTGGCCTGCAGGGCGTCCTTGGCGATGTCGACCAGGACCGGGCCGGGACGGCCGGTGGCGGCGATGTGGAAGGCCTCGGCGATCACCCGGGGGATCTCGGCCGGGTCGGTGACCAGGTAGTTGTGCTTGGTGATCGGCATGGTGATGCCGCAGATGTCCGCCTCCTGGAAGGCGTCGGTGCCGATCGCCTTGGAGGCGACCTGGCCGGTGATCGCGACCATCGGCACGGAGTCCATGTAGGCGTCGGCGATCGGGGTGACCAGGTTGGTCGCGCCGGGGCCGGAGGTGGCCATGCAGACCCCGACCCTGCCGGTGGCCTGGGCGTAGCCGGTGGCGGCGTGGCCGGCGCCCTGCTCGTGGCGGACCAGGATGTGGCGCACCTTGACCGAGTCCATCAGCGGGTCGTACGCGGGAAGGATGGCCCCGCCCGGGATGCCGAAGACGGTGTCCGCGCCCACGGCTTCGAGCGAGCGGATGAGCGACTGGGCTCCGGTCATGGTCTCGGCGACGTGCTGGGGAGCGTGGGCGGCCGGGTTGTCCCCGCGGCGGGGGGATGCGGCGTGCTCGGTCATCTGCCTGTCTCTTCTCGGGTTTTGCCGGTCCGGTACTGCGGGCCCCGGTGGTGCGAGGGTGGGGTCCCGGTCCGGGCCGATCGCCGGCTCTGCCTCAATCGTCCCGCTCGATCCGACGAGTCGGACCCTCCGGGGGCGGTCGGGGCCAGGGGTCTTGCGGTGGGAACAGCGTCAGTGCAACAAAAAACCCCTCGTGCCCAAGGGCATGCGAGGGGTGGCGCGTCGGTCTGTCACGAGCGGGGCGTGCGAGCCCACTCAGCCGACGCGCCCGCCAAGTACGAGAATTCGGGTGCGCATGGCAACGACCTTCCTCCCGTCCGGGGTGGCGTGTCAAGCAGGTGGGATGACCGTCTCGCCATGCGGACCGGCTGCCGGACCGGCGGCGGCCGGGTGTTCGGGCAGGTCGGAGGCCCCGTGGTGATGTGGGACACGCCCTCCCCCGGCGTCCGGTCGGCCACTCGTACGGGTGTCCGCGGCGAGGTGGGCGCGACGGGCGGACAGCGTGCCGAGCGGCTTGGGCAGCGGGTAGCCGCGGCGGGCCAGCGCCCGGCGCAGCCGGGTCTCGTCCAGCGGCGGGGCGAAGGCCGAGCCCTGGGCCAGCCGGCAGCCCAGCTCCTGGAGCGCGGCGATCTGCCGGGGCAGGTCCACCCCGTCGGCGGCGGTGGCCATCCCGAGGTCCCGGCCGAGCCGCAGGGCGTGTCCGGCCAGGGTGCGGCTGAGCGCGGAGTCGCCGAGGCCCTGGACCAGCGTGCGGTCCAGCTTGAGCCCGTCGAGCGGCAGCCGGGCGAGCGCGCCCAGCGAGCCGCCGCCGGCGCCGTAGCCGGCCAGCCAGGTGGAGACGCCGAGTCCGCGCAGGGCGGTCAGCCGGCGGCCGAGTTCGTCGGCGAGCCGGTCCGGACCCATCCGGGCCACCTCGATCACCAGCTCGCCGGCCGGCAGCCCGGTGTCGCGCAGCGCCGCGGCCACCGTCTCGTACAGGCCGGGTGAGCAGAGCCGCTCGGCGGAGAGCCGGACGGCCACCGGGACGGGCAGCGGCACACCGCCGCGGCCCCGGCCGGACACCGCGCGCCGGTCGGCGGCGGCCGTGACCGCCTCCTGCACCAGCCAGCGGGAGAACCGGGTGGCCGCGTCGCCGTGTTCGGTCGAGCGGAGGAACTCGGCCGGGGTGAGCAGCAGGCCGCCCGCCGAGCGCCAGCGGGCCTGGGCCTCGACGGCGGTCACCGCACCGCTCACGAGGTCCACGACCGGCTGGTGGAGCAGGGTGAAGCCGCCCTCCCGGACGGCCACCCGCAGCCGCTCCTCCAACTCGGTGCGGCGCTCCAGGTCGGCGCGCATCGCGGGGGCGTAGAGCACCACCCGGCCCTTGCCCTCGGACTTGGCCCGGTACATCGCGAGGTCGGCGTTGCGCATCAGCTCGTCGGCGGCGGCTCTCGGGTCGGCGGCCGGGCCGCGTTCGGGGGTCCCGAAGGCGATGCCGATGCTGGCGGCGACGCCGAGTTCGACGCCGCCGATCCAGTACGGCTCGGAGAGCGCGATCCGCAGCCGCTCGGCCAGCTCCTGGACCTGCAGCCGGCCGAGCGGACCGCAGACCAGCGCGGCGAACTCGTCGCCGCCGAACCGGGCGACGGTGTCCCCGCAGCGGACGGCGCCCTGCAGCCGGCGGGCGGCCTGCACCAGCAGTTCGTCGCCGACCTGGTGGCCGGCGGTGTCGTTGACCGCCTTGAAGCCGTCCAGGTCGAGGAAGAGCACGGCGATGCCGGCGCCCGTCCCGCCCTGCTGGCCGCGGCTGCCGAGGGCGGCGCGCAGCCGCTGGGCGAACAGCGCGCGGTTGGGCAGGTCGGTGAGCGGGTCGTGGAAGGCGTTGTGCTGCAGCTGGGCCTGGAGCATGACGCGTTCGGTGACGTCCCGGCTGTTGAGCAGCAGGCCGTCGCGGTGCCGGCTGACCGTCGACTCGACGTGCAGCCACTCGCCCACGCCGGAGCTGATCCGGCACTCCACCCGGGCCGAGGCCTCGACGGTGCCCGGGGTGCGGTGGGCGGCCAGCCGGACCCGCGCGAGGTAGCGGCGGACCTCGGAGAGCACCCGGCCGACGTCCTCGGGATGGACCAGGTCCAGCAGGTTGCCGCCGACCAGTTCCTCCGGGTCCCGCCCGTAGACGCCGAGCGCCGCCGGGGAGACGTACGAGAGCACGCCGTTGGCCCCGGCGATCATGATGACGTCGCTGGACCCCTGCACCAGGGAGCGGAAGTGCGCCTCCTTGTGGGCGAGTTCCTGGGCCAGCGACAGGTTGTCGAGCAGCATCACGCCTTGCCTGAGGATCAGTGCCAGCCCGACGGTGCAGGCGGCCGCGGCCACCACGCGGTCCAACTGCCGCCCGCCGAGGGCGTTGTAGAGGATTCCGGCGGTGCACACCGCGGCGGCCGCGTACGGGGTCAGCGCGCTGAAGGTGGTGGCCACCCGGCGGCGCGGCAGCCCGCCGGCCGAGGGGTGCTCGCGCAGCGGGCGGCGCCGGCGCGGGGACCACGGCGCCCAGGCGAGCAGCAGGCTGCCGGAGAACCAGCCCGCGTCCAGCAGTTCGCCGGAGTGGTAGGTGCTGTGCAGTTCCGGGGAGGTGAACAGGGCGTCGCAGGTCACGGTCACGGCGAGCGCGAGCATCGCGGTGTGCACGGCGGCCCGGTTGCCGTCCCGGCCGCTGAAGCGCAGCCCCACCACCAGGCTGACCAGCAGGATGTCCAGCACCGGATAGGCCAGGTTGAGGGCCAGCCGCAGCGGGGAGCCGCTCTCGCCGGCCGCGATCCGGCCGAGCGCCAGGCTCCAGCTGAGGGTGAACAGCGAGCCGGCGATCAGCCAGCCGTCGAGCAGCAGGCACAGCCAGCCGGCCGCCGAGCGGGGGTGCTGGGCGAGCACCAGCACGCCGGTGATGGCGAGCGGGGCGAACAGCAGGAAGGCGTAGTCGGCGAGCGAGTCCCGCGGCGGCTGGGTCCGCACGACCAGTTCGTACCAGCCCCAGGCGCCGTTGCCGAGGGAGACCATGGACGAGGAGAGGCCGAACAGCAGCCAGGCCGGGCGGGCGTGGCCGCCGACCGTGCAGCCGTACACCAGACAGGACAGGGCGGCCGCGAGGGCGGCCGCGGCCAGACCGAAGTCGCCCATGAAGATGGAGAGTTGGGGCGATCCCCAGCCGGCGGCGGCGCCCAGCGCATAGGCCAGGCAGAGCCCGCCGAGGGCGAGCCCGGGCAGCGTGCGGCTCTCCCGGAGCCGGCGCAGCGGGCCGCGGCCGGCGGGCGCCGGCGGCTCGGCGGCGGACGTGTCGGCAGGCGGCGCGCCCGGTCGTCCGGATCCGGGCAGCACCGTATCGGTGGAGCTCACTCGGCCTCTCCCCCTCCGGCCCGGGGCCTGGCGCCCCGGCCACGGACCACCGGCCGCGCACCTCTCGGCCGTACGCGGTGGCCTGGCGCCCCGTCAGGACGGCGGCCCAGGGGGTGGACGGCCTTCCGACCGCCGCACCGCACCGATGCTCCCGTTCGGGACCCTACACCAAATCCGTCACTCAATGACACGCACACTCAACTTAGAGTAATGGCGACAGAGCGGGGAAATGCACCCGATTCCGACCGAGGGGCCCGGTTGGCGGCGGCGCGCGGGCAGGGGCTCACGCGGCGCGCACGGGAGCACGCGACGGCGCCCGCCCCCGCGGCCGCCCTGGTCGCCGACCGTACGGGTACGGTCGGCGACCTGCGGGTTCACCGTCCCGAGGGGACCAGGTCGTCGGGGAACAGCCGCAACCGGTGGGCCAGCGCGGCCGCCTCGCCCCGGCCGCCGACGTCGAGCTTGCCGAGGATGTTGGACACGTGCACGCTTGCGGTCTTCGGAGAGATGTACAGCTCCTCGGCGATCTGCCGGTTGGTCCACCCCCGCGCGAGCAACCGGAGCACGTCCCGCTCACGGGGGGTGAGCCCGAAGGACTCCCCGACGGCCGGCACCGGGGCGGCCCCGGCGGCCGGGCGCGCGGCCGGGGTCAGGGTGAGCCCGGCCCGCTCCGCCAGGGCGGCGATCTGCGCCCCGAGCGGCCGGTCGCCCCGGGCGTCCGCCAGTTCGGCCGCCTCGCGCAGCAGTTCGGTCGCGGTGTCCCGTCGGCCGGCCCGCACCTGCGCCTCGGCGCCGCGCAGCAGCGCGAGGGCCAGCGGGTACGGCAGGCCGGTCGGCCGCAGCTCGGTGACCGCCCGCGCCCACTGCTCCGGCGTGTCCGCCGCCGCGGCGCGGGCCAGTTCGGCCTCCAGCAGCCTGCACCAGCCGTGGTGCAGCGGCGACTGGGGCCGCAGATCGGCGGCCGCGGCGGCGATCGCGGCCAGCACCTCGGCCCGCCCCGCCTCGGCCTCCGGCAGCCCCAGGCTGTCCGCCTCCACCCCGGCGGCCTCCACCAGCAGCGGGTAGACGTCGGAGTCGTAGCCGAGCCGCCCCTCCTCGGCGAGCGCGGCGAGGAATTCGGCCCGGGCGTCCAACGGCCGCCCGCCGTACGCGGCGAGCCGCACGGCCAGCAGGCTGATCGGCACGCTGTGCTGTGCCTGGCCGACCCGGTTCGCCGCCCGGGCCTGGGCCAGCAGCGTCGCCGCGGCGGCGAAGTCCCCCCGCAGCAGGGCGAGGTCACCGCGCATCCGGTCCAGGAACTCGGCGTGGGAGCCGGGCAGGCCGATCAGCTCGCTGGCGGCGAGCAGCTCCTCGGCCTCCCGGACCCGCCCGAGGTCGGCCAGCGCCTCCACCAGGTTGCCGGTCAGGATGTTGCCGATGTTGCGCTGCAGCCCGTTGCCGTCCGCGTACTCCAGGCCCTCCCGGGCCAGCCGGACGGCCTCCTCGGCCCGGCCCAGTCCGCGCTGCATGCTGGCCAGGTTGTTGATGCCGCGCAGCAGGAGGTCCGGCACGCCCAGCTGCCGGGCGCGCTCGACCGCCGCGGTCAGCTCGGCCAGCCCGCCCTCGGCGTCGCCCAGGAGGTCGTAGCGCAGGCTGCCGAGGGTCATCCGGGCGTGCACCTCGACCGAGTGCGCGCCGACCTGTTCGGCGATCCGGATCGCCCGCTCGGCCAGTTCCAGGTGTTCGAGGCGGGGCGACCTGACCACCGCGACCCCGGCGGCCAGGGCGAACACCTCGGCCTGCACGGCGGACGGCGGCAGGCCGTCCACCAGCCGGTGGGCGCGGGCGATCTCCTCGTCGTCGCCGGAGCGGCGCAGGTTGCCCAGCATCCGGGCCCGGTTGATCCGGAACCAGGCCGAGCGCACCGGGTGCTCCGCCTCGTCGACCAGCCGCAGACCGCGCTTGGCCAGGCTCAGGCCGCGCTCCCGGTCGCCGCAGCGCCGGGCCGCGACCACCGCCTCGGCCAGCACGTCGACCAGCTGGATCCGGTCGCACTCGGCGCCGGCCGGGCTGTGGTCGCAGGAGCCGGGCGGGTAGGTCTCGGCCCAGTCGTACGGGCGCAGGGTGTGCGCCAGGACGTCCTCGGAGACCTGGTCCCACAGCTCCAGGGCACGCTCCAGCATGCCGAGTTGCTCGGCGAAGGCGTTGCGGCGCCGGGCCGCTCGGGCGGCGTCCAGGGCCGTCGGCAGGGCACGCGCCGGGTCGTGCGCGTGGTACCAGTAGTTGGCCAGCCGGGCGGGCAGCGCATCGGCGGGGACGAGCTGCGGCCGGGCCTCCACGGCGAGCGCGAACTTGCGGTTGATCCGGTGCCGCTCGCCGGGCAGCAGGTCGTCCGAGACCGCCTCGCGGACCAGCGCGTGCCGGAAGCGGTAGCCCTCGCCCTCGCTGTCCGGGCGCAGGATGTTGGCGCCGACGGCCGCCCGCAGCGCCTCGATCAGCGCCTCCTCGTCATCCTCCAGGACGGCGGCCAGCAGGGCGTGTTCGACGTGCGAGCCGCCCTCGGCGGCGATCCGCACCACCCGCTGGGCCTCCTCGTCCAGCCCCTCGACCCGGACCAGCAGGATGTCCCGCAGCGAGTCGGTCAGCCCGGCACCGCAGCCGTCCTCGAAGGCGGTGGCCAGCTCCTCGACGAAGAACGGGTTGCCCTCCGAGCGGCGCAGGATGCGGTCCACCAGCTGGCGGTCGGGGGCCGCGGTGCCGAGGATGCCGGCCAGCTGGGCCGCGACCTCGCGGCGGCCGAAACGTTCCAGCTCCAGCCGCTGGACGGTGCGCAGCCGTTCGAGTTCGGCCAGGAAGGGGCGCAGCGGGTGGCGGCGGTGCAGGTCGTCGGTGCGGTAGGTGGCGACCAGCAGCACCCGGGAGCGGTGCAGGGTGCGCACCAGGAAGGCGAGCAGTTCCCGGGTGGAGCGGTCGGACCAGTGCAGGTCCTCGACGGCGAGGACGAGGGTACGGTCCGCGCCGAACCGTTCGAACAGTCTCGCGGTGTGCTCGAACAGTCGGGCCCGGCCGTACTCGTCGTTGGGTTCGCCGTCCGCCTCGCCGAACTCGGAGAGCAGCCGGGCGAGGTGGCCCTCGCTGCCGGCCGCCGCGGCCTCGAACTCGGCGCCCAGCGAGCGGTGCAGCCGGCGCAGCGCGGCGGCCAGCGGAGCGTACGGCAGCCCCTCGGCGCCGACCTCCAGACAGCTGCCGAGCGTGGTGACCGCTCCGCCGTCGCAGGCCCGTTGGAGGAACTCCTCCAGCAGCCGGGTCTTGCCGATGCCGGCCTCGCCGCCGATCAGCACGGCCTGCGGGCTGCCGGTGCCCGCACGGCGCAGCGCGTCGGTCAGTTCGGTGATCTCGCTGCCGCGGCCGACGAAGACGGGACTGACCGATATCTGCTGCATGGAGGCGAGCATGCCATAGCCGGAGCCGCCGGTGAGAGGGGTTATCTCCCCCGGCGAACGCCCGGAGGGGGAGGCGCTCTCCCGCGGCGCCTCCCCCTCCGGAACTCCTTCGGCACCGTCGAGGTGCCGCACCGTCAGCATTCCGGCTGACGCACGGGGCGCCGCTGGAAGCGGGCGGCCACCGGGCGGCGGCGGAGGCGACGGGCCTCCTTGGCCTCGCGGACCAGGCGCTCGTGCTCGGCGCGCAGTTCGAGCTCGTGGGCCTGCTGCTGGATGAGCTGGTACTCGATCACTTCGGGTTCCCCTTCGGGTTTCGCCTTCGTTTCCCTGACGAGTAAGAGCTTCCTCCCCCAGAGGGGGGTGCCACATCGGGAGCGTGCCCCATCTTCCGAAGGCCCGATGCCTTAGATGGGGGCCCAAAAAAGGTTTAAGGCCCTGCCTCACCTAGATACATAGGTGAGACAGGGCCTTAGGCCTTACTTAGGGGGCCTTAGACGCCTTAGATGCCTTAGGAAGGCGGGCTTGACCGCCCAGGACCCCGACAGCTCTCGTCCGCTCAGGCGGAGACGCCCAGCTTCTCAAGGATCAGATCCTTGACCCGGGCGGCGTCCGCCTGGCCACGGGTGGCCTTCATGACCGCGCCGACCAGCGCGCCCACGGCCGCGACCTTGCCGTCGCGGATCTTGGCGGCGACGGCCTCGTTCTCGGCGATCGCCTGGTCGACGGCCGCGCCCAGGGCGGAGTCGTCCGAGACCACGGCCAGGCCGCGCTTCTCGACGACCTCGTCCGGCTCGCCCTCGCCGGCCAGCACGGCCTCGATGACCTGACGGGCCAGCTTGTCGTTCAGCTTGCCCTCGGCGACCAGCGCGGTGACCCGGGCGACCTGCACCGGGGTGATCGGCTGCTCGGTCAGCTCGGTGCCGGTCTCGTTGGCGCGGCGGGCCAGCTCGCCCATCCACCACTTGCGGGCCTGGTCGGCCGGGGCACCGGCCGCGATGGTCTCCTGGATCGGCTCGACCGCACCGGCGTTGAGCACGGACTGCATGTCCTTGTCGGACAGGCCCCACTCGGCCTGCAGCCGGGCGCGACGCACCCGCGGCAGCTCCGGCAGCGCGGCGCGCAGCTCCTCGACCCACTCGCGGGAGGGGGCCACCGGCACCAGGTCCGGCTCCGGGAAGTAGCGGTAGTCCTCGGCGTTGTCCTTGATCCGGCCCGAGGTGGTGGTGCCGTCGTCCTCGTGGAAGTGGCGGGTCTCCTGGACGATGGTGCCGCCGTCGGTCAGCACGGTGGCGTGGCGCTGGATCTCGAACCGGGCGGCCCGCTCCACGCTGCGCAGCGAGTTGACGTTCTTGGTCTCGGAACGGGTGCCGAAGGTCTCGGTGCCGTGCGGGCGCAGCGACAGGTTGACGTCGCAGCGCATCTGGCCCTTGTCCATCCGGGCCTCGGAGACGCCCAGGGACTTGATCAGCTCGCGCAGCTCGGCGACGTACGCCTTGGCGACCTCGGGGGCGCGCTCGCCGGCGCCGACGATCGGCTTGGTGACGATCTCGATCAGCGGGATGCCGGCCCGGTTGTAGTCGAGCAGCGAGTGGGTGGCCCCGTGGATGCGGCCGGTGGCGCCGCCGACGTGGCTGGACTTGCCGGTGTCCTCCTCCATGTGGGCGCGCTCGATCTCCACGCGGAAGGTCGAGCCGTCCTCCAGCTGCACGTCGAGGTAGCCGTTGAAGGCGATCGGCTCGTCGTACTGCGAGGTCTGGAAGTTCTTGGGCATGTCCGGGTAGAAGTAGTTCTTCCGCGCGAACCGGCACCACTCGGCGATCTCGCAGTTCAGCGCCAGGCCGATCTTGACCGCGGACTCCACGCCCACCGCGTTGACCACCGGCAGCGAGCCGGGCAGGCCCAGGCAGGTCGGGCAGGTCTGGCTGTTCGGCTCGGCGCCCAGCTCGGTCGAGCAACCGCAGAACATCTTGGTCTTGGTACCGAGCTCGACGTGGACCTCAAGGCCCATCACCGGGTCGTACGACGCGAGAGCGTCCTCGTAGGAGACCAGGTTCATGACGCTCACAGCGTCCCTTCTCAATTCTGAAGACTCGGGAGGTACGGGCCCGGCCGCCGCGTGGCGCGGGGCCGGGCCGGGGCACTCGGCTCGGCTCAGCCCAGCAGCACGTCGTCGGAGCCCAGCTGACGGAGCTCCCGCACCAGCAGGGCGGTGCCGGTGATCAGCGCGGCGGCGCCGACCAGGGCGTTGACCAGCTTGAGGGTGTCGTTCTCCTCGCGGGCCTTGCGGACGTCCTTGACGACGGAGATCGCGCCGAAGGCGCTGGTGCCGATGGACAGCCAGAGGCCGGGCTTGCTGTGCTTGAAGCCCTTGAGCGAAGCGGACTGGGCCTTGGCCTTTTCGATCTTGCTCACAGTGCCGGTACCTCCTCCAGCAGGGTGTGCCCCCACTTGTCGTTGAGTGCGGCCTCGACGGCGCCGCCCACTCGGTACAGGCGGTCGTCCGCCATCGCGGGAGCGATGATCTGCAGGCCGACCGGGAGATTGTCCTCCGGGGCCAGGCCGACCGGCAGCGACATGGCCGCGTTGCCCGCCAGGTTCGACGGAATCGTGCACAGGTCGGCCAGGTACATCGCCATCGGGTCGTCGGCGCGCTCACCGATCGGGAAGGCGGTGGTCGGCGTGGTCGGCGAGACCAGGACGTCCACACCGGCGAAGGCGGCGTCGAAGTCGCGCGAGATCAGCGTGCGCACCTTCTGGGCCGAGCCGTAGTAGGCGTCGTAGTAGCCCGAGGAGAGGGCGTAGGTGCCCAGGATGATGCGGCGCTTGACCTCGTCGCCGAAGCCGGCCTCGCGGGTCAGCGCGGTGACCTCCTCGGCCGAGCGCGAGCCGTCGTCGCCGACCCGCAGGCCGTAGCGCATGGCGTCGAAGCGGGCCAGGTTGGAGGAGCACTCCGACGGGGCGATCAGGTAGTACGCCGGCAGCGCCAGGGTGAAGGACGGGCAGGACACCTCGACGACCTCGGCGCCCAGCTCGCGCAGCACCTCCACCGACTCGTTGAAGCGCTGCATCACGCCGGCCTGGTAGCCCTCGCCGGCGAACTCCTTGACGACGCCGATCCGCATGCCGCGGATGTCGCGCATCTTCGCGGCCTCGACCACGGCCGGGACGGGCGCGTCGATCGAGGTGGAGTCCAGCGGGTCGTGCCCGGCGATGGCCTCGTGCAGCAGCGCCGCGTCGAGCACCGTCCGGGCGCACGGGCCGCCCTGGTCCAGGCTGCTGGAGAAGGCGACCAGGCCGTAGCGCGACACCGAGCCGTAGGTCGGCTTGACGCCGACGGTGCCGGTGACGGCGCCGGGCTGGCGGATCGAGCCGCCGGTGTCGGTGCCGATCGCCAGGGGGGCCTCGAAGGCGGCCAGCGCGGCGGCCGAACCGCCGCCGGAGCCGCCGGGGATGCGGGTGAGGTCCCACGGGTTGCCGGTCGGGCCGTAGGCGGAGTTCTCGGTGGAGGAGCCCATCGCGAACTCGTCCATGTTGGTCTTGCCGAGGATGACGACGCCGGCGTCCTTGAGACGGCTGGTCAGAGTGGCGTCGTAGGGCGGGATCCAGCCCTCCAGCATCTTCGACCCACAGGTGGTCGGGATGCCCTTGGTGGTGAAGACGTCCTTGAGCGCGAGCGGGACGCCGGCCAGCGGGCCCAGCTCCTCGCCCTTGGCGCGCTTCTCGTCGACGGCCCGGGCGGCGGCCAGCGCGCCCTCCGTGTCGACGTGCAGGAAGGCGTTGACCTTCTTGTCGACGGCCTCGATGCGGTCCAGGTGCGCCTGGGCGACCTCGACGGCGGACACCTCGCCCTTGGCGATGGCGCCGGCGGTGTCGGCGGCCGTCCACTTAATGATCGACGTGGGGATCATCTCGGTCATCTCGGTCAGTCCTCCCCGAGGATCTGCGGCACACGGAAACGCTGCTCCTCGGCGGCGGGGGCGCCGGACAGCGCCTGCTCCGGGGTGAGCGACGGCCGCACCTCGTCCGCGCGCATGACGTTGGTCAGCGGCAGCGGGTGGGAGGTCGGCGGGACGTCCTGTCCGGCGACCTCGGAAACGCGGGCGACCGCGCCGATGATCACGTCGAGCTGCTCGGCGAAGTGGTCCAGCTCTTCGGGCTTCAGCTCAAGACGCGACAGCCGGGCGAGGTGGGCGACCTCCTCGCGCGTGATGCCAGGCATGCAGCGATCCTCAGGGTGAGTTCTGGTGAGACCCGGCGACGCCTGCGGCGGTGCCGGGCCCGGGCAGGAGCAGCCGGGTTCGGCGCTCCGTCCTCGTGGTCTTTGGACCCCATCCTATGGGGCCCGACCCGGCCACCGGCCAACGAGTAACCGCGCAGCCGGGTCACTGGGGCCCGGTACGGGCCCAACCCTGGGTGCCGGGCGCCGTGATGCCCAGCGGCGCGGCCGGGAGCGCCTGGCTGCGCTGCACGGCCTGGACGGCCGGCGGCAGCACCGGCGGGAGGGTCGGCGGCAGCACCGGCGGCCGCGCCGCGGGCTGGACCGCCGGCTTGATCGCGGAGGGCTGGGCGACCGGCTTGATGATCGAGGGGAGCTGCGGCGGGGCACCCAGGCGCTCCACGGGCGGGGCGCCGGTGGTGCGGTGCACCCGCAGCCAGGCGGTGGCCTGCTCGGCGGGCAGCGCGGCCGACACCAGCCAGCCCTGGACGGCGTCCACGCCCATGCGGTGCAGCCGCTCCCAGGTCTCGTCGTCCTCGACGCCCTCGGCGACCACGGTCAGGCCGAGCGAGTGGGCCAGCTCCACCGAGCAGCGGACCACCGCCGCGTCGTGGTCGTCGGCGACCATCCGGGAGACGAAGGAGCGGTCGATCTTCAGCTCGCCGACCGGCAGGCTGCGCAGCCGCACCAGCGAGGAGTGGCCGGTGCCGAAGTCGTCCAGGGACATCCCCACGCCGTAGCCGCGCAGCTCGGCCAGGGTGTCGGCGGCTCGCCGGGAGTCGTCCAGCAGCAGCCGCTCGGTGATCTCCAGCTGGAGCGCGTGGGCCGGCACCTGGTGGCGGACCAGGTGCCCCGCGACGCGCTGGGCGAAGCCGGGGTTGAGCACGTCGCGCGGTGAGACGTTGACCGCGACCTGCACCTGCAGGCCCTGGTCGCGCCAGTAGGCCAGCTGGCCCACCGCCGCCTCCAGCACGTAGTCGGTGAGCCGGGGCATCAGGCCGCTGGACTCGGCGAGCCCGACGAACTCGTCCGGCGAGACCCTCCCCTGCCCGGGCCGCTCCCAGCGCAGCAGCGCCTCCAGGCCGACCACCCGGCCGTCGAAGGCCACCTTCGGCTGGTAGTGCAACTGCACCTCGCCGGTCTCCAGGGCCCGGCGCAGGTCCCCGAGCAGGCCGATCCGGTACGGGGTGTCGGCGTCCTGGGTCTCGTCGTACTGGGCCACCCCGCTGCACTCGCGCTGGGCGTGGCCCATCGCCACGTCGGCGCGGCGCAGCAGCGACTCGGCGTCCTGGGCGCCCTGCGGGTAGACGCAGACGCCGGCGCTGGCCTCCAGCACCAGCAGCAGCCCGTCCAGGCGGATCGGCGCGGCGAGTTCGGCGATCAGCGCCTTGGCCACCCGCTCCAGGCTGTCGGGGCAGTTGATGCCGGGCATCAGGACGGCGAACTCGTCGCCGCCCATCCGGGCCACCATCGGGCGGCCGCGACGGTAGTGCCGGGGCAGGCCGGCGAAGACGTCGTCGATGGACTCCCGGGTGGCGCTGCCGGCCGGGCCGCCGGAGCGCAGCGCCCGGTGGAGTCGGCGGGCGATGTGAACCAGCAGCCGGTCACCCGCCGTGTGACCGAGTGTGTCATTGAGTGATCGGAACCGATCGAGGTCGAGCAGGATGAGACCGACGCTGTAGCCCTCCTCGCGCTCGACGATCGCCTCCTGGGCGGCCAGCAGTAAGGCCTGACGGTTGGGCAGGTCCGTCAGCGGGTCGGTCAGCTGGTCGCGGGCGCGGTCCCGGGCGATCCGCCAGGCCGCCACCAGGACGGCCAGCGGCACCGCGAACAGCGGCAGCAGTTCGGGTTCGTACCGGTAGACCAGGACGGCCAGCGGGATGAGCGGCGCGGCTCCGGCCAGCAGCACGCCGAGCAGCAGGACCGCACCCGCCACCCCCTGCGGCGGGCGTGTGGGCGCGCCGCCGGTCGTACGATCCATAAGCCCTGTCCTCCGTCGGGCCCGCCCCGTCAGGCCGCCTTACGGTGAGGCACCGTGCTGGTACCGACAGCTGCCGGGCATGGAGCGACCCCGAGGAGCACCGGCTCAGCCGGTGCCCCCACCCCTGCTGACACTCTGTTGCGCTCCAGGGTATGCCGGGGTCCACCCGGTGGGCAGACTTTCGGACAACCGGAAACGCGCCACCGCGCCCGGGTGTCACACAGTGACACAATGCCCGCTTTCACTGCACGGCACCCGGTGACGTTGCATCAGGACGATAACAACCCGGTTCCGGCCACCGGCCGCTCGGGTCCGCTCCGGATCAGCCCTCGGCGGGGACGCCGGCCGGCCCGGCGGCCTCCTCGGGCTCCGGAAGTCCCAGGTGGGCGCGGGCCGCCGACGGTCCGTCGGCCAGCAGCACGGCGAAGCCCGCGTCGTCCAGGACGGGCAGTCCGAGCTGAACTGCCTTGTCGTACTTGGACCCCGGGTTGTCACCGACGACCACAAAATCGGTCTTCTTCGAAACCGAACCGGTCACCTTCGCTCCACGCGAGGTCAGCGCCTCCTTGGCGCCGTCCCGGGTGTGGCCGGACAGCGTCCCCGTCACGACCACCGTCAGGCCCTCCAGCGGGCGCTCCGCCGCCTCCTCGTCCGCGAACTCCTCGGTGAAGCGGACGCCCGCGGCGCGCCACTTCTCCAGGATGTCCCGGTGCCACTCCTCCTCGAACCACTCCTTGATCGAGCGGGCGATGGTCGGACCGACGCCCTCGACCGCGGCCAGCTCCCCCTCGGTGGCCGAGAAGATCCGGTCCAGGTCACGGAACTCCCGGGCCAGCTCCTGGGCGGCGACCGGGCCGACGTGCCGGATCGACAGCCCGTTGAGGAAGCGCCACAGCGGACGCTCCTTCGCCCCCTCCAGGTTGTCCAGCAGGGCCCGGAGCGACTTCTTCGGCTCGCCCTTGGTGGTCGCGAAGAAGAACACCTCCTTCTCCTTGCCGGTCCGGTCGTCCAGCTTGGGCATGCCGGTCTTCTGGTCGCGCACCAGCACCTTGATCGGCAGCAGCTGCTCCTCCGTCAGCCCGAAGACGTCTCCCTCGTTGCGCACCGGCGCCTCGGCCGGCTCCAGCGGCTGGGTCAGCGCGGTGGCCGCGACGTACCCGAGCCCCTCGACGTCCAGGCAGGAGCGCCCGCCGAGGAAGGCGATCCGCTCCCGGATCTGGGCCGGGCAGTGCTGGGCGTTGGGGCAGCGCAGGTCGATGTCCCCCTCGGACATCGGACGCAGCTCGGTGCCGCACTCCGGGCAGTGCGAGGGCATCACGAAGGCCTGCTCGGTGCCGTCCCGCAGGTCGTAGACCGGGCCGAGGATCTCCGGGATGACGTCGCCGGCCTTGCGCAGCACCACGGTGTCGCCCAGCAGCACGTCCTTGGCCTTGACGATCTCCTGGTTGTGCAGCGTCGCGTACTGCACCATCGAACCGGCCACCTTCACCGGTTCGGCCAGCACCGCGTACGGGGTGGCCCGGCCGGTGCGGCCGATGCCGACCTTGATCTCGGCGAGCTTGCCGGTCACCTCCTCCGGCGGGTACTTCCAGGCGATCGCCCAGCGCGGGGACTTGGAGGTGGTGCCGAGCCGGCCCTGCAGGGCGATCTCGTCCACCTTGACCACGACGCCGTCGATCTCGTGCTCGACCGAGTGCCGCTGCTCGCCGAAGTGCTTGATGAAGGCCCGGACTTCGGCCAGGCTCCCGACCACCTTGTTGTGCCGGGCGGTGGGCAGGCCCCAGTCGTGCAGGAGCCGGTAGGCGTGCGACTGGTTGTCGATGTCGAAGCCGACCCGGGCGCCGATGCCGTGCACCACCATGTGCAGCGGGCGGGAGGCGGTGACGTGCGGGTCCTTCTGGCGCAGCGAACCGGCGGCCGCGTTGCGGGGGTTCATGAAGAGCCGGATCATCGCCCGGGGCCGCTTGCCCTCCTTGGCGCGCTGCTCGTTCTCCTGCCGGCGGCGCTCGTTCTCCTCCGAGAAGGAGGCGTTGAGCGCGAGGAACTCCTCGGTCGGGAAGTAGACCTCGCCGCGGATCTCCACCAGCTCGGGCACGTGGTCGCCCTTGAGCCGGTGCGGGATCTCCTTGATGGTGCGGATGTTGGCGGTGATGTCCTCGCCGACCCGGCCGTCGCCACGGGTCGCCGCCTGCACCAACTGGCCGTTCTCGTAGGTGAGGTTGACGGCCAGACCGTCCACCTTGAGCTCGCACAGGTAGTGGTAGTCGATGCCGTGCAGCTCGGTGGCGACCCGGTCCGCCCAGGCGCTCAACTCCTCGTCGTCCATGGCGTTGTCGAGGCTGAGCAGGCGCTCGCGGTGCTCGACCGCGGCGAACAGCGCGGTGGGGGCGCCGCCGACCCGCTGGGTCGGCGACTCCGGCGTCACCAGGGCCGGGTGCTCGGCCTCGATCGCCTCCAGCTCGCGCATCAGCGCGTCGAACTCGGCGTCGCTGACGACCGGCGCGTCCTGCTCGTAGTACCGGGCGCGGTGGTCGGTGATCTCCTGCGCCAGCTCGGCGTGCCGTCGGCGCACCTCCGCCGGAACGTCCTCCCAGCCCTCGACAGCCGTCACCGCAAGCCCTCCTACGTTCTCATTCCGGGTTGTCCACCAGGCTCCGCGCCGCCCGTGCCGCGAGCGACAGCGCCCTGCGCGCGTACGCCGGGGAGGCCCCGGCCAGCCCGCAGGCCGGCGTCACCAGCACGCGGCGGCCCAGCAGCTCCGGGGCGAACCCGAGCCTGCGCCACAAGGTCCTGACCCCCTGGACACTACCGGCCGGGTCGGACACCGCCTGGTCAGTGGCGGGGACGACACCAGCGAGGATCACCGTGCCGCCCTCCACCGCCTCGCCGAGGTCGTCGTCCTGGCGCTCGGTGAGGAGGGAGAAGTCCAGCGAGATCCCGGCGACCCCGGCCCGGCGCAGCAGCGGGACCGGGACGTCCGGGGCGCAGGAGTGCACGACGACGGGCGCGTCCAGGCCTCGGATCAGCTCCCGCAGCACCTCCTCGGCGACCTGCCGGTCCACGGCGCGCAGCCGCTGGAAGCCGCTGGCGGTCCTCACCTGCCCGGCCAGCACGGCGGGCAGGGAGGGCTCGTCCAGCTGGAGGACCACCTCCGCGCCCGGCACCCGCTTGCGGACCTCCGCGAGGTGGCGGCGCAGGCCCTCGGTGAGCGAGCCGGCGATGTCCCGGCAGGCGCCGGGGTCGGCGAGCGCCTTCTCGCCGTGCTTGAGCTCGATGTTCGCCGCCAGCGTCCACGGGCCGACGGCCTGGACCTTCAGCGCGCCCTGGTAACCCTGGGTGAACTCCTCCAGGGCGTCCAGGTCCTCGCCGAGCCAGGAGTGGGCGCGGCGGGTGTCCCGGCCGGGGCGGTCGGCGAACCGCCAGCCGCTGGGCTCGGTCTGCGCGAACAGCTCGACCAGCAGCCCGGCGCTGCGGCCGATCATGTCGGCGCCCGGGCCGCGCGCGGGCAGCTCGGGCAGGAACGGCAGGTGCTCCAGCGCGCCGGTGGAGGTCCTGGCGGCCTCCCGGGCGTCGGTGCCGGGCAGCGAGCCGACGCCGGTGGCGGCGCCGTGCAGGTCGGGGAAGGGGTGTCCGGTGCTCACCCGTCCGAGCCTAGTGCGCGGCGCCGCCTCTGCTCCTCGGAGCCCCGTTCAGTGCCCCGGGCGGACGGTGAGGTCGGTGATCTCGGCGTCCCGGGAGGCGTCCAGGGCGGCGAGGACGGCCTTCGCGACGGACTCCGGCTCGATCCAGCGGTCGGCGTCGTACTCCTTGCCCTCCTGCTGGTGCACCTTGGCCTGCATCGGGGTGGCGGTGCGGCCGGGGTAGACCGAGGTGACCCGGACGCCGTTGGCGTGCTCCTCGTGGCGCAGCGAGTCGGCCAGCGCCTTCAGGCCGTGCTTGCTGGCCGCGTACGCCGACCACTCCGCGTGGGCGGTGAGGCCCGCGCCGGAGTTGACGAACACCACGTGGCCCTTGGACTGCCGCAGCGAGGGCAGCAGCAGGCGGGTCAGCTCGGCGGGGGCGAGCAGGTTGACGTTCAGCGTCTCCTGCCAGGCCTTCACCGGAAGGTCGCCGACCGGGCCGAGTTCGACCACGCCCGCGACGTGCAGCAGCGAGTCGAGGGCGACGGGCAGCGCCTGGTGCCCGAACGCCCAGGACAGCTTGCCGGGGTCGCCGAGGTCCCCGACCAGGGTCCGGGCGCCCGGGAAGCGGTCGCGCAGCTCGGCGGCCCGGCGGGCGTCACGGGCGAGCAGCCAGAGCTCGTCCCCGCGCTCGGCGAGCTTCGCGGTCAGGACGGCGCCGATGCCGGAACCGGCGCCGGTGATCAGATGTGCGGCCATGGTTCCGATCCTCTCAGGCCTTGAGCTGCGCGAACACCTCGGCGGGCGTGTCCGCGAAGGTGACCAGCTCGGTGAGCGGGCGCGGCAGGAAGCCTTCGGCGTCCATCCGCTCCAGCTGGGTGCGCAGCCCCGTGTAGAAGCCCTCGGTGTCCAGGACCACGACCGGCTTGTCGAACATCCCGTGCTTCTTGAGCTCCACCACCTCGGTGACCTCGTCCAGGGTCCCCATCCCGCCGACCAGGACGACGATGGCGTCCGCGCGGGCCGCGAGCTCCGCCTTCCGCTCGGCGAGGTCGCGGGTCATCACCAGCTCGTCCGCGCCGACGTACCCCTTGTGCTTCAGCATCTCGACCAGCACTCCGACGAGCTTGCCGCCGGCGGCCTTCACCTCGTCGGCGAGCAGCCCCATCAGTCCGGCGTTCGAGCCTCCCCAGACCAGGGTGTGGCCGCCCTCCCCGAGGAGCCGGGCGAACTCGGCGGCGGGGGCGGAGTAGCGGTCGTCGAGCGAGTACGCGGAGCAGAAGACGCAGATATTCATAGTGCCGTCTGGTCTATCACGCCCGTCCGCCCCCGCTCACCGGTATTACGCCCCGGCCGGTAGCCGTTCCGCGCGCGCCGCCGGGCCGGCGGCGCGCGCGGGATCACCGGCATCCGCGAGGACGATCACGGGTGCTGGAAGGACACCTCCGGGTTCGCCGCCGACGGGCCGTCGAGGACGGGCTGGTGAATTCCCTTCAGGGTCCGGTCGAAGAAGGCTCCGACGTACTCCCGGGTCAGCTGCATCCCGCGCTCCGGCGAGGTGGTCGTCCCCGGGGGGAACGGCAGGCCGGCCGCGGCGGCCAGGACCGGGACGTCCGTGAAGCTGGAGTGGTTGGTGCCCGCGACGGCCAGCCAGGGCTTGTAGCCCTCCCAACCCGCCCAGGTCCGCCCCCAGGACTCGTCCCCGCCGCCGGCGGCGTGGTCGCTCTGCTTCCCGAGCAGGAGGAACGAGCGCCCGTTGAGCTCGTCGGTCGGGACCGGCGGCCAGAACGTGCCGTCCATGTTCACCCCGGCCAGGATGCGCCGGTCCTCGGCCATCGCCGTCAGCGCCGACGCGCCGCCGATCGAGTGCCCGGCCATGCCGATGCGGTCGTGGTCGATCAGGTGCGCCAGGC
This sequence comes from Kitasatospora sp. NPDC101157, assembly GCF_044768255.1. Classification (NCBI taxonomy): domain Bacteria; kingdom Bacillati; phylum Actinomycetota; class Actinomycetes; order Kitasatosporales; family Streptomycetaceae; genus Kitasatospora; species Kitasatospora sp. NPDC101157. The sequence goes on along the minus strand of NZ_JBIWPL010000008.1, from coordinate 258,814 downwards.
GCCAGGCCGGGTGGTGCCCGGTCAGTTGGTCCAGGACGAAGGAGACGTCCTTCGCCCGGCTGTCCGGGAGCGAGTCCGGGGCGCCGGTGCCGCACAGCGCGCAGCCGGGGGTGCTGCCGTCGGCGAGCGTCTCGCCGGAGTCCTCGTAGGTGTGACCGACCAGGGCCACCACGTAGCCGTGACTGGCCAGGTCGGTCGCCAGACCGGTCAGCGTGGCGCGGGGGTTCTCGAAGCCCGGGGAGAGGACCACCAGCGGGAACTTCCCGCCGACGGCCTTCGCGCCGGTCTGGGCGTGGGTGTCGATGTTCACGACGTCCTGCGGCTGGAGGCCGGTACCGGCCGGGATCCGCGTCGCCACGAAGCCCTGCGCCTCGCCGAGGGTCATGTACGGAGCGGGCTCGCCGGTGCCCGGCCGGGCCGGGTAGAACATCGACACGGCCAGCTGCCGCGGCCCGGCCGACGGCACCCAGGGGTCGGTACGGCTGTGGTCGGTCAGGCGCAGCACCTCCTCACCGGCCGCGTACTGCCCGGTCGGGCGGGGCAGTTCGGCGTGGAAGGCGGCCGGAGCAACGGCCGCGGTGGCAGCCGTACTTGCGGACGGCGACGGCGCGGCCATCGCGGCCCCGGCCATCGGAAGCGGCAGAGCGAGCACAAGGGCGGCGACGGCCGCGATACGGCGGGATCGGTTCATGCCCCTGACGTTAGGATCGCGGCCCGCACCCTCGAATCAGCCTGATTGATGCGGTCTCCGGCCGCGGTCATCCGTGGGATTCAGGGGCGTCATCCGTTCGGATGACACCCCTGACGCGGACGGAACCAGGGTTCGCTCAGGCGTGGACGGCCGGGCGCTCGGTGGTGGCGATGGTGGCGGAGCCGATGACGCGGGTGCCGTCGTAGAGGACGACGGCCTGGCCGGGGGCGATGCCGCGGGCCGGGGTGTCGAGGCGGACGTGGAGGGTGTCGCCGACCATCGAGGCGGAGACGGGCACCTCCTCGCCGTGGGCGCGGAGCTGGGCGGTGTAGCGCCCCTCGGTGAGGGGCTCGGTGCCGCACCAGCGGGGGCGGATGGCGGTCAGGGCGGTGATGTCGAGGCCCTCGACGGGGCCGACGGTGACGGTGTTGTTCACCGGGGAGATGTCGAGGACGTAGCGCGGCTTGCCGTCGGCGGCCGGGCGGCCGATCCGCAGGCCCTTGCGCTGGCCGATGGTGAAGCCGTAGGCGCCGTCGTGCTCGCCGAGCTTGGTGCCGTCGACGTCGAGGATGTCGCCGGTGGCGGTGCCGAGGTGCCGGGCCAGGAAGCCCTGGGTGTCGCCGTCGGCGATGAAGCAGATGTCGTGGCTGTCGGGCTTCTTGGCGACGGCCAGGCCGCGGCGCTCGGCCTCCGCCCGGATCTCCTCCTTGGTGGTGTCACCGAGCGGGAAGAGGGAGTGGGCGAGCTGCTCGGCGTCGAGCACGCCGAGGACGTAGGACTGGTCCTTGGCGCCGTCCACCGCGCGGTGCAGCTCGCGCTCGCCGGAGGGCAGGTCGACGATCCGGGCGTAGTGGCCGGTGCAGACGGCGTCGAAGCCGAGGGCGATCGCCTTGTCCAGCAGCGCGGCGAACTTGATCTTCTCGTTGCAGCGCAGGCAGGGGTTCGGGGTCCGCCCGGCCGCGTACTCGGCGACGAAGTCGTCGATGACGTCCTCGCGGAAGCGCTCGGCGAGGTCCCAGACGTAGAAGGGGATGCCGATCACGTCGGCGGCCCGCCAGGCGTCCCGGGAGTCCTCGATGGTGCAGCAGCCGCGCGCACCGGTGCGGAAGGACTGCGGGTTGGCGGAGAGCGCCAGGTGGACGCCGGTCACCTCGTGCCCGGCTTCGACGGCGCGGGCGGCGGCGACGGCGGAGTCGACTCCGCCGGACATCGCCGCGAGCACGCGCAGACGGCCGGTGGACGGAGTGGTCGGGGCACCCGGGAAGTCAGTCATGGTGAGTACAAGCGTACGGGGCCGCCGGCCATGCCCGAGGCGGGCCCCGACCCCGTACGCGGCCTACCGGCGTACCGTCGCCAGCCCCGCGTTGCGGGCCCGCTGCACCGCCGGGCCGATCGCGGCCGCCAGCGCCGTGACGTCCTCGCGCACCGAGGTGTGCCCGAGCGAGAACCGCAGCGAGGCGCGCGCCAGCAGCGGGTCGACGCCCATCGCGAGCAGCACGTGGCTGGGCTGCGGCACCCCGGCCGAGCAGGCCGAGCCGGTGGAGCACTCGATGCCCTGGGCGTCCAGCAGCATCAGCAGGGCGTCGCCCTCGCAGCCGGGGAAGGAGAAGTGGGCGTTGGCGGGCAGCCTGCCCTCCGCGGTCGGGTCGCCGTTGAGCACCGCGTCCGGGACGGCCGCCAGCAGCCCGGCCACCAGCTCGTCGCGCAGCGCGCCCAGCGTCACCGCGTGCTCGGCCCGCCGCTCCACGGCAAGCGCCGCGGCGGCCGCGAAGCCGGCGGCGGCGGGGGCGTCCAGGGTGCCGGAGCGCACGTCGCGCTCCTGGCCGCCGCCGTGCAGCAGCGGGACGGGCGTGGCGCCACGGGAGAGCAGCAGCGCGCCGATGCCGAACGGGCCGCCGATCTTGTGGCCGGTGACGGTGAGCGCGGTGAGCCCCGAGTCGGCGAAGGAGACCGGGACCTGGCCCAGCGCCTGCACCGCGTCGGCGTGCATCGGGATGCCGTACTCGGCGGCCACGGCGGCGAGTTCGCGCACCGGCTGGACGGTGCCGACCTCGTTGTTGGCCCACATCACGGTGACCAGGGCCACCGATGCCGGGTCGCGCTCGATCGCCGCCCGCAGTTCCGCGGGGTGCACCCGGCCGTACCCGTCCACCGGCAGGTACTCGACCGTCGCGCCCTCGTGCTCGGAGAGCCAGTGCACCGCGTCCAGCACCGCGTGGTGCTCGACCGGGCTGGACAGCACCCGGGTGCGGGCCGGATCGGCGTCCCGGCGGGACCAGTACAGGCCCTTGACCGCCAGGTTGTCCGACTCGGTGCCGCCGCCGGTGAACACGATCTCGCTCGGGCGGGCGCCCAACGACTCGGCCAGCGACTCGCGGGACTCCTCGACCACCCGGCGGGCCCGGCGGCCGGCCGCGTGCAGGGACGAGGCGTTGCCGACCACCCCCAGGTGCGCCGTCATCGCGGCGATCGCCTCGGGCAGCATCGGCGTGGTCGCCGCATGGTCCAGGTATGGCATAACCATCCGATTGTAGAGGCCGTGCCCCGGGGCCCCGCCCGGTGCGCACCGATCCGGCCACCGGTGCGAACGCCGGCGTCCGGCACTGGTTTGTACCACTGCACCGCCCAGCGGTTAGCCTGACGAACACTTCTCGAACGAGTTCCAGGGGGGCGTCCATGTCGCAGTCGGTCGACCGCGCACTGACGCTGCTCGGCTCGCTCGGCGACGGGCCGCTCTCGCTGGAGCAGGCCGCGAGCACCCTCGGGGTGCACAAGTCCACCGCGCTGCGGCTGCTGCGCACCCTGGAGGAGCACGGGTTCGTCCGGCGCCAGCCCGACCTGCGCTACCGGGTCGGCGGCCGGGTGCTCTCGCTGGCCCACCGCGCGCTGGAGGACTTCGACGTCCGGCAGGTCGCGGCGCCGTACCTGGCCGCGCTCAACGCCCGCTGCGGCTACACCGTCCAGCTGGCCGTGCTGCACGACGGCGAGGTGCTCTACCTGGACGAGGTGGGCCCGCCGCCGGCCGCCCTGCCGCCCCGGATCGGGCGCCGCGCGCCGGTGACCGGAACGGCCGTCGGGCGGGTGCTGCTCGCCGGACTGCCGGAGGACGGCACCCCCGAGGAGGAGCTGCCGGCCGAGCTGGCGGCGGTGCGCCGCCGGGGCTGGGCGGCCGAGTCGGCCGAGCACCGGGAGCCGGTGACCTGCGTGGCCGCGCCGGTCGCGGGCAGCGGCGGGCGGACGGTCGCGGCCTGCGCGCTGAGCGCCCCGGCCAGCCAGGTGCGGCCGGCCGAACTGGCCCGGATGCTGCCGGAGCTGCTCTGCACGGCCGAGGCGATCTCGCTCGCGTACGGCGGCTCGCCTACTCCTCGCTGGTGCGAGAACCGTTGCGGTGCCAGGCCCGCGGGGCGCGCCAGCCGTACCTCAGGGCGAGCATCCGCAGCCCGAAGGCGGTGAGCGCGGCGGCGGTGCCGGTGGCGCCGGTGAGCCGGTCGGCGGCGATCAGCGCGGCCACCAGGGCGGCGCCGACCAGGGCCGGGACGGCGTAGATCTCGCGGTCCCAGCGCAGCAGGGAGGGGATCTCACCGGCCAGCACGTCGCGGATCACGCCGCCGCCCGCCGCGGTCACCATGCCCAGCGCGACCGCGGCGACCGCGCCCAGCCCGTAGTCGTGCGCCTTGGCGGTGCCGGTGACGCAGAACAGCCCGAGGCCGAGGGCGTCCAGGGTCTGCACCGCGCGGTTGATCCGCTCGACCTCGGGGTGCAGGAAGAACACCACCAGCGCGGCCGCGAGCGGGGTCACGAAGTACCCGAAGTTGCTGAAGGCGGCCACCGGTGTCGCCCCGATGACCAGGTCGCGGATCACCCCGCCGCCCAGGGCGGTGGCCTCCGCGAGCACACAGATCCCGAAGATGTCCATGTTCTTGCGGACGGCGAGCAGCCCCCCGGAGAGGGCGAAGACGAAGATGCCGGCCAGGTCGAGCGATTGCTGCACGTCGGAGGGGAAGATCTGCGAACTCACCGTCCATGTGTACCTGATGCCCCGCACCTCTCCGGACATCGGTCACAGTTCGGATGAAACCGTCTCGCGGAACGCCCGGCACCACCGCGCTGCCCCACTCCTCCCCGCGCTCCGCTAACCTCCCGCGTGTGAAGCTCATCGGACGCGCATCCCCACGCCAGAACTCCCGAACCGCCGGGGGCGGCGCCGCCTCCGCCGCCTCGTCGAGGCTCGGTTGGCTCGACGCCCTGCGCGGCATAGCCGCGCTCTCCGTCGCCATCTACCACCTGGCGCTGCCGTTCTACTGGCTCCACATCGACCACGAACCGCGCAACTTCGGAGATCCGGGCATCTTCGGCGTGATGCTGTTCTTCCTGGTCAGCGGATACATCATCCCGGCCTCGCTGGAACGGCGCGGCGACGTCCGCTCGTTCTGGGCGGGCCGGTACTTCCGGATCTACCCGGTGGTGATCGTCACCGTCGTGGTGAGCCTGCTGGTGCTGCCCCGCAACCACTCGGTCATCCAGGGCTTCGCCTTCGACCATCCGCTGCTCTCCCTGGCGGGCAACGCCACGATGGTCCAGGACCTGACGGGCATCCCGAACGTCATCGGCGTGATGTGGACGCTCACCTATGAAATGATCTTCTATTTCTTCGTGACGGCCCTGTTCGTCAACGGCCGGCACCGGCAGAGCGCCCCGATCGCGATCGGCTTCGCGGGCGGTGCGCTGCTCCTCGGCTCCTGGCTGCCGCTCGGCCTGCTCACGGCCGACGGCGGCCTGCCCGCCAACCGGCACCTGGCGCTGGCCGTCCTGGTCGTCGTGATCACCGCGATGGTCTGCTTCCTCACCGGCCGGGCCGACCTGACCCGCTGGGGCGGGACGATGCTCGGCGGGCTGGGCCTGGTGCTGGTCATGCTGAACGGGCGCTCCGCCGCCTTCGAGACCCTCATGATCTTCGCCACCATGTTCGCCGGAACGGTCCTGTACCGGCTGGAGCACGGCCAGATCGACCGTCTGCCGGCCCTGCTGTGCTGCGGCTTCGTCCTCACCTCCGGCGTCCTGTCCGGCTACATGTACAACCGGGGCAACGCACTCTGGCGGACCTGGAGCGAGTCCTGGCAGGCCTTCTCCGGCGCCTACCTGGCCGCCTGGGTCGTCTTCGCGATCGGCATGCTGCTGCGGCACCGCCGCTTCCCGCGCTGGCTGAGCTGGCTGGGCACGATCAGCTACTCGGTCTACCTCCTGCACAACCCGCTCATCCACTTCATGAACTGGAAGCTGGAGAACCGGCCGCCCTTCACCTCCTGGCAGGACCGCAGCCTGCAGTTCTTCGGGTTGATGGCCGCCCTGCTGGTGATCAGTTACCTCAGCTACCGCCTGATCGAGATCCCGTTCCAGAACCTGGGCCGCAAGGTGATCAAGGCGCTGAACCGCCGCTTCCCCTCCGACCTGCCGTTCGCCCGTCCGGCCGCCCCGGCCGTGCGCGAGCCGCAGCCGGCCGAGGCCGCCGAGGCGGCCCGGGAGGCGGAGCCCGTCGCCGGTCGCGGCTGACGGCCCCGGCGCACACGACGCACGAAGGCCGCCCGCTCCCCTCTCCGGGGGCGGGCGGCCTTCGTGCGTACGGGCTCTGCTGGTCGTTCCCCTCGCCGCGCTCGGGGCCGCGCTAGTCGTTCCCCTCGCCGCGCTCGGGGAAGTGACAGGCCACCTGGTGGCCGGTCTTCAGCGCCGTCAGGGCCGGTTCCTGGCTCGCGCACACGTCCTGGGCCTTCCAGCAGCGGGTGCGGAAGCGGCAGCCGCTCGGCGGGTTGATCGGCGAGGGCACGTCGCCCGTGAGCAGGATCCGCTCGCGGCCGCCGCTCTGGCGCCGGCGCGGGTCCGGCACCGGGACGGCCGACATCAGGGCGTTGGTGTACGGGTGCATCGGGCTGCGGTAGAGCGAGTCGCGGTCGGCGATCTCGACGATCTTGCCGAGGTACATCACCGCCACCCGGTCGGAGACGTGCCGGACCACCGAGAGGTCGTGCGCGATGATCAGGTAGGTCAGGCCGAGCTCCTGCTGGAGGTCGTCCAGCAGGTTGACCACCTGGGCCTGGATCGACACGTCGAGCGCCGAGACCGGCTCGTCCGCGACGATCATCTTCGGCTTCAGCGCGAGGGCCCGGGCGATGCCGATGCGCTGGCGCTGGCCGCCGGAGAACTCGTGCGGGTAGCGGTTGTAGTGCTCGGGGCTGAGCCCGCAGAGCTCCAGCAGGTCCTGGACGGCCTTCTTGACGCCGCCCTCCGGCTGGACGCCCTGGAGCCTGAACGGCGCGCTGACGATGGTGCCGACGGTGTGCCGCGGGTTCAGCGAGGAGTACGGGTCCTGGAAGATCATCTGGATGTCGCGGCGCAGCGGCCGCATCGCGCCGACGCCCAGGTGGCTGATGTCGGTGCCCTCGAACTCGATCTTCCCGCCGGTGGGTTCGTCGAGCCGGGTGATCAGCCGCCCCATGGTGGACTTGCCGCAGCCGGACTCGCCGACGACGCCCAGCGTCTCACCGGCGTTGACGGTGAAGTCGATGCCGTCGACGGCCCGCACCGCGCCGGTCTGGCGCCGCAGCAGCCCGCCGCGGATCGGGAAGTGCCGGGTGAGGCCGGCCACCTTCAGCAGCGGCTCGCGCTCGGGCGCGGGCGCCGGGGAAGGGATGGTGGCCCCCTGAGTGTCCGTCATCGGTTCTCTCCAGAATGGTGGTACGGGGCCGGGCTCACAGCCGGGGCGCGATCTCGTCGGCGAAGATGCGGTGCCGCTCGTCGGCCGGCAGGTGGCAGGCCGCGAGGTGCCCGGGAGCGGCCTCGGCCAGCACCGGGACCTCGCTCGTGGAGCGTCCGCCGGTCAGGGCGGCGTACGGGCAGCGCGGGTGGAAGGCGCAGCCGGACGGCACGTTGATCAGGCTGGGCGGGGTGCCCTTCACCGGGACGAGCCGGTCCTGCAGCTCCCGGTCCAGTCGCGGCATCGACCCCAACAGGCCCCAGGTGTAGGGGTGTTCGGGCGCGTCGAAGAGGCTCTCGGCGGGGCCGCGCTCGACGCACTTGCCGCCGTACATGACCAGGATGTCGTCGGCGAGCTCGGCGACCACCCCGAGGTCGTGGGTGATGATGATGACCGCGGAGCCGAACTCCTGCTGGAGGTCGCGGATGAGGTCCAGGATCTGCGCCTGGACGGTGACGTCCAGGGCGGTGGTCGGCTCGTCGGCGATCAGCAGCGAGGGGTCGTTGACCAGGGCCATGGCGATCATCGCGCGCTGGCGCATGCCGCCGGAGAACTGGTGCGGGTAGTCGTCCAGCCGGCGGTCCGGCTGCGGGATGCCGACCCGGTCGAGCATCTCGATCGCCCGGGCCCTGGCCTCCTTCTTGGTGGCCTTGGGGTGGTGCACCCGGTACGCCTCGATGATCTGGGCGCCGACCGTGTAGTAGGGGTGCATCGCGGTCAGCGGGTCCTGGAAGATCATCGCCAGTTCGCGGCCGCGCAGTTGGCGCACCCGGTCCGGTCCGGCCGCGATCAGGTCCTCGCCGTCGAGCAGGATCTCGCCGCTGATCCGGGCCCGCTTGGAGCGGTGCAGGCCCATGATGCCGAGCGAGGTGACGGACTTGCCGGAGCCGGACTCGCCGACGATGCCCAGGGTGCGGCCCTTGTGCAGGTCGAAGCTGACCCCGTCCACCGAGCGGACCAGGCCGTCGTCGGTGTCGAAGTGGATCCGCAGGTCGCGGACGGACAGGAACGGGTCTCCCAGAGGAGCGGGAGCGGAGTCCGCCGGGGTCTTCTGGAGGTCGGTCACGAGAGCCTCACGCGGGGGTCGACGAGGGCGTACAGGAGGTCGACCACGAGGTTGCAGGCGACGATGAAGAAGGCGGCGAGCAGCGTGACGCCGAGGACCTTGGGCAGGTCGTTGTCGGTGATCGCCTGGACGGCGAACTGGCCGACGCCGTTGAGCGAGAACACCTGCTCGGTGATCAGCGCTCCGCCGAGCAGCAGGCCGAGGTCCATGCCGAAGATGGTGACGATCGGGGTGAGCGCGGAGCGCAGTCCGTGCTTGACGACGACCTTGCGCTCGACCAGGCCCTTGGCCCGGGCGGTGCGGATGTAGTCCTCGCTCATCGTCTCCAGCATGCCGGCGCGGGTGAGGCGGGCGTAGAGCGCGGAGTAGAGGAAGGCCAGCGAGATCCACGGGAGGATCAGGTTGCGGGCCCACATCAGCGGGTCGTCGGTGAAGTTGACGTAGTGCAGGTTGTCCAGGATCGGCCACTCGTAGCTGAACACCGTGAGCAGCAGGGCGCCGGTGAAGAAGACCGGCAGCGAGACGCCCGCCAGGGCGACGCCCATGGAGAGCCGGTCGAAGATCGACCGCGGCTTGAGCGCGGAGATGACGCCCGTGGTGATGCCGGAGATCAGCCAGAGCACCGCCGCGCCGATGGCGAGCGAGATGGTGACCGGGATCCGGCTGGTCATCTCCGGCCAGACCTCCAGGTGGTTCTTGAAGGAGTAGCCGAAGCAGGGCACGTGGCAGGTGGCCGGTTCCGGCCCGAACTTGTACTCGGCGCCGCTGACCAGCGCCTTCAGGAAGTTCCAGTACTGGGTGTACAGCGGCTGGTCGAAACCGAGGTTCTTCTTGACCGCCGCGATCGCCTCGGGCGACGGGTTCTTCCCGATGTACTGCGCGGCCAGCTGGTCGGTGGTCTCGCCGGCGATGCGCGGGAGCAGGAAGAAGATCGCGAAGGTGACCGCGCTGACGACCAGCAGCAGCACCGCGGCCGCGAGGATCCTGCGAACGATGTAGGCAAACACAGTTGGGCGGCTCCGGCGGCCCGCCGCCGTCCGGGATCTTCCGGACGGCGGCGGGCGCCGCTGCCTTCACCTGCCTTCAGGGATGCGGAGCCAGGCTCTTTACTTGGTGGTGCCGATGTTCAGGTAGTCGTACTCACCCGAGAAGGCCGGGGTGGAGGCGACGTTGGTGGCGCTGTCCGGGCGGTACAGGAAGACCTTGAAGTCGGTCAGCGGGACGTACACCGCGGACTCCATGACCTTCTTGTCGATGTCGCCGTAGATCTTCTCGCGGGCGGCCTTGTCCGGGTTGACGGCGGCGTCGTCGATCATCTTGTTGACGGCCGGGTCGTTCAGCTGGGCCAGGTTGCTGTTGCCGGACGGCTTGATCGCGCGGCCGTCGACGATCTGCTGCAGGAAGCCGTAGCCGGTCGGCCAGTCGGCGCCCCACTGCATCATCATCAGGCCGATGTTGTGGTCCTGGGTGTACTGCGGCGCGCCGGCCGAGTCGGTCAGGTACTTGCCCTGCGGGAACTGCTGGATCTCGACGTTGATGCCGACGTTCTTCAGCTGCGCCTGGATCTGGGTGGCCGCGGCGACCTCGGTCGCGCGCTCGGTGCGGGCGGTCAGGACGGTGCTGAAGCCGCCGTCCTTGCCGCAGGCCTTCAGGGAGTCCTTGGCCTTGGCCTGGTCGCCCTTGTTGTCCTTGGTCTCGTACAGGTTGAAGTCCTGGTGGCCCGGGATGTCCGGCGGGAGGACGGTGCTGGCCACCTGGCCGCGGATCGGGCCGCCGAGCGCCGTCTGCACCGCGACCTTGTCGATCGCGTACTGGACGGCCTTGCGGCAGTCGATGTTGTCGAACGGCGCGACCTTGGTGTTGATCGCCATGTAGACCAGGCGGCCGCCGTAGGCGTTGTCGGTCTTGGCCTTGAGCTTCGGGTCGCGCAGGATCTGCGCCTGGGTCTGCGGGTCGACGCCGCCGCCGACCAGGTCGACCTGGGCGTTGCCGGCCAGCAGGTCCTTGTCGATGGTGGCCTGGTCGATGTTCATCTTGAGCACGATCTTGTCCGCCAGCTGCTTGCGGATCGGGTCGGTGCTCTTGTCCCAGTTGGTGTTCGGGACCAGGACGGCCTGCTTGCCGTCCTCGTAGGTCTCGAACTTGTAGCTGCCCGAGGACACGATGTGCTTCACGTAGTCGGCACCGGTGTCCTTGGCCTGCGGGACCGGCGCGGTCTGCGGGGCGCTGACCAGGTAGTCGAAGTCGGCGAAGGGGTGCTGCAGGTGGAAGACGACCGTGGTGTCGTCCGGGGTCTCGATCGACTTCAGGTCGCCGGTCTTGTCCTTGTACGGGCCCTGGTACGGCGTCGGGTTGTCGACCAGCAGGTCGTGGAAGTACGTCGGGCCGTTGGAGTTCACCTCGGGCGCGTAGTTCGAGCGCTCCACGGCGTACTTGACGTCCTTGGAGGTGATCGGGGTGCCGTCGTCGTACTTCAGGCCCGCGCGCAGCTTGTACGTCCAGGTCAGGCCGTCCGCGCTGGGCTGGCCCATCGACTCGGCGAGGTCCGGGACCAGCTTGTTGCCGTCCGCGCCGGCGGCCGGGTTGAAGGTGGTCAGCGGACGGCCGTACAGGCGCGAGAAGTTGTAGATGTACGCGTAGTACGTGTTGCCCGGATCGAGGGAGTCCGGCGTGCCCTTCATCTCGTAGGTGACCGTCCCGCCCTTCTTGTCCGAGGCGTTGACGATCTGCTTGGTGGCCGCGTCGGCACCGCCGCCACTCGCGTTGCCGGAGGAGGAAGAGGAGCCGTCGCTGCTCTTCGAGCTGGACGAGCAGCCGGTGACGACCAGGACCGCGGCAGCGGCCGCGGCGGTCAGCGCGACGGTACGGGACCTACGCATGGGTGAGATCAACCCCTTGAGGTGTGGAGGAAGGAGGGTTCTGACGCCTGGTCAGTTGCTCTTGGGATCGAGGGCGTCACGCAGCCCGTCGCCGAGCAGGTTGAACGCGAGCACGGTGATGAAGATCGCCAGGCCGGGGACCACCATGTACTGGGGGTCCACCTGGTAGTAGTTCTTGGCGTCGGCGAGCATGCCGCCCCACGAGGACTGCGGGGGCTGGATGCCGACGCCGAGGAAGCTCAGACCGGCCTCGAAGAGGATGTTGGTCGGGATCAGCAGGGTCGAGTAGACCAGGATCGGGCCGACCAGGTTCGGCAGCAGCTCCTTGAACAGGATGAACGGGCCGCGGGCGCCGAGGCTGCGGGCCGCGTGGACGAACTCCCGCTCGCGCAGCGAGAGGGTCTGTCCGCGCACGATCCGGCCCATGTAGGGCCAGTTGAAGAAGCCGATCACGAAGATCAGCACCATGATGTGCAGCGGGAGGCCGTGCAGGCCGAACGCGCCGCCCTGGAGCGAGGCGGAGATCGCGATGGCGAACAGCAGCAGCGGGAACGCCAGGAAGACGTCCATCAGCCGGCTGATCACGGTGTCCACCCAGCCGCCGTAGTAGCCGGCCATCACGCCGAGCACGGTGCCGAGGGTGTTGGACAGGACGGTCGCGCCGAAGGCGACCAGCAGGGAGACCCAGGAGCCGTCGACCACGCGGGCGAGCAGGTCGCGGCCCTGCAGCGGGTCGATGCCGAGCGGGTGGTCCGCGCTCATCCCGCCCCAGTCGCCGAGCGGGAGTCCACCGAGGTCGGCGTCCAGCAGGTCGGTGTTCGGCTGGTCGGGGTCGAGTCCGAACAGGGACTCCAGGGGCCCGGCCAGGACGGCCAGGAGGATCAGCAGGATCACCACGATGCCGCCGGCGACGGCGGCCTTGTCCCGCTTGAAGCGGGTCCAGGCGATCCGACCGAGGGAGCGGCCCTCGATCGTCTTGGCCGGGCTCGGGGAGGCGAGTGCCTCGGGTTCGTTCCCGGCGGTTGTCATGGGTGCGGTCATGGTCAGTTGGTCCCCTCGCCGACGGTGGCCGGCCCACGGGTGCCGGGCGCCGGTTCGGCGGTACGGCTGCGGACGTGCGGAGGTGCTAAGTGCAGGTGTTCGCGGCAGTACGTCGTGCACGGGTACTGCCTCCACGCGGGATGGGCGTCGCGTGGATCGAGCGGTCGGCGTGCGCGTTCACCTTCGTGGGGTTTCCAGTACGCGCGATGCGTTGCGCAGAACTCTCTGCCATCCGAACTGGCTTGCGCCAGCCCTGACAACCGACAGATGCCCAACTGTGATCTGCCCGCATGCACCTCCCCGATCTTCGGCATATCCCTCTTCACATGGCTGTAACTGCCATGTCAAGATGTGCCGGCACCGAGAACGGAAATTCGTCCCGAAAGCACCGAAGCCGACCTGATCAGGGATCAAGTCGGCTTTCTGGCAGAGGTATTGACAACAGCGGGTTTCGGCAATCAGCGGCCGGGGTATCCGGGCCACGGCGGCTGGGGCTGCTGCCCCCAACCCGGCGCGGGCGGCTGGGTGCCGTACGCATAACCGGGCATCGGCTGCCCGGGCATCGACTGCCCCGGGACCGGGCGGCCCGGCATCGACTGCCCCGGGTACGGCGGCGGCACCGGCGGGTACGGGCCCGTCGGCGGTCGGCCCGCCTCCCGGTCGAAGAACGGCCGCGCGTTGGCGCGCATCCACAGCGCCACCGGGTCGTACTCGTCCGACATCGCCACGGTGGACACCGCGAGCCCCTCCGGGGCCACCGCGATCGCCCGCTGCATCAGCGCCCTGACCGCCTCCACCGCCGGCGGCGAACTCTCGTACAGGTCGAGGCCGATCGCCAGGTACGGCTCCCCCACCGACGGCTGCACCCAGGCCCGGCGCAGCGCCCGGACCGCGCGCACCTCGCCCGCCTGCCGCTCCAGCAGCGCGAAGAACTGCTGGGCGTTCACCTGCGGCTCGCTCAGCTTCAACGGACCGGCCGGCAGCCGGTCCAGGCCCGCGGCGATCCGCCGCAGGTCCGCCCACGGCACGCCGACCCCGCCGCCCGGCGCGTGCGGGTTGAGCCACAGGCCCCAGCGGGTGCGGTACAGCGAAGCGGCGATCTCCCGTCCGGAGATGACCTCGTGGGCCCGGGCCCAGCCGGAGGCCGTCAGCTGCTCGGGCGAGGTGACGGCCGGCGCGTAGCCGTGACCGCCGATCTCCATGTTCCCGTACTGGGCGTCCGGACTGCCCGGGCTGCCGTGCCACAGCAGCATCCAGACCCGGCCCTCGGCCAGCGCGTGCAGCAGCCGCTCGTACGCGTCCCAGCGCTCCGGCACGACCTCGCGCAGAGCCTGCTCCAACGCGCCCGGATCCGCGCCCGGGCGCCCGGCCGGTGCCTGGCCCCAGGGCCCCGGCACCCCGCCCGCTCCCGTTCCCGCACTCATGCGCCCACCTCGCCGCGCCTCTTTCCTGAACCCGCCGGCCCGTCAGCCGCCTGCACGCACCCTATGGCGCGGCACCGGCCGCCGCCACGGCGACGTGCCTGTGAAGGATCCCCGCTCACACCCGCGAGTAGAAGGGCATGACCCGGGTCAGCAGCCACTCGACCACCGGGTCGTCGGCGAGGTCGAGCAGCACGAGGTGGACGCCGCCCGGCAGCGGCGCGGTTCCCAGCGCCCGGCCGAGCGCCTCGTTCACCGCCCCCGGGTCGGCCGGGGCCGCCGGGTCCAGCTGGACGCCCACGAACATCACGGTCGGCTCGCCCTCGATGCTGGCCAGCGCCCGGCGCGCGGTCAGGACCCCCGGCAGGGCCGACAGTTCGGCCCTGCAGGCAGCCAGGAAGTGCTCCGGGTCCTCGCCCGGCACGGGCTCGCGCAGCGCCACCCGGCCGCCGGTCGGCGCCTCCGGCTGCTGCTCCCAGCGCTCCTCCCGGGGGCCGCGGCGCAGCTCCGCCACGCCCTGCGGGGGCACCGGGATGCCCACCGCCGCCTCCGGGTTGACCGCGATGCCCACGCCCAGCGGCAGCCCGCGGGCGAACTCCCAGGCCGGCGCGACCGCGAAGGCCATCCCCGGCGCCTGCTGCAGGAACACCTCCTGCGAGGAGAACACCGGCACGTACGGGGCGCCGGCCAGCTCGACGGTCGGCAGGTCCAGCGACTGCCCGTTCGGGTCGCCGCCGGCCGGCAGCGGGATCCACACCTGGCTGCGGGCCAGCACCTCGATCACCCGCGGCGTCGCCCCCGGGTCGCCCAGCGCGGCCGTCAGCACCTGCTCCAGCTCGTTCGCCGGCCACGCGCCGCCCGACGGCGCCGCCTGCGGCCCGTCCCACCCCTGCTGCTGCTCCACCGGGTACTCCATGCGCCGCCGTCCGCCCTCGTGCCGGTCGGCCGCCCACTGCTGCGCCGACGCGGAGAAGTTTAGGGCTCGGCTTCGAACGCGCGTCGGCCCCCCGGAGGGCGCCCGGCGGCGTGCGGCGGGGCGCGCCGTGGCACGTGACCGGGCGCTCCGCGCCGTGTGACCGGGTCCCCTCTCCCCTCCTCCGCGCGGACGTGCCATGATGTGCGCGTCCGACGGCATGCGCCGCGGGCCCCCACAACTCCACACCGGCCGCTCGAACCCGCGCGGGAGAGCCCGGAGTGCCCCTCGGGGGGGCACAGCCGGCGCCGAAGGAGCAAGTCCTCCCCGGAATCTCTCAGGCCCCCCTACCGCGCGGGTTAGGCACATCTGGAAAGCGGCGCACGGCCTTGTCGCGCGCCCACCCACGGTGCAAGCCGCCGTCCTGTCCCCGATGCTGGAACCAGCTGATGCTGGCACCAGCTGCGGGCAGGCGGGCGGTGAAGCTCTCAGGTTCGACGACAGATGGGGAGACCCACGCCGCCGCATGCCCGCGCGCAGGGTCGGTCCCCGAGCGGGTCCGGTCCCGGCGCGCGCACCCCTGAGTGCCCCGACCGAGGAGTTCCTGGCCATGTCGTCCCTCCGCCTCACCGCGCTCGACGCGCTGCACCGCGCCCTCGGCGCGACCATGACCGACTTCGCCGGCTGGGACATGCCGCTGCGCTACGGCAGCGAGCGCGAGGAGCACCTCGCCGTCCGCACCAAGGCCGGCCTGTTCGACCTTTCGCACATGGGCGAGATCACCGTCACCGGCCCGCAGGCCGGCGAGATGCTGGACCACGCCCTGGTCGGCTTCGTCTCCGCGCTCGGCGTGCTGCGCGCCCGCTACACCATGATCTGCGCCGAGGACGGCGGCATCCTGGACGACCTGATCGTCTACCGCCTGCGCGAGGACGCCTTCCTGGTGGTCGCCAACGCCTCCAACGCCCAGCTGGTGCTGGACGAGCTGATCGCCCGTGCCAAGGGCTTCGACGCCGTCGTCACCGACGACCGCGACACCTACGCGCTGATCGCCGTCCAGGGCCCGGAGGCCACCGCCGTCCTGGCGAAGACCACCGACGCCGACCTGCCCGGCCTGAAGTACTACGCGATCCTCCCGGCCCAGGTGGCCGGCCGCGAGGTGCTGCTGGCCCGCACCGGCTACACCGGCGAGGACGGCTTCGAGATCTTCTGCCACCCGATCGACGCCGAGCCGGTCTGGCAGGCCCTGACCGCCGCCGGCGAGGGCCACGGCCTGGTCCCCTGCGGCCTGTCCTGCCGCGACACGCTGCGCCTGGAGGCGGGCATGCCGCTGTACGGGCACGAGCTGTCCACCGACCTGACCCCGTTCGACGCGGGCCTGGGCCGGGTCGTCCGCTTCGACAAGACCACCAACGACGGCGCGTTCGTCGGCCGCAAGGCGCTGGAGCAGGCCGCCGCCGCGGCCGAGACCAACCCGCCGAAGGTGCTGGTCGGCCTGGTCTCCGAGGGCAAGCGCGTGCCGCGCGCCGAGTACACGGTGGTCTCCACCGACGGCGCCCCGATCGGCCGGATCACCTCGGGCGCGCCGTCCCCGACCCTGGGCAAGCCGATCGCGATGGCCTACGTCGACGCGGCCCACGCCGCCCCGGGCACCACCGTGGCGGTGGACGTGCGCGGCAAGCACGAGCCCGTCCAGGTCGTGGCGCTGCCGTTCTACAAGCGCGCCCGCTGAGGCCGTCACAGCCCCCTCGATTTCCCATACACGCACGTCGGAGCCGTCCGTGCGGCGGCCCGCTGCGTCGTACCCGCTTCCCATCCTGGAGAATGACGCCATGAGCAACCCCCAGCACCTGCAGTACACCAAGGAGCACGAGTGGCTGACGGCCCCCGTGGAGGGTGTCTCGACGGTCGGCATCACCAAGCACGCCGCCGACGCGCTCGGTGACATCGTCTACGTGCAGCTGCCCGAGGTCGGCACCACCGTGACCGCCGGCGAGACCTGTGGCGAGCTGGAGTCGACCAAGTCGGTCAGCGACCTGTACTCCCCGGTGACCGGTGAGGTCACCGAGGTCAACCAGGACGTCCTGGACGACAACGGCCTGGTCAACAGCGCCCCCTTCGAGGGTGGCTGGCTGTTCAAGGTCCGCGTCGAGGCCACCGACGAGCTGCTCAGCGCCGCCGAGTACGACGCGCTCACCCACGCCGGCTGACCAGCCCGGCACCGGGCGGGCCGCGCGCACGCCGGCCCGCCCCCACCGTCCCCTCGCTCTCCTCCTCCCGGGAAGACCACACCATGACGGTTCTCAACCAGTCCCTGCACGCCCTCGACCCGGAGATCGCCGCCGCGGTCGACGCCGAGCTGCACCGCCAGCAGACCACCCTGGAGATGATCGCCTCCGAGAACTTCGCCCCGGTGGCGGTCATGGAGGCCCAGGGCTCGGTGCTCACCAACAAGTACGCCGAGGGCTACCCCGGCCGCCGCTACTACGGCGGTTGCGAGCACGTCGACGTGGTCGAGCAGATCGCGATCGACCGGATCAAGGCCCTGTTCGGCGCCGAGCACGCCAACGTCCAGCCGCACTCCGGCGCGCAGGCCAACGCCGCCGCGATGTTCGCGCTGATCCAGCCGGGCGACACCATCCTGGGCCTGAACCTGGCCCACGGCGGTCACCTGACCCACGGCATGAAGATCAACTTCTCCGGCAAGCTCTACAACGTGGTCGCGTACCACGTCGACGAGAAGACCGGCCAGGTCGACATGGCCGAGGTCGAGCGCCTCGCCAAGGAGCACCAGCCGAAGCTGATCATCGCCGGCTGGTCCGCCTACCCGCGCCAGCTGGACTTCGCCGCGTTCCGCCGGGTCGCCGACGAGGTCGGCGCGCTGCTCATGGTGGACATGGCGCACTTCGCCGGCCTGGTGGCCGCGGGCCTGCACCCGAACCCGGTGCCGTACGCGGACGTGGTCACCACCACCACCCACAAGACCCTGGGCGGCCCGCGCGGCGGCGTCATCCTGTCCAAGGCCGAGTGGGCGAAGAAGATCAACTCCGCGGTCTTCCCCGGTCAGCAGGGCGGCCCGCTGGAGCACGTGATCGCGGGCAAGGCCGTCGCCTTCAAGGTCGCCGCCTCGGAGGAGTTCAAGGAGCGCCAGCAGCGCACCCTGGAGGGCGCCAAGATCCTCGCCGAGCGTCTGCTGCAGGCCGACGTCGCCGAGGCCGGTGCCTCCGTGCTGTCCGGCGGCACCGACGTCCACCTGGTCCTGGTCGACCTGCGCAACAGCCAGCTCGACGGCCAGCAGGCGGAGGACCGGCTGCACGAGGTCGGCATCACCGTCAACCGCAACGCCATCCCGAACGACCCGCGCCCGCCGATGGTCACCTCCGGCCTGCGCATCGGCACCCCGGCCCTGGCCACCCGCGGCTTCCGGGCCGAGGACTTCCGCGAGGTCGCCGACATCATCGCCGAGGCGCTCAAGCCCGCCTTCGACGAGACCGTCGCCGCCGCGCTGAAGGCCCGGGTCACCGCCCTGGCCGAGAAGTACCCGCTCTACCCGAACCTGGCCGGCCAGGAGTGATCCTGTTCGGGATGAGGTGACCGGCCTCACCCCGCCGGTGCACCTGGGACTCCGGGGCACCGCGCACACTGGACAGTGCGCGCGGTGCCCCGTCCCGTGTCATCCCTCTGCCCGCAAGTCCTTCCACGAGACCAGACAAGGACGTCCCCCGTGGCCATCAGCGTCTTCGACCTCTTCTCCATCGGCATCGGCCCGTCGAGCTCCCACACCGTCGGCCCGATGCGCGCGGCCCGGATGTTCGCCCGCCGGCTGCGCTCCGAAGGCCTGCTGGACCGGGTCACCGGCGTGCGCGCCGAGCTGTACGGCTCGCTGGGCGCCACCGGCCACGGCCACGGCACCCCGAAGGCCGTCCTGCTGGGCCTGGAGAACAACTCGCCCCGCACCGTCGACGTCGACCAGGCGGACAAGGACGTCGAGCGGATCCTCGCCGAGAAGCGGCTCAGCCTGCTCGGCGACCACCCGATCGACTTCGACCCCGACACCCAGCTGATCCTGCACCGGCGCCGCTCGCTGCCGTACCACGCCAACGGCATGACCCTGTGGGCGTACGCGGCGGACGGCTCGACGCTGCTGGAGAAGACCTACTACTCGGTCGGCGGCGGCTTCGTCGTGGACGAGGACGCGATCGGCGCGGACCGGGTCAAGCCCGACGACACCGCGCTGCGCTACCCCTTCCGTACCGGCGAGGAGCTGCTGCGGCTCACCCGGGAGACCGGGCTGTCGATCTCCGGCCTGATGCTGGAGAACGAGAAGGCCTGGCGCAGCGAGGAGGAGATCCGGACCGGTCTGCTGGAGATCTGGTCCGTGATGCAGGAGTGCGTGCGGGCCGGGATGACCCGCGAGGGCATCCTCCCGGGCGGGCTGAAGGTCCGCCGCCGGGCCGCCGCGGCAGCGCGTGCGCTGCGGGCCGAGGGGATCGGCCCGGCCAACGCGATGGAGTGGGTGACCCTCTACGCGATGGCGGTCAACGAGGAGAACGCCTCCGGTCGCCGGGTGGTCACCGCGCCCACCAACGGCGCGGCGGGCATCATTCCGGCCGTCCTGCACTACTACCTGAACTTCATCCCGGGCGCGGACGAGGACGGCATCGTCCGCTTCCTGCTCTCGGCCGGCGCCATCGGCATGCTCTTCAAGGAGAACGCCTCCATCTCCGGCGCCGAGGTCGGCTGCCAGGGCGAGGTCGGCTCCGCCTGCTCGATGGCCGCGGGCGGCCTCGCCGAGGTCCTCGGCGGCACCCCCGAGCAGGTCGAGAACGCCGCCGAGATCGGCATCGAGCACAACCTCGGCCTCACCTGCGACCCGGTCGGCGGCCTGGTCCAGATCCCCTGCATCGAGCGCAACGGCATGGCGTCGGTCAAGGCCGTCACCGCGGCCCGGATGGCGCTGCGCGGCGACGGGCGGCATCACGTCTCGCTGGACAAGGCGATCAAGACGATGAAGGAGACCGGCGCCGACATGAAGATCAAGTACAAGGAGACCTCGCGCGGCGGCCTCGCCGTGAACGTCATCGAGTGCTGATCAAGTGCTGATCGAGTCCTGACGCGGCGGCCTGACGGCCCGGCCCCCGGGTGGAGTCCGCTCCGCCCGGGGGCTTCCGTGTGCCTGCGGCCGTCCGGGTCCCCGGGCGGGTCGGACACGCCCTACCTGCTCACCGCGGTCGTCTCCGTCGGCGCGCCGGTCCGCCGCCGCTCCGACCGCGGGCCCGGGTTCACGGCCGGGTCCGGGTTCACGGCCGGGCCCGGGTTCGGCCGGGCCAGGCAGGCGACCGCCGTCGCCACCGCCGCCAGGGCGACGCCCCCGGCCACCGTGCCGTGCAGTCCGCTGGTGACCGCCGCGCCGACGGCGTCCCGGGCGGCCCGGGGCAGCCCCGCCAGCGCGGCCGGGGTGAGTCCGCCGCCACCGGTCAGCCGGCCGGCCTCGGCCGGGCTCAGCCGCGCCCCCAGCGAGGCGGTGAGCCTCGCCGTGTAGACCGCGCCCAGGGCGGCCATCCCCAGAGAACCGCCGATGCTGCGCAGCAGGGTCACCACGCCCATCGCCGCGCCCATGTCCTGGCGCGGCACGGCGCCCATCGAGGTCAGCATGGTGCTCTGCATCAGCAGTCCGATGCCGATCCCGGCGACCGCGGTGAGCCCGGAGGCCGTCGCCACCGGCGTGTCCGTCCCCAGGAGCAGCAGGAGCGCCGACCCGGCCAGGGCCAGCACCCCGCCCAGCAGCGGGTAGCGCCGCTCGCCGCCGGACCGGCCCATCAGCCGGGCGGTGACCAGCTGGGTGCCCATCATGCCGAGCATCAGCGGCAGCAGGAGCAGTCCGCCGGTGGTCGGCGAGGCGCCCTGGACGAGCTGGAGGTACTGCGGCAGGTAGCCGATCAGGGCGAGCATCAGGGCGCCGGTGAGGAAGCCCAGCACCTGCGAGACCGTGAAGTTGCGGTTGCGGAACAACGCGGGCGGGATCAGCGGCCCGGGGGCGCGCAGTTCGGTGCGGACGAAGAGGACCAGCGCGGCGACCGCGACCGCGCCCGTCCCGAGGATCAGCGGCGAGGCCCAGGGGTACAGCGTCCCGCCCCAGCTGCCGACCAGGGTGAGCCCGAGGATGCCGGTGGTGAGCAGGACGACCCCGGCCCAGTCGAACGGGGCGCGGACCCGCTCGGCCTTCCGCAGCCGCACCCCGGCTCCGACCGCGCACAGGGCGAACACCCCGACCGGAAGGTTGACGTAGAACGCCCAGCGCCAGCTGAGCCGGTCGGTGAGGAAACCGCCGAGCAGCGGGCCGCCGACGAAGGCGATCGGCATCAGCACCCCGATCACCGACTGCACCCGTCCCCGGTCGGAGGCGGGCACGAGCACCCCGATCACCGAGAGCGCACCGACCATCAGCCCGCCGGCGCCGACCCCCTGGAGCGCCCGGAAGGCGATCAGCTCGGCCATGTCCTGCGCCAGTCCGGACAGCATCGAGCCGACCAGGAACACCGCGACCGCCCACTGGTACGCGCCCTTGCGGCCGTACAGGTCGCCGAGCCGGCCCCACAGCGGGGTGGCGGCGGCGGAGGTGAGCAGGTAGGCGGTGACCGCCCAGGCGAGGTGTTCCAGTCCGCCGAGGTCGCCGACGATGGTCGGCAGCGCGGTGCCGATGATCTGGCCGTCGAGGGCCGAGAGGAAGATGCCGAGCATCAGCCCGAGCACGCCGAGCAGCGGCGGCTTGGGGCGGTCGTCGATCGGTTCCGCGGTCATGGCCGTTCCCCCTTCCCCGGGCTCAGGCGGCGAACGGTCGGGTCTGCCGGGCGTCCCGCAACGCCTCGGCCCACCAGGCCAGTTGGTCGAGCAGGGTCTTGGCGGCGGTGTCGGCGGCCGGGTCGCGCGGCATGCCGTCGGCGTCGAAGGCCTGCGCGGCGCCGTGGAAGCTGACCGTGTTGCGGATCGTCACGCTGTTCAACTCGGCCATCACCACCCGCAGCTGTTCGACCGCCCGGAGGCCGCCGGAGAGACCGCCGTAGGAGACGAAGCCGATCGGCTTGCCGTGCCACTGCTGGTTGTGCCAGTCGATGGCGTTCTTCAGCGGGGCCGGAAAGCTGTGGTTGTACTCGGGCGTGACGAACACGAAGGCGTCGGCGGCCGCCAGCCGGGGCGACACGGCGGCCAGCAACTCGGCGTCACCGGCCGGCAGTTCGCCACCGAAGGACGGGAAGACGGTGGGCAGCGGGGTGGCGGCCAGGTCGACCAGGTCGGCGGTCATGTCGCCGCGGGCCTCCAGGTGGCCGAGCAGCCAGTCGGCGACGACCGGGCCGAAGCGGCCGGTGCGGGTGCTGCCGAGGACGACCGCGACCTGCAGGTTCCGATCGATGGACATGGTGGTTCCCCCTCCGGGACGATGTGTACGCCGTATCGGCGAGATACAACGTACACACCGATGTGTACGACGTCTACTCCAGAAATACGCCGTACACATGAGTGGTACGGTGGAGGCACCCAGCCGGAAGGAGCCCGCCCCCAATGCCCGCTCAGCAGGCCCCCACCGGGGACAGCGACACCGCAGCCGACGGCCGCGAGCAGCCGCAGCCCTCACTCTGGGAGCGGCTCGACCGCCCGTCCCCCGCCCCGCGCACCACCCTGACCCCGCACCGGATCGCCGAGGCCGCCGTCGCCATCGCCGACACCGAGGGCCTGGACGCCGTCACCATGCGCCGGCTCGCCACCGCCCTCGGCGTGGCCCCGATGGCCGCCTACCGGTACGTCTCCGGCAAGGACGAACTCATCGAGCTGATGGTCGACTTCGTGTACGGCCAACTCCCGCTGGACACCCCCGCCGACGGCTGGCGCGAGGCCATGCACTTCCTCGCCGTTCACCTGCGCGCGATGAGCCTGGCCCACCCCTGGCTCGCCCGGGCGGCCACCCCGTTCTCCCTCAGCCCCAACCAACTCGCCGTCCCGGAGCGGGCGTTCGCCGCCCTCGCCGAACACGGCCTGGACGCCGACACCACCATGGCGATCTTCCGCACCGTCGCCGTCTACGTCCACGGCTCCTCCGCCGCCGAGGTCGCCCTGGAGGACCTGCGCCGCGCCCGCGGCTGGTCCGACGGCGACGAGACCCGGGCCGCCCTGGCCCCCCGGATGACCTACCTCATGGGCACCGGCCGCTACCCCGCCTACCAGCAGTACCTGCACCGGGCCACCCGCAAGGACGACCCCGCCTGGCACTTCACCACGGGCCTCGCCTGCGTCCTCGACGGCATCGCCGCCCACTTCGACATCTGAGCGCAGGCCCCTACCCCTCCAAGCGGGCGACGACGGCGGACAGGCGGCCCATCGCACGGGCCACCCCCAGGCCGTCCATGTAGTCGCGGACGTGCACCAGCTGCCCGCCCCGGGCCCGCATCACCAGCAGGCCCGGGAGGGCGAACTCCCTGCCCGTGGAGGCGACCCGGCCGACCACCAACTGCTCCACGGTGAGCACTTCGGGATCGGCGCCCGGGTGGACCGCGACCTCCCGGATCTCCTCCGGTCGGGCCTCGCTCGCCCCCCAGGCCGCCCGGTAACCGGCCCGCACCTCCTCCCGCCCCCGGTAGCGCTCGGGCATCCCCGGGAACAGGAACGGGAACTCGTGCACCCCGTCCTCGGCGTACAGCGCGGCCAGCGCATCCGCATCCAGGTCGAGCATCGCCCGACGGTAGCGGGCGAGCAGCTCCAGCGGGCTGGGCGTAGCGGACTCCGGCACGGCTTCAGGCCCTTCCGTCAACGGGCGGGAACGCCAGGACCCCTGCGCGGCAGTCCACTTGGCCCCGCTGATCACTCGATCAACCGCACCCTACCCACTGAGCGGCGAGTCCCCCACGGAGAGGTGTCCCGCCCAATGCCGGTGCCCTTCCAGCAGTCGTACCGCCGTCCCACGGGCGGAGTCCTCCGCCACCCGCTCCACGGCCCCGGCCGGCGACTCCGCTCCGTCCAACGCGGGCAGCAGCAGGAGCAGCCGCTCGGCCGGGTCGAGCACCCCGTCGGCCTCCCGGTCGGGCTCCAACCAACCCTCGCCGGGGCCCGGTTCCGCCGGCCCCACCAGGTGGCACCACCAGAACCCGCCGTCCTCCAACAGCGGCTCACCCGCCACCAACGGGCCGCCCCCGTACCCCGGGATCAGCACGACGACGGCTCGCGCTGCTCGAAGAACTCGTCCAACAACCGGAGCAGTTCCTGAACGGCGTGCCGTTCCTGCTCCGGGGACCCCTCGCCCTCCGGGAGGCCGTCGGGGAACACTTCGTCGGCGACAAGAGCCGACCAGTGGAGGTTGCCGCCGTTCCGGAACCTCACCGCCAGCCACTGACGGAACCCGTCCAGCAACGCTCCTCCCGTGGCCATGTCGTAGCCGCCGAGGTAGGAGGCCACGGGACCATAGGCCACCCGGCCGGTGTACATGCCCGGGCGCTTGCGGAAGCGCTCCCAGAACAACTGGTGCGACTGCTCCCGCCGAACTGCGCCCTGCCACAGGTCGGCCGGCACGCCCGGGTTCAGCACCTCCTCCGGACCGGCGCCGAGTGCGTCGAGCAGGATGCCGAGCCGCTGCCCGGGATCCACGGGCCCGGCCCTCGTGCTCCAGACGGTCGTGCCGACCGGCTCGCTGCCATGGCGGCTGACCGCGAAGTCCGTCCCGCCCAGCACGAAGCACGCCACCCGCAGGGCGCCGCGCCCGTCCCAGGACTCCTCCGGCGCGAGGCCGAGCCGCCGGGCCACTTCGTCCAGGTCCAGGGTGAGCCGGGCCAGTGGGCGCAGCGCCTCGGCTGCAAACCGGAACAGCGAGTACTGGGAGATCTCCGGTTCGTCCACGGCGCCCAGTCAACCAGCCGCCGGTGCACGGGAAGTCGGCCGGTCCGACCTCCTGTGCGTGGAACTTTGAGCCCCTGCGGGAGGCGTTGTCGGGGGCCTCCCGTACGCTCTCGACCGATCGACCGCGGAGCCGAGGAGCGGGACGGGGAACGGGGATGCCGGACGTGCTGGACCTGCCGGAGGGGCTGATGCACGCGCCCAGTCGCGAGCACCTGTTGACGGAGGGGCTGCCCGGGGACGGCGCGTTCCTGGAGTTCCGCGCTCCCGTCGCTGCGCCTGGTGGGGGCGGGCGCCGGCTCGTCATCGGTGAGGCGGCGTACGGCGACCCGGTCGTCCTGGACGGGGTGACCGGCGAGCTGCGGCTCGGCGACGGGTCCGAGGGTGACCTGCTGGCCACCTCGCTGCCCGCGCTGGTGGCCCTGGTCCGGGAGGTCGAGGCGGTCGCGACCGGCGCCGGGGACCCCGGCGCCCACGGGGGCCGCCGGGGCGCGGCGGTGGTGGACGCCGTCATGGCGGACGCCGAGCGGCGGATGCGGGCCGCCGACGGGCCGCTGTTCGCCCGTACCGCCCGGCCCGCACACTGGGGCACGGCGCTGCTGGTCACGTCACTGGCCTGGGGCGCCCGCCCCGGCGGACCGGGCGGCTCCGCCTACGTCTTCGAACCGGACCTCGTCGCCGACCTCGCCCGGCTGGTCGGCGATGACGGGGACGGCGCCGTCCGCCGCTACGGCGTCGAGGACCTGCCCGCCGAGCTCACCCACGAGCCGACCCGGCGGCTCCTCGTCAAGGCGGGCCTGCCACTCGACAGCGAGATGTTCGGCGTCGACCCCGACGACCCGCTCGCCGCCATGGACTCCACCCACCCCGGCCGCCTCGCCCTCGCCCACTGGCCGCACGACCTGGTGATCGCACTCGACGGCGCGACCGGCCGCCTGGAACTGCCCGGCCTGTACGGGGCCGACGACCCGGCGTCGTACCTGCACCGGGACGTCTCCGCCCTGCTCTACGCCCTGTGGACGTACGAGCGGCTGCGCGCCGACCACGACCGCTGGGAGTACGGGGGCGGCGAGGACGAGGGCGAGGACTGGCAGGTGTTCGACCCGCAGGTGTTCCTCCGGACCGTCGTCGAGGATCTGGTCGAGCGGGTGGACCCGGAGGCCTGGGCGACCCCTCGCCACTCCTGGCGCCTCCTCGCCGAAGACCCGTACACCGGCGGCCTCCTGGCCTGAGCAGGCCGGCCGCCGCACCCATAGCGAACACACCGCACAACCCGCACACCAGAAGTCGGCCGATCCGACTTCCCGTGCAGCAGCCGACCGGGCAGCGTCAGGACCGCCGGACCGGCCACAAACACAGCGAGCACGCACCGCACAACCGAGACCGCGGGATGGGCGCTTGCAGCTGTCTTGCCACGAAGCACGCTCTGGCCATACCCGGCAAATCGACGTCGCCGGCGGAGTCGACCGGCCGACTGCCCGTGCGGGCTGCGGCAGTCATCAGCCGGGGCTCGTCGTGAGCTTGCGGAGGAGTTCGCCGTCCGTGCAGCTCTGGTCCGCGTACTGGACGAGACAAAGGTCGTACCCCTCGCCATCGCGCTGGACCACCGCGGTCGCGCTGCACGTCCTCTCGGACGTGCGTGCACCTGGCGCCAGCTCCAGGTCGAACGAATCGCCCTTGGTTGCCGTGGCATCGGCAACCGAACTGTGTGCGTCCATCGGCGCCCAGAAGACCCATTGGGCCGCCGGCTCGGCCGTTGAGCAAGAGGTGTCGGGAACAGCGTGTTCCAGGCCGCTCACGGTCGCGCTGTGATCGGCGGCGATGTGCAGTCGGGCGCCGGCCTTGTTCCCCCAGTCGCCCACCAGGTCGGCCTGCTCGATCACGGTCCGGCCGCCGCCCGCGCCGCCCGCGCAGGCGGCGCATCCGAGGATCAGAGACGCCATTGCCGCAGTGAGCTTTCGGACCACCGTCAAGTCCACGTCGTTCCCCCGGTTCGACGACATGCGGAGTATTTGCTCGGGCCACTCTCGCAGGTCTTTTGAACACGTTCAACAATCCCCACTGCACAGGAAGTCGGCCGGCCCGACTTCCTGTGCAGCGGTGCGCCTAACGCCGGCCCGGGAGCGTCAGGACCGCCAGGCCGGCTGCGAGGACCGCGAGGCCGCACCAGGACACCGTCGGCAGGCGCTCGCCGAGGGCCGCGACGCCGAGGACGGCGGCGACGGCGGGCTCGGCGAGGGTCAGCGTGGTGGCGGTCTGCGCCGTGGCGTGCCGCAGGCCGTGGCCGAAGAGCCGGTAGGCGAGGAAGGTGGTGACCACCCCCAGGTGCAGCACGACGCCCGCACCGCGCACCGAGATCAGCCAGCCGGTCGGGCCGGCGAGCAGCACCGGCAGCACCAGCACCGCCGCCCCGCCGAACATCGCCCCCATCACTCCGGCCGATGCGTGCCCGGCCGCGATCAGCCGCCCGGCGATCAGCGAGTACACCGCGTACGAGAGTCCGGAGAGCGCCGCCAGCAACACCCCGAGGGCGTCCACGGCCGACCCGTGGCCTGCGAGTTCGGGCCCGAGCACCAGCACCACGCACCCGAGCACGGCCAGCACGGTGGCCCCGGCCCACCGCCCGCTCGGCCGCCCCTGCCGGGTGAGCCACCCGAGCAGTCCGGTGAAGACCGGCGCGCTGCCCAGCGCGATCACCGTGGCGACCGCGACCCCGGTGCGGGCCACCGCCGGGTAGAAGGTGACCGGGTACCCCACCACGGCCACCGCTCCCACCACCAGCAGCCACCGCTCGCGCACCCCGCACGCCCGGGGCAGCGACCACGCGGCACGGTCGGTGAGGAACAGCAGCGCCCCGCCGAGCACCAGGGCCGCCGCCCCGATCCCGGCCGCCGGAGCGCCTGCCGGGGCGAACGAGGCGGCCGTTCCGGTAGTGCCCCACAGCAGCGCGGAGACCAGGATCGGCACCGGCCCGTCGATCGGGCGGGTACGGCGAGGGGCAGGGGTCAGACGAGCGCGCGCGGGCGCGGACAAACGATTCGGCACAGTCGTGAACTTCCGTCGTCGAAGACCATCAGAGGAACTGGTTTCGAAGCGGGCGCACGCCGAAGAGCCCCCTGAGCGGGGGCAACGGGATCAAACCACCGAGTGCGTGCGCCCGATCAGGCGCCGAGCGGTGGCAGCACGACGTGCCAGTACGAGTTCACGGGCCCGATGGTACCCGGCCTGCACAGGAAGTCGACGGGCCCGACTTCCTGTGCGGCATCCGCAGGCAACCACCCCAGAACGGAAGGGTCTCACCGGCGTGCCGACGGCTCGGAGCCTCCAATGGCAAGCGCAAGTTTCCACATGCCAGTGGAGGGATTCACCTTGTGCTCCTCACCCCACTGAGCCAGCTCCTTCGCCCGGGTCGCGGCCAACCGCCATGTCGGCCCGTAGAGGCTGAAATTCTGATCCGCCTTTCCGTATCCCGCCGGAAAGCACTTCTCTAGAAACGGCAGGAGTTCCTTGAATGAACGAGCCGGGCGCCGGTATTCCATGAAGTGCAGCAGCAACCACACCTCGAAACACGGATTCGAGAACGCCACCTCGATGTTCTTCTGTCGCGCCTCGGTCATCGTCAGATCCAGGTCGACGAATGCGTCGACATCGAGAACGCACCACGTCTCGTCGTACTCGCCAGCCGCCTGCTCGCGCAGGAGCTCGGCACGCTCCACGACCTGGGCCGGCGACCTCGGATGCTCGACGATCTTCACGGAGACCGCCGGGTTCCGGACGCTCGACTTGAGTCCCTGGAGGTAGTCCCGTTCCGTCACCTTCGCGCCACAGACCACCAGAAGTCGCTGCCGCGATTCCCGGTGGCCCGATTGCCTCCTCAGTGGCGTGTCAAAAGAGGGACGCTTGCGACCGCTCGGCTTCGTCGCCCTTGCCATCTTCATCCCCCCGGGCCGCTACAGCATTGGCAAAGTTCTCGTCGATGAACGGCACACCGCCGTAACTTCCACTGAGGTACCGCCGTTCACGGTTCTCCTCCTGGCGCGGCTTGAAATCAGCCAGGGAGAAGAGCTCCGTCTCGCCGTACTCGTTCTTCTCTACGAACCAGACCTGATCCCGCCGCAGCACGTCCTCCCCATCAGTTCGACCGAGCAGGCTGGCGTCGTGCGAGGTGAAGATCAGCTGGGCGCCATTGGGGTTGGTCTCGGCGCTCTGGAAAAGTCCGATCAGGCGCGCCGTCAGGATGGGGTGCAGACTTGAGTCGATCTCGTCCACCACGAAGGTTCCCCCCCGGCGGAGCGCGTTCATGAGGAGGGGCGCCTGTCGCAGCAATGCCTGGGTTCCCTCGGATTCCTCGGACACATCCATCCGGACGATCCCGTCACGCCCGCGATGGCCTATCCACGGACGGATGACGGCCCGAGGCCCTCGTTCTTCGAGTTCGGCCAAGAGCCGCTGCGGGATGCGGGGGCCGTACCTCTTCCGCAGTTGCTCCTCATCGAGCAGTACGCGCTCCGCCCCACACTCCGCGATCCCGAGATCCGCGGCACGCAACAGTTCGATGAGTTCCGGATATCGGTCCTGGTGCTCCAGGAGACGTCCCGTACCAAGCCCCAGGGCCGTCGGGCGTCGGCTGAACAGGAGATTCCGCGCGAACCAGTCGTATACCGGCCGGAAGTCATGCTGGCGGGAACGGGCCGCCAAGGACATGAAGAGCACGTTGGGCTCGGTGATGTTCTCGACCAGCTTCAGCTCGCGCCGATGCTGCGAGTCGCCGATGTCCAGCCCGTCAGGCGAGCGCTCGAAGATCTTGCGCTTCTTGCCACGAGGAAAGCTGTGCAGCCACTCGTCGAGCACTCGGTCGTCGTCCACACTGAACCCGTAGGTATAGCGCACGCCGTCGATCAGCAGGTCCGCCACGTACCACGAAGGCTCGCCGCGAGCGGCCTCGTCGAGACGGAACGGCTGACGGGTCACGCCTCCATCCGGCTCGGCGTCGCGGTACGAGTCGACGACCATCCTGTTCATGTAGGACAAGGCGTCGATGACGTTCGACTTACCAGCCGCATTGGCACCGAAGATGCCCGCCACAGGGACCGCTTCCCAGTGCGTCCCGGCCGGCCTGTCCGCGTCGTAGACCGGGTGCAGCTGTAGCGACTGCTCATCCCGGATCGAGCGATGATTCGCGACCCTGAAATTCAGTAGCATCTGTGATCCCCCCTTCACGGGTTGTTGGGCCTGCTTGTGCAAGTGAATCGCGCAAACAAGCCTTCGGCAAGCCCAAACAGAGGCTGCCATCGACCGGCGGCACGCGTGGCGGCCAGGGCCCCCGAGGCAGCCCGCAGGGAGAGTCAGCAGACCGAGGCCGCGAGCGGGAACTGCAGCTCGAACCAGACGGTCTTGCCGATGTGGCCCTCGCCGCGCGGGTGGGCACCCCAGGAGGTGGCGAGGGCCGCGACCAGGTCGCCTCCTCGCCCTCCGCCGTCCACGTCCGCGACTCCAAGGACAAGGCCGGCCCGACCCTCACCTTCTCCCCCGAGGCCTGGGCCGCCTTCGTCGCTTTCGCCCCCGACGCTCAAGTGGCCACAGTCGAGTGGCCCCTTAGTTGAACGGGTGGGTAACTACCTTCCAACCGCCGCCGCACCCAGTCGATATGACTTATCGTCACGACTTCGCCACAGTCGATTCCTCCGTGTAGCGTGCGCACTAATGAATCAGCCCCCGCCGGTGCTACCAACACCGAACGGGGGCCTGACCGGCACGATCGAACTGGACTCGATCCTGTGGCTACCCACGACTCTACCGCCATGGCCGCACCCGGATACGGCAAGCAGTCCGCCCCGGAGCAACTTCCCCGCTCGGCCGCCGACTTCTCCCACCTCCCGGCGCGCGAGGCCTACCTCGCCTCGCTCATCGACCATCTCCCCGACGGCGCCGCCATGGACGTCAAGACCCTCGCCGTCCTCCAGCCCCACTACGGGCAGATGGCCTGCCGCACGGTGCTCAACAACCTCTCCACCGCAGGTCATCTGCGTCGCGTCCGCGAGCGCATCAGCTCCAAGGACTGCCGCTGGGTGTTCCGCACCTACTTCTCCCGCACGCCCCGCTCCGACGCGTGGTGGACGCGCTTCATCACCACGGGCGCCACGGGCGCGGCGGGCGAGATGGGCGAGGCGTCAACGTCCGGAGCACCCGATCCCCCCAAGGGGCGAACGCTCAACCGCACTTCCTCCACCTCGGCCGCCTACGCCGCCCTCGCCGGCCTCGGCCTCGCCGACGCCCGCCTGGCCCTCTCCGCCGCCGACTGCGCCGCCCTGGAGCCGCTCGCTGCCGAGTGGCTGGCCCGGGGCACCACCCCGGCCCTCTTCACCACCGCTCTCACCGCAGGCCTCCCACCGGACGGCGTCCACAGCCCGGTGGCCTTCACCCGCCGCCGCCTGCTCGACAAGATGCCCCCTGAACGACAACGCCCGGAGCCTCCGGCCACCCGCATCACCGAGTGCACCGACTGCCGCACCCCCTGCCGTCCGCACGCCCTCCTGGGCGGTCTCTGCCGCGCCTGCCGCGGCGCGCCGAAGGCCCCACCACCCCGCCCGCGCCTCTCCCCGGCCGCCGTTCGCGCACATGCCGCCCGGGCCCGTCAAGCAATGATCAGTTCACCGGGATCATGAATATTCACAGGCCATGGCGTTAACCTATGCAAAATCCAAAGGTGAAGTAGGTTACTAACCTTTCAATCCAAGACGCCCCGGTTTGCCCGCATGCTGAGATCCGTGCGATAGTCGACCCGTCGAACTTCGGCGGGCCCGACCTGGCACTGCCGACGCCCATCGCGCGGCACGCACCCCCTTGGCCGGCGCGATGACTTGCAGGGGCCCCCACCGCCGACCACGGCGAGCCCGGGGGCCCTGCGCGTATCCGGACCCGGAAGAGCCCGCGTCAGTTCCGCTCGCGGAGCTTCAGCTCGAACCAGACGCCCTTCCCGCGCGGCAGCAGGTCGGCGCCCCAGCGGTCGGCGAGGTCGTCGACGATCCTCAGGCCCCGGCCGCGCTCGTTCACCGGCCGGGCCTCGGCGAGGATCATGCAGGGCAGCGCGCGCGACGAGTCCCGCACCTCGACCCGCAGCCAGCCGGGCTTGCGGCTGACGTGGAGCCCGATGGTGCGGCCGGCGGCGTGCCGCACCGCGTTGGACACCAGCTCACTGGTCAGCAACTCCCCGGCCTCCAGGCACTGGTGGAGGCCCCAGGACTCCAGGACGTTCAGCACCAGGCGGCGGGCCACCGGCCCCGACTCCGGACGTGACGGCAGCCGCACCTCGTTGGGCGCGGACTGGTCGCACAGTCTGTCGGAGTACATCTCCTGGAGTTCTTCGGAGCTGAGCCGCTCCAGCGCCGAGAGCGCACCCTGGACGTCGATCCACGACGCCTCCGCGACCACGCCGGCCGCCGGAACCGATGACTGATCTGCTTCGCCCCAACCCGCCATGCGGTCCATCATTGCGGAACGCAAGCAGCCGCGTACGGACAATGAGCAAACGATCTCGCCCGAGTCGGCATATGCCCGGAGCAAGCCTGGGCCGGAAAAACGCCGACCCGGGCCGACCGAAGTCAAGCCCGGGTTGACGTCGAACCGCTTCTACCTGGCGATTACCACTTGCTCCACGGCAGGTTCCAGCCACTCAGCCCGTTCGCCGGGTCGAGGGTCTCCTTCTTGACCGAGTTCTTCACGATGACCACGTCCCCGACCATCGAGTCCGCGTAGAACTTGCCCATCGTGGTGGACTCCCCGCCGCCCTCGACGTCGCGCAGGCCCACGCAGCCGTGGCTGACGTTGTCCTCGCCGAAGTGACCGTCGCTCCAGTAGTTGCCGTGCACGTACGTCCCGCTGGTGGTGAGCCGCATCGAGTGCGGAACCTGCAGGTCGTACGGCTTGCCGGTCATGCCGGGCATGGTGCTGGACTGCATCCGCACCGTGCCCTCCTTGGACATGACCACCATCGTGCCGTTCCAGGTGGGGTGTTCGTCCGAACCGGAGGTGATGGCGATGTCGCTCGACGCCCCGTTCTCGGCCACCGTCATCCTGTGCGCGGCGGCGTCAACCGTCGAAACCTTGGATCGCCCGATCGTGAAGGGCTCGTCCCGGTCGGTGCCGTACACCCCGGGGGCGATCTCCACGCTCTTGAGGCGGTAGTGCACCGTCACCTTGGTGCCCGGCTTCCAGTAGTCCTCCGGACGGAAGTCCAGCCGCCGGTCGTCGAACCAGTGGCCCTTGACCGCGGTGCCGTTGTCGGTCTCGAAGGTGATCCCCTTCGCGACCGCGTCCTTGTTGGCGACGTCCTTGCTGAAATCCACCG
Organism: Kitasatospora sp. NPDC101157; assembly: GCF_044768255.1. Classification (NCBI taxonomy): domain Bacteria; kingdom Bacillati; phylum Actinomycetota; class Actinomycetes; order Kitasatosporales; family Streptomycetaceae; genus Kitasatospora; species Kitasatospora sp. NPDC101157. The sequence continues at coordinate 225,829 of NZ_JBIWPL010000008.1, read as the reverse complement.
AGACGATCATGCCGACGCCGTACGTGGCGTTGTCGTCCACGTTGTCCGAGGCCTTGGCCAGCGCCGCCGGGGTCAGCGTGGTGAAGCTGCTGTCCGCCGTGGCGACCGCGCCGTTGGCGTCCGCGGCCATCGCGCTGACCTGGTAGGCGGTGCCCACCGCGAGCCCGGCGGACGGGGTCCAGCTGGAGCCGTCCGCGGCGATCGTGCCGGGGACTTCCTTACCCGACTTGTCGCTCACCTTGACGGTGGTGAGCTTGCCGCCCGTCGCCCCGATCTTGAGCGCCCCCGGCGCCACGTCCACCGCGCCGTTCTTCGGCTCGATGGTCACCGCGGCCGTCGACACCTTCGGCGCCGAACTCGCGGGCGCCGTCGCCGACGCGGCCGCCCCGGCCCCGAGATCGGCCTTGGCGGCGCTCCCGCCCCCACCGCCGCCCCCACCGCAGGCTGCGGTCAGCGTCATCGCCCCACCGACCAGCCCGATGGCCATCACCCTGCGTATCGACCTCACGTCGATCCCTCCCTTGCTCCCCACGGACCCGCCGGCCCCGACCGGACACACGCGCCCGGCCACCGGAAAGGTTGCGCCATCAGAGGGGCTTTCCGCCCCGAAAACCGGACGGCCCGACCCCAACGGGTGAGGTCCGGGCCGCCCGGCGACGAACTGCCGGGGCTACCAGTTGGCCCAGGACACGTTCCAGCCGCCCAGCCCGTTGGAGGGCGAGACGGTCTTCTCCTTGGTGTTCACGATCTTCACCACGTCGCCGACCATCGAGTCGTTGTAGAACTTGCCGGCGACCGAGCTGTCGCTGCCGCCCTTCACGTCCTGCATCGAGATGCAACCGTGGCTGCCGTTCGACTTGCCGAAGGGGTTGGACCAGTAGTTGCCGTGCAGGAAGGTGCCGGAGGTGGTCAGCCGCATCGCGTGCGGCACGTCCTGGATGTCGTACTCGCCGCCGAGACCGACGGTCTGCGAGTTCATCCGGGTGACCTTCTCCTTGTCCATGATCACCATGGTTCCGCCCCAGGACGGCGTCGCGTCCGCGCCCAGGGTGACCGGCAGGGTCGTGCTCTTGCCGTCCCGCTCAACCGTCATCTGGTGCGTCTTGGCGTCCGCGGTGGAGATCATCGACCGGCCGATGGTGAACGGCTCGTCCTTGTCCACGTCGCCGTAGACCCCGGGCGCGATCTCGACGCTCTTCAGCCGGTACTTGATGGTCACCTTGGTGCCCGGCTTCCAGTACTCCTCCGGACGGAAGTCCACCCGGCGGCTGTCGAACCAGTGGCCCTTGACCACGGTGCCGTTGTCGGTCTCGAAGCTGATGCCCTTGAGGACGGCGTCCTTGTTCTTGACGTCCTTGTTGAAGGTCACCGAGACGATCATGCCGACGCCGTACGTGGCACCGTCGGCGATGTTGTCGTTGGTGGAGACCTTCTTCTCCGGCGTCAGGGTGGTGAATGAGGTGGTCGACGCGGCCACCAGGCCGGCGTCGTCCTTGGCCTGCGCGTTCACCTTGTACGCCATGCCGACGGCCAGCGCCGACGCGGGCTTCCAGCCGCTGCCGTCCGGGGTGATCGCACCCTCGACCGGCTTGCCGTTCTTGTCGGTCACCTCGACCGTGGTCAGTTTGCCCTTGGAGACGGACACCTGCAGCGCGTTCGGCGCGACGTCCTGGGCGCCGTCCTTCGGCTCGACCGCGAGCACGGCCGCCGAGGCCTTCGGCGCCCCCGGGGCGGCACTCCCACCGGCATCGGCCGGCGCCGAGGCCGCGCTGTCGCCGGACGAACCGCCCTTGTCGTCGTTGCACGCGGCGGTGAGCAGCAGCACCCCACCCATGACCAGCGCCATCGCACCCCGGCGCCGGTAACGGCTCGTGGTGCGTATCGCTGCGCCGACCGTCTTCCCCGTCTTCACGGAATCTCCCCTCCCGGTACTCACTCACTTGACGCGTTGAGCGCCCCCATGAGTTGCACGGGGTACCGAACTTTCACGCCGGACCCCGACGCGCCGGAGCAGGATAACTGGGCCGTCCGGGTGAACCCGCGGAGGAGGTGGGGTGAAGGCGCCGGCTACGCCACCCACTGCTCCCACGACAGGTTCCAGTCCCCCAGCCCGTTCGACGGCGGCACGAGGTCCCCGGCCGAGGCCCGCACCTCCAGCACGTCCCCCGGGATGGTGTGCTCGAACAGCCAGGCCGCCGGGGTGTCCTTGCCCGTCCCGCCCTTGACGTCCGCCAGCCCGATGCAGCCGTGGCTGGTGTTGGCGGTGCCGAACACCCCCGGGTCTGCCCAGTAGTTGCCGTGCACGAAGGTGCCGGAGGCGGTCAGCCGCATCGCGTGCGGGACGTCCTTGATGTCGTACTCGTCGCCCATGCCGACGGTCTGCGAGTTCATCCGGGTCAGCTTGTACTTCTCCGAGACCACCATCACCCCCCGGTAGGTGGAGTGCTCGGGGCTGCCCCCGGACACCTTGAGCACCCGGAGCACCTTCCCGCCCTGCCCGGTCCGGACCGTCAGCGTGTGGGCGTCCAGATCGACCGTCGACACCTGCGCCCGGCCGATGGTGAAGTGCAGGTCCCGGCTCTGCGTACCGAACTCCCCCGGCGCCCCCTGCACGTCCTTGAGCCGCAGCGCCACCGTCACCCTGGTCCCGGCCGCCCAGTACTGCCGCGGCCGGAAGTCCAACCGCTGGCTGCCGAACCAGTGCGCCGCCACCGGCACCGGCGGATCCGCCGTCACCTGCACGGCCCGCTCCACCGCCGCCCGGTCGGTGATCGGACGACTCAACCGCAACGACACCGGCATCCCGACACCGACCGTCGACCCGTCCTCCGGTGTGAAGAAGGCGACGAAGGTGTGCGCCCGGGCCACCGTCGAGAACGCCGAGTGCTGAGCCGCCCGCTGCCCCTGGTCGTCCTCCGCCACGGCATCCAGCGTGAACGCGGTCCCCAGCGGCAACGGCCCGTCCGGCACCCAGCCGGCCCCGTCCGGACTCATCCTCCCGGGCAGCTCGACCCCCTTCGCGTCCGCGAGCCGCACCGACACCAGCCGCCCCTGCCCGACGGTCACCCGCACCGCCCCCTCCGCCGCCACATCCTGCGCACCGTCAGCGGGCACCGCACTCAACACCGCCCGCGACACCACCGGAGGCGCCGTGCGGGAACCCGCCCCGACCCCGTCCCCACCACTCCCGCTCGACACCCCACCCCCGCACCCCGCAACCACCACCACACACCAGGCCGCCGCCACCCGCCGCGCCCACACCCCAACTCGGCGCCGCATCCCGGGGCCTCCCACCACTCGGCTCCGACCACAGGAGCATCCGACGCCGGTAACAACGACCCCGCCCCGGGCAGGGACACGCCACCCCCGAGCAACCCCTGAGCGCGCGGCACCACCCCGCGCGCCCACACCCCGCCCCCCACCCCGTGGGGGGGGGGGGCCCCCCCCCCCCCCCCCCCCCCCCCCCCCCCCCCCCCCCCCCCCCCCCCCCCCCGCCGG